>CAZZFD010000005.1:41671-101881 GCA_964653375.1 uncultured Bacteroides sp.
TCGGCATATAAATCGTGTAAAGTGGTGATGAATGAAATAAAATTTTGTTTCACCGCGAAAATATAGTATCTTTGTGCGCTTATTGAATAAAATTATAAACAGATATAAACACATTAATTAAATGGCAACCTTAGAGAAAATCAGAAGCAAATCTGTGCTTTTGTTAATTATCATCGGTGTGGCACTTCTGGCGTTCATCATCGGTGACTTCTTCAATTCTTCTCGTTCGCTATTTGGTCCGGGCTCAACTGCCGCAAAAGTTAACGGCGTGGAAGTGGAGATCAATCAGTTGAACAATCGTGTGAACGACTATTCTCGTCAGGCATCTGCTCGTGGTAACGTTGATAATGCATTGGTGCAAAATCAGATGCTTTCAGCCATGATGGCCGAGCAGCTTTCACAGCAAGCCTACGACAAGCTTGGTTTGAAAGTTACTAATCAGGAACTTTCAGATGTAATGCTTGGTGTCGGTAAAGACTATGCCAATTATATGCTGCGTCAGATGGGTCTGCAGTTTGATGTAGAACAGTTCTATGATATTGTGGATAATCCTGCCCAATATCAGCTTAGTGCAGAAGAAGCCGCTAACTATAAAAATTTGTGGATAGCGTTTGAAAATCAGGTATCTCAAGATATGCTTGCCCGCAAATTTATGGGCTTGCTTGGCGGAACACTTGTGGCAAATGAACTTGATGCCAAGGCCGCTTATTCGGATATCAATACCACATACACTGTAGAATATGTGGTTAAGCCTTATTCTACAATGTCTAATGCTGATGAGCGGTTTAATGTAAGCGATGAGGAAATCAAGAATGAATGGAAAGCTAATCGCTCGCAATATTCTATCCCTGAAGAGGTTCGTACGATTACCTATATTAATCTTGATATCCGTCCTTCAGAGGAGGATTTGGCTGCAGCAAAAACTATGGTGGAAGAGACCGTGGCTGACCTCAACGCTTCGTCAAGTCTTGATTGTCTGGCAGAACGTACGGCTTTCGTTTACGACCGTATGTATTCACCCGTAGCTAATATTAGAGATATGTCGGTTCGCCAGTTTGCTGACACAGCAGCTGTCGGTTCAGCCGCCGTAATTTCCAGCTATAATAATAACTACGTAATTGGCAAGCTCTTCTCTCGTGAGAATGCAATCGACTCAGTATGTGTGGATATGGTAGCCGTAGTTGGTACTCCCGCTACTGTCGACAGTGTACTCACAGCAATGTCATCGGGTGCCGATGTTGAAGGACTCAAAGCGCTCAATGGAGTAGCAGGTATCAACGATAATATGTGGGTGTCGGCTCATGCCGCTCAGTTTGATGCTATCCGGTCATCACTTCAGACATCGCCTGTAGGTGTGGCTTTCGTTGCTGATTCGCTCAACCAGGCAGGTAATGTGCCGGCAACACTGATGCGTGTTACTTCGCGTAAAGCTGCTCAGCCTGTGGTAGACCTCGCTGTAGTTTCTACTACCGTACGTCCTTCGGAAAAGACTATTTTCGGCCTGCAAGACCGTCTGCAAGAATATATCTATGCCAACAACAATGCTGAGGCCTTCGCGCAGAATGCCACAGCCGCCGGTTTTGTAGCTCCCTCAGCCCGTGTAAGTGTAGGGACACCGCAAATCAATGGTCTTCCTGATTCGCAGACACTGATTTATTGGGCTATGAATGCTGACAAGGGTAAGGTTTCAAACATCTTCGGTGATGAACAGACCGGTCACTATATTGTAGCTGCTGTTAACGATATCTATGATGATTATCTGCCTGCTACTGACCCCAGCGTTCGCGCTAAAATCGAAGCTAAACTCCGCAATGAGAAGAAAGCCAAGGCTATCGTAGATGAACTTGCCGGTAAGGCTACAGATGTAGCCGGTTATGCTCAGCTCGTATCGGCTGATCCTTCTACTGTTACAGTCAATTTCGTTCAGCCTAATCCTTATCTTGGTGCTAAGGCTCTTGCTGCCGCTGCCGCAACAAAGAAAGGAACTATGGTAGGTCCGATGGCTGATGAAAACGGAGTGGTAGTGTTCCGTGTGGTAGAAATTACTGACCCCGTCCGTCCTTTTGATTACAATCAGGATGGTACTACTTACAGCAATATGTTTGGTCTTAATGCATTGGTTAACCAGGGCCTTCTTAACGGTATCCTTCAGTCTGACTATAATGTTAAGAATAATTTGCCCAAATTTACTGTGATTCCCGATTGATTTATATCACATACTTTATAAATGAGAGAGAGGCTACGGAAGTGGCCTCTCTCTTTGTATCATAGATGGAACTTTAGCTTGTAGTGAGTGGCGATACTGCTGAAATTAGCGGTAATGGAATATGAATAGTAATATGGATTGGGCTTAAAATATTACAATAAGTGTGGTTCCGGGATAGATGTTGCTGCAGCTCGAGCAACGTGTTTTTATAATTACCTATAAAAAGAGGCGATGTACTTTTGGTACACCGCCTCGTGTGTGGATATATTTTAATGTCTATGCGTGTATGGCTTACATCATGCCACCCATGCCACCCATTCCGCCCATGCCGGGAGCGGCAGCAGGAGCCGGATTTTCATCTTTCTTCTCGGCGATGACGCATTCAGTGGTAAGGAACATACCGGCAATGGAAGCTGCGTTTTCAAGAGCTACACGAGCTACTTTGGCAGGATCGATTACACCGGCAGCCATGAGGTTTTCGTATGTGTCGGTGCGGGCATTGTAGCCGAAGTCACCTTTGCCTTCTTTCACTTTCTGTACCACAACGGCACCTTCTACTCCGGCATTGGCAACAATCTGACGAAGCGGTTCTTCGATGGCGCGACGTACGATGAGTATACCTGTGGTTTCATCATCGTTATCGCCTTTGAGATTTTCGAGAGCACTGATGCAGCGGATATAAGCTACGCCACCACCGGGGACAATGCCTTCAGCGATTGCTGCACGTGTAGCTGAAAGGGCGTCGTCAACACGGTCTTTTTTCTCTTTCATTTCTACTTCGGAGGGAGCACCTACATGAAGCACTGCTACGCCACCAGCCAGTTTGGCAAGACGTTCCTGAAGTTTTTCGCGGTCGTAGTCGCTTGTCGTATTTTGAATGAGAGCTTTAATCTGAGCTACACGAGCGTCGATGGCTGCCTTAGCACCGGCACCATTGATTATAGTGGTGTTTTCTTTGTTGACGGTGATTTTTTCTGCGCGACCGAGCATATCCACTGTAGCGGTTTCAAGTTTCATACCTTTTTCTTCAGAGATAACTACGCCACCTGTGAGTACCGCGATGTCTTCAAGCATTTCTTTGCGGCGGTCACCGAAACCGGGAGCTTTTACGGCGCAGATTTTAAGTGAACCACGCAGACGGTTGACAACAAGAGTGGCAAGAGCTTCCTGTTCTACATCTTCAGCGATAATCAAAAGAGGACGACCGCTTTGTGCAGATGCTTCAAGCATGGGCAGAAGGTCTTTGAGGTTGGAAATCTTCTTGTCGTAGAGAAGTACGTAGGGAGAATCCATCTCGCATTCCATCTTGTCGGGATTAGTGATGAAGTAGGGTGAGATATATCCGCGGTCAAACTGCATACCTTCTACGATATCTACAGTGGTTTCAGTACCTTTGGCTTCATCTACGGTAATCACACCTTCTTTTTTCACTTTCTTCATGGCTTCAGCTATGAGCGAGCCTATAGCTTCGTCGTTGTTAGCTGAAATGCGGGCTACATCTTCAATCTTCTTGAAGTCATCGCCTACTTCCTGAGCCATTTCCTTGATGCCAGCCACTACAGCTGCTACACCTTTGTCGATACCGCGTTTGATATCCATGGGATTTGCACCGGCAGCTACGTTTTTCAGACCTACGCTGATGATGGATTGAGCGAGGACTGTGGCAGTGGTGGTGCCGTCACCGGCATCATCACCTGTCTTGGATGCTACTTCTTTCACCAGCTGGGCACCCATGTTCTGGAAGGGGTCTTCGAGTTCGACTTCGCGAGCCACACTTACACCATCTTTGGTAATATGGGGAGCTCCGAATTTTTTCTCAATAATAACGTTGCGACCTTTTGGGCCAAGGGTTACTTTTACGGCATCGGCAAGAGCGTCGACACCTTTTTTGAGTTCTTCGCGAGCTTTGATTTCAAATTTGATTTCTTTAGCCATAATATGTTATGTATGAGTGATTATAGTTGTTGATCTATATGAAATTCGTAGTTATGATTATCAGCTTATTACAGCGAGTACATCGCTTTGACGCATAATTAGGTAGGTGGTACCTTCATGTTCGATTTCCGTACCGGCATATTTGCCATATATTACGGTGTCTTCGGGCTTGAGAGTCATTTCTTCATCTTTAGTGCCACAACCCACTGCCACGACTTTACCTTTGAGGGGTTTTTCTTTAGCGGAGTCGGGGATTATGATGCCTGAAACTGTTACTTCTTCGGCGGGGGCGGGGAGTATAAGTACTCTGTCGGCCAATGGTTTGATATTCATAATGATAATAGTTTTATGTATTTTGGTTATAAATGTTTAAGTAGTTTCTGATATTAATACAGCATATATTGTGCCAAACTCCACTACTGACATATTAAAAGTGACAAAATGGCAATGAGGAGCGGGCGCGTATAGTAATAACGCTTACAAGATAAGTAAGGTTGAGTCTAATCACTGCAAGCGGGCAGGCAGCGAGTCGTGAATAGCTTTGTAGGATTCTTCCATCACTTTGGGAGTGTCGAACTTACCGGGCTCAGACACTATGGGGTGATGGATAGTGAGTGTGATATGTCCCCAATGAGGTAATTTAGCTCCGCGAGGCATTACCTCGTAAGCGCCATCAATAGTGATGGGTACTACGGGCAGGTCAAATTCACTCGCAAGGAAGAAAGCTCCTCGTTTGAATCGGTGCATCTTGCCAGAACGAGAGCGAGAGCCTTCGGGAAAAACCACTACTGAAAGTCCGCGGGCAAGAATGCTTTCGGCGTTTTTTAATGTGGTGTGCGTGGCGGCAGGAGTGGAATTGTCAACAAAAATATGATGAGCTTTGGCACAAGCATAACCTACAAAAGGAATCTTGCGTAACGGTTGCTTCATGAGCCAGCGAAAATTGTGTGGCAGATAGCCGTAGACGCTGAAGATATCGAAAGCACCCTGGTGGTTGGCAACAAATACGTATGCGGTTCGAGGTGATATGTTTTCACGTCCTTTGATTGTGACTTTGACAAATGTGAGCCAGCAAATGGTTTTAGCCCAGAATTTTGCAGGATAGTAACCCCATATGCGTCCGCCGCATAACGTGCAACCCGCTACGGTGAAAATCACGGCAAGCAGAGTCGATACCGTAAGCAGCGGTATGGCTATCAGACATAGGTAGATGCGATAGAGCAGTAACATAATGCGCAAAATTACTATGATGCGATGAAAAATCCAATAATTGTGTCTCAAAAATTCCCAAAATATTCGTATCTTTGCGTGCAATAAAATTTATAGCAAACACAATTTGTCGTTATGTCGTTTATTGCAGATAAAGTAACCATCGATGGCTTGACTTTTGATGATGTCTTGCTCATTCCGGCTTATTCCGAAGTGCTTCCGAGGGAAGTAAATCTCCAAACCAAGTTTTCACGCAACATAGTTTTGAATGTGCCTATAGTGTCAGCAGCTATGGATACAGTCACGGAGGCCGCTATGGCTATAGCTATAGCGCGCGAAGGAGGTATTGGTGTGATTCATAAGAATATGAGTATTGAAGAACAGGCTCGTCAGGTACATGCTGTCAAGCGAGCTGAAAATGGTATGATTTACGATCCTGTGACTATCAAGCGCGGCAGTACCGTCAACGATGCGCTTCGCATGATGGAAGAATATCATATAGGTGGTATCCCTGTGGTAGATGATGAAGGCAAGTTGGTGGGTATAGTCACTAACCGGGATTTGCGCTTTGAGCGCAATCTGCAGCGGTCGGTCGATGAGGTGATGACTTCGGAAAACCTCGTAACAACCAATCAGTCGACTGATCTTGAGGAAGCGGCTCAGATACTTCAGGAGCATAAGATTGAGAAATTGCCGGTAGTGGATGCCGATGGTAAGCTCATCGGTTTGGTGACATACAAAGATATAACTAAAGCTAAGGATAAACCCAATGCCTGCAAGGATGCTTTCGGCCGATTGCGTGTTGCTGCCGGAGTGGGTGTGACGGCCGATTCCATGCAGCGTGTCGATGCATTGGTAGCTGCCGGCGCCGATGCCATAGTTATAGACACTGCTCACGGACATTCCAAAGGTGTGGTCAGTGTACTTCGTGCCGTGAAAGAAAAATATCCCGATATAGATGTGGTAGTAGGAAATATAGCTACCGGTGAGGCCGCACGATACCTTGTGGAAAATGGTGCAGATGGTGTTAAAGTGGGTATTGGTCCCGGGTCGATATGTACCACCCGTATCATAGCCGGCGTAGGCGTACCTCAGCTTTCTGCAGTCTATGATGTGGCGAAAGCATTGAAAGGAACCGGTGTGCCTTTGATTGCTGATGGCGGTATCCGCTATTCTGGCGATATAGTTAAGGCTCTTGCAGCCGGTGCCTATTGTGTGATGCTTGGCGGTATGCTCGCAGGTGTGGAAGAATCGCCCGGCGATACCATAATATATAATGGACGTAAATATAAATCATACCGTGGTATGGGTTCGCTCGAGGCTATGGAAAAAGGATCTAAGGATCGTTATTTCCAGGCTGGAGAGACAGATGTCAAGAAACTCGTACCGGAGGGTATAGCTGCTCGTGTGCCATATAAGGGTAATCTTTATGAGGTGGTATATCAGATGATAGGTGGTCTACGTTCAGGTATGGGTTATTGTGGAGCTGCCGATATAGAGCATCTGCATGATGCTAAATTTACACGTATCACCAATGCGGGTGTGGCTGAAAGTCACCCTCATGATGTGGCTATCACAAGTGAAGCACCTAACTATAGCTCTTCCAATCGATAATCTTTATAACTGATTGTTATATGAAAATGCGTTCGTTTATACTGTCGCTCGCTTTCATCGGTTTGTTGATTCCGGTAGCTTTGTCGGGAGCAACAAAAGACCCCGTGGTGATGAATATTGACGGTAATGATGTGCGTCTGAGTGAATTTGAATATCTCTATAAGAAAAATTCCGGACAGCATGAAAAACCTGTCAGTTTAGATGAATATGTCGATATGTTTATCAATTATAAACTGAAGGTGAGGGCAGCTATAGATGAAAAAATGGATACCTTGCCTAATATCCGCAAGGATATTGAGCAATTTCGTGTGGAACTCGCCGCTCCGTATATGCGCGACAGTGTGGTTGATGACAGCCTGTGTCATTTGCTGTATGCTCATAAATTGGTGGATATTGAAGCACGCGGTATAGCGTTGCCGGGCAATAAACGAGCTCTCGCTGACAGTATTCATGCTCTGCTTATGGAGGGTGCTGACTTTGCTACGCTTGCTAAGGAATATTCTATAGAACGCAGTGCCAAAAAGAATGGCGGTTATCTGGGATTTGTCTTTCAAGGGAAATTTCCCGCATTTGTAGAGGATGCTCTTTATGAAACGGCCGATGGAGAAATAACTCCTGTAATAGGTTCTTCTGAAGGTGGTTGGGTGATTCTTAAAGCTGAAAAACGCCGACCTGATCCGGGGGAAGTGAAGGTGCGTCATATCATGAAGATGACTGTGGAGAAAAACACCGAAGAGGTGAAGCAGATCAAGCAGGAGATAGATTCAATCTATAATCTGATTAAGAATGGTGTGCCTTTTTCTGAATTGACGTATCTCACTGATGAGCCTTCGGGTAAAAAAAATGGTGGAGAACTTCCATGGTTTGGTGTAGGCCGTATGGTGCCCCAGTTTGAGCGCGCTGCTTTTGCTCTTAATCCTGGGGAGATTTCTGAGCCCGTAAAATCACCTTTCGGTTATCATATCATTCTGTGTGAAGATAAACGCCCGGTGGGTAGTTATGAATCTATGAAAGAGAAGCTCAAGAAGGCTGTGATGGAGGGCGATAGAGCCAATATTGCAGTGGAGTCGAGTCTCGACCGATATATGCAGCAAAAAGGTTTTGTGACCGATAGTGCTGCTGTAATGCGGGTGAAAGATATGCTAAAGGCTAATGGCGGTCTTAACGAGGCTTCGCGTACTGCCCTTAAAGAAAGTCCGTTTACACTCTTTACTGAAGCGGGTATGCCTGTGGTTAACTCACGTCAGCTTGTAGAGTCTATGGAGCATTTGGGTGATTTGGAACAGGAGGCAGCTGCGTTGGCAGTTGACAGGACTTTAAGGTCGTTGAAATATGGTAAGGCCAAAGAGTCATATATCAATAATTTGTCGCGCACATCATCACGCTACAATTATTTGTTCAATGAATATAGCGATGGTATTTTGCTATGTGAGATAAGTAATGAGCGTGTTTGGAATAAGGCCAATACCGATACTGCCGGTTTGGAAGATTGTTTCCGTCGGAATCGTGAATTATTCAAGTGGGATCGTCCGCGTTATCGCGGTTACCTCATTGCTGCCAAAGATGATTCTATCGCACAGGCAGCGGAGAACTATCTGTTGGAAAACAAATTTGAACCAAAAGATTATGCCACTGAGTTACGTAAACGCTTCCTTAATGATGTTAAGATTGAGAAAGTGATTGTGGCTAAGGGAGATAATGCTGTGGTTGATTATCTTGTGTTCGGTGGTTCAAAACCCGATATCAAGGCTCGTTGGAAAGGATATCGGACATTTGACGGCGCGATTATAGATCAGCCTGAAAAAGCTACTGATGCCAAAGGTGCTGTGAGCCGTAAATATCAACAGGAACTTGAGGATGCCTGGATTAAAGAGTTACGCTCGAAATATAAGGTTAAAGTCAACAAGTCAGTGTTGGATAAATTGCGCTGATTTATCATTATTGTGATAAATTATAGCTTAATTAGTCTATTTTTACATAGATATTAGGCGATAAGTGAATGAAAAATAGTAATTTTGAGCGAAAAAGTAATTACTATTAAAACTTCACATCGTGAAAATCAGAAAACTGCTTCTTACAGGACTTTATACACTTGCCGCTTTTGCTGCTTCAGCTCAAAACAATATAGCCGAAGAAGTGGCTTGGGTGGTAGGCGACCAGCCTATCTGGAAATCGGAAATCGAAGAACAATACAGCAATATGCAGTATGAGAAAATTGCGATTAACGGTGACCCTTATTGCATTATCCCGGAGCGACTTGCTATTGAGAAACTTTATCTTCATCAGGCGGAACTCGACACGGTGAAAGTGCCGGACGCTCAGGTGCTTTCCGAAGTTGACGCCCGCATGAACTTCTATGTGTCGCAACTTGGCTCGAAAGAAAAAGTAGAAGAATATTTTCGCAAGAGTATGCCGGAAATGCGTGAGTCGATGGCTGATATGGTGCGTAATAACTATCGCATACGTGCCGTGCAGCAGTCCCTTACTAAAAATGTAAAGGCTACGCCCTCCGATGTGCGAAAGTATTTTGATAAATTGCCTGTGGACAGTGTGCCTTTTATACCCACGCAGGTGGAAGTGCAGATACTTACTCTTAATCCTGTGGTGCCGCATCAGGAGGTGGAAGATGTGAAGGCGCGGTTGCGTGATTTTGCCGAGCAGGTCAATTCGGGCAAGCGCGAGTTTTCCACTCTTGCCATACTTTATTCCGAGGATAAGGAAAGTGCTATTCGCGGTGGTGAAATCGGTTTTATGGGACGTGCACATCTTGATCCTGAGTATGCGGCAGTGGCGTTTAACCTCAATGACCCTAAGAAAGTGTCGAAAATTGTTGAAAGTCAGTATGGTTATCATATTATTCAGCTTATAGAGAAGCGAGGTGACCGTATTAATACGCGTCATATCTTGCTCCGGCCTAAAGTGTCGGCCAACGATCTGACTGATGCTGTAAACAGGCTTGATTCGCTTCGCCATGACATGATCGATTATAAAAAATTCAGTTTTGAAGAAGCAGTTACTGTAGTGTCGCAGGATAAAGATACGCGCAATAACCGTGGTATAATGGTCAATCCGCAGACTGGCACACCGCGTTTTGAAATGGCGGCGTTGCCCCAGGAAGTAGCAAAAGTTGTCAACAATATGCAGCCGGGAGAAGTGTCGCAGCCGTTTATCATGATAGATCCGAAGCTCAATCGTGAGGTTGTCGCTATGGTCAAATTGACTAATCGCATAGAGTCTCATAAAGCTAATATTTCAGATGATTATCAGACAATCAAGGATATGTATGAGAATGCTTTGCGTGAGGATTTGCTCAAGAAGTGGCTTGAAAAGAAGATAGCCGATACTTATGTGCGTATCGAAGATGGCTGGCGTAATTGCGATTTTGAACACAAAGGGTGGATTAAGTCGGAAGCGAAGTAATAATAAAGGCGATATAACTTGCTGTTGATGAGTAAAAAAGATACTCAAAAGAAAAGTTGCGGCGCATTGCGTTCGGCTATTATCCTTATGTTGGCATTGCTTGTGGTGGCGCCTGTGCTTCTGAGTGCTGACCGCCCGTTGGCTCAGGTTAAACGTGAGCCGTCGCGTCCGGCAATTCGTCCTACGGTGCCTGAGGCTGACCGTATGCAGCGAGATAAGGTGTTTCTTGAACATGCCGACCGTCTTCACTATAATGAGCAGGTAGATGTGCCAGCCGAAGAGCAGTATCAGGTCTTGACCGGTAATGTGAAGTTTCGCAAGGAAGGTATGTATATGTATTGCGACAGCGCCTTTTTTTATGATGCCATTAACTCGGTAGATGCTTATGGAAATGTTCGCATGGAGCAGGGCGACACATTATTTGTCTATGCTGATGAGCTTGATTATGACGGAGTTGATGAAGTGGCTGTATTGTATGCTTACCCGGGTAAAAAAGTACGGCTTATTAATCGAGATGTCCAGCTTGAAACAGATGTGTTCAACTATGATCTGGCTCAGGATTTCGGCTATTATGAGGTAGGTGGTACGTTGACTGACAAGCAGAATCGTCTTGATTCGCGTATAGGCGAATATTATCCTCAGACCAAGGATGCTTTTTTCTATCTCGATGTGCGTCTTGAGTCGCATCGGCCTGATGATACCTTATATATATACACCGATACCCTTGAATATAACACGGATACCCATATAGCTAATTTGGTCAGCCCGAGCCGGGTGATTAACTCCGACGGTACAATTTATTCATCGCTTGGTACTTACAATACGGATTCCGGGAAAGCCGATTTGTATGCGCGTTCTACAGTGGTGGCAAAGCGTGGAAATACACTCACGGGCGATACGTTGTTTTATAATCGGTCCTTGCAATATGGTGAGGCTTTTGGTAATGTCATTATCACGGACTCTGCGCGCCAGAGTCGTGTGGAGGGTGCTTATGGATATTACGATGAGGCTCGCGACAGTTCGTTTGTCACGGGGCGTGCTGTAGCAAAGGAATATTCTAAAGGTGATACTCTTTATCTTCATGGCGACAGTATAGTCGCATATATGGATTTGTCCGACAGTACCAAGGTTACTAATGCGTATCATAAAGTGAGGTTTTTTCGCAGCGATTTGCAGGGTATATGTGATTCGCTCAGTGTACGTGAACGTGATTCGCTGATGATTATGTATCGCAATCCTGTGGTGTGGAGCGGGCAGCGACAGATTTTTGGTCCGCTTATCTACGTGCATTTTAATGATTCTACCGTGGACTGGGCTCGTCTGCCCGATGGAGGTATAGTGGCCGAGCATATTGCCGAGGATTGCTATAATCAGATGACGGGAAAGGATATAACGGCTTGGTTTGCCGATTCTACTTTGCGCAGAGCGTATGCCTCAGGTAATGTGGAACTGTTTATGTTTCCCCAGGAAAATGATTCATCGTACAATAAATACGTTTATGTGGAAAGCAGCTATATGGATGCTTATTTTCTGCCTAAGAAAGTTGACCGGGTGAATTTTTGGCCTGAGACTAATTCAAAAGTTGTACCGCTATATCTTGCCAAGCGTAATTCTTATTTTCTGTCGAAATTCCGTTGGTATGGCGATTTGCGTCCGCTTGTGCCCGCCGATATCTTTATGGTGCCTGAAGGTATGGAAGAGTTGATTCTTGCCGCACCGGCTATCACGCCTGAGCAACTCAATCCTTCCGATAAGAAGAAAATGCGTCCGCATCCTGATGCTCCGGCCGAGCCCGAGCCTGTCGCGCCATTATTGGAGGGAGATGCAGTGCTTCCTGAAAACGCAACGATTGGCGATGATGTAGCTCCAGGGGAGGATTCTATGCCGACTGAACCAGCAATTTTGCCGACTGAACCGGAAGTAATATCTTCTGAATCAGAGTCGCCGACAGCAGAATCTGCTGAATCGGATAGCCCGGAAGATGTTACGGAATCTGACCGGCCTGAATCGGTAAATGCCGAGTGATGATTTTCAGAGTCGATAGTTTGGGGGATATTTTTAATCGTAAAAGTTATCGACAAGTTATTTACAGGGGCGTCCGTTGTGTGTCAATAACAGAGTTTGTTATCGTGGGTTGGCGGTAGTATCTTTGTATTCGGAAAATCGTATCATATCTATGAGTGATGTAATTCGTCTACTGCCTGATTCGGTGGCCAACCAGATTGCTGCCGGTGAAGTGATTCAGCGACCGGCTTCTGTGGTAAAGGAGTTGGTGGAGAATGCTGTGGATGCCGGGGCTAAGCGGGTGCAGGTGATAATTAAAGATGCAGGCCGGACGCTTATTCAGGTGGTCGATGATGGTAAAGGAATGAGTGATACGGATGCGCGTATGGCATTTGAGAGACATGCAACCTCGAAAATTGAAAATGCCGCTGATTTATTTGCTTTGCATACAATGGGTTTTCGTGGCGAAGCATTGGCTTCGATAGCAGCTGTTGCCGAGATTGATTTGCGCACAATGATGTCGGGTCAGAGTGTGGGTACACGATTGAAAATCAGTGGGTCGAAGGTGGAAAGTCAAGAACCGGATGTGTGTGTGCCCGGCACGAATATGATGGTGAAAAATCTGTTTTTCAATGTGCCTGTACGTCGTAAATTTTTGAAGAAAGATGCCGTGGAGTTAAGCCATATAGTGCATGAATTTGAGCGTATGGCTTTGGTAAATCCCGAGGTGGAAATGACATTGATTCATAATGACACGGTGATGTTTCAGTTGCTGCCTTCATCGTTTAAGCAGCGTATATGTGATGTGTTTGGCAAGTCGCTTGAGCATCAGATATTGCCGGTCAATGCTTCTACATCGTTGGTGACTATCGACGGTTATGTCACTTTGCCGGAGTTTTCGCGCAGGCGTAATCAATTGCAATATTTTACGGTCAATGGTCGCCATATGCGTCACCCTTATTTTCATAAGGCAGTGATGCAGTGTTATGAACGTCTGTTGCCTGCTGACCGTCAACCTAATTATTTCCTGAATTTTACTGTTGACCCTGCAAGTATTGATGTAAATATTCACCCTACTAAAAATGAGATAAAGTTTGAAAACGAGGGGGCTATTTGGCAAATACTTGCTGCGGCTGTACGTGAGGCATTAGGGCGTTTTAATGCCGGGCCGGCTATAAATTTCGATGAGGATGCTCCTGAAATCCCTGTTTTTAATCCAAATCCTGCTGCACGGCATCAGGTGGAAATTGATGCGGGATTTAATCCGTTTGAACAGCATAAATCAGTAGTCTCAGTAGTCGCGGGTAAAAATGGAGGTAATGGCGGCTATAAATCGACATCGCATAAATTTGATGACTGGGAGAAACTTTATGCCGGATTTATCGGCGATAGTGATACTCTGGAGAGTGAGGGTAAATCAGTAGGCAGCAAGATGAATATTATGTCGGAGATTGAAAAACGGGCGGATACAGATGTGTTGCCTGTAGAGGTTTCCGTACAAATTGATGAAAATTTTACGCTTCAGATAAATAACACATATATCATAAGTCCTTCGGCATCAGGCTTGATGGTAGTGGATCAGCATCGCGCTCATGTCAAGGTGCTCTTCGAGCAGTTTTGTCAGATGCTGGCTGATGGTAATCTTGGTGCCCAGCAGTTGCTTTTCCCGGAGACAATAGCTGTAACCCCGTCACAAAATGCAATTCTTGACGATATGGTAGGAGAACTTCATGCCATAGGATTTGATATTTGTCCGATGAATGCTTCGTCATGGAGTATTAATGCCGTACCGGCCAAGGCTTCCGGTGTTAATCCTGTGGAATTGCTTTCGCAGATTATTGAAGATGCCGCACAAGGGACAGCGGTACCCGGTGATTCAGTGCCTCGTATGATAGCTTTGTCGATGGCGCGTTCGGTAGCCATAAAAGCAGGTCAGCGACTCTCGCCGCCTGAACGTGAGCATTTGATTACGCGTCTGCTTGCACTTCCTCAACCTAATTTTACTCCTGATGGTAAGCGGGTTATAGTCATGCAGAGTGTCGAAGAACTTGTGGCTAAATTTCGCTGAGCTGGATTTTTAACAAAATGAATATGTGAAAGCTCTGCAAAAAATCATATCTTTGTATCCGTGAATAGAATTTTCATACACATACAGTATCTGCTCCTTCATCACGAATGTGTGGTGATTCCTTCAATCGGAGCATTTGTGGTGCGTTTTCATCAGGCGCGTCTGTCGTCCGACGGAACGAGATTTCTTCCACCGTATCGCGAAGTCAGCTTTAATGCTTCGATAGTACATGATGATGGATTACTATCTTCGTCCATAGCCCGCAGCGAGGATATATCGTTTGAGCAGGCACGTGCGGCAGTAGCTTTTGAGGTGGATTTGTTGCGTGATACCCTTGCGTCTGCAGGTTCGTTTACTATACCTCGAGTGGGCACACTCATTCAGCAGAATGATATCATTGTATTCGAGCCAGCGGAGGTTGATGCCGTTGATAATTTTGCATTCGCATCATTCAGTCCGCTTGACTTGATACCTCTTGAATCTGAACATAATGATTCTGTTGTTCTGCCCGTAACGCCCATGATTAGATTGCGCAAATCGGTTGTGAAGACTGTACGTTATGCAGCTGTGGTGGGTGCGCTTGTATGTGGTGCTCTTTTGGCGAGTACACCTTTGTTGGTCAAAGATGTTCACATTGACCGGGCTTCTATAATATTGCCGAAGGTATCCGAACCCAAGATAGTCACTATTGATTCATCTGTCTCTGACACCGCACTTGCGGATATGACTTGTGTGGCAGAAGAGCGTCAGGACGTGGATTCAGAATCAGTAGCTGATGACGAGCAGGACTATCATTGCTTTTTGATAGTTGCTTCGTGGGCTACACAGCGTCAGGCTGAACGTTATATCGCAGAATCGGCCGACGGTAAGGATATGAAAGTTCTGTGTGCCGATGGACGTTATCGCGTCTACGTAGCTGCTACGCACGATCTTGAGTCGGCTTATGCATTTCGAGATGCTAATCCGGCAATAGCAGAGATGCACCCCGACGCTTGGGTCTACACCCTTCGTTAACTATTTTGTTTTTTCGATTTTTGTTATATCTCTTCTTCTGATGACGGTATAAGGCGTTGTGCTTCAGGGGTAAGAAGAGGCTTGATTACCGAGTATGGGATAATGCAGTTCGGTTGCCCTGATGCGTAGCTGGATATTTCATAGATTTGATAAGAGAATTCCATACCTTCGGCTGTAAAAGCCGGTGCCGTAGCGGGCGGCGGTAATTCGCCCGGATAGACGGTAAGCACATCATAGAGTGTAATAGGTTCGTCAGTATCTTCATCAGCGTAGTCATCTTTGAAATATTGCTCCCAAAGGGCCGCTTCGAGCAGCGGTTTCAACTCAGCTTTATAGCCGGGAATAAAAATATTAGTGTAGGTGAGGCGTTGTCCCGTACGAGCTATGAAACTCTGGGAGGCGTCATCGGTGTTGCCATGCGCTCCGCCTATAAAATGATAGCTGTCAAGATGATACGTAACCACGCTGTCGCTTACGAATTCAGGATTGAAATGTACTTGCCATTCATAGTTGAGAGAGATATTTTCTTTCTTAAATTCTTTGAAGTCAGTTTGAGCAATCTTGGCGAAACGTTCGCCTACAAATGCAAGGAATTTTTTACCATTGTATTGCGGAACATCTGCTGTGGAATATTTATTGCCCGAAGGGTCAAATTCTGTCAAGCAATCAGCTATCCAAACGCGTATGCTGTCTACGAGCATACGGTTACCACCTGTGGGATAGTAGCCGGTGAGGGAGATAAAGACATTGCAATCATATTCGTTGACAGTCTTGGTCCATGAGATACTGTCGGTGGTTAATTCGGAGGAATTATTATAACCGTAGCCTGTGCAACCGGTGGAAAATATGGTTGTTAGACATACAGTAGCGATTGATGCTCGGAGTAGTAGTTTTTTCATTGTCGTTACGATTAGTTTTTGCAAATTTATTGAAATCTTTCCACCTTACCTAATATAAGAATAACTTATGATAGCTCTAATTGTTAAAAATTGCTACAATGCTGTTACAATATTTGTGGATTTAATTGGTGTAGCAAAATGTTATATAAATTTGTTGTTGAGTTTACACATTATCATATTTCTAAGGTTTTATGAAACATTGTTACACATTAATCGCGGTTATTGCCGCCTCATTGCTTTTATCTGCTAATGCTCAAAGCAAACTTGACCTTCAGAGTCGTCTTCAGCTTGAAGAGTATCGTTTGAATGCTACCGGTGCTGATCAGCCGGAAGCTATGGTTGCTGAACTTGGTCGTCTGGTACCAAAATCGGCATTTTCCTCATTTGCTCCGGGTGTAGCGCCTATGAAGATGGCCTTTGTGGGTATTAACGATGGTTATACAGCAGCTGATCTTGAGTCGGCCGGTTATGAAGTACTCTCCAATCTTGGCAAAATAGCTATAGTCAATGTGTCGATGAATGATGTGGAGACTATGGCCGAACTTGATGCTGTGAAGGCTATTCAACTTGGTCGCAAAATGCATAAGTGTACTGATAAAGCGCGTGATGATGCAGGGGTTACGACCGTGCATAATGGTTTTGATTATAACGGTACTAATTTTCAATATAATGGTAGTGGTGTCTTTACCGCTATTTATGATGCTGGTGTAGCTCCCAATCACCTCAATTTCTTCGATGAAGATGGCAACTCTCGTGTAAAGCGTGTGCTTTTTTATGAAGAAGATGAGGAGAATACATCTATGATAAATATTTATAATTTTAATACGCCTGAGAAAGTGGCTTTGTTTAACACAGATGATGAGCAGGAAACACATGGAACTCACACTCTCGGTATTTTGGCCGGTGGTTATAAAGGTGCTGCTACATATCGCACGGTTACGCCCAACGCCACTTACACTGCTTTTACCGATTCTGCCACTGTAAGGGGTACCAATCCGTTCTATGGTGTAGCTACAGGCAGTGAGATATTGGTAGGCTGCGGTTCTTTTGAAAGTACTGCTATCGCACACGCAGCTACGCAAATGGCGCAGCAGGCAGCTGAAGAAGGAAAACCTATTGTGTTCAGCTGTTCAATCGGTAGTAATATAGGTGCTCACGATGGTTCCGACTATCTGTCGCAGACACTGAGTACTCTTGCTGAAGATTATAACCTTATTCCTGTGGTAGCCGCCGGAAATGAAGGCGCCGATAAGATGTCGGTACGCAAAACATTTACTTCATCAACCGACAAACTCGTTACGTGTGCTACCCCACTCTCAGGTTACAGTCAACTCTATTCGCTGCTTGACTTTTGGGGAGATTCATCTGAGCCTTTCACTCTTAAAGTGACTTGCTATACCAAAAGTCTTTTTAGTGGTTCTTCCACTGATATTTTCACAATCAATTCTGCGGATCAAGGTTATCAATATACTGTGTCCAATAACTCTACATTGAAGTCGGCGTTCAGTGACGCTTCGGTTGTCGGGCTTAGCGAGGTAGATAAGAACAATGACCGTTTCCACGTCCTTATGATGTTTAATTACACCCGCAAAACTCTTTCTTCCAACTTTTTGTATGTTACTGTCACCTATCAATCAGGCCGTACGGTTACCGGAGTTATCAACAATTACGGTGAATTTACTTCTCAATCAGCTATCAGTGGTTCTGTAGCAGGTACGAGTGATTTCTCTATTTCAACTATGGCTTGCCACCCCAATGTGATTTCTGTAGGCTCATATAATTCGCGTGGTATGTGGTATCAGTTTGACGGAAGTGTCAAGGGCACGAATAATTTCCAGGAAAATGCCGTTACTTCTTTCTCAAGTTATGGTATGACCGATGATGGCCGTCAATTGCCTACTCTTCTCGGTCCCGGCACTAATATTATGTCATCGTACAGCCCGTATTATCTTGCGTATAATGCCGAGAATAACACCGGCGGAGAAACTTCCGGCATTATGTCGGGTATGGCTACCGACAGCGAAGGAAATCCTTTCTACTGGGGTAAAATGTCGGGAACTTCTATGGCTACACCTTTTGTAGCCGGTTCGATAGCTCTGTGGCTTGAAGCTGACCCGACTCTCAATATCAATGATATCAAAGAGATTATTACTACCACTTCCACTATGGACAATGCCATCAGTTCAATGCCCGAACGTGCCGGAGCCGGACGTATTAACACACAGGCTGGTATTATCGAGATTTTGCGCAGATCATTACTCTCCGGTACGGTTAATATCGAGAAAGATACCGTTAATCCGTTTGTTACTGTCTCAGGTACTGAACTTAGTGTTACCGCTCCGGGTATGGCTGGTATGACTGTTGATCTTTTTAACATGATGGGTATGCAGGTGGTTTCCACCACAGTTGATGGTGATGCTGTGACTTGCTCAACTTCCGATTTTACTCCTGGTGTGTATGTACTTAAAGTTACCACTCCCGCAGGTGTGTTTACTCAAAAAGTAGCTATCCCTTAAATATTCACGCATAATTTGTAAATTTTGGAGAGCGGACGCCTGATGCGTCCGCTCTCCTTCCATATATACATATATATTGTGTGTTTTGCGATTTGCTTGGTGGTGTGAGAAACGTTTTTATTCTTGTATATATTGGTGGTGTGGGGAATAATGTGTAATTTTGAGGGTGAAAACGGTTGTTTCGCTTTCCGGGAGAGGAGGCACTAAGGAACATGAAAAGGGAACGGGGTGAGATTCCCCGACAGTACCCGCTGCTGTAATTCCCGCTTTATCTTTTGCACTTACGTGTATTGATGGAGCAGAAGGAGATTCGCTATAAGTCATTGCATTTCGGTTGTTCTATGGAATGATTGTATTGATGTGAGAAGACGCGATAAATCAGGGATAAGTCAGAAGACCTGCCGATTTTCAAATTGAAAAATCTGCCTGCGGGATTACAGGTGAAGGCGGTAAAAGATCAATGCTTTTATTTCTTCGGTCGTGTCATCGCAGGATAAACCTATTGCGAATTATGACGAAGATTTATCTAAATAAGATTTGGGTGTGTATAGTGCTGTTATGTGGGATTACTTCTTGCATGGAGTGGGATTACAGTGATTCGGTTGAAGATTTTAATGTCACCGGTGCCGGACTGTTCATTACCAACGAAGGTAATTTTCAATATGGAAATGCTACTTTGAGCTATTATGACCCTGCTACCAATCAAGTGCAAAATGAGGTGTTTTTTCGCGCTAATGGTATGAAGCTCGGCGATGTGGCCCAGTCAATGAGTATTTATGATAACAAAGGGTGGATTGTGGTCAATAACTCACATGTGATTTTTGCTATCGATCTCAATACATTTAAGGAAGTAGGGCGGATAGAGGATTTGACATCGCCACGATATATCCATTTTATAAATGAGGAGAAAGCCTACGTCACACAGATTTGGGATAACCGTATTTTTATTGTAAATCCTAAGAAATATGAGATAACTGGTTATATCCGTGTGCCTGACATGACCATGGAGAGTGGTTCTACCGAACAGATGGTGCAGTATGGCAAATATGTCTTTTGCAACTGCTGGAGCTATCAGAACCGTATCATCAAGATCGATACCGAGACAGATGAAGTGGTGGCTCAGCTGACGGTAGGTATTCAGCCTACATCGCTTGTTTTGGATAAGTATGGCAAGATGTGGACCGTGACTGATGGCGGTTACGAAGGTTCACCTTACGGCTATGAGGCTCCATCGCTGTATAAGATTGATGCGGCAACTTTTTCTATCGAAAAACAGTGGAGGTTCAGTCTCGGTGATGCCCCGAGCGAAGTACAGCTCAACGGGACGCGTGACAAACTCTATTGGATAAATGACGACATCTGGTGTATGGAGGTGACTGCTGACCGAGTCCCTGTCCGTCCGTTCCTCGAATACCGCGATACGAAGTACTATGGACTTACGGTAAACCCTGTCAATGGCGAAGTCTATGTCGCCGACGCCATAGACTATCAGCAGCAAGGTATGATTTATAGATATTCATCTGATGGTAAACTAATTGATGAATTTTATGTTGGTATCACTCCCGGTGCGTTCTGTTGGAAGTAATCTGTATGGGCGTTTCGTTGTAGGGATAGAAGAATATATTAAAAACAATGTAAATAAATGAGACTGAAAAAGATTTTGGTTATACTCGCCATAGGGTGGTCGTTCCAAGGAACGACCCTACTGCATTCTCAGGACACATCTTCGAGGGCGCGTAATTTGCGTGAGGTGGTTTTCTGGGGACATCGTCCTATGAAAGAAATAGGTGTGCAGAAGACCGCTTTTGATTCTCTGATGCTTAAAGAAAATGTGGCTTTGTCCATGGCCGATATACTTACGTTCAATTCATCGGTGTTTGTCAAGAGTTATGGACGTGCCACGCTCTCCACTGTTGCTTTCCGTGGTACATCGCCAAGTCATACGCAGGTGACATGGAACGGTATGCGTATCAATAATCCAATGCTCGGTATGACCGATTTTTCCACCATTCCATCTTATTTTATAGATCAGGCGTCGCTGCTTCACGGCACGTCATCGGTCAACGAGACCGGTGGAGGTCTCGGCGGTCTGGTCAAACTCGGCACCATACCCGACGTGGCCGAAGGTGTCAATCTGCAATATGTGCAGGGTGTAGGCTCCTTCAGTACCTTCGATGAGTTTGCGCGTTTCACATATGGTAGTGACCATTGGCATATATCAAGTCGTATTGTATATTCTTCATCTCCCAATGACTATAAATATGTCAATCACGACAAGAAGATGAATATTTATGATGATGACAAGAATATCATTGGCCAGTATTATCCCACCGAGCGTAACCGCAGCGGAGCATATAAGGATTTTCATGCGTTGCAAGAGGTATATTATGACACAAACAAGGGCGATCGTTTCGGACTCAATGCGTGGTATATCAATTCCAATCGTGAATTACCTATGCTTACTACGGATTACGGGAATGAACGAAATTTTGAGAATCGTCAGCGTGAACATACTTTTAGAGGAGTCTTGTCGTGGGACCATAACCGCCGTAATTGGAAACTGGCAGTTAAAGGTGGATATATCAATACCTGGATGGCCTATGACTATCGTCGCGAGGTCGCTGAAAACAATTGGGCAACGATGACACGCTCCCGAAGCAGGGTAAATACTTTCTACGGTCAGGTTGAGGGTGAATATAACCCCGCAGAGAAATGGTATTTGACAGCTAATATTTCTGCCCATCAACATTTTGTGCGTTCTGAGGATAAAAATATCATACTTCAGGATGGTAACAGGGCTATCGTGGGTTATGACAAGGGACGTATCGAACTCTCCGGCTCAGCTTCGGCAAAATGGCAGCCTGTTGAACCGTTAGGGTTATCGCTTGTGTTCCGACAGGAAATGTTCGGTAATACTTGGGCACCTTTAATCCCAGCCTTTTTTGTCGACGGTCTTTTGTCAAGGAAAGGTAATGTCATGCTGAAGGCTTCCGTGTCGCGCAACCATAAGTTTCCCACACTCAATGACCTCTATTTCCTCCCCGGAGGTAATCCCGACTTGAGGAGTGAGCATGGTTGGACTTATGATGCCGGAGCTTCATTTGACACAGGTTGGACTGAGCCGTTTCCGGTGTCAATGGGTGGTAGTATTACATGGTTTGACAGTCACATTGACGACTGGATTATCTGGCTCCCCACCACCAAAGGTTTCTTCTCTCCGCGTAATGTCAAAATGGTACACGCCTATGGTCTCGAAGGTCGACTTAATGTAGCTTTCGAGCCTTTCCGAGGGTGGATATTCGACCTGAACGGTTCTTACTCATGGACTCCATCTATCAATGAAGGGAAGAAGATGTCGCCTGCCGATCAGTCTGTAGGTAAGCAGCTTCCATATGTCCCAAAACATTCGGCATCACTTACCGGCAGGGTTACATGGCGCTCCTGGAGTTTCCTTTACAAGTGGGCTTACTATTCCGAACGATTCACCATGTCAAGCAATGATTACACCATCACCGGACATTTGCCTAAATATTTCATGAGTAATATATCCATCGAAAAAGGGTTCTCATTCAAGCCTGTGGATATACAGCTCAAATTGGCAGTCAACAATCTCTTCAATGAGGATTATCTTTCAGTGTTGTCACGTCCTATGCCCGGTATCAATTTTGAATTTTTTATAGGTATAACTCCTAAATTCAATAGAAAGAAATGAAAAATGTATTTTTTATACCTGTATTAATTTTTTTAGTAGGTTGCGCGCATACCCGGGAGAGTATTGATGATTATTCACAGGAAATATATTTACCCCAATATGCTTCCGGATTTAAGATTTTTGGACGTTCAGGAAGTGAAAATACCCTCATAGAGGTATATAATCCTTGGCAGGGAGCCGACAGCGTGGTCACGCGATTATTAATTGACCGCGATGGTGTTGATGTTTCGTCTGATTTTGATGGACAGGTGATTAAAGGTGATGCCAGGCGTATAGTCACTCTGTCATCTACTCACATAGCTATGCTTGACGCTGTCGGAGGGGCGTCAGGTGTGGTAGGTGTATCAGGACTTGATTACGTCATGAATCCCGATATACAGGCTCGGCGCGATGAAGTGTTTGATATCGGTTATGAGGGAAATATCAATACGGAGCTTCTCACGGCATTAGACCCCGATATTGTGCTGCTCTACGGAGTGACCGGCGCCAGTTCCGTTGAAGGTAAATTGAAGGAGTTGGGAATCCCGTTTATGTATGTAGGTGATTATGTGGAGGATTCACCATTAGGTAAAGCCGAGTGGTTGGTGGCACTTTCAGAGGTGATTGGACTACGTGCCTATGGGGAAAAAGTATTTGCCGGTATTCCACAAAGATACAATGCTTTGAAAAATCAAGTCGCTGAAATGGTGCTTGATGCACCTTCAGTAATGCTCAATACTCCTTATGGCGATTCTTGGTTCATGCCACCAAATGAGAGCTATATGGTGCGTCTCATTAAAGATGCCGGTGGCGACTATATCTACAAGAATAATACCGGCAACAGTTCGTTGCCCATCGACCTTGAAGAAGCATATCAACTCACTTCGCAGGCCGATATGTGGCTTAATGTCGGTATGATTAACAATCTTGACGATTTGAAGAATATATGTCCGAAGTTCACAGATACGCGTTGTTTCAAAAACGGATATGTCTATAACAATAACTTTCGAACAAACGCTGCCGGCGGTAATGATTTTTTTGAGTCGGCCATCGTACACCCCGACGTGGTGTTATGCGACCTGATTAATATTTTCCACCCTGGACTTCTGCCCGATTCCTCTCTGACATATTATCACATTTTGAAGTATAGGGATTAATTTGTACATTTGTCTTCCTATGCGAAGAATTGACCAAGAAACCGTACAAAGAATCCTGGATACAGCCGATATTGTAGAGGTGGTAAGCGATTTTGTAAGTCTTAAGCGTCGTGGTGCCAACTATATAGGTTTATGTCCGTTTCATAACGAGCGTACCCCTTCGTTTTCCGTATCTAAATCCAAAGGCATCTGTAAATGCTTCAGTTGCGGTAAGGGCGGCAGTCCGGTCAATTTTATCATGGAACTGGAGCAGCTGTCATACAATGAGGCTCTTCGATATCTGGCACGCAAGTACAACATTGAAATCAAAGAACATGAGATGTCCGACAAAGAGCGTGAGCAGGAGTCGGAGCGTGAAAGTATGCTTGCTGTCAACGAGTTTGCCAAAGGATATTTTGAGAAAACACTTTTAGATACTGAAGCCGGTCGGAATATCGGATTGGCATATTTTCGCGAACGAGGCATCAATGATGCCATGGTCAAGCGTTTTCATCTTGGTTATTCACTCGAAGAGCGCGATGCATTGCTCAAAACTGCTGTACAAAAAGGCTATAACGAGAAGTATCTTATTGATACCGGATTGTGTTATCGTACCGAGCGCGGTACGGTTCAGGACCGTTTTCGCGGACGTGTAATTTATCCGGTGTTTACTGTATCCGGCAAGGTGGTGGCTTTCGGAGGACGCACGTTGCGCAAGGACAAGGAGGTGGCTAAATATGTCAACTCCCCCGAATCGCTCATTTATCGGAAGAGTTTTGAGCTGTATGGATTATATCAGGCCAAGCAGGCTATAGTCAAGAAAGATTGCTGCATATTGGTCGAAGGGTATATGGACGTGATTTCGATGCATCAGAATGGAGTGGAAAATGTGGTGGCATCATCAGGGACATCGCTTACTGAAGGACAGATACGCCTTATTCATAGGTTCACCGACAATGTTATCGTGATTTACGATGCCGATCCCGCGGGTATCAAGGCTTCACTGCGCGGTATCGATATGTTATTGGCCGAGGGTATGAATATTAAGGTGTTGTTACTCCCTGAGGGTGATGATCCGGATTCATTTTCT
Organism: uncultured Bacteroides sp.; assembly: GCA_964653375.1. Taxonomy (GTDB): domain Bacteria; phylum Bacteroidota; class Bacteroidia; order Bacteroidales; family Muribaculaceae; genus Paramuribaculum. The sequence goes on from CAZZFD010000005.1 coordinate 66,474, forward strand.
CAAAGTCATTCATCGGAAGAAGTAGAGCGTTATATTGCTGATAATGCACGTGATTTCATTGCATTTAAGACTGACGTGCTGATGAAGAATCTTGAGAACGATCCTGTAGGGCGTTCGAAAGCTATTCAGAGTATTGTGCGTTCGATAGCCGTAATTCCAGATCAGATTACCCGCACGGTTTATATCACCCAATGTAGTCGGGAGATGGGAGTTGATGAGAAAATTCTGGCTCTCGAGGTCAAGAAATATGCAGCCGATTATCGCGAAAAAGAAGCCGCTGAGAATTTCAAGCGTCGTAATCGTATCGAAGCCGGAGTACCCACACAGGAGGATCTCGATGCCGTTTCTCCGGTGGTGGTTATGGAAAAAACGCCGGCGAAATCTCTTACGCGTGAGGTCGGGTTAGCCTCTGTAGAACGTGAATTGGTGCGTTATGCTGTGAAATACGGCATGCTTAAAGTTTTTGATGCAGAAGATGAATCGGGCAATATCGTGGCTTTGACAGTACTTGATTATATCCTGCAGGAATTAAGTCTCGATGGTATTGAACTTAGTGATTCGGATTTGAATCAGACGCTCCGACTGGCTGTCACGCTGGGGCGTGAAGGTTGGCAAGATGCTGTTGCCCGTGAAGAGATGCGGTTGAATGAAGAGAATGATAGGCTGATGGCTGAAGGGATAGATGAGATCCGGCGTTCGACCGATGATCTGGCGGTGATGGAGATAAAGGAAAAGGAACTCCGAGCTAATGTGGAACAGCAGATAGCCCGTGCCCGCGAAGATTTTGCTGAGCAATTCATACAGCAGCGTCTGCTTTCGTGTGATAATGATGCTGCTCGGCGTATCACCACGGATCTGGTAAGTTCAAAATATCAGCTAAGTAAGATTCACACTAAATATTCAAAGTTACCTACCGAACGTGACCGTCTTGTCGAGCTTGTGCCGCTCGCTGTCTATAATCTTAAAATCGCATTGGTGGAATGTGATTTACGTCGGTGTAATGAGCAGTTGCGCAGTATCTCTGATGCCGAACAGGTAAGTCAGCTCATGAAGCGGTGTTCGGAACTTAATGACATAAAAAAACAGCTCGCCAAATATCTTGGCGAGCGTATTCTGTCACCGCGTCTGCGTAACTGATGCGGAAAGATTAACTTTGGGCTTTTAGCATAAGACCAACGCGTTCCTGGAGTCCGAATAACAGGTTCATGTCATGGACAGCCATCGCTGATGCTCCCTTGATAATATCATCAATCACGGCATTGATAACTAAACGGTCAGCCACTTTTTGAACATTGATTATGCACTTGTTGGTACCCGCTACTTCAGTGAGGTTAGGCATTGATTCCGATAAGAACGTGAAGCTGTGGTCAGAATAAAAATCAGTGAACATGGCCAGTGCTTCTTCTTCAGTGCAGTTTACGCGAGTGTGAATCGACACGGAGATGCCACGATGCCAACCCCCGGTAATCACCATAAATGTCATATTGGCATTAAAAGACTCATTAAGACTTTGAAGTGCACGAATCACGTGCTCAGAATCTTCAAGGTCTATTAGAGCCAGAGCTTCGCCCGGTTCGGCATCTTCTTCGGCTACTACAGCTGTGACATGAATGTCGGAAGTCGATACATGATTCTTAACCAAAGGCAATAGGGCCAACAGGATTACTGAAGTCAAAGCCGGCGGTATAGCTGCTTTAGTGGCTCCGCGTACCAACGGTTTGCGTGAAAGTTCAGGCAGACCGAATATCCATTCATCACCGTCGGCAAAAGTGGAGCTTCTGAGCATATCGCCACTCACATCTATGATTTTTATGCGTTCGGGAATTTTATTTTCAGCTAAGAAATGAGCTGATTCACCGGGAATATCAGAGCAAAGGAAAAGTACATCTGTGTTGTTGAAATCGGCATCTGCACAAAAGCGCATATAGGTTTCACCTCGCAGACCCTTGTGAATTTCCGATACAAGTGCTCCTTCAGCAGCAGGTTCAGATACCCATGCTAATTCCACATCAGGGTGATTGATAAGGATTTTGATGATTTCACCGGCTACGGCTAATGAGCCTCCGGTAACGGCTGCGCGTATCATAATGGTAATGAATTTAAGTCTTTGTTATTCAAAATATTTTCGGTTTTCTTCCAGCACTGCGGCCGGAATAATCTCTGAGAGAGCATTATAGATTTCTATTGGAGCAACCGAAGGGTTTACGGCTACAAATACAGTGTCAGCTCCTGCTATCGTACCAAGAAACAGGTCGGAAGCCATATCATCGATATCGTAAGCCACACCTCCTGCATAGCCGTTGCGGGTTTTGATTATTACGAGACCGCCGGCACGTGTTACTGACAGGATTGCTGCCTGGCGTACTGTGTCCATGGCATGTGATGCCACCTCATCGGCAGCTGTCCCGTTTGCTGCTATTTCATAGCGGTAGCCTCCAAGCTCGGTGGCAACCTTAGATGTGCGCAGTGTTTTCAGGTCACGAGACAGAGTTGCCTGAGTCACCATACAGTTATTTTGCTCAAGCAGAGCCATTAGTTCCTCTTGAGAGCCGATATTATGGTTGAGCAATAGTTTTACTATCAGAGCAAGACGAGCTTGACGTTTATTTGGTTGCATAATAGGGAGTGACAATATGGATATTGCAAATGTAATTCAAATTGGATAAATATACAACTTTCGCCTTGATGTTAATTCAAAAAATGTATATTAAATAAATTTAATTCTGAAGAGTAATGGAGTTTTTCCATTTTATCATAAAAATGAAACCACACCCCAAAAGTTATGAATTTAATATCTGAGGTGTGGTTGATATCGTTTTTTATCACAATATTAGTCTTCGTAGCGACGGGCTCCGTCGGATACGATAACAGGATAGATGTTAGGTTCGTGACCGTAGGCCGCTTTGAATTTTTCCTTGACGGTGGTGATAAAATTGTCGTACAGTTCATCTTTTACGAGGTTGACGGTGCAGCCGCCAAAACCGCCGCCCATAATGCGTGAACCGGTAACACCGCATTCACGAGCTACATCGTTAAGGAAGTCAAGCTCTTCGCAAGATACTTCATATAATTTTGACATACCTTCGTGAGTGCCGTACATACAAGCGCCTACGGTGTCATAATCGCCTTTGACAAGAGCATCGCATACGTCGAGCACACGCTGTTTTTCTTCAATTACATATTTGGCACGTTTGTAGTCTTCTTCCGAGATTTTATCTTTAGCTGCATCAAGCATGGCCATGTCGGCATCGCGAAGTGTTTCTACCCCGAGTGTTTTGGCTACGCGTTCGCATGATTCACGACGTTTGTTGTAGGGAGAGTCCACGAGTTCATGTTTCACTTTTGAGTCTACGAGAACCAGACGGTAGCCATCGAGTTTGAAGGGGAAATATTCAAATTCTCCCGAGCGGCAGTCAAGACGCATCAGATTGTCTTTCTTTCCGTGTACGGAGGCAAATTGGTCCATGATACCGCAATTTACACCGCAGTAATTATGTTCGGTGCTTTGCCCGATTTTGGCGAGTTCCATTTTGGGAAACGCGTTGTCGTTGAAGAGATCGTTGAGCGCATTGGCAAAGCAACTTTCGAGAGCGGCTGAAGATGACAGACCTGCTCCGAGAGGAACGTTACCGGCAAATACAGCGTCAAAGCCTTTTACCACTCCACCACGTTTGATGATTTCGCGGCATACTCCGAATATGTAGCGAGCCCATTGCTGAGCAGGTGCATCTTCTTCTTTTAAGCCGAATTCTACCAGTTCATCGATGTCAATTGAGTAAACACGTACAATTTCTGTTCCATTGGGGCGAATTTCTGCCATGATGAATTTATCTATGGCACCGGGAAATACAAATCCGCCATTATAGTCGGTGTGTTCACCGATGAGGTTAAAACGACCGGGGGCTACGTAGATTGTGCCGTGGCCACCGAAATGAGATTCGAATTGTTGGTTGATTTTAGTTTTCATGATTATAGAGAGTATTGAGTTTTGTGGTAAAGTTACCACTTTTTTTTGTGTTTGCAAGATATTTTGGCCGTTTTCGTGAATCTCGGTATAAATGGGCATATAAAAAGCGGCATATCGTAAGGATATACCGCTTTAAGTGATGGTTATGTCTTGATTGATAATCAGAGTACTGAGTCGAGCAATGATTTGAAGTCAGCTTCCGACATAGCTCCGGTGGTGGTCATTGGTTCCTGACCTTTGCGGAGAATAATGATAGTGGGTATCGCCGTGAATTTGTATAGTTCGGGCAAGTTATCACAAATGTCGATATCTGCTGCCATGAATTGGAATTTGCCAGCATATTCTTCAGCAACCTTATGATAGATGGGCTTGAATTGCATGCAAGGTCCGCACCATGATGCCCAGCAGTCGATTACCACGGGGAGATCTTCTGCTTCAGGTATCTGGCCTTTTTCGAGCTCGATTACTGTAGCTGCGGAGCTGTCATCAGTCTGTACTGCATCATTTTCAACTGCTTCTTCTGTATCTGTAGTAGTTGATTCGTTTTGCTGTGAGTTTGAATTACAGCCGGTGAAAATCAGGGCCGACAAGGCAAAAATGGAGAGTATTTTTTTCATAAAAATATATTTAGGCTTATTGAGCTAATGCACCATTGGTTTTACGTACGGCTGCAGCACTGGCAGCGAAGAGTGCTTTTTCCTCTTCGTTAAGGTCAAATTCCACGATTTTCTCGATACCGTTTTTGCCGAGGATACAGGGAACACCTACACAGATATCATTCTCGCCATATTCACCTTCGAGAAGGGCAGAACAGCTGATAAGTTTCTTGCTGTCATGAAGTACTGCGCTAACCACCTGTGCTGAAGCAGCTCCGGGAGCCATCCATGCTGATGTGCCGAGTAGTTTGGTGAGTGTGGCACCACCTACCATAGTGTCGGCAGCTACTTTCTGAAGCTGTTCGGCCGGGAGATAGTTGGTGGCGGGAACACCGCGATAAGCAGCATAGCGAACGAGGGGAATCATGGTGGTGTCTCCATGTCCGCCGATAACGATACCTTCTACTTCAGTGGCATTGGCTCCGAGTGCGATGCTAAGGAAATATTTGAAGCGAGCGCTATCGAGAGCGCCACCCATACCGATGATGCGGTTTTTGGGCAGACCCGAAGTCTTGTGGATAAGGTATGTCATTGTATCCATGGGGTTAGATACGCAGAGAATGACAGCATTGGGAGAGTATTTGATTACATTTTCAGTAACTGATTTGACAATACCTGCATTGACGCCGATGAGCTCTTCACGAGTCATGCCGGGTTTGCGGGGAATACCTGATGTGATAACCACTACATCGCTGCCTGCAGTCATGGAATAGTCATTGGTTACGCCGGTGAGACGGGAATTGAGGTTGAGGATGTTGGCAGTCTGCATGATATCCATGGCTTTGCCTTCAGCCAGACCTTCTTTGATGTCGATGAGCACAACTTCATCGGCGATGCTTTGAGTTACCAATACATTGGCACATGTGGCGCCTACGTTACCGGCACCTACTACGGTTACTTTTGACATTTCTTTATGTTTTAGAGTTTATGATATGAGTTATATTTGTAGATGCAAATGTAATGAAAAAAGTTTGGATTAAAGAAATTTTTAGTCAATCTGTACCACAAGATAATTTGTAATAGACCAAAAACGTTCAGGATCAGTGATATTCAGTGTTTTTTGACCGTTAACCTCGGTGATGTTCCATGAGCCCTGCGGATTATTGGTGAGAATAGAGGCCTTCGATGAGTGGAGCGGGAGCGTGTGCAGGGTGCGTTTATCAGCTTTTACGAAACTTTTTGCGTCATAGTCACCTTTCATGATTTTGGTGGAACGGAGGAAACCGGTCTCTATGATTTTTAGCTTTTTAAGTGTCGATTTGTTGGCCACTATGTAGTAGCAGGCATTGAGTTGTGCATCAAGAGCGGTGGCATCGGCTTCTGCCGAGTCGCGCTGGGTGGTGATGATATTGACGGCATCATTGAGTGAGTCAACGGCGGTGTTGAGCATGGTGATGCGTGTGTTGGCCTGAGCCAGGCTTTCGGTAAGGTTTTCAATCTCGGTAGCCTGAGCTGTAATCTGGTTTTGAAGATTGTTGATGGTATTTTGCAACTCACGGTTAAAGAGATTGGATTTCTTGAGTTTTGACTCCAGCTCGGCGAGTTTTTCGCGACGTTGGGCAAGCGTGTTTTTAAGAGCCTGGATGTCATTGACCAGTTGTGCCTTGGCATTGCTGTTTTCATCGGTGGCGGGAAGTACGAGTATTTCCTCCATTGATTTAATCTGCTGCATATCGGCGTTGATGTCATTGAAGAGCGTAAGAAGTTCATCGCGCTGGTTTACGGCTTCGGTGAGTTCTTCTTTAGTGGAGTCAAGCAGGGCTTGCTGTCTGTTTTCTTTTTCTTTGTCTGTACAGCCGCAGACGGTGATTATAAGTAATGCTGCGGCAAAAAATGAATGTAGTTTCATGATTGTAAATTAATTGAGGATAGGGAGATGATTATCTTATAAATAGGAGTTCACGATATTTTGGCAGAGGCCACATTTCGTTGTCGACCATTAATTCGAGCTTATCGATGTGATATCTTATGCGGTCCATGCAGGGTACCACAGTGTTGTGGTAGGCAATAGCTTTTTCGCGTTCGGAAGTGATGCGGTTGGCTTCGCGACGGGCATCGACCATTTTTTCAACTTCCGCTTTGATTATCGCGATGTTGTCAGCGATATCTTCAATGTTGACAAGCTGTGCTGCCGACATTTCGCGTCCTTTTTCTTCACCGAATACGGCTGTGGCTTTAGTTACATTGTCGAGCAGAATCGATTGATAACGGATAGCTACCGGAAGGATATGGTTGAGAGCGAGGTCGCCGAGCACGCGGGCTTCAATCTGTACTTTCTTGGTGTACATCTCCCATTTCACTTCGTTGCGTGCGGCAAGTTCCACAGGAGTCATCACACCGGTGTCGGTAAACATTTTTATTGTTTCAGGGCGCAGATAAGCATCGAAAATCAAAGGTACGGAAGTTTCCACATCGAGTCCTCTGCGTGCCGCTTCTTCTTTCCAGTCTTCAGAATAGCCGTTACCGTCGAAGTGTATCGGAGCCGACTGATGAATGAGTGTGCGTATTTCTTCAAGCAGCGCGTGGCGTAAGTCCTCGCCTGCAGCAAGTCTGCGGTCGATGCAAGTCCGAAATTCTTTCAGTTGCTGTGCCACTGCAGCATTGAGCGCTATCATGGCCGAAGCGCAATTGGCCGATGAGCCCACGGCACGAAATTCAAAACGATTGCCTGTGAAAGCAAATGGCGACGTGCGGTTGCGGTCGGTGTTGTCAAGCATGATTTCCGGTATCTGCGAGAGGTTGAGTCGCAGACCTTCACGTGACGACAGGTCAGTGAGTTCTTCGTTTGAAGAGTGGGCTATCCGATCGAGTATATCGGAGAGTTGCGAGCCTGTGAAGATAGAAATGATGGTGGGAGGAGCTTCATTACCACCCAGACGATGAGCATTCGTGGCAGAAGCTATAGAGGCTTTGAGCAGTGCGTTGTGGCGGTGTACTGCAGCCATGACGTTGACCACAAAGGTAATAAATCGCAGATTCTCCTGAGGAGTCTTGCCGGGAGCGAAGAGTATGTCGCCTTGATCTGTACCCAGACTCCAGTTATTGTGTTTGCCCGAGCCGTTGACTCCTGCAAATGGTTTTTCATGCAGCAACACGCGGAAATGATGACGACGTGCGACTTCGGCCATAACCGACATCATCAGCAGATTGTGGTCGTTGGCAAGGTTGGTTTCCTCAAAAATAGGGGCAAGCTCAAATTGATTTGGTGCTACCTCGTTATGGCGTGTTTTGGCCGGTATGCCCAATCGGTGGCATTCTAATTCGAGGTCAAGCATAAAGGCTTCTACTCGTGAGGGTATTGCTCCGAAATAGTGGTCTTCGAGCTGTTGGTTTTTAGCTGATTCATGTCCCATCAGAGTGCGTCCGGTAAGCATCAGGTCAGGACGGGCCGAATAGATGGCTTCATCAACAAGGAAATATTCCTGTTCCCAACCGAGGAAACTGCGCACATGCTTCACTGATGGATCGAACAGTTGAGCTACAGAAGTGGCCGCGCGGTCCACACTGTTGAGTGCTCTAAGCAGCGGAGTCTTGTAGTCGAGTGATTCACCGGTATATGAGACAAATATAGTAGGTATACAGAGTGTCTTATCAAGGATGAAAGCCGGAGAGGATATGTCCCATGCAGAGTATCCGCGGGCTTCAAAAGTATTGCGGATACCACCGTTGGGAAAACTCGAGGCATCCGGTTCTTGCTGAACGAGTAGTTTGCCTGTGAATTTTTCCACTACTCCGCCGCAACGGTCGTATTCGATAAATCCGTCATGTTTTTCGGCTGTAGTCTCGGTAAGCGGTTGGAACCAGTGAGTATAGTGACGTGCGCCATTATCAATGGCCCAGCGTTTCATGCCATCGGCTACGGAGTCAGCAATGTCGCGGCTTAATGGCTCCTTATTGTCTATAGCATTGATAAGCGCCTGAAATGTTTCAGCTGGAAGATATTGAATCATTTTAGCGCGATCAAAAACATATTTCCCATAATATTTGTCGGGACGTTCATTAGGGATGTTTACCGGATCGGCTTTACGGTTGAAAGCCTCATCTACAACTTTGAATCGGAGCGTTGACATATAGATATTTTGTTTTAGATAATGATGGTTAAGAGTTGGGGTGAAGCAGCCTTTTGATACGTTTGGCAGCTTCTTGGGTATTTTTATGGTCGGCAAAAGCGGTCAGACGCACATATCCTTCACCATATTTGCCGAAGCCTACACCGGGAGTGACCACTATATTGGCCTGATGCAGAAGTAATTCAAAGAAATCCCATGATGAGAGTCCTTGGGGCGTTTTCACCCATATATAAGGTGAGTCGATTCCTCCGTAGACTTTCAGCCCGGCATCGTTGAGTGCTTGGCGCAGCAACGATGCGTTGTTGAGATAGTAGCTGATGGTGTCGCGCACTTGTGCTTTACCTTCGGGAGAATAGATAGCTTCTGCGGCCCGTTGCACGGGATATGAGGCCCCGTTGAATTTTGTGGTCTGACGCCGCAGCCATAATGAGTGGAGCGGTATCTGATTGCCTTCGGAGTCGTAGCCATACAGATTGTGTGGCACAACAGTAAATCCGCAGCGCAGTCCGGTAAACCCGGCTGTTTTGGAGAATGAGCGGAATTCAATGGCACAACGGTCGGCTCCGGGCAATTCGTAGATTGACCGTGGTATATCGGCTGAGGTAACATAGGCTTCGTATGCTGCATCAAACAGTATGATTGCCCTGTGGCTGAGAGCGTAATCAATCCATTTGGCGAGTTCCGCACGTGAAAGCACTGTCCCCGTAGGGTTGTTGGGGTAGCAAAGGTATATTACATCGGGATTTTTCTGTGGCAGCGGAGGGATAAATCCGTTGGCTTCATCTACGGGTAAAAATTCTATGTCGTTTCGTCCGGCCATCACATTGGAGTCGAAATAGACCGGATAGACCGGATCGGTAAGGGCTATCCTGGTTTTGTGGCTGAATATATCCACTATATTGCCTGTATCGCTTTTAGCACCATCGGAAATAAAGATCTCATCAGCCGTGATGTGGATGCCGTGTGCGATATAGTCGTTGTCGGCTATGGCTTGGCGAAGGAACAGATACCCTTGTTCCGGCCCGTAACCGTGAAAGGTGTCGGGGTGGCGCATCTCCTCCACTGCCTTAAGCATGGCATTGACTGAGGCATCGCAGAGCGGGCGGCTCACATCGCCTATTCCCATGCTGATTATGTGGGCTTCGGGGTAAGAAGCGCGGTATTCGGCCACTTTGCGTGCAATGTCGGAGAACAGATACGATGGTGCGAGTCGGAGAAAATTATCGTTGATTTCTATCATCGTGTCATTTGTCAAATTTAGTCATTAATGAAATATCTTCCTTCCATCACAGTAGTTGCATCGCCTGTGAGCAGCACATGTCCCGAGTCGTCGAAGGATATATTGAGGTCTCCTCCTCTTAGGCTTACAGTCAGGTTGTCGGCTGTGGTACGTCCGGTAATTCGGGAGGCTACTGCCGCTGCACAAGCCCCTGTGCCGCATGCCATGGTCTCACCGCTTCCGCGTTCCCACACTCTCATCATCAGGCGCTCCGGCGATAAGAGTTGTATAAATTCGATATTGGCGCGGTCGTGCCACATAGGGTGTAATTCAAGTTTACGTCCTATATCGGGAATGTCTATGTCGGTAAGAGAGTTTACGAAAACTACTCCGTGAGGGTTACCCATCGATACGGCTGTTAGCCTGTATGTGGCTTCATCAATAATTACCGGATGTTCGATCATCTCGTCAGCAGTGTGGGTCACACCTATATTAATGCAGCGAGTGTCAGGCTTGCCCATATCTACAGTCACTGACCGGACGGTGCCGTCGGTTTCAGGGTGCAGATGGAGATATCTTATACCGGAAAGAGTATCTAAAGTAATGTGAGTCGATGAAGTGAGATTGTAATCCCATAAATATTTGCCTACGCATCGTGCGCCGTTGCCGCACATTTTTGCTTCAGACCCGTCGGCGTTGAAGATACGCATACCGAAATCGGCCTTTTCCGAGGGCGTAATCAATATGATGCCGTCGGATCCTACTCCTGTGTGGGGGCGCGACATCTCTATGGCAAGGCGGGAAATTTGGCGGGGCGTGGAAGTAAGGCAGTTGATATAGATGTAATCATTGCCCAAACCATGCATCTTTGTAAAAAGAAGTTCCTTCATAAGAACCTGTTGACGTCTACATAAAAGACGTTGGATTTTGCGTGCAAAAATAGTAAAAAATTAGCATATAGTGTGGCCTTTAATGATAAAAATAAATAATATTGCTTTAACAATATTTATAATTATAGCAAAATGTCAGTGAAGATATCTTTGAAATGTCATAAATGTTGTGGTTTTTATTGCAAAGTTGTTCAATTGATATTTACTAAGGTGATGCGATGTAAAAATGTTTGAAAAAAATCTCAAACTCCGCATCAATAGTGGGAAAATAGATTTTGCAGATTAGAAAAAGTTGATTAATTTTGCAGTGTGAATATAAGGAAATGAAAGAAACTTTTTCATAGGATTCTATAAAACATACTATAAAAATCCACTGACGTTAAGTACTATGTGTAATGTTTATTAAGGGAAGCCCGTGAGGGTCTCCCTTTTTTGTAATATGGCTGAAATTTTGTAATTTTGTAATATGAAAACACTGATGACAAAATTCGATAAGTATATCATACTTAATTTTATATTTTTGATTGTTGGCATGCTGTTTCTTACTGCGTGCGATAAAGATAATGCCGATGAACCGGAGACGCCCGTTGTCAGCCGTACGCTATTGGTGTATATGGCCGCGGATAATAATCTCTCATCGAATGCCATGATAGATATAGATGAGATGAGGCGGGGGATTAAGACTGTGAATAATCTCGAAGGTAAACGGGTGCTTATATATTTGGCTTATATCAAAGATGAGTATAATAAGCTCTATGAACTCACGTCAGATGGCGATATGTTGGAACTGAAAGTCTTTCCAAGAGGAAACAATCTGACCATAAGCCGTATGCGTGAGGTATTTTCTTTGATGAAGGAACATGCTCCGGCTGACAACTATGGTCTGGTGTTGTGGAGCCATGGCACCGGGTGGCTTAATGATAACGGAGTTATAGATGATCCGGATGCCACGGATATACGGCCGCAGTCGTGGGGCTATGACAATATCGGCAGACAGAAAATGAAGATTTCTTCTCTTGCTGAAGTTCTTAAAGATGTGGCTTGGGAATATGTGTATTTTGATTGCTGTCACATGGCCACGGTGGAAGTGGCTTATGAGCTGCGCCATGTAACTCCGCTTATTGTAGCTTCACCTACAGAATTGGGTGCTGACGGTATGCCGTACCATCGTAATTTGGAATGTCTGCTTGAGGGAGCTGACCGATTGCCTCAGGCGGTGGAAAACACATTTCGGTCATATGCCGATGGTGAAATAATTACCGGCAATGAAGGGTGTGCCATTTCGCTTATACGCACCTCCGGCTTGGAACGGCTTGCCGAACTTACTCGTGCTGTCTATGCCGGCAATCCGCAGCCTGATGCGCAATATCGCCCCGTGCCATATTTCCGTACGGTTGTAATGTCGACGGGTATATATGATATGTGGCATTATATATCGGCTTTGACTGAAGATACTCGGTTGCTTGCCCGGTGGCAGCAGGCATATCAGGCTGTGGTGCCTCTGGCTTTTACTACACCCACGGTTTACCGGCTTGATGCTGCGGACTTCCATGGACTTGGCTCGCAGATAGTCAACAATCCCGGTGAGGCCGATGTTTATGATTATAAAGCCACATCATGGTGGAATGATGTGGTAAAATACCGTTTTGACTGATGTTTTTACTTGAAAATACTGATACTACCGTTGATGCCGCCGCTACGGCTGTGCCTATAGATACGCTTGAGGGGTTGAAGACTCTTTCGCTCGATGAGTTTTTGCGTCGCCTGGTCAGCTCCATGGTTGACTTTGCGTTTCATCTGGTGGTGGCTATCATAGTGTTTTATGTCGGTAAACTTATTATTTCGAAGCTATACAGATTTACGGCCGGAGTTCTTTCGCGTCGCTCGGTGGACCACTCGCTGAGCTCGTTCATACTCAGCCTCGTACGGATGCTTCTTTACTTCCTGTTGATAATCACGGTGATAGGTATTATCGGTATAAACACAAGCTCGTTTATAGCATTGTTTGCATCGGCAGGTGTGGCAATAGGTATGGCGCTGAGCGGTACGCTGCAGAATTTTGCGGGTGGAGTGCTGATTCTGCTTTTGAAGCCATATAAGGTGGGTGATTACATTGAAGCTGCCGGTTATGCGGGAACTGTGTCAGAGATACAGATTTTTTCCACTATTATTACTACACCTGACAATAAGGTCATAATTCTTCCGAATGGCAGTCTTTCCACCGGATCTATCAATAACTGGTCACGTGGTGAATACCGGCGTGTGGAATGGGAGGTCAGCCTTTCTTACGGTGACAGTGTGCAGGATGCCCGTGATGTAATTGTGGCGATGCTTTTGGCTGATGATCGCATAGTCAAAGACACGCTGGCTGCTGACCGTGAGATGCGTGAGGAGCAGAATGTCACCGGGCAGCCTGAAGCCGCTCCGGTCAAGCGTGGCTTTTTCAAGCGATTGTTCGGCAGGCAGCGTGAGAAATTCAAGGCTACGGTAAGTGTGCTTGATCGCAGTGATATGCAGGTGCTTACTGCAGTGCAGAATACCCTGAGCCGTAAGCCTTCGGTGGTGCTTAAATCTATGGCCGACAGCTCTATAGTGCTATCAGCTCGTGCATGGGTCACTGTTGCTGATTATTGGTCGGTCTACTATGAATTCAACGAAAGAATTTACGATGAGTTGCCACGCCACGGTCTCTCATTTCCTTTTCCTCAGCTCGATGTGCATTTGTCGTCATCGGATTCTTCAGATGTTACTTCCGATGACCCTGCGAAAGTGCCGCATGAATCAGAGTCACCTTCCTCTGATTTTTGATTTTTAACATTAATAATCCCTTTCCTAAGTTGGATTTCCGGTAAAAAAACAGTAATTTTGCGGAAAGCAAGAAATAGTGCCTGATTGTGTCGGTCTGACTATTTCAGCGATGAGTTAACTATCTGATTCTCTCCTTTATCTGCTCATCATTGCTTTCGGCACGCCCAACACCGGTGCGGCTTTCTGACGGAATGATTCCACACCACTTGCGATAGAAAAATAAAAAAACAACATAAATGACAAGTAAATGGAATTATCTACCCCTTACTTCAGAAGAGCAAAAATCAGAATCGGAATTAGCTAAGCAATATTCGGGTGTGCCTCCCATCAGCGAATTGTTGGTGGAGCGTGGTATTACCAGTATCAGCGAGGCGGAAAAGTTTTTCCACCCTTCGCTTAAGGATATGCATGACCCGTTTCTGATGCCGGATATGGATAAAGCGGTGAGTCGCCTCAATAAAGCAATGGGTAAAAAAGAGCGCATTATGGTCTATGGCGACTATGATGTCGATGGCACTACGGCTGTAGCTCTGGTGTATAAATTTTTACAACAGTATTATTCTAATATTGAGTTTTATATCCCCACGCGTTACGATGAGGGTTATGGTATATCGAAGCGAAGCATTGACTATGCCGCCGAGCAAGGGGTGAAGTTGATTATTATTCTCGACTGTGGTATAAAAGCCATTGAGGAGATAGCCTATGCCAAGAGTCTCGGTATCGATTTTATCATCTGTGACCACCATGTGCCTGATGAAGAGTTGCCCGATGCGGTGGCTATCTTGAATCCTAAGATGGAAGGGAGCACATATCCGTGTCCTCATCTTTCGGGGTGTGGTGTAGGGTTTAAGTTTATGCAGGGTTTCGCACAGAGCAACGGCATACCCACTGTTGAACTCGATGCTATGCTCGACCTTGTGGCTGTGAGCATTGCTGCCGATATAGTGCCAATGGTCGATGAAAATCGTATAATGACCTACCATGGCCTGCGCCGTCTCAACAGCAATCCTAATATGGGACTGCGTGCTATAATCCGTATATGCGGATTGACCGGAAAGGAAATCACCATTTCTGATGTGATATTCAAAATTGGCCCGCGCATCAATGCGTCCGGACGTATGCAGAGCGGCAGGGAAGCTGTGGAGTTGCTTGTAGCCCGCGATGTGACTGAGGCCAACGAGCGGGGCAAGGCCATTGATCAGTATAATCGCGACCGTAAAGAGCTCGACAAGCGTATTACGGAGGAAGCCAATGCCTATCTGGAACAGCATGGCGAGATGATAACCGATAAGAAATCGATTGTTATTTATAATAAAGATTGGCATAAAGGCATCATCGGTATTGTCGCTTCCCGACTGACAGAATTGTATTACAAACCGTCGGTAGTATTGACGCTCACCAACGGGCTGGCTACCGGTTCGTCGCGTTCTGTTCAGGGTTTTGATGTATATAAGGCCGTGGATTCATGTCGTGATTTGCTTGAAAATTTCGGTGGTCACGCCTATGCTGTGGGATTATCGTTGAAAGAGGAGAATATACCTGAATTTACCCGTCGGTTTGAGCAATATGTGGCTGAAAATATACGGCCGGAGCAATTACAGCCACAGCTTGATATCGATGCATATATCACTTTTTCGGAGATTACACCGGCTTTTCTTAACACACTGCGCCGATTCAATCCCTTTGGCCCCGGCAATACAAAGCCGGTGTTCTGCACACGCGACGTTATGGATTTCGGTACGAGCAAACTTGTGGGCCGCAATCTGGAGCATATCAAGTTTGAGCTTGTTGATGACACTTCCGGAAAAGTGTTCAATGGTATAGCATTCAACATGGCGGAGCATTTCGATTATATTCATAGCCGTCGTCCGTTTGACATCTGCTACACGATAGAGGACAACAAGCATCAGAGTGCCACTTCGCCAATACAGTTGCAAATCAAAGGACTTCACCCGCATAAATCCTGAGCGGGAAAATAAATTTGCCTGACCGATGGATTTTATCGGACTAACACCGCATGAAGTACTTCATCGTGTATGGGGATATGATTCTTTTCGGCCATGTCAGAAAGATATTATAGATTCTGTCCTGGCGGGTCACGATACTCTGGGTTTACTCCCAACGGGGGGGGGGAAGTCGGTCACATTTCAGATTCCGGCTTTGCTTCTTAATGGACTGACCATAGTGGTTACTCCTCTTATCTCGCTTATGAAGGACCAGGTGGACAATCTGCGTGAACGTGGCGTCATGGCCGGAACTCTTCACAGCGGGTTGACGCGGTCTGAACATACACTTGTGCTCAAACGAGTGGCAATGGGTAAGATAAAGATTTTGTATGTGTCGCCTGAGAAACTGCGTAGCCGTTCGTTTGCCGATACTGTTATATCTTTGCCGGTGAGCCTGATTGTAGTTGATGAGGCGCATTGTATTTCGCAGTGGGGCTATGATTTCCGTCCGTCATATTTGCATATTGCCGACCTGCGTAAAAAGTTTCCTGATGTGCCTGTGCTTGCATTGACAGCTTCTGCCACACCAGAGGTTGTGCAAGATATTATGGCAAGACTTGTGTTTAGAAAAGGGCGTGTGTTCAGTTCGTCGTTTTCACGTGGTAATCTGAGCTATGTGGTTCGATATGCCGACCACAAGCCGGATATGTTGCTTAAGGTGCTCCGTACTACCAGTGGCTCGGCCATAGTGTATGCACGTTCGCGTAAACGTACCATTGAAGTGGCTCAGATGTTGAAAGAAAACGGTATTTCTGCCGATTATTATCATGCAGGACTGGCCGCTGAGGATAAAAACGATAAGCAAAATCGCTGGAAAGAGGGTGCTGTAAGAGTCATGGTAGCAACCAACGCTTTCGGAATGGGCATAGACAAAGCCGATGTGAGGGTGGTTGTGCATATAGATCCCCCTTCGTCGCTTGAAGAATATTATCAGGAGGCCGGCCGAGCAGGTCGTGACGGCCGACCTGCTTTTGCGGTAACTGTGGCATCGCGGGCCGATAAAGCAACTCTCACACGCCGACTCAACGAGAGTTTTCCTCCGAAAGATATCATACGCAAAATTTATGAGCATATATGTAACTTTCTGGAAATAGCTGTCGGTAGCGGTTATAACAATATCTGTGAATTTAATTTTACTTTGTTTTGCGACCGATTCGGTTTCAGACCTCCTATTGTGCGCAATGCATTGATGCTTCTTACGAGGGCCGGATACATAGAGTATGTCGATGAGGTAGCCACTCGCTCCAGGGTGCTTGTCACGATGACCAAAAATGAGCTTTATTCTCTTAAGGTTTCCGATAAGGCCGACCGTGTGTTTCAGTTCATGTTGCGTACCTATACCGGCCTGTTTGCCGACTATGTGTATATATCCGAACCATTGATTTCCTCGCGATTGATGCTCAGTAGTGAAGATGTGTATAATGCTTTGCTCGAATTGGGTCGGGCTCATGCATTGCATTATGTGCCGCGTAAAAATTCACCTTACATAATTTTTACTGCTCCGCGTGTCGAGCCCCGGAGAGTAGATTTCCCCAAAAGCGTCTATGAAGATATGCGAAAACGTATGCAGGTGAGAGTAGACGCAATGAAACGCTTTGTGTTTGATACCACCGGGTGCCGGGCTAATCGTATTTTGGAATATTTTGGAGAGCAAAGTGACGCAGAGTGCGGTAAGTGCGATATCTGTAGGGATAAGATTGCGGCATCGCGTGTAAGCAAAGTGGCTGAAGAAAATTTGCGCCGGGCAGTGCTTCGTCTTTCATCTCGTCCCTCCGGCATGAGTATCGATGCGCTCGCTTCGACCTTGGCAAAAAAACCGGTCGAAGTCATAGATACTTTGCGTGAATTGCTTGATGACGGATTGATTTCCGTCACCGATGGTATTGTGCGTCCGCGTTAGCGTAACCTTGCAGTTAATTCAGTCGGCAGCACAGGCATGGCACCTGGCTGGGAGCATACGTAGGCTGCTACTTCTACGGCAAGCTGATGAGCCTCCGCTACATTTTTGCCGCGAAGTATTGACGCAACAAAAGCTGCCGTGAAAGAATCACCTGCCCCTACGGTATCTGCCACCAACACATCAGGAGTCGACAGAAACGAGGTCATATCCGTGGTGAAAACATAACTACCCCGTGAGCCACAGGTGAGTATAAGTATCTTGAGACCGTAGCTGCCGAGTAGTGAGCGGCATTTTTCTTGGAAGCTATCTCCCGTAAGGTTCATGAGTGAATCAAGAACCAAAAGTTCGTCATCGTTGATTTTCAGAATGTTGCATCGTTTGATTGATTCGTCGATAATCTCCTTGGTGTAGAAATTTTGACGTAGATTAATGTCAAATACTTTGTAAGTGCCATCGGCAGGCATTGCATCGAGGAAACGATATATTGTATTGCGGCTCACTGTGTTACGCTGGGCGAGTGACCCGAAACTAACAGCCTGCGTGTTACGGGCAAGCTCCTCCAGACGTTCGGAAAACGGAATGTTGTCCCATGCCACATGTTCAGTGATGTCATAGGTGGGTATTCCTAACGAATCGAGTTGTACATTCACCGTCCCGGTAGGATAGCCTATGGCCGGTATTACGGCTTCGAGATGTTGGCTGTTGATCTGTTCTTGCAGTTCGATTCCTAAATTATCGTGGCCCACAGCACTTGCCACGCAGGATTTTAGTCCGAATTGTGATATATGATAAGCGAAATTAGCGGGTGCGCCACCCATCTTTTTACCTTCAGGGAGTATGTCCCATAGCGCTTCGCCTATACCGGTAGCATAAAGTGATGTGGATTGAGCCATAATAAGATATGTGTGTTAGATGTAATAAGTTGCTGCAGTTTTACGTGCAAATGTAATCAAATATTCTCAATATGACTGAAAAAGAAATGGATTAGATGCGCTTACGGGGATTTATTTGCTGAAATGAAGAAAATATGTTAACTTTGCAGTCGCTTTTTAGCTCCCGCGTGTGATGGGAAATTAAGGAGCAGACTTAATTTTTAGTAACACATTTATTTTTATCAGAAATGAAAACATTCTCACTTTCAGCTCAGCCCCGTACCGACCTCGGAAAGAAGGCTGCCAAAGCTATCCGCAAAGACGGTAACATTCCCGTAGTGCTCAACGGTGGTGAAATCATCACCCTTCCTTTCAACGGCACTTTAGCTCCCGGTGAAAAAATCGTGGAGATCGGCAATGGGAAAGCTCTTATCACCACTGACCTTATCGTAAAGCAGGATGATGTTCGTAATTTGGTATACACTCCCGACATCTTCGCTATCGAACTCGATATAAACGGCAAAAAATGTATGGCCGTGCTCAAAGATATTCAGTTCCACCCCGTTAAAGATACTATCCTCCACATGGATCTTCTTGAAGTGAAGGAAGATAAACCTGTCACCATCGAAGTGCCCGTCAAACTCGAAGGTCACGCTGAAGGTGTAAAAGCCGGTGGTAAACTGACTCTCTCTATGAAGAAAATTAAAGTTAAAGCTCCTTACACTGCTATACCCGAGCGTGTGGTTATTAACGTTGATAACCTCGGTCTTGGCAAAACTCTTCAGATTGGCGACCTCAACTTCGACGGTCTTGAACTGATGAACGCTAAAAATGCAGTGGTATGCGCCGTACAGTTGACTCGTGCCGCTCGTGGTGCTGCTGCTAATGCAGGTAAGTAAGAATCAGATTGCTTGATATGAAATATCTGATTGTAGGTCTGGGTAATATCGGTGCTGAATATCGTGATACCCGCCACAATATAGGATTTATGATATTGGACACCTTGGCTGAGGTGTCCAATATTTCTTTCTCCACCGAACGTTATGGCGATGTAGGTCGAGGCCGTATTAAAAACAAACAGGTAGTGTTGTTGAAGCCTTCCACATATATGAATTTGAGTGGAAACGCCGTGCGTTACTGGAAGGAAAAAGAAGGAGTGGATCTGGACCATATCCTTGTCCTCGTCGATGATATTGCGCTTCCTTTCGGTGCTGTGCGTATCAAGTCACGGGGTAGTGATGCCGGACACAATGGATTGAAAAACATAGCTCTGATGCTTGGTACTGATGCATATCCGCGTCTGCGCTTCGGCGTTGGCAATGATTTCCCGCGAGGTGGTCAGATTGATTATGTACTCGGCACATTCACTCCCGAGCAGCGCGTGGAGCTGCCTGAGAGAATCTCTGTGGCAGTTGAGGCTATTAAAGCATTTTGCCTTTCCGGTATAGCCAATGCCATGAACCAATTTAATAATAAATAAGGTGTGCAGCAGCTATGGCTAAATCTGAGGTAAGAATCGACAAATGGCTTTGGGCTGTGAGAGTATTCAAGACACGGTCGGTATCCACCGATGCTTGCAAAAAAGGACGTGTGAGCATTGGCGATGTCATTGCCAAACCATCACGAATGGTCAAGGTGGGAGACATAGTGAAGGTTCGTAAGCCGCCGGTCACTTATTCATTTCAGGTGAAAGCTCTTACCGAAAACCGTCTCGGTGCCAAACTGGTGCCTGAGTATATGGAAAATGTGACACCGAAGAGTGAACTCGATTTGCTTGAGGTGGTGCGTATCAGTGGTTTTATCAATCGTCGCAAGGGGCTGGGGCGTCCTACAAAGCGCGAAGGCAGGGAGTTGGCTCGTTTTGCCGAGGAAAATGCAGAGTGCGGCTGGGATTTTGATTTCGATGATGAAGATTTTGACGACGGTGAACTGTTTGATTCCGAAGACTAATTCTTCTTTTTAATTTCATCAATGTGACGCATCACATTAGCCGGTGGCAGTCCACGGCTAAGTTGATCTGCCATATAATCCATATATGGCGCTACATGATTGAAATACATTCTATACCCATCGCACAGATAGTTCAGCCCAGGTTCTCCATCGGCAGTAGTGGCAAAACGGTTTTTCGGACATTCTCCGTTACATATCATCGTATAGCTACATTGGAGGCATTGCGTAGGCAGAGAGCCGCGTTTGGCAGAGCCGAAAGCCAGCTGACGGGGATCTATCATCATCTCGGCTATGGTGCGGGAGTGGATATTACCTAATCTATATTGTGGAAATACAAAATGGTCGCATGAGTAAATATCACCGTTATGCTCTATCACTCCGGCATGACCGCATACTGTAGCCATAGTGCATATTCCCGGTTCTTGATTGACCCACCGTGCAAGCGTGGCATCAAAAATCTGTACAAAAATTTGTCCTACATCATGACGTACCCAGCGGTCAAAGACACGGATTAGAAATTCGCCCCACTTATGCGGGGTTACTGAAAGTTCGGTCAGCTCTCCTTCTTCATTTACCGTCGCGAGCGTTCCGTCAGGTTTATGGCGTTCCACTATAGGTGTGAACTGGATATATTTGGCTCCGATGTGGCGAAAAAAATCGTAAAACTCTTCAGGATAGTCTACATTATAGTCATTTACCACAGCCATTGCATTCCACTCCACCCCGTAGCTTTGCAGCAGGCGGATACCTCGCATCACACTGTCGTGTGTTCCTTGGCCTCGGGTATTGAGCCGATATTCATCGTGGAAATCTTTTGGGCCGTCAATGGAGATTCCTACCAACCACCCGTTTTGTTTAAGAAATTGACACCATTGAGGTGTAAGGAGGGTGCCGTTGGTCTGCAAGCAGTTGAGGATTGGGCGCCCACCGGCATATCTGCGTTGAAGTTCCATAGCACGTTCGTAAAACGAGATGGGGCGTAGCATAGCCTCACCTCCATGCCATGTGAAGCATACCTCCGGTACGGTCTGGGCTGCAATATATTGGCGGATATATTCTTCAAGTGTGGCGTCGCTCATCAACTGACGGGTTCCTTCTTCACCTTTTTCGAGGTAATAACAATATTTACAGCGCAGATTGCAGGCTGCACCGGCCGGCTTGGCCATGATGTACATTACTGAGCCGAAAGGGGTGGCGGGATTGTTTTGCTGATTCATATTGCAAAGATAGAAATCACCTGTCTATTCCCAAAACAAATGCGCCGAATAGAGTGTTGTACTTACATATAATTTCTTTGCGCGTTTCAATTATAATTCTATAATTCCAAGTATTATGGTAGATTTAACACATTCATCTGTCAATATTCCGGGGCATACTTTTGCGGTGTGGCTCCTTGACAATATTGACGGCCTGCTCAATCGTCTCGGGTTGGAAAAACATCAGACAATAGAGGAAATAATTTATGTGTCGGTGATTGTGGGGGCGGCATTCCTTCTTGGCTGGGCTGTCAGGGTAGGGGTGCTTTGGCTGTCGCGGCTTTATGTCAAATGGCGAAAATCTGTGATGGGCACTCAGCTTAATAAGCAGAAAGTGCTTATTAAATGCAGCAACATAGTCACTCCGTTAATGCTTATGGGCTTGCTGCCGTTTGCGTTTGAGAAAGATTCTCCTGTGCTCCACGTGCTAATGACCATAGTATGGATATATTTCGTTTTGGTTATGGTCATAGCCATCAATTCTATCATACGCTTTGCTTGGTGGCGTTACAATGCCAAAGAAAATACTAAAAACCTCCCGTTGTCAGGGATTCGCAATCTGTTTGTGGGCATCGTGTGGATAGTGGGAGTGATTATAATAGGTTCTATTATTTTGGATAAGTCTCCTGCTGTGTTGCTTACCGGACTGGGTGCATTTGCAGCTGCTTTGATGTTGATATTCAAGGATAGCATTCTCGGCTTTGTGGCGAGTGTGCAACTATCGCAAAACGATATGCTGCGCATAGGCGACTGGATTGTGGTACCTTCTACCATAGCCAATGGTATAGTTCAGGACATGAGCTTGACGGCAGTGAAAGTGCAGAATTGGGATAACACCATAGTCACTCTGCCACCGTATACACTCGTAAGCACTTCTTTTCAAAACTGGCGAGGCATGAGCGACAGCGGCTGGCGATTGATTTCACGGTCGGTAATCTTCGATGTGGATTCTATAAAACCTGCTGATTCCGATATGCTTGCAAAAATTTCTACGCTCCCGGGTATGCAGAAGTTTATTGATAAAATCAACACCTCCGGTCAATTTTATGATCCCGGGGTGGCTGTTGTCAATGGTACTGCTGCTACCAATCTGGGTCTGCTCCGCGCTTATATGTGCGATTACCTGCTCAACCACCCGCTTGTGGCCAAGGATCAGCAGATATTGGTGAGAATTATGACGCCCGATGCAAGCGGTATGCCATTGCAGATTTATTGCTATACCACCACGGCTTGGACTGCCTACGAAGCCGTGCAGAGTGAGATTTTTGAACATATCGCAGCTGTGGCTCCTACGTTTGGTTTGCGCCTGTACAACGCTCCTTCCGGACATGATGTGTCGGCATTGGGCGCCGGGCAGACTTCTGCTGCGCAGATAGCTCAATCAGTTGGTCAAGCTGCTCAGTCGGCTCAGAATAAGTAAGCTACTCTCACACTCCATGTGTGGTTGGTAGCGCCGTAGTCAGTAAGTATTTTGGCATTAAGGGCATTGGTGACACCTATATTATAGCTTGCGCTTATATGCCAATGGTGGAATATTTCAGCACCGATGCCTACGTCTATGCCTATTTCGGCGGCATTGTAGTCCATACAGTCTAATCCGTTGTGAGCCAATAGGAAATTAATCGACGGTCCGGCATACACAAAAGGTGCCACGTAGTCTTCAAATCCGTTTAATCGTGTATATTTGAAGCGCAAATGCACCGGTATCGACAGGTAGTGAAGATATAGGCGGGAATTACCTGTGTAGCCTTGCGAGTTCCATATCGGCCATTTGCCCAGGTCAAGTGTAGAACCACGCTGTTCATAGGTAAGAGCGATGTCTACTCCGAAGCCTAAGCCGGGAAACATTTTCTCACCGAATATTCCCGCGCTGAAACCTATGGTCGACTCTGGCGACAAGATATCATCTTGGCTGAAACTGAGGTTGCTCACCGTTAGACCAGCTATAGGACCATAGCGAAATTCCGCATGAGAGCTGAATGCTACAAGACTACAAATTGTCGCTAATATCGAATGTATGATTTTTCGTTTCATAATTCATGTTTTTACGCAATAAATTCACGCAAAGGTAATAAATAATTGTGTAATTTTGTAGAGTGAATATTTTTTAACTCATAATCAACTTTTAATCTATAAATATATGGCAAAAAAAGCGTTATTAATGATTCTTGACGGGTGGGGTATCGGCAACCACTCAAAAGGTGATGTTATATACAATACTCCCACTCCTTACTGGGATTATCTGTTGGCCACTTACCCCCATTCCCAGCTTCAGGCTTCCGGTGAAAACGTAGGTTTGCCCGACGGACAGATGGGTAATTCCGAGGTAGGTCACCTTAATATCGGTGCCGGTCGTGTGGTTTATCAGGATCTCGTGAAAATCAACAAGGCTTGTGCCGATGGTTCAATCCTTAAGAATCCTGAGATTGTGAGTGCATTCACATATGCTCGCGACCACGACAAAGCAATGCACTTCATGGGACTTACTTCCGATGGAGGCGTGCATTCGTCGCTTGACCATCTGTTTGCTCTCTGTGATATTGCCAAGCACTACGGACTCAAGAAAGTATATATCCATTGCTTTATGGACGGTCGCGACACGGATCCTCATAGTGGTAAAGGATTTATCGAGCAGTTGCAGGCACATTGCGCTCAGTCTGCAGGTGAGATAGCTTCCATAGTTGGTCGTTACTATGCTATGGACCGCGATAAGCGTTGGGAGCGTGTAAAGGAAGCATACGACTTGCTTGTCGACGGTACGGGTGTGCAGGCCAATGATATGGTGGCAGCTGTTCAGCAGTCCTACGACGAAGGTGTAACTGACGAATTTATCAAGCCCATAAATAATTCTGCAATCGACGGAACCATCAAAGAGGGTGATGCGGTGATATTCTTCAACTATCGCAATGACCGTGCCAAAGAGTTGACCATAGTGCTTACACAGCATGATATGCCTGAATACGGAATGAAAGTAATTCCTGATTTGCAATATTATTGCATGACTCCTTACGATGCTTCATTTACCGGACTACATATCCTTTTCGACAAAGAAAATGTAGATGACACTCTTGGCGAATATCTTTCTAAGCAACAGAAAAAGCAGCTTCATATTGCCGAAACCGAGAAATACGCCCACGTGACATTCTTTTTCAATGGTGGTCGCGAAGCCCCGTTCGATGGCGAAGATCGTATCCTCGTTCCTTCACCCAAAGTCGCCACATATGATCTCAAGCCTGAAATGAGTGCTTACGAGGTTTGTGAAAAATTGGTTGAAGCTATCAAATCGGAAAAATATGATTTTATTGTGGTAAATTACGCTAATGGCGATATGGTGGGCCACACCGGCGTATATGAAGCTATCGAGAAAGCGGTAAAAGCTGTCGATGCTTGTGTCAAGGACACAGTGGAAGCAGCTAAGGCTGCAGGATATGAGGTGATTATCATTGCCGACCATGGAAATGCCGATAACGCCATCAATCCCGACGGCACCCCCAATACAGCTCACTCTCTCAATCCCGTGCCATGCATCTACGTCACTGAGCGCAAAGATGCCCATGTAGGCCCCGGCAAACTTGCCGATGTTGCCCCCACCATACTGTCAATCATGGGACTCCCTCAACCTTCAGATATGACCGGACATTCTCTTATCGACTGATAAATCTCAGAAATAACTTTAACGCAGAGAGAGCAGCTCCATCACTGGCTGCTCTCTTTAATTATATCTATCTACAATTTTAATATTGAGCGGAGTCAGTCTGAGGTATCTGAGACAAGGTCGCCGAGTCGCCACTGCTATAGCTGTCGTTTTGTAAATTTATACATCGGTAAGAGCGTTGGAGTGAATATTAATCAGATTTATTTCAAATAGACTTAAAAAAAGATTCTGTCATTTTGTAAGCATTCACCCGCAAAAGTAGAATAAAGTTAGGCTAAATGGTAGAAATGTGGATTCAAAAGAGTAAAATAATGTTAAATTGATAAATTTTTGTGCAAATATATTTGGTGGGAATAAAAATTGATACTACATTTGCAATGTGTTTTTCATGGTATTAGATTTAAGGTTAACTAAGGTTGGTTGTCGGGAGACAATCAATTTTTTTTTCGCCTTATTTTATAGTATAAAAATATCGGTCAAAGCCATAAGGCTCGGCCGATATTTCTGTTATAATTGCTGTTTCGTTTCCGCCTTACTTTCTGTCGAGATTGACGGTGTACACCGTTCCTTTGACATTCTTCATGGTTCCGGTCAGTTTTTCAGAATAGATGTTAGTACTTAAGGATTGTTTAAGGATAAATGAACCGCATTTTTTACCCTTCGGGTCATATTCATCAAGTTTTATGATTTTATCCTTATCACGGTAGGTAAGGGTACCCTTTAATGTCATTTTACCATTTTTGCCTGTACCGTACCAATATTCACCGAATGCCGGGAATACATCGCGGTTTGAGGGGGAACATGAACCGAATCTCAGCTGCATGGTAATCGGATATTTTCCGATTGTACCTTTGTATGTATCCGGGTCGGCTTGACCTTCATGCGACAGCATTGGCGGAAATTCAGTTTCATATATTGCCCTGATGCCTTGTCCTTCTTTACCTATTCGGAAGTTATAGTTGTAAGCCTCCTCCACGTAATTGGCCGGTCTGTGAAAATTGAGTGTGAAGTTTCCTTGTTCAAGCAAGTTAATAAGAGTATTTATATCGTTCTCATTGGAAATAAGGTGTAGGTTGCTATACATGTGGGGCTTGCTAAATTTCAATTGATATATTTGACCATATCGGCTTTTAGCTTTGATAGAGGAAGTCCTTTCTACGCCAGCGCTGTAATATACTGGCTCAAGGACGAAAACCCCATTGCTAAAACATATTTTCATTTGTATCTCGTAGTCCGTAGGATCAATACATCTTACTACATAAGCCGGTTTGGAATAATCCTTATCACCAAACTCGTCTGTGGCATATATTTTTTGCCAGTCACCGGCAGATGTAGTCGGCAAGCACGTTGCTATCAGCATTGTTAGTGCAACTATTTTTTTCATCTTAATTTTTGATTTTAGTTGTTGAAAAGACAATCGACAATTGTGTTAAGCGGTTGTTTTTCGGGGATATGACTGTTGCTTTTTTCAGAGAGTTTGGAGTAGTTCAGCGATTGGCGGTAATCGTTATATAACATTGTCTTGGTTGTGTTTTCTGTTGTTGAAATGGCTATAGATGAAGGAGTTGGGGAGAAATCGCTGTATTTAAGGAATATTGTGAAGTTTTCAGGGGTTAATTTGTTTTTCTTTAGTGATTTTTTGTATTGTTTTAATGAGTCTTTAATTTGTTTCGGCTGGTTGATTTTAACAGCGTATGCCGTCGATGGCTCAATGTTGAAATCTTTAAGAATCTCGGCATAGAAAGTTCCTTTTTCTTCATTTGAGATAGCCTTGGCTATATCCTTGAATTTCACCGGATTCTTCAATTTCGTTTTATTGAGTTTCTTATCTGATTTGAAAGTGATTTTTTCTATTCTTCCCAATGTCTCGGTGGTATATACTGTGTGTTCAAACATATATACGTGATTGGGGCGCGGTGTGAAGTTTAGAAATTCAGGATAATACACTTTGTATACTTTGGTCTCCGGAGAGTAGAGAGCGAGTATGCGGTCATCTGATGATATTTCAATATATTTACCTTCGGTTCTAAAGGTCAGATTAATCGGGTCAATCAATTTGTTCTTTTTAGGCATACTGCTGCGGTAGCAGTCGGCTTGTTCGGCCCAGTATAATAATTCGTTGGGGTCCGTACGATATTTTGAGTCTTTTAATTGATTATAAAAATGAAGGGTGTTAGGAGTGGAGTTAAAGGCGGGAATCAGGCCTGGCGATGAGTTTAAGTCAGCGAGAATCAATGCGTTGAGATTGTTGTTGATGGAATCGATATGGTGTTGTGTATCAGGTGATAATACTTCATTCAGTTCGTGAATCCGATTTGTGAAATCTTTAGCTGTAAGGAATGAATCACATTTTAATTTTATATACCCATTGCCTAATGAATTGAAGTCAAGATTGGAAGTCGATGTCAGAAAACGGTGGAATTCGCTCCCTATGAAACTTTTGACGTTTGACATAGTCGATTCGGTATTAATCAGACCGCCTGAGACCACAATTTTATTATGAGAGCCGAATGACGATAAATTGGGCTCCATTACTTGAAAATTTGCTAAACTTTCAGCTTTTTCGCAAATGGAGGAGCGCGCACTATAATCTACGAAATCATTCCAAAAATGACTGCCCAGTGACGTTATGCTTCCGGTCAGATCATCTACCAATCTGTATACCTGCTGTTCGGCCCATTCCGAAGCCATTTCTTCAACAAAATCAAATATCTGAGCCCTACCGGCTTGAGGAAGCATTGATATTGTCAATATGGTTATGGTATTGCGTATTTTAATTATAATTGGTGACATAGTTGATGAATTTATTATAATCGTCAAATGCTTGATTCGTAATATGCTGGGATATGTTGTTTATGTATTCGTTTATTTTGTTTTTTAGCTGTTCGTAGGCGTGAGTCATTATTTCCTCACGGGTAGCTATTTCTTTATCGGCTAATTTTTCTACGGCATACATATCATACAATCCTTGTCCTATGGTTGATGCCAGTGACCCGACGAACCAACTCGCAATCGATGCCACTGTACCTGCGGTTTCTCTTGATTCCGTAAAATCCATGCGTGCCTGAGGTATTTTGGACAAAATCGAGTAGTCAGCCATATAGGTTAGTCCGGATAGATTGGGAATTGATAATTTCATCACCGGATAACCGGTAATGTCAGCGTTGAGAGCGTAGTTTGCACGGGCTGAATTTATTGTAGAGCAATATTTTGTTATGATATTGTTGAGAATGGAGTTGAGCTCTTTTGATGAAAATGCAGCTTTGACTATTCGCCGAAATTGATTATCTATCTCCTCTGGATCATCAGGTACAATGCCGATAGAGGAATATGCCCGGGCTATTGTTTTATATTTCGTATTAAAATATTGCAGTGTAGCTAAGTCCAGAAGATCTTTCAGGAGTACTATATTTTTATATTCCAGGTTGCTGTATGCACTTATGGCTTCTCGAACCATTATTTTGCGTTCCGAACTACGTGATGTCAGTTGAGTTTTAAGTTCCGGATTGGTCAGAATCCGATTCAGATAATCAAGTTCTTTATAAGATATCGAGTCAAGATTGTTAAGTATCACTGAATTAAGGTAATCAACGGCTAAGTTTGCGCGCTTGGGATATTTCGATGTATAGGTTTTTAAGTCTTCAGGAGTCTTTGTGGAAATCTCTTTAAGTATTTCCAATTCCTTTACATTGATATGTCGCTGTAGTATTTTGTTAAAGCCATCGTCAGTACCTGATTGTGCGTCACGTAAATTCTCGTATGTGAAATTATCAAGATTAATCATGTGACTGTAAAGAGCTTTTTCTATAGCCTGTCGTTCCTTGTCTGTCGATTTGCCGTACAATATATGCAACTGTTTGAGATCTTGTTTGAAAAACGCGTCATATACTTCTTCTGACAGCGATTGCAATGCATATGAATTCGTAAAGCCAAAGATTAGCAATACTAATAATAAAAACCTGTTCATAGTCAATCTGAAGAGTCGGGTTGGAAATTATCGGGTAATGTATTATGGACTTGTTCAGTTGTCCATTACTATAGGCCCCATAAACAGCATTCGGTGATTGTTATTCAGATAGAAAAGAATCGATATGTATCCCGGAGTCTTTTCATCTACAAGAATTGATATTTTGTTGGAAGAATTATTCTTTTGGTACCCGTCATATATCATTTCTTTATTTGATGTTTTAGTACGTTTGGTTATTACGTAGATATTATGTGTCCATTCTCCTGTATTCGGATTTTGAATATTCCAGCCAATAAATGGCGTCGGATCATCAAGGCGCATGACCACGGAAGCGTTGCACGATGCACCCTTTTGGGATTCAGTGTTGCTCCATCTTGATACATAGTCAAACCAGTATGTTTTCGCTTCAGCAACCAGTGTCAATGATAAAGTCAGAAAAATGCAAGTGATAAATTTTTTCATATTAAATTTGATTTTAGAGTTTTGTTTGTGCCTATTCGGTATATAATGTTATTCGCTGGGGGGATTATTGATGTCGGGTGTTTAGTTTTTTGCCATTGACATCGTAGGTATATATCCAGTTGCCCATTTTTGTGGTAATTGTATTGGCTGAAACTGAAATAACCTCGCCCACGGTGTTGCTGTTTAACGTCTTCAGTTTTTTGCCGTCAATGTTATAAATTGAAATCCACGAGCCTTGCTGAGCAACGAAAAATGTACTGCACCAGCCTTTTACCTCACCTATGATGCCGGCACTCATACTCTTCACTTTTTTGCCTTGTTCGTTATACACATTGTACCAGTTGCCTTGTTTCTCCACGTTAGATATGGATTGGGCAAAAGCGGAAACGGAGAGTGAAATGGAAACTAAAAGTATAATCAGTTTATTCATGACCGGTATTTATTAAGATTACGGAATAATTTAAGCGCTGAAGCCAAGCCAAAGCCTAAAGCCATCGGGTATATAAAAAGATTAAAAATATAATAAATTACTGGGGTTTCAAATCGAAATTCTATAATAAAATTAGTTATGCCGCATAATGATACTAAGAATCCTATTAAACTTGCTATTATGCCGGTTTTGGCAATAGTGTATTCTTTTTTAAGTGATTGCGGGTTGTTTCCGGTAATAAGTCCGATAATACCTAAAGATAATAATCCCCAACCAATAATATATACAATATTTAGCAATACCGGAACTAAACCACCATAACGATAAAAATTAGAGAGACCATCGTCAAAAAGATAGATAAGTAAAACTATTATAATAAAGCCATTAAGTGCAAATATTAGATTTAACTGGTTGCTTTTTTGAATGTTTGTTTGATTGGCGGGTACTTCTGCCGGCTGGCTGTGGATAGCAGTGTGAGTTTGATTAAGGCATACATTTTCTGATGATTCAGTTTTGTCGAGCCATTCGCCGCAGTGCTTGCATTTTTTTGCTACAGCCATAATCTCGCACCCGCAGTAGGGACATTCTTTTGTTTCGTTCATATTTCGGTATTCTTAGGTTGATGAATTAAATTTGTTCGTTGCAGATAGGACAGGTTTTGGAATCAGAGGGTATTTCTTCACCGCAAACAGGACACTGTGTCATGGTTGCTGGAGCGTCTTCCTGTAAATATTCATGGCAATGTTTGCACTTCTTTGCTACTGCAAGTATGACTTCTCCACAATACGGGCATATCTTTGTCGGTCCATTTATTGATGATTGGGTAGTTGACGCGTTTGAATTTTCTTGTTCACGCAGATATTTCTCATAATCGGCCTTTTTTGAGTTATATATCAGAATGCCGATGATTAATCCAGGAACCAGTGACAGGAATGCGTAAAATGCAAGTCCGCTTGCTGATTCAGGTTCAGCTAAGGAACCGAACATTTGGGAGAACAGTAAAACGGCTGCTAAGAAACAACCGCTCCACCCCTCCAGAGCATATACCCACAGTTGAGGCGGTTGTTTTTTGTTGTTTTCAGACATGGTTTCTACTTATTTTTTGATACGAGGTTTATTCGTAGCCTATTTTAGTCGTTGATTAACCAAAATACCATACCTAATATGAATATGCAAAACAGAATGTTGTAAATGACGTAATTGGAGATTCGCGGTTCCTGCGATTGGGCGCCGGCTTTTTCTGCTTTTACTTTTTCGTGAAATGCATTTCGTGGTTCCGCTGCAAGATGTGTTGAATGATCTGCGGGGAGAGGTTCATGACATATCGGACATACGGTGGCAGAGGCATCGATTTGTTCGCTACATATCGGACAATCCATCATAATTACTTTTTTTATTTCATCTTCTTCCTTGATCCATTCGCCACAATGTTTGCACTTCTTGGCTACAGCTAAAATGGTTTCACCGCAGTAGGGGCATTGTTTTGTAGCACCGGTTGCAGTACTGCCGGCTGTATGCAGTGAGGATATCAATTGGGGTACGGAGCGATTGAATAGCTTTTGGAGTTTTATGGCGTAACGGATAACAAAGATTGCCACAATAATGTAAAGTGCAATTACCACAGCGGGGTGTAGTTTGCCATCGAGCATGATGTAAAGGGTTCCTGCTAATATTATGGTTATAAAGCACCATGCGAGTATGGTTGAGAATATGGTATTGATACAGGTCAGAACTTTAACCGCTTTTTGTGATATGGTGTGGTTGTTATATACTAATGTGTAGATTACCAAGGAGGCAAGTCCCCCGAAAATCAGCAACTGAATAAAATTGGCTGTCTTTAATTCATACAGACCGGAAAATGTTTCTTCAGAGATGTAGGTATCAGCGAATACGCTGTTGTAAAACTGAATGCCATTGTCTTCTGATGGCCACACTGGCAGAAATGCCCAAAAGCCGAAAGCCATCAGGCTCCATAGGCCTAACTGCAATACCGGTAGCCCTACACATATATTAATAGTCTGTGAGGAAAGAACGTCTTTTTGTTTTTTAACTACGTTGGCGAAATAGCGGTATCCGATAAATGTGATTGCAATCACAAGGATAGCCGTGAAGATGAAATGTGAAATCATAATTCTGACGGTTGCGCCCATTAAGCTCCGCCAAAATCGGCTTAAACAATCGGTTTGGTTAACAAAAGGCGCGGAGCTTGATTTTGCTCGCGTCCTCTTACTTCTACGTATCGCCAAACACGTCAATCGAAAGTACGGAAGAAAAAATCACCCCACGCCGGTATCGTGTATGGTCGTGACATAACACAATGTCACTCTGTCATATACGAATACAACAAAAGGGGCACTCTTCGCATTGGTTCTTCGATTGGTTGAAATTTTGGCGATTTCGAAGTAAAGAACTAAGCTAAATGCCTTTTGAATCTGTGGATTTCTCCCCACAGACAAGGCAAAGTTAGCATTTTTTTGCAAGAATGCCCCTGTTTGAGGTGATTTTTCTTCGATGCTAAGGAAATTACTGCTTTGCCTAACGGAGAATTTTTTTGTAATTTTGCGTGTCTTTGAATCATTGAAATCAATTAATTATATATTTTTCAGGCTTTATGCCAAAAAACAAATTCTTATGTCATATCCAATCAAATCCATTTTCATGATGTCGTCTGCACTTTTGCTTGGCGCTTGTTCATCGGGTTCGGGTGCTGATGAGGCTGTAATTGATAAGCCCGATTTCACTCCGACCGACAGTACCTATACTATTGATGCTCTTGAGGCTTTGGGTCGGGTAAGTGCTCCGGTTCTTTCTCACGACGGCTCTAAATTGCTCTATGGCGTTAGTTACGAGAGTGTGGAGCAAAATAAAAGCAATCTGGACCTTTACACTATGAACACCGATGGGTCAGAGGTGACCCGTGTTACCCGCACTCCCAAGAGTGAAAACGGTTACGCATGGCTCGATGGTGGTAAAAAGATAGCTTTTCTCAGTCCCGACGGCGACAATATGCAGCTGTGGGTTATGAATGCTGACGGCTCTGACCGTAAGGTGTTGAGCAATGTTGAAGGTGGTATCAGCGGGTTCCTCTTCTCACCCGATGAGACTAATGTGGTGATGATAGGCAATGTGAAATATTCTCGTACTGCCCAGGATGTTTATCCCGACCTGCCTGACGCTACAGGCCGTCTTATCGATGACCTCATGTATAAGCATTGGGACGAATGGGTTACCGAAATTCCTCACCCCCTCGTAGCCTCATTTGACGGTACTTCTCTTTCTGAGGCTAAGGATATCATGGCCGACGAGCCGTTTGAAAGTCCAATGAAGCCGTTTGGTGGCATTGAATCGTTCGCCTGGTCTCCCGATGGTAAACAACTCATCTATGTGTCGCGCAAAAAGACCGGTATGGAATATTCACTTTCCACAAATTCCGATCTCTATCTCTATACGCTTGCCGATGGCACTACTGTCAATCTTACTGAAGGTATGATGGGATATGACACAAATCCGGCATATTCTCCCGATGGTAAATATGTGGCATGGTTGAGTATGGAACATGATGGTTACGAGTCAGATAAAAACCGTATCTTCATTATGGAAGTCGCTTCTGGTGAAAAGACTGACCTGACTGTTGACTGGGATTACACTGCCGATGAAATTGCATGGGCTGCCGATGGCAAGTCTATTTTCTTCATAGCACCCAAAGATGGTGTTACTCCCATATTTTCCATTAACATTGATTCTAAGGAGGTGACTGTGGTGGCCGACGGCGTATGCGATTATGCATCGCTTGCTCCCGCTCCCGACGGCAGTCTGTTCTCTATGCGCCATTCGATGCTTGCTCCCAATGAGATTGTAGCAGTGAATGAGGGAGAGGTAAAGCAATTGACTGATGTCAACACCGAGTTGCTCGCGTCTCTTAAAATGCCTACTGTGGAGAAACGTATGGTGCCCACTACCGACGGCAAGTTGATGACCACATGGGTTCTTTATCCCCCTGAATTTGATAGCTCTAAGTCATATCCGGCGATTCTGTATTGTCAGGGTGGTCCGCAGCAGGCTGTCAGTCAGTTCTGGAGCTATCGTTGGAATCTTGCGCTCATGGCTGCCAACGGTTATGTGGTAATAGCTCCCAACCGTCGTGGTCTGCCGGGATTCGGCACCGAATGGAATGCTCAGATTTCGGGCGATTATGGAGGTCAGAATATGCGCGACTATCTCAGTGCTGTCGATGACATGAAGCGCGAATCTTATATTGATGCCGCGCATATCGGCGCCGTTGGCGCAAGCTATGGCGGTTTTTCTGTCTATTGGCTTGCAGGCAATCACGAAGGTCGTTTTGCAGCTTTGATAGCTCATGCAGGTATTTTCAATACTGAAAGTCAATATCTCGAAACTGAAGAGATGTGGTTTGCCAACTGGGATTTAGGCGGTCCATTCTGGGATAAGACTAATGCTGTTGCACAGCGTTCGTTTGCCAATTCACCTCATCGGTTTGTCGATAAATGGGATACTCCGATTCTGATTACTCATGGTGAGTATGATTTCCGCATTCTTGCTTCGCAGGGTATGATGGCATTCAATGCAGCCCGTCTGCGTGGCGTACCTGCCGAGATGCTCATATTCCCCGATGAAAACCATTGGATTCTCAAGCCTCAGAATGCCGTGATGTGGCAGCGTGTATTCTTCCGTTGGCTTGACCGTTGGCTGAAACCTGCCGACAAATAATCCATGTCGAAAACCTCTCTGAAAAAAGAACTCTCGAGGATGAGCGCCGAACAGATTTCGGAGCTTGTCCTCGATTTATATGATGCTCGTCCCGAAGCGCGAGAGTATCTTGATTTTTTTGTCAAGCCGGATCTTGATGCCAAAATGAAGAAGGCTCAATCGGCTGTTCATAAGGAAGTATCACGGGCGGCGCGAGGACGCAGCAAGATGCGCATCACCCGTATCCGCCGGCTCATTAAAGATATTGTTTCCCTTAACCCGGGCGATGAAGCTGTGTGCGACATCATGATGTTTGCTATCGAGGAAGTCTGTGCCACAGATGCCGACCTTTATATTAAAGAGACTACTCGCAGGGCCCTTGCAAAACTGCTTGCCGAGACTGTCACGGCTGCCGATGCAGCCGGAATGCTTGACCTCTATCTGCCTCGATTGCAATCAGCCGTCGAATCCATATCCTCGGGATTTTTTCACCGTAGCGAACTTAAGGTACAGCTGCGTGCCGCCCTTCGGGAAGCTCTCGAATCTCTCTGATGAAAGTCAGAGCAAAGGTATGCCTGCCGCGTTACACGCTT
>CAZZFD010000005.1:101981-112134 GCA_964653375.1 uncultured Bacteroides sp.
TCGAATCTCTCTGATGAAAGTCAGAGCAAAGGTATGCCTGCCGCGTTACACGCTTGTATTTGTGATTCTGGCCAGATAGATGCCTGAACTTCACCTATATGGGCTTTTTGAAGTAAGAACATGCATAGTCTGCTTTGTCCGATACCGCCGCCTATCGATAGTGGCAATTCTCTTGCGAGCAGCATTCGATGGAAGTTGAGTGTGGCGCGATTGTCGCATCCGCAGAGATGCAGCTGACGGCGCATGGCATCTTCATTGACACGTAGCCCCATAGAGGATAATTCCATTGGTGCGTCAAGTACCGTATCCCACACAATGAGGTCTCCGTTCAGGCCCGTATATCCTTCTTCGTTGGGGGTACTCCAGTCATCGTAATCCGGAGCACGGCGGTCATGTGGTATTCCGTCGGAAAGCGGGGCGCCGATTCCGATAATAAATATGGCTCCGTGGCGACGTGCCGCTTCGCGTTCGCGTTCTGATGGAGTCAGGTGTGGGTATTGCTCGAGAAGTTGCTGTGAGTGAATGAATGTGATATCCTCGGGAAGAACCGGGGTGATATGAGGAAACATTTGATAAATCTTATCTTCCACCTTACGTATTGCCGTATATATGGCTTTGACGGTATTTTTTAGGTAGTTTATGTTGCGGTCACTTTCAGTGATGGTTTTCTCCCAGTCCCACTGGTCGACGTAGAGCGAGTGCATATTGTCGAGTGTCTCGAATGTGCGTATGGCGTTCATGTCGGTATATAGACCGTAGCCGGGTGCTATGTCGTAAGCTGCAAGTTTGGTGCGTTTCCATTTGGCCAGTGAGTGTACCACTTCAGCTTTTGCGTCATTCATATCGTCGATTGCAAACGTCACGGCATGTTCCACTCCGTTGAGATCATCGTTGAGCCCTGTGCCTGACAGTACGAATAGCGGAGCTGTGACACGGCGCAGATTGAGCGCGGTAGCAAGCTCGGTCTGAAACATTTCTTTTATTTGCTTGATGGCTATTTCGGTGGTTTCGGCCAGTAGCTTGAGCTTGTATTTGGGAGGAATGATAAGTGCCATGCCGGAGGAGATTATCGTTTCTTTTTTTGTGATTTTTTTGGTAGCTCGTTATAAAATGAACGCGATGGATAAAGCATCTGTATGATGTCGGGCCTATGGAGCCTGTGAAGTGACTTGATGATATCAGGGCGATAGGTGGCATCGTACCAGAAGAAATATTTTCTTTGTGCAAGTTTCTCTTCAGCTCGAGTGGCTGTGAATATTTTTTCACCGGTGTAAGGGTGTATGCCGGTGTAGTATATCTCTGTAGCCAGAGTCATCGGTGTGGGTGTAAAGTCTTGTATCTGTTCCAGATGCAGATGCAACTGTTTTGTGGTGGCTGCGAGCATGGCCATATCGGTCTCCGTGCAGCCGGGGTGGGAAGATATAAAATAGGGGATAAGCTGCTGGCGTAATCCGTGCCGGTGATTGACCTCATCGAATATATCGTTGAATTGATGGTAAAGGTCAAATGTCGGTTTGCGCATGATGTCGAGTACATGAGGACAGGTATGTTCCGGAGCTACTTTCAGCCGGCCGGATACATGTCTGCTGAT
Organism: uncultured Bacteroides sp.; assembly: GCA_964653375.1. GTDB lineage: Bacteria > Bacteroidota > Bacteroidia > Bacteroidales > Muribaculaceae > Paramuribaculum. Next base: position 103,573 of record CAZZFD010000005.1, read on the forward strand.
TAGTTCTTCGTTGTATTGCCGGTTGGTGCGGTCTATTGTCGGATTACCCGTGGGGTGCATCGAAAGGTCATAGCGTACGCCACTGCCTACAAATGATTTTTTTACTTTGGGATTTGCATCTACCGAACGATAGATGTCAAGCAGAGCGGCATGGTTGGTATTGAGGTTGGCGCATGGTTTGGGGTGGAGACACGATGGCCGCAGGCATTTCTCGCATATGGATTTGTCGCGTCCGCCGAGCGAATACATATTGGCCGATGGCCCTCCGAGATCGGAGATATAGCCTTTGAAATCCGGCATCTCGGTTACTTTATCTACCTCTCGCATGATAGATTCTTTACTGCGTGAGGCTATGAATTTGCCTTGATGAGCCGATATGGTGCAGAATGCGCAGCCCCCGAAGCATCCTCGGTGTAGATTGATGGAGTGGCGTATCATCTCGTATGCCGGTATGATTTTGCCACGATATCGAGGGTGGGGCAGACGGGTGTAGGGTAGGTCAAACGAAGCATCAATCTCGGCAGTGGTCATCGGTGGAAGCATTGGATTGACTTTCACAGCCACGTCGCCGGTAGCTTGCCATAGGGTAGCGCCGTGCATACGGTTGCTTTGCTGCTCAATGTGCTTGAAATTTTCAGCTTGCGAGCGTTTCTGTCTAAGACATTCCTCAAACGGGTGCAGCACGATGTTGTTTTCATCAGGCGCAGGTATTTCGCCGAGTGGCCTTCTTATCACCGTCTGAGGTAAGTCGATGATATCGGTTATTTTACTTCCGGCATTCAGTCGGCGGGCAATTTCGGTGATGGTAATTTCCCCCATACCGTAGATTATCATATCCACCGGTGATTCTGTGATAATTGACGGACGTAATTTGTCTTGCCAGTAATCATAGTGCGACAGCCGCCGCATGGAGGCTTCTATACCTCCGGCTATGATGGGTGTATCGGGGTACAATTGACGCAGTATCTGTGAATATACTATCGTTGGATAGTCAGGGCGTGCTCCGTGACGTCCTCCGGGCGTGTAGGCGTCATCTGAACGTCGTCGGCGTGCCGCCGTATAGTGATTGACCATAGAGTCCATAGCTCCGGCCGACACGCCGAAGAAAAGTCTTGGGGCGCCGAATTTGCGGAAATCGCGCAAGTCATCGGTCCAGTTGGGTTGAGGCACTATGGCCACTCTGTAGCCTGCGGACTGGAGGGTACGCCCTATAACTGCGGCTGCAAACGAAGGGTGATCCACATAAGCGTCGCCCGAGAAGAGAACCACATCCACATAATCCCACCCGAGCAGGCGCATCTCTTTTACCGATGTCGGCAGGTATTCGGTAAGCGGCGGCAACGTCAGTTGATATGTCGGTGTGTCACTCATGATTGCTGGTAGTCGTTAAGCAATTTTTCCAGTTTGATTATCTCATCGCGTAATCGGGCGGCTTCCATAAAGTCCATGCGTTTTGCTGCATCTACCATCTCGGTGTTACGGCGGGCTATGGTCCGGCGAAGTTCATCCTGATTCATGTACGGTATTACCGGATCGGCCGCAATATCCACCTTGGCTGAAAATTCGGTTTCATACATATTGGGTGGAGACTGACGTTTGGGAGCTTGTTTAGTGTTGCGCGACTGCCTGCGACTGTTCTCGCTGTCCGTCTCTTCCGAATCAATCCCTATGATGCGATTTCGTGCTTTCACTATAGCTTGCGGAGTGATACCGTGTTGCTCGTTGTATTCGAGCTGAGCCGTGCGCCGGCGGTTGGTTTCATCTATGGTCTGCTGCATCGAATCCGTGATTTTATCGGCATACATGATTACCGTGCCGTTGAGGTTACGGGCTGCGCGGCCCACAGTCTGCGTCAGCGAGCGATGCGAGCGCAGGAACCCCTCTTTGTCAGCATCAAGGATAGCCACGAGTGATACTTCCGGTAAATCAAGACCTTCACGAAGAAGATTCACTCCGATAAGCACATCGTAGACACCGGCACGCAGGTCATCGAGTATCTTGATGCGGTCCAACGTGTCCACATCACTGTGAATATATGCTGCCTTTACATTGAGGTTTATCAGATAGTCGTTGAGCTCTTCAGCCATACGTTTGGTAAGCGTGGTGACGAGTACACGTTCGTTGCGTTCGACACGCAGCTGAATTTCCTCCATCAGATTGTCTATCTGGTGCAGCGACGGCCTCACTTCGATTACCGGGTCGAGCAGACCGGTAGGTCGGATTATCTGTTCCACTATCACACCTTCCGAGCGCTGCAGTTCGTAGTCGGCCGGAGTGGCGCTCACGTAGATAACCTGTGGCGTAAGACGCTCAAACTCCTCAAATTTCAGCGGGCGGTTGTCAAGAGCAGCCGGTAATCTGAAGCCATATTCCACCAGATTCATTTTTCGCGAAAGGTCGCCGCCGTACATCGCGCGTACTTGCGGCATGGTCACATGACTTTCATCGATGATAGTAAGGAAGTCATCAGGAAAATAGTCGAGCAGGCAGAATGGACGCATGCCGGGTTGTCGTCCGTCGAAATACCGGCTATAATTCTCTATACCTGAGCAGTGTCCTATCTCGCGCATCATCTCTATATCATATGTCACGCGTTCTTGCAGGCGTCGGGCTTCGAGTTCGCGTGCTTCGCGATAGAAGAAGTTGACCTGTTCACCAAGGTCGAGTTCTATCTGAGCCAGCCCCGAAGCCATACGTTGAGGTGAAGTCACAAATATATTGGCGGGAAATATCTTAAATGCCTCATGCTGGCCTAAAGTCACATAATCGGTAGGGTAATATGTCGATATGGACTCGATTTCATCTCCCCAGAAAACCACTCTCACCACTATTTCCTCATAGGCAAGATAGATATCCACCGTATCTCCCTTGACGCGGAATGTACCGCGGGCAAAGTCCACCTCGCTACGAGCATATAGAGCGCCCACGAGTTGTCGAAGAAATACGTTGCGGGCTATCTTATCGCCTACGCGCAGGGTAATTACGTTGCTGTTGAAATCTTCGGGATTACCCATTCCGTAAAGACACGATACCGAACTGACCACAATCACATCTTTTCGCCCCGATAACAGCGCCGACGTGGTAGCAAGGCGCAGCTTGTCTATTTCATCGTTTATCATCAGGTCTTTCTCGATATACTTGTCTACCGACGGAATATATGCCTCGGGCTGATAATAGTCGTAATATGATACGAAATATTGCACCGAGTTTTCGGGAAAGAAATTTTTGAACTCGCTGTAAAGTTGGGCTGCGAGAGTCTTGTTGTGGCTCAGTATGAGCGTGGGCTTCTTTACCTGTTGAATCACATTGGCCATGGTAAATGTCTTGCCTGAGCCTGTGACACCGAGCAGCGTCTGTGCCTTGTCGCCACGTTTCACCCCCTCCACAAGTTGATTTATAGCTTGTGGCTGGTCACCGGTGGGACTATATTGCGATGTGAGCTTGAAATCCATATTTTACAAAATTACAAAAATGCCTCGGCCTGTTCAACATTATCGGTATATTATTCCATGGCTGCTGCCCCCGTATGCGTGTTGTAGAACCGCTAAATTGTTAAAGAAACACAAAAGTAATAAGTATGTAACATGGTTGTAATATGTTACATTTGAGCAATTCTTTGAATATAAATAAATTAAAATAAAACAATCGTTTGCATTTATTAACAATAAATTTTCCTTTCACGTGAACCGATGGCATATAAAATGCTGTTATTATAGTCAAAGAAACGATGATAATTACACAAAGAGATGTAATAAAAAAGAGAGATTTATAAGAGATAAAAGTTAGACAAAAGAGAATAAAAGAGATTAGATGATTTTAGAAAGAAACAAGAGATCTGAGATATGAAAATCACACTTTAATTTCATTTTATTGAAGAGCGCCGTATCCATCTGTTGAAGATCGATACGGCGTTGTTCATTGCTATACTTTTAATCGTAATCTTTCACCGGCTGACCGATATATCAGTCACCCATGGTGCGGAGAAGTTCATCGTTTGACGAAGTACGCTCCATGCGGTCTTTGATAAATTCCATAGCCTCGATGGAGTTGCGGTCCGAAAGGAATCTGCGGAGTATCCACATACGGTTGAGAGTCTCTTCGCGCAGCAACAGGTCATCGCGACGGGTGCTTGAAGCCATGATGTCGACAGCCGGGAAGATACGTTTGTTGGAGAGCTTGCGGTCAAGTTGAAGCTCCATATTGCCCGTACCTTTGAATTCTTCAAATATCACCTCGTCCATCTTCGACGATGTTTCAGTCAGGGCTGTGGCTATGATGGTGAGCGAACCACCGTTTTCAATATTACGTGCTGCTCCGAAAAATCGTTTCGGTTTCTGAAGGGCGTTAGCATCAACACCGCCTGAGAGAATTTTGCCGGAGGCCGGAGCACACGTATTGTATGCCCGGGCCAGACGGGTGATTGAGTCAAGCAAAATCACTACGTCGTGACCGCATTCAACAAGGCGTTTGGCTTTTTCAAGTACTATTCCTGCTATTTTCACATGGCGGTCGGCAGGCTCATCGAAAGTCGACGCTATAACCTCGGCGTTCACACTGCGGCTCATATCGGTCACCTCTTCCGGACGTTCGTCGATTAGCAGAATCATTATGTACGTCTCGGGGTGATTTTCTGCTATGGCATTGGCTATATCCTTAAGCAATATGGTCTTACCTGTTTTAGGAGGAGCTACTATCAGGCCGCGCTGACCCTTGCCTATGGGCGAGAACATATCCACTACGCGGGTGGAGATATTGGCCGAACGACCCGATGTGAGGTCAAATTTTTCTTCCGGAAAGAGAGGTGTGAGATGCTCGAACGGTACACGGTCGCGGATAAATTCCGGGCTGCGGCCATTGACGGAAATCACGTTGGTGAGAGGAAAATACTTCTCGCCTTCGCGCGGAGGTCTGATGCTTGCGTGCACCACATCACCGGTCTTCAAGCCGTAAGACCGTACTTGCTGCTGAGTGAGATATACATCATCGGGCGACGTAAGATAGTTGTAATCGCTTGAGCGGAGGAATCCTACCCCTTCAGGCATTACTTCCAGCACGCCCGTAGTGTTGATGATTCCATCGAAGTTGTATTGCGGTTCAGCCGGCTGCATCTGATTGTTTTGGCCGTTTTGCTGATTGCCGTTATTATTATTGTTATTATTGTTGTTGCGATTTTTCTTATTGCGGTTTTTTTGCTGTTGGCGCTCTATGCGTTCGTTTACCCACGGCTCATTGAGCGTGATAGGTGCATTGCTGGGCGCGGACTGATTATTTCCGGCAGCAGCTGCGGCAGCTTCTTTCTCGCGCTGAGAGCGAGGCACGAATTTCTTGCCTTCGCCACGAGGGAAAAATGAGCCGAATGAAGAATCCTTAGCGCGCTGATTGTTGGGATTCTGATTGTTGTTTTTATTCTGGTTCTGGTTATGGTTGTTATTGCCTCTATTGTTGTTTTGTTGATTGAAATCGTTGGGGCGTACAGGCTGCTGTTGCTGATGCTCTGACTTAGCTTCATTTGAAGGTTCGGCTGAAGGTTCGTTTGTGGTGGCTGCAGATTTTTCCGTTGCTGTTTCAGTCGGTTCCGAAGCTGCAATACTTTCCGTAGTTGCTGCTTCCACCGTTACTACATTTTCCGCTGTTTTTTCTGTGGCGGTTTTGCGACGTTTGCGGGTCGATTCTTTTTTCTCCGTTTCGGCAGCAGTTTTAGGTTCCTCAGCTGTAACAACCGCTATCTCGGCAGGAACGGTTGGAGCATCGGCTGCGGTTGATGCTGCTTTAGGCTTGCGGCCCCGGCGTTTAGGCGCTTCAGCAGCTGGAGTTTCCGTTCCGGATTCCGACTCCTGAGGAGCAGCTGTGGCCGGTTTTGCTTCGGCAACGGTTTTCACTTCGGCAGCTTGAGTGGCTTTGGGCGTGCGCGGTTTGCGTTGGCGCGGCTCTTTAGCTTTGCGGGCATTTTCATTAGTAGCCGATGCCGCGAAATCGATAGCTTGTTGATCAAGTATGCCATATATTATGGCGTCTTTGTCAGTAGTGTTGACTTTCTTAAGTCCCATCGACGTCGCTATCTCTTTCAGCTGCTCGTCGTTCATGGAACTCAATTCCGAGAAATTATGCATAGGTAGTTAAGATTGTCATGTTTTTTTTGCAAACTGTTGCAGGTCCGTGGCCGGAAAGATAAGTATATGCGCTTAAAAAGAGCACCACTTACACTGCAGAAGTATTCAAAAAAGTAGTTTAGCTATAAGGTGCTGGATTTTGAAAGAATTGCGGAATTGATTCCGCCAAGTCGATTATGACCGATTCTTTTCGACACAAAATAAATAGTTGTCGTAAATGATATTGCAAAGGTATATCAAATTTATTGATTTTACAAATATTCGGAGAAAAAGCTGTAAATTTGTGTCCGAAATCGTAAAATCTGATTTGGTTATGAAGAAATTATTTTTGTTTATTCTCTCTTTCGCTCTGTTTTGCACAGTGTCCACATCTTGCGGTGGTGGAAATCAGAATCAGTCAGCTGAAGCACTAAAGCCTGTCGATACCGAAAAAATCATGTCGCTTGCCGACTCCGACAGTGCTCTTACGGCCGAAGACTATAACTTCCTGCTCGATCAATATGAAGTGCTGCTCGGTAATGCCGAAATTCTGCGCCGGCAGGGGATTGATGATTATCTCAAGACCATGGATTTGAATGAGCAGAGAGCGGTGCTTAATCTTGCCCGGATGCTGCAGATAGCTGATAAACACAAGCTCTTCAGCGATGCCCAGTTCAAGAGGTTCGATGCACTTCGTCCCGCGCTTCAGGCCGATTGAAGATGTGCTTTTCAAATTCCCATCGTTTTTTTGCAGTGAACTTTTATGGCTCAGGACATTATCAGGCATAGACGTCTGTATGCTTTCTACAACAGCAGGGTGTTGAATATCCTGATGGTTGTGATTATAGCATCGTTGATGCTTGCCGATGCCACACATTTATCTATATACCCGTTGCTCTGCTCGGCCATTTCGTTCTTGTTTTTTGTTGGCTATTCGCTTTGGCTTTGGATTAAAAAACCGCATCGCATTGTCATCGACACACGGTTGTCCGACCTCTCCGGACTGCTCGTATTTTATTTTATTGCGATATCCCTCGTTTGTGACGGGTCGACTTGGTTGAATCTCTGTGGATTCGTGGCGGCACTCTTGATTTTGACCTTCTCTTTTGTCTGGTCCGGAGCGCGTCTGTTTGATATATAAAAAAGAGATGCCGTATCCTTCACCGGCAGGTGGCGATACGGCATTTCGATATCGTAGTATTTATAGAGCGGTTCAGTTGGTGAGTATGATATGGTTCTCTTTGGCAATGCGTCGCATATTGAGTATGGCGTAACGCATTCTGCCTAAGGCTGTGTTGATACTCACGTTGGTAGCTTCGGCTATCTCCTTGAATGACATATCACGATAAAAACGCATCTCAAGCACTTCGCGCTGGTTATCTGGCAGAGCTTCCACTATGCGCTGCACATCAGTGCTTATTTGGGCATCTATCATGACATCTTCGATGTTGATATCGCACAGATCTTTCCGATTGAGGATATCCACATCTTCATCATCGGCCGATACGAGGTTTTCGTTTTTTTCCTGACGGTAATAGTCTATTATCAGGTTATGCGCTATGCGCGATATCCACGCCGAAAATTTGCCTGATTCGGCATAACGTCCCTGTTTTATGGTCATAATGGCTTTGACAAAGGTTTCTTGAAAGAGATCGTCGGCCACATCGCGATTCTTTACTATGGAAAATATATAAGAAAACACACGGTTTTGATGACGCTTCAAAAGTGTGTCAAAAGCCTGATTATCACCGTTGGCATAAGCCGCTACCAATTTGTCGTCGGTAAGGTTGATGGTATTGTTCATTTCTATTCTGTTCTAAATTAGAGTAGAAGTGTTCTATAGGCAATAATGGTTTTTATGTGTGGTTATTTTATTGTTGTATGTGTTTTGTAATACAAATTTAGTAGTTTCCTTTCAATTATCCAAATATTTTTTGTCCGAACATTGTATTTTTAACAATTTACACGCAATATTCGCGATTTTTTACGTTACCTGTTCTTCTTGAATCTCGTTTATACTGATTTTATCATTTGTGGGTTATTTCTTTCATTTTTTTATTTATTCGGATAATAATCCCCATGTGCTTTGCGTTTTATTATCAAAGTTTTGATTTTCAAAGCCCGACTTTCTTTCTATTCTCTGTTCTTTTATCCGTTTTGTCTATGCCTTTGACCTCTACTCCTGATTCCTCTTCCGTTGAATCCGCTGAAATGGATTTACCAAAAAATTCTACTCTCAATTTCCTCAAGCAGTTTGCTCGCTGCTATATGTTCGAGCCGGCCGTTGCTCCTTCGCTCGGATCTCTCGTGCTCAATTGATTTACACTCACCTTATAAAAAATGATTTCAATCGCGTTTGGCTGACTGAAATCATTCATTGGTTGTACGCCCGTGGGGAGTCGAACCCCAATCGTCGGAACCGGAATCCGATATTCTATCCATTGAACTACGGGCGCTCGCGCATTATTGAGTT
>CAZZFD010000006.1:0-15762 GCA_964653375.1 uncultured Bacteroides sp.
CCCAACCTTGGCAAGGTTGTGCTCTACCAACTGAGCTATTTTCGCGTTGGGCAACGGCCCTTTTTCCGTTTGCGATGCAAAGGTAGGCATATTTTTGATTATGGCAAAATTTTACACCAATTTTTTATGCGTTTTTTGTAAATTTGCATTCGCTTAACGATTAATACATATCGTCCGACACTCCTAAACAAATCATAACACAAAGATGTCAAGCAATTTAACCTCCGATATAAATTCCACTCACGATAATTGGGACCGTGAACATCTGTGGCACCCTTATACCTCCACCATCAACCCGCTTCCAACATATAAAGTAGAATCAGCCCACGGAGTAAGACTAAAACTAAGCAACGGCACCGAATTGATTGATGGTATGTCATCGTGGTGGGCCGTAATCCACGGGTATAACAATGAATACATTAACCGTGCAGCCAAAGAACAGATTGACCGCATGGCCCACGTGATGTTCGGCGGCATTACCCATGAACCCGCCATAGAATTGGGACAACTACTGCTGGAAATGGCGCCTGACAATATGCATAATATATTTTATGCCGACTCAGGATCAGTCGCTACGGAAGTAGCCATGAAAATGGCCGTGCAAGCTGCCATATCGCGTAGCGGCAGTCACGAAAAAAGCAATTTTGTTACTATCCGCTCAGGCTATCACGGCGACACATGGAACGCGATGAGCGTCTGTGACCCCGTGACCGGTATGCATGGTGCATTCGGTAGTGCACTGCCCGTAAGATATTTTGTGCCGCAACCCTGCTCCCGATTTGACGGCGAATGGAACAGCGCCGACATCGAACCGCTCGAACATCTGCTGGCAACCGAACACTCAAAAATAGCCGGCATGATATTAGAACCGATAGTACAAGGCGCCGGAGGAATGTGGTTTTACCACCCGCAATATCTGCGCGAAGCACGTCGGCTTTGCGATAAATATGGAATCTACCTGATATTCGATGAAATTGCCACCGGTTTTTGGCGTACAGGACGCCGATTTGCCTGGGAATATGCAGACGTGAAACCCGACATCATGTGTATTGGCAAAGGACTTACAGCCGGCTACATGACCATGAGCGCCGTACTTACCACAGCCGAAGTGGCCGATACCATATCACGGGGCGAGGCTGGAGTGATGATGCACGGACCTACATTTATGGCCAATCCGCTTGCTTGCGCTGTAGCCATTGCTTCCATTAAATTACTCAACAGCCAAGATATGGCATCACGTATATCCCACTTAAATGAAATACTCTCCCGCCAGCTCGCTCCCATGCGTCATTGCCCGAAAGTGAAAGACGTGCGCACACTCGGTGCCATTGGCGTGATGGAGATGAACGAGCCGGTGAATATGGCCGACTTTCAGCGACAATGCGTCGAACGCGGCATCTGGGTACGTCCCTTCGGCCGACTCGTATATGTGATGCCACCTTACGTCATTAACGACGAGGACCTTACATATCTTCTGACCCAAACTAAAGCAATAGTAGAACGGTGACAGTTTATCAACAAAAGCTAATTGAGTTAGCCCATAACGGCAACCTGCGCCGGATTCCCGACGATTCCACCGGAAGTGACATCGTGGACCTGTCGAGCAACGACTATCTGGGGCTGGCAACCCGCTCCGAGCTGCAAAAAGAATTTCTTGCCGATGATGCCGTTTGCCGTCTGGCATTTACATCTTCAGCATCGCGACTTCTTGCCGCATCTCAAGATGAATTTCATCATCTCGAGTCAGACCTCAGCGAAATTTACCATCGCCCGGCTCTACTCTTCAACAGCGGATACCACGCCAATACCGGTATCATATCGGCTCTTGCCGCCGAAAAAGGCACATTGATTGTGGCCGATAAACTCGTTCATGCAAGCATTATCGACGGCATAACCTTGTCCAAAGCTCCTTGGCATCGATTTTTACACAACGATTTCAACCGACTTGAATCGATACTGCAAAAAGAATCTGACCATTACGAGCGCATAATCGTAATCGTAGAATCTATCTACAGCATGGACGGAGACCAAGCCGACCTTAACCGGCTGATCGAGCTCAAACATCGTTATCCCAAAGTAATTTTATACATCGATGAAGCTCACGCCGTAGGCGTTGCAGGCCCCGGCGGTCGAGGACTGTGCATGACTCTTGACAATCCCGAAGAGATAGACGTGATGGTAGGTACTTTTGGCAAAGCACTCGCCTCCGTAGGAGCATTCTGTATCTCAGGCAAAGAGATTCATCAGTATCTCATCAACCGCGCCCGCAGTCTGATTTTTTCCACCGCATTACCTCCTATATGCTGTGCATGGACCCGTAAAATGCTATCCCTCAGTTTGTCCATGGACAATGAGCGACTTAAGCTATCATCACTCGGCAACATGATCGCCAGGGAGCTCTCCACACCCATCATGAGCGTGAAACCCTCCCACATATTACCTTTTATCACTGGGTCAGCTTCACGAGCTATTGAATTATCAGCCAGACTGCTCGATGATGGCTTTAAGGTACTGCCGATACGCACGCCTACCGTCCCGCCCGGAACCGAACGCCTGCGCATCAGTCTGTCGGCAGCTCTTTCCGACACCGACATCAGTCGTTTTACCGCCTCATTAAAATCCCTGACAAAATGAGCAACCGCCTTTTATCTTCCGACGCAACCTCTCCTGCGCGCCTGCTGCTTATTTTCACCGGGTGGAGCACCGATGAAAAAATCTTCACCTCCCTGCAGCTCAAAGGCTGGGACATCATGGTAGTTTTCGATTATACCACTCCCCACGGTATCAACCCGGCAACACTACTCCGATATAACGAAATTGCCATCATGGCCTGGTCGTTTGGTGTACCCGTAGCCACCCGATTCATCATCGACAATCCCCACCTGCCTCTCACCTCCTGTATAGCTGTCAACGGCACCCTTCTCCCGGTCGATGACCTCTACGGCATTCCTCACGCCATCTTCACTGCCACCCGCAACTCTCTTTCCGAAGCATCATTGCAAAAATTCCATCGCCGAATGTGTGGCAGCTCCAAAGCCTATGCCGAATGGAAAAAATCAGCGTCCACCCCTCGCAGCATCGACACACTGCGCCAAGAACTTGATGACATAGCAGCCACAAAAGATATCAGCAAATACACCTGTCTTTGGGATCATGTGATAATCAGCGATAACGACCTGATTATTCCCACAGCCAATCAACGACGGGCATGGGCATCGCACCCCGACCTGCACATAATAGCCGGAGCTCATCTTCCCGACTTTCAACTGATAGTCAACAATCTCTTAAGCGACAAAACATTAATCAAAAACAGATTTGAAAAAGCCGCACCTACCTACAACGACAATGCCGGCATTCAAGCCCGTATCGCCCGCACACTCACTCAAAAACTGACCCGGCACCTTGGCACCGTCTCAACCGACAGCGTATTGGAAATAGGGTGCGGGACAGGTCTTTTCACACGCTGCTATCTGCAGCATATCACCCCTGACCGGCTACATCTGTGGGATATCAGCCATATCGAATCCACCCTCCCCGGTCACCACACCATCTGCGATGCCGAACTCAGGATTTTCTCCGAAAAAACCCGGGCACACACCATCATTTTGTCGGCATCAACCATTCAATGGTTTCATTCTCCGATAAAATTCATCGAACGCTGCTGCTCCGCATTGCGTAGCGGAGGCCTGATAGCAATCTCAACATTCGGGCCCGACAACTTCCATGAACTCAACCCCTATATCGCATCACCTCTTCCACCGCTTCACTACCTCTCACTATCGGCATGGCGCCAATCTCTCCCCTCCTCACTTGAAATAATCGAGCTTAGTGAAGAGCACCACACCCTCGACTTCCCTTCGTCCACCGACCTGCTCCGCCATATCCGACTCACCGGTGTCATCACCTCACAATCCCGCAGCACCGACACCGCCCTAAGCATAGCCCGCTCCGGTCTCACCACCCTCACCTACCACCCAATCTACATCCTCCTCCGCAAGCCTTGACCCACCCAGGCATCACCTCTTATTAAAGAATAATAAATTCGCAACAACTTCGTAGTGCATCAGTCGCCTTGGTTAGCCGGTGAATCTCCTCTTGCGCCTTTTGCGCTTTAAGGTCAAGTTCGACCGAGATTTTATCGTTATTTAATTTTGCCATGACAAAGGGGGTAATCTTGTTTGCGACAAAATTACCCCCTTCGGGTTAGTCCATGAAGGACAACTATCTATCCAAAATATTATCGGACACTCCCAGTCCTATACCTGTATAAAAACCATCTTCTGCCGATTTTCGTAAATTTGAATTATTGTCCTTATAATTATAATCATCATCAGAATAATATTCTGTATCATACTGTTTCCAGTCCGGCGCATCAGAATCATATAGTGGGTCTTCTTCCTTACTATATTCCGAACCATCTTTCATTCTCATATTGTATATTTCCGGATGTTCAAGAGCATGGTCAATCAAATCTTTATACCACGCCCGGAAAACCACCCATTTACTTAGTTCCCATCGGGGATAATTTCGAAAAATCTCGTTAAGTTCTTCTAATTTTCCTCGTATACCTCCTTCATGAGCAAAACGCATAATAATAAGCATACGTTCCTTCAAAACATTAGGGTCGGTTTCACGGGTTATAGTAGGGTCTATTCCTTCCTTGGACAAACTAATCATATACATAATAAGCGCCCCGATTATTGATATGCCAAATAGTATTAAAAGCGCGAGAAAGCAGATTCCACCTGTTATCGAACCATAATAGTATCGTAATATGAATAATATAATCAAATATACTGTTATTATCCACATCCAAGTCAATATTTCTTTTATCTTTTTTTTACTGCTTCGTTTCATCTTTCTATACTGTGCTTCAAAACTCTGCCGCAGCATAATCACGGGCAAGGCTGTGGATTCCCGCTAATATGGTCTGTTCACGTGCCGGTGAAGGCTTCTTGAATCCGTTTATATAATTTCGTAGTAACGTAGCATCGATACCTACCATTTTAGCAAATTCGGAAATTTTTATTTCTTTATGCGTTAAGAAAAAACGCTGTAAAGGTGTTGGCTCGGCATCTTCATAAAAGAAACTTTCAAAACTGACATCCTCGTTCACGTTACGCCAATGAAATCCATCAAATCCCACTTCGTAATTATTACGCTGTTCGATGGTGGCGTTTTTCAATCCCGGATACCACAACAGAGACTGTTTCCATTCCTTACCAGATTCATCCACTCCTATAATATCGGTATCGGTAAACCGTATGTTTTTGATGTTCATAACTTAATCCTCCTTGTTTCCAAAATGTTTTTCCCACTCTTCAATAATTATTTCCAAATTCAGTTGAGCAAAACGCTTAATGCGTTTCAGATCGTTAGCCTTGATGTTGTGCAACTCACGCTGAATCAATTCACCATCCACGATATCGAAAATCACTTTTCCTCCGTTGCCTTCGACATGGACGTGTATCGGTTCATGTTCACGGCTAAAAAAGAAAAATATAAATCCTGCGTATCTGAATAATTCGGGCATAATCTTTTGTTTTTTCGTATATACAAATATAGGTATTATTTTTGATACCACCAAATTTTTAACACAAATATTCCCTCCAAAAATTTCAGCGGGAATATTGCGACAAGCCGGTCTTGAGCCTTACAGATTTCATCGGCGATTTCTGAAAAGATGGCGCGGATTTTCTTCGAGGATACCCGACGCGAGTTTTGTTTTCTGCGAAAGTGCTTCGCGATGACAAACTCTTACTCGTTCTCATCACGCCTATCCAAAAACAAAAAAGCCAAGCGGACGCTTGGCCTTTTGCGGAGAGGACGAGATTCTTTCTCCGCTCCGCTACGAAAGCGCTAAAGCGATTACGAACTCTACTCGTTCTCATCTCGTCCTTCCTTAACACAAAAAAGCCAGACATTTAGTCTGACTTTTTTGCGTTTGCGGAGAGGACGAGATTCGAACTCGTGGTAGGATTACTCCTACGACAGTTTAGCAAACTGTTGGTTTCAGCCACTCACCCACCTCTCCAGTGTTAGATTAAGAGTAAAGCTGAAAAATTGCTTTCACAATTTTCACGCTGCAAAAGTAATGCTTTTTTTTCAAACTTCAAATTTTTTCTTAGGCTTATTTTTGCTCCTTCGACAAAAATGAAGTTTTACGGACGGCAACACGCACAAGACGACGGTTAACCACCATACCAACGATAGTGCTGAGTAACACCACAATGGCAATACTGAGCAAAAATCCGATCTGAATCATACTTATATTCATCTTATCAATCTCTTATTCTTGTTTATTCAAAAACAAGTTTTAGAGTCCTACAGTTCACAAAACTCCCTGCCGAAAACCAAATTTCCGACAGGGAGATATGCTTATAAAAATACACTCCGTATAAAGTATGACTATCTGATTGTCATGCTATCAGATAGCATCATCCTCGATGGTCTCAAGTGCGTCGGCCGGCTGTGATGCCGATGCTCCATCGTCATCGGACGTAGCAGCTTCGAGTCGCTTCATCATGAAGAAGATAAATGCAGCCGATATCAAACATATCACGATCAATATGCCCCAAAGCACCGATACATCAATTTTGTTCCACAAAAGGGTAGGAATCACCACGAGGTAATTACCGATAGCGGTAGCACCAAACCAACAACCCATCATAGCTCCCTTGTATTTGGGAGGAGCCACTTTCGATACAAACGAAATACCCATAGGCGAAAGAAGAAGTTCAGCAAATGTGAGCACAAGATATGTTCCTATCAGCAAATTGGGTGTAACCAATGTTTCGGCCTGACCCTCTTTGGGGGCCACACCCAATCCGATAGAACCGATACACATAATCAGGAAAGCCACGGCCGCCACTATCATACCATAACCGATTTTACGTGGAGCTGACGGCTCTTTCTTACGTTTGGCAAGCCATGCAAAGATAGCCACCGAGAAAGGAGTCAGTGCCACCACATAGAATGGATTGAACTGCTGGAATATCTGAGGCTGCAGACCGGTCACAGGATCGGGGGTGCTGTCATAGAATAAATATATACCTACACCCGCTGCCACGGTAAGCACACCTGAAACTATACGGCTTGATGTACTCTTGCTCTGAAAAAGATTGAAAACGGCATATACGGCCACTACTACCAGCGCAAGCGCCCATACATTAAACATAATGCGAGTCCAGCCGCCACCTTCTGTTGTGGTAAAGACCTCGGCAAACTTGGTGAGCGTAGCACCATTTTGATGAAATACCATCCAAAAAAAGATTACCACAGCAAACACCAGCAACAGAGCTGTGATACGACTGCGTGTCTGTTCGGGCGAAAGCTCCTTGACAGGGGTCGTTTTGGCATTAACATCGGTTTTCTTGTCAGAAACGCCGTTATATGTACGGGCACCGAGCTTATAGATAATGAATGATACCACCATCGAAAGACAAGCTACAGCGAAAGCATAGGAATAGCCCACCGATATGGTATCCATATAATTAGCGGCAAAATTGCTGATACTGTCGCCCACAGCCATATTAAGTTCTTCAGCTTTCTGGGTGAGAGAGGCAGTGATTTCAGCATTACCTTCGCCGGCAAGCACCTTATTACACAGGCTCGGGATTGCCGGATCATAGACCAGACCTTTGGCAGAAAGAGCCATATTACACAGTTTTTCAGTAACCATCGGAGCAAACATAGCGCCGATATTGATAGCCATATAGAAGAGAGAGAAGGCCACATCTCGTTTATCGGAATAGCGGGGGTCATTATACAGATCTCCCACCATCACCTGAAGATTGCCCTTGAACAGACCTGTTCCACACGAGATGAGCAGCAGAGCAGCCAACATGATGATGAGCGATGTGGTAGCACCGCGCTCGGTGGGGATAGACATCACCAGATAACCCAGAAACATCACTATGATACCCAGAGTCACAGTCTTTTGAAAATTCCACTTATCGGCAATCCAGCCACCTATCATAGGCATGAAGTAGACCAAGGCAAGGAATGTAGAGTAAATAAAGCCCGCTGTAGCGGTACTGAAGGCAAATTTTGCCTGAAGAAAGAGCAGAAGTATCGCCAGCATGGTATAATATCCGAAGCGTTCGCCCGTATTGGCGAGAGCCAGCACATACAGCCCTTTGGGTTGGTTTTTGAACATAATGTATTGATTTATATTTAGATTGATTTTATTTATTCAAACGGTCGCGTGCATCAAAAGCCACTGCATAAAGACGCATCTGCTTGACCATGGCGAGCAGACCGTTGCTGCGCGTTGGCGAGAGATTTTCGGCCAATCCTATACGATCGATAAAATACAGCTTGGCGTCTATTATCTCTTTAGGAGTATGCCCATTGAGCACATTAATAAGCATCGAAATAATTCCCTTGACAATTATAGCATCTGAATCAGCCGTAAAATACACCTTGCCATCACGTTCCTCTGCATTAAGCCACACGCGACTCTGGCAACCTTCGATCAGATGCTCCGGGGTCTTGTATTTTTCATCGATGGGGGGCAGTGAGTTACCCATATCGATAATCATGGCATAGCGATCCATCCAGTCATCGACTTGCGAAAACTCATCGATAATCTCATCTTGTATTTCATCTATTGTCATATCTCCGATTGAAATATATTGGTTTATTCAGTATAAATAAGCTGACACATCGCCTGACCTACAGCGCCCAAAGTCGTGCGGTCTATATTGGCGAGATTGTCGGCATGAGTATGCCATGTGGGGCTGAACCCCGATTGATGATATTCGATTACGTCAACAGTGGGAATACCCGCGCGATTAAGTGGCAAATGGTCATCATTGACCGACGTACCATGCTGATTGACAAACCTGTCAGCTGCGCCCGAACGAGCAGCTGCAGTCCACACTTTATCCACAATCTGACGGGCATAATAATCCGACAATATCTCGCGGTGAAATTTAGCATCCGTACCGCCCACCATATCAAGCACCACCCCGAACATCGGCAACTGTGTAGCTTTATACGGCAGATGCTCAACCCAATAACGCGAACCGAGACACCAGGTCTCATCGCTGTCCGGTGGCATGATATCAGATATTTCCTCTGACCAGCCATAATCCTCTCCGTCGACAAGCAGCAGATCCACACCTATAGCAGATGGCTGATTGCCTAACTGACGCGCCAGCTCGAGAATCACAGCCGTACCGCTTGCACCATCGTTTGCACCATCAATAGGCCGGTTACGGTGCTGAGGATCTATTTCATTGTCAGCCCACGGACGACTATCATAGTGAGCCAACATTACTATCCTGCGATCAGCTTTTAAATTATATCGTGCCATAACATTGGTCAACGGCAACAGCTTGCCGTCCCAGGCAAGCACCGTAAACGATTGCGTCAGCACCGTATCAGCACCGAAAGACTTAAACTTGTCAATCAGATATTCCCGGCAATCGACCGACGCTTGCGAACCAGGCACACGCGGTCCGAATGCTACCTGCTGTGCCACAAACGCATAAGCACTGTCGGCATCAAATACCGGTACATCGGAGGTCTTCACCGAATCGACATGGGTCACACTATCGGCACCTGCCGACGAACCTGACGTGGCCGAACACCCCCACATCACCACACATACTATAGCATAAATCAGTCGTGACATCTATATAATTATCTTATATATACCCGCAAAAGTAGCTAAAAATATCGGTAACAGCAAAGCCACCCATCTGCTCTACTTCATATAGCAACCGAATCTCTCCTTAAAATTGTATTCATTTAACCTATCAGGGCAATATTTTAGCCCGATATCGCAATAGTTTTGCATCATCAAAACAAACAATTAACACCACCATGACTACCATCCTCCCCTCCGACACCATTTTCGCCACTGTGCGTCAGCGCGGCATCACATTAGCCGATATACGGTTGAGCGGAATCACCTCATTACGTGACATCATCAACTATCTTCGCCACACCATCGGCGCATTAGCCGGCCTCATCAGCATAGATTTACGCAACGGCTCACAAGGGTGGCAGCAACGTCACACCGTGATGCTCTCACCGGTTGTCAGGGATTAAGCAAATCCGGGTTAAAAAAATCCGCGATATCGCGTGCCATTTCCAATGCCCCGGCACCTTTTCCCTGCGGGTCAAGCGATGCAGACACATTGAAATCCGATGTGGCCTTGGACCTTTCTCCAGCCTTCCACCACACTTTTCCACGCAGATACCACGCCTCGGCATCATCAGGGTGCTCGGCGATATAACCGTCGAGTATAGCCAACACCTGCTCCATAGGGGCAGTATTAATAAGATGGCCGATATTATTTGGAAGTGACGACATAAGTTTATAATTTTGGAGTTACTAATATATAGCACAACAAAATTAACACTTTTTTCGTTGACATAACATAACCGTTACCTCTATTTCACGCAACAGATATGACACGTTTACCATTACTGCTGACTCTGATATTTCTCACAGCGATAGCCGCTCACAGCGTCGACCCCACCCACACTGCATATACACGCCAGGAATGTCAGGGCAGCGCCATGCCATACCCTGACCCCGAACAGACCGTGGCTTATCCCGACAGCCTCACCCCGGTGATGATAAACCACGTAGGTCGACACGGAGCCCGTTTTCCGGCTTCAGCCAATCATGCCACCATACTGGCCGACGCCTTGAAAAAAGCCACAGAACAGCGTACCATCACTCCTCTGGGCAAAAAACTGCTTGCCCTGACCGAACGTGTAATTGCGGTAAGCAACCACCGCTGGGGTTCTCTCGACTCACTCGGTATGGCCGAGCAGCGTGGCATAGCCTCACGCATGTATGCTGCCTACCCGATGCTTTTCGACAGTGCATCAGTCACTGCCATCAGCTCCTACTCACCCCGATGCATCATGAGCATGTATGAATTCACCCATCAGCTCGCCAGGCTCAACAACAATCAGGACATCTACACCGCGTCAGGCAGGACATTCTCGCCGCTGCTCCGCTTTTTCGACCTGAACGATGAATTCCGCTCACTTATAAAATCGCCCGAAATCACCGACAAAGTCAGCCAATATGCTGCACAGACTCTCGACTATAAACATCTTAACAGAATATTGGGCGACAAATTCAACTTCGATGACGGTGACCGATACCGTATAGCCATGGCTGAATACTCATTTTTAGCCGGTCTGTCGGCCATGGGTCTCGATGTCGATACCACACCATACCTCACCAATGAAGAATTCAACGCTCTTTGGCGAGTGTTTAACCTGCGCCAATACCTGATGCGCACAGCATCTACAGTATCACCGCTTCCGGCACAGATCTCAGCCCCGCTGCTTAACGACATCATCAATTCCACTAACGAATTTCTCAGCGGCAAAAACAGCGCCAAAGTAAATCTGCGTTTTGCCCATGCCGAAACACTCATGCCGCTGCTCTCGCTCATGCATCTGCAAGGTTGCTACTACTTGACTAACTATTTCGACACTGTGGGTCTGCACTGGAAAGACTTCCACGTAGTTCCGATGGCAGCCAACCTGCAGCTGATACTATTCCAAGCTCCTTCGGGCAAATACTATCTGCGCGCCGACCTTAACGAACGTCCCGTGCCACTGCTGCCCAACGATTCAGCCATCTATGTGGAGTGGAGCCGCGCCAACGAATATCTCCAGCGCTGCCTGCCTCTTGTCTACTGACCTGCAACCAACCACACTACACAAGATTATTCTCAAACACCACACCATATGTTAGGACTAATTATTTGGGGAATATTGATAATATGGATAGCATGCGCCTGCTGCCCCGGATTCATCACAATATGTTGCATTACCTTTCCACTGGCGGGATTAATGTATTATTTTCTTTGGAAACTATTTGACAAATTCAGTAATAACTCTGACGAGATACCTTACCCCAAAGAATGGGATACCCCGACATATTACAATAATGAAGAGATTGAAGAAGCAAAGGACGAATGGGAAAAGAAATGGGGACGCAAGCACCCCACACGCTTAAACACACCTGAGGATTCACAAACCGAGTGATTATTCCACAGTGATTACCCTATTATCACCACACCTTATATTCATTATTTTTTATAATTATTTGCAAATCACATTTTTTTATTTTTTTGCAAAATAACCCTTAATTATCACATACACATAAACAAAAAACGTCCTACCCATGAAGAAATTAATTTTACTTAGTAGTGGCATTATGCACTACGTTATGCAGTTGCGAAAACGAAGAGCCGGCTCAAAAAGATATAGTTGCTTACTTTGATAACGATGGGTTGCCTCATCTTTATGATGAAGACCAGTACACTACTCAGCAGGTTATAGACAAATTGAAAAATAGAATCCCACTATGGAATACACACGCAAGAACCATATACTGGCTTGACCAGGATGGTGCTGTGAAGGATAGCTATGACGGTTGGGAAAGTTATACTAAATTCTGTCTCACATACCGACATATCCGCCCGCGTGATTTGCTTGAAGGATCATTTCTTGTATTTTGTGAAAATGAAGTACGTATGTTGCAAGACACCGGCTCTTTCACAGGATATGTAAAGTTTGCAGATTATCCACATGACTCAGAGTCAGAAAAACATTTTGTGGAGAAGTTAAAATACTATGGTTTTCCTCTTCCGGTAAAAATCAATGACGACCATTTGATAATAACAGGCATTTCTGATACTGGCACTCCCTATTATGCTAAAATATACTTCGCCAATGATGATTTGGCTCTTGATTTCATCAACCGTTGCAATACCCCTGCTCCATACGAGTATCCCGATTTAATTAAATGACATAAGGAAACATCAATTATTACGGAGTATCCTGATAATTAGCCTATAAAATCCCAACCACACTTTTCTATAGACTGAGGGGGCAGTGTCAAAAAAAAAAGACACACTCCCTCAAAAATTTTTATCACTACCTACCATCGGAAAAATTTTATTGATTTTTGGCAAAAAAATTTGGAGAATAAAAAAGTATGCTTACCTTTGCAGTGTTGTAGGCAACTACAACACTACTTCAACAAAACACTCCGATATGAAACTTGCCTTCAAAGTCATGTTAGCGTTAAGTCTACTGCTCGTGGCAGCAGATGTAGCCGCCGAGCAAACACCCGCCGAGGTAGTGACCTCCGCCACCACTTCCGACTCAATCTCCGACTTTATGCTCGCGTTCCTGGTCACAGCCGCTTTACCGGCATTCAACACCGGACTTCACCGCAAATAATATAACCATTCAATAAAATATCACCAATGATTAAACTCGAACACCTCAACTACAGCTATCGCCGAGGCTATAATGTGCTTCACGATATTACTACCGAAATCGGTCCGGGCGTATACCTGCTCATGGGCGAAAACGGCGCAGGCAAAACCACTCTGCTACATATCATGGCCGGACTGCGCTATCCGCGTCAGCACTCCGAATGCACTCTCTGTGGCACACCCACAGCCGCCCGCACCCCTTCTATACTAAGCAAACTCTTTCTGCTTACCGACGACATGACATTTCCCTATCCGACCATAGCCAAGATGCAGGAGTGTCATGCCCCGTTTTACCCCAATTTTGACCCCGAGCTGCTTGAAGAAAATCTGCGTGAATTTGGAATAAACCCCAATGAATCAATCAACAATCTATCACTTGGCACACGCAAGAAAGCCTACCTGGCCTATGTGCTCGCACTGCGTACCGATGTGCTGCTGCTCGACGAACCGGCCAACGGTCTTGACATAGATTCCAAGACCAGACTACTAAAGATACTATCGCGTAATATTTCCGAACATCAGACAGTGATAATCTCCACTCACACCATCTGGGATTTTCAAAATCTCTTCGACCATGTGATGGTGCTGTCACAAGGAAGATTGGTACTGTCCGACAAGATATGGAATATTGTCAACCGCATAGCTTTTGTCAACTCACTCGAGCCTATCACAGATGCGCTCTACATCACTCAAAACATGGGTCGCTTTCAAGCCATCGTGCCCAACGACGGCACCATAGAGTCAGCAATGGACTTCGTGCTGCTCTACACAGCGCTCCATTCACCCCAACAGTCACTCATAGTCAAAACCATCAAACCCGAATAAACATGAACACACCTACCATAACCGATACTTTTTCATGGCGCCGCGTGATGGCAGTAGGTCGTTACTACTATCCGTCGCTCCGCACCCAGATGATTATTTATCCACTCATCTCACTGGTGACCGGCATCATACTGTTTTTCTTTGTCCAGTCAGTAATATGGGGATTCTTCGGAAGTGTACTGGCACTCGCCCTACAGTTTATGTTATACCTATCGCCGATAGTCTTCGCACGCAAACAGACCCGACCTATTGAAACCCTGCTCCCCGCATTAGGGTCCGAAAAAGTCACTTTCATACTCGGCTACACACTTATCATAGTGCCAATACTCACATTTGGCCCCGAGATAATTATCTACCATCTACTCCACTGGATTTTCCCGGGAATATCCGATATAGAATCAATCTACCGCACACAATTTTCCACCAATAATACGGTAAGCGTCCTTGGCTATGCACAGTATCTCGTGCCACTGATTACGTGCTTGTATGTAGTATTCCGCCGCTCCACCAATCGCATTGTATTGAGCTGTGTATGGACTGTAGTAGCTCTTATAGGCGAATCGCTTCTGTTAGGTATCATGAGCGCCGTAGTCGTTATCCGTCAAATACGTCATCAGGACATAACTTTTTTCAACTCACCGGAGAACATACCTTCGATGGATTTTTTCAACGCGCTTATGCCCCTCATTACCATCTTCCTTGTCATATGCCTGCTCTACGTTGTGTTAATGAGTATTTTCACAGCCCGCGCCATCTGTAAAAAACAAATATAAATGGAATTTAACGAAACCACCCCAATATATAAACAGATTATCGACTATTGCTTCCGCAACATCACCTCGGAAGCATGGCGACCAGAACAACGCATACCTTCGGTGCGCGAAATGGCGGTAGAACTAACCGTCAACTCCCACACGGTACTCAAAGCCTACGAATACCTGCAATCCCACAGCATCATAGCCCCCCGGCGCGGAATGGGATTTTACCTTGAGCCGGATGCCCGGACAAAGGTGGAGCAGATGCGACGTGAAGAATTTTTTGATACAGAATTGCCCCGGATGTTTGCCACCATGCGTATGCTTGGCATCGACATCTCCGACATCACTCCTCTCTGGAACAACTGAAACGCTCATCTTATAGATATATTACTGATTGGAAAAGTCACTGCATCTATCCTCGCCCATGGATAAATGCAGTGATTTATCATAATCGGGTAGCTACATCGAAACATGGACACGCCTTCGCGGCAAACTCACAGTGACCATGCACCGTGGCTGCCGGATAGCGGCCAAGCAACTCATCTATCAGAGAACGCAATGCAGTACGCTGGCGCTGAGTGCGAGTATCCTTAGGACGCATCCGTACATCGCATCCACCTACATAACATACCCCTATGGAATTACGATTATATCCCTTACAGTGTGCCCCCGCCACACTCTCATCACGCCCCCTGGCGATACTGCCGTCAAGCATCACCACATAATGATAACCGATATCTTCGTAACCCTGCTGCCGATGCCACCTGCGAATATCCTCCACCGACACTTCTCGTCCTTCGGGAGTGGCCGAACAATGAATAATAATTTTATCAATCTTTCGCATAGTATCAGATTTTTATCACATCGCAAAATTACTGCGCCACCCACTTCATTTCTCGCCTAATCCCCAC
>CAZZFD010000006.1:15862-81671 GCA_964653375.1 uncultured Bacteroides sp.
CAACACCGCATGACCTCTGTCGGCAGTGCATTTAACATAAAACTATCCTCGACACTTAAATATGACAGAATCAGGCGGAAAATTCGCCGGCGAGAGCATCAAAACGACAAAGGGTTTCCGGACCGAACTTTATCATGGAGGCACGCACCTGTTCGGGTGATTTTCGCTTCATATCACCACTTTTGGAATAGAATTTATCAGCATAACAAATCAATCGCTCAAGCAGAGACTGCGGAAGCATATCCACCTGAGGCAATGGCAGATTTTGCTGCTTTATCTCTGATGCAGTGAGTCCTGCACCTGTGTGATGTTCAGCTACCGAAGCCCACTCCTGCGGGGCGCCTTCCCGACGCAAAAGCTCAGCTCCGAGTATACCGTGAGCGATATACGGATACGTCCCGAAACAGAAAATCGAAGGAGCGTGAGTCATGAAAATTCCTATATCGTGAAGCAAAGCGGCTCCATTCACCATAGCCTCATCAAGGCCTAAGCCCAACTTACGATTTATAACCAAAGCCTCATCAGCCACCGCCCTGCAGTGGCGCAAATATATATCCCGCAGGGGTGTTCCCGCGGGATAATACTTATCGATTATTTCATATGGGTCAATCACTTAAATATCAAGCACAGTGTTCCACCCGTGAACATCAGTCTCTTCGCCATACTGGATAGCACGCAGATGATTATAAAGCATCGTGGTGACCGGACCCGGCTTACCATCGCGAGCTATGATATACTTCTTGCCCGTATCGAGGTCATCGATTTCGCCAATAGGTGAAGCTACGGCAGCAGTGCCGCAGGCAGCAGCTTCCTGCACAGATTCGAGCTCATCGACAGTGATATGACGGCTCTCTACCTTGATACCATAATCAGCAGCAAGTTGCTTGAAGCTCATATTAGTGATTGAAGGGAGTATTGATTCCGATTCAGGAGTAATGTATACTCCGTCCTTGATAGCGAAAAAGTTAGCCGGACCGCACTCATCAAGATACTTTTTCTCCTTAGGGTCAAGGAACAGCACGGCCGAATAGCCTGCCGCATGAGCGCGCTCACCGGCCTCAAGGCTTGCAGCGTAGTTACCGCCAACTTTCCAACGGCCAGTACCTTTGGGTGCCACACGATCATACTCGCGCATTATACATATATTCGTCAATCCGAAACCGGTCTTGAAATATGGGCCTACGGGGCTTACAAGCACCAGAAACAGATAGTCCGAGGCTTTTCGCACACCCACACTTGCCGTCATACCGATTTCAACCGGACGGATATAGAGCGACGCACCGCTACCGTAAGGAGGGATAAAACGTTCGTTAAGTTCAACAGCCTTTATCACCATCTGCTTAAACAGATCTTCAGGCACAGGCTGCATACATAATCCTATAGCCGACTCGCGAATGCGCTTGGCATTCTCTTCCAGGCGGAAGATGCGCACCTTACCGTCGACTCCGCGAAACGCTTTCAATCCTTCAAAAATCTCTTGGCCATAGTGCAACGCTGTGGCTGCCATGTGAATATTGATGTATTCAGAGTCGGAGACCTCTATTTCCCCCCATTTACCATCTGAATAAGAGCATCTGACGTTGTAATCCGTTTTCTGATAACCAAACGGAAGATTCGCCCAATCAAGCTCAGCAGTTTCTTTCATAATTTCTAATCAAAATAGATTCTTGCGCTGCAAAAATAACAAATCTCCGGCAGAATCAATTCACAAATGCACAAAATTCCATAAATAATGCAATCCGACCGGACAATCAATGCAATTTTACACCTTAAAAATAATAAAATCGTTGGCTATAACCTCAAACTTACCTATCTTTGCACCACCTTACCAGTCATTGACATCAATTCTTGAGACGTACTCAACTATATATCATATTTTTGCTTGTGACACTGAGCGCATTATGCGCATCAGCCTCGCGTATGGGCGGTAATACAGATCCATTGCCCGTGCAGCCGGTGACGGCGCCACAAGAACCTGTCGCTGCAAGTTTTGCTTCTGTGACCCCGGGCGACACACTTACCCATTCACAATCAGAACATCAAAAACTTTCACGCAAACGTTCACTTGCAGCCCGTGCTTCCCGTCAGAAACGCGATTCACTACGGTTATCACGCCAACGCATCTCCACCGACAGCCTCGACGGCAACCAGCTGCCTTTGGACTCACTTGCCGCCGACCCCGACTCCCTAACCACACCTCGCCTCCGCGACCTTAACCGACAGCATATCAGCATCAATACCGACAGTGACAGCACTACAGCCGGCACCCCGAAAGTAAAAATCAACCGATTCAAAGTAGACCTTGACAATGTAGTGGATATTTCGGCACGTGACTCGATGGTGATAGTGGGCACATCGCGCGCCTTTCTCTACGGCGACAGTAAAGTGGTCTATGGTGATATAAATCTTGAAGCTGCCAATATCGACGTGGACATGAACGAAAGCCTTGTCTACGCGGTAGGTGTGGCCGACAGCACCGGTGAAGTCATCGGCTCGCCAATATTCACCGACCGCGGCACCTCTTACGAGGCTAAAACCATGAACTACAATTTCAAGACCGAGAAAGGATATATCACCGATGTAATCACTGAGCAAGGGGAAGGCTACCTCACCGGCGGTCAATCCAAAAAAGTGGGCGACAACGTGTTTTATATCCAGAACGGTCGCTACACTACCTGTGACCAGCATGACGACCCCCACTTCTGGCTTCAGCTCACCAAAGCCAAGATTCGCACAAAGAAAGATATAGTATCGGGGCCGGCATATATGGTACTGGCAGGATTACCATTGCCTTTGGCTGTGCCGTTCGGCTACTTCCCATTTTCCGAAAGATACTCATCGGGCATCATCTTCCCCACATTCGGCGATGACTATCAACGAGGTTTCTATCTCAGCAACGGCGGATATTATTTCGCCATCAACGACAATATCGATCTGGCTCTCACCGGTGAAATCTACACCAAAGGGTCATGGGGCATCCAGGCTCGCTCGGCCTATGTCAAACGCTATAAATTTTCAGGCAATATAAATGTGAGCTACCTGTGTACCGTGACAGGCGACAAAGGTATGCCCGACTATCAGAAAGCCACTAACTTCCAGGTTCTCTGGAGCCATGCGCAAGATTCCCGCGCCAACCCGATATTCAACTTTTCGGCTTCAGTCAACTTCACCACATCGGGCTATCTGCGCAACAGCGTATCAACATATTACTCCAATGCTTTCACCGAAAATACCAAGAGCAGTACTGTCAACTTCACATATCGACCACCCGGCTCAAAATGGTCATTTTCAGGCAACGCCAACATATCGCAACGTAGTCAGGACTCCACGCTTGCCGTATCCTTTCCCAACATCACCATCACCATGTCGCAGGTCTATCCCTTCAAACGCAAACGTGCGGTAGGTGCCGACAAATGGTATGAAAAAATCAAACTCTCCTATTCGGGTCAGTTCAACAACTCACTCACGGCCAAACAGGATGAATTTTTCAAAAAAAGCCTGATAAAAGACTGGCGCAACGGTATGCGTCACCAGATACCGATTTCCGCCACTTTCAACCTCTTCAAATATATCAATCTCACCCCCAGCATCTCGCTCACAGACCGTATGTACACCACCAAAGTACGCCGTCAGTGGGACCCCAACGCTGCACGTGAAATCTGCGACACTTCTTACAACTTCTACAATGTGTGGGACTTCAACGCCTCAGTGTCGCTCGATACAAAAATCTACGGCTTTTTCCAGCCTCTACCCTTCCTGGGCGACAAAGTGAAAATGATACGCCACGTGATAACACCCACCATCAGCTTCAGCGGCGCACCCGACTTCAGTGCACCATGGTTTGGTTATTACGGAAGCTACGACCGTCCGAACGCCAACGGTACTGTGACCCAGCATAAATACTCCATGTTTCCCAACTCACTGTTCGGCGTGCCGGGCGTAGGCAAAAGCGGCATTCTGAGTTTCTCGCTTGCCAATAATCTGGAAATGAAGGTAAAGACCAACGACAGTATCGGAGAGAAAAAAGTATCGTTAATCGAAAACTTCACTATCTCCCAGAGCTACAATTTCGCTGCCGACTCCCTCAACTGGAGTAACATCAACACCTCCATCATGCTCCGTCTGGTCAAGAATTTCAATCTCAACCTTTCTGCCGTGTGGGACGTCTACACCTATCAGCTTAACTCCGCCGGCAATCCCGTAAGAGTCAACATCCCGCGCTGGAAAGCTGGTAAAGGATTAGGCCGCCTGTCAAGCACCGGCACCTCTTTTTCCTACACTTTCAATAACGATACATTCAAGCGCAAGAAGAAAAACAAGACCGACCAAGACAAAGATAAGGATACGGATTCCGACAACAAACGGCCGCCGACACCGCCCAACGACAGGGGACATGACACTCACACCGACGGTGACATGACCTTCAACCCCGACGGATATATGAAATGGGAAGTGCCGTGGAGCCTTACGCTCAACTACTCGGTGCAATATGGCTACGGAGCTTTCAACAAAGAGAAGATGGAATATGACGGTAAGTGGACACAAAACCTCAGTATTTCAGGCAATATCCGTCCGACAAAAAACTGGAATTTCAGCTTTACGGCCAGCTACGATTTCGACAATCACAAACTGGCTTATATGAACTGCAACATCTCTCGCGACCTCCACTGCTTCACCATGACGGCAAGTTTCGTGCCTGTCGGTCCGTATAAATCATATAATTTTCACATCTCGGTAAATTCTTCATTACTTTCCGACCTTAAATATGATAAGCAATCATCATATTCCAATGGCGTAGACTGGTATTAGGAACAATGATTAAGAGAATATCACGCATCTTCCTGCGCACAATCCTTTGGACTGTAATCGCGATATTGGCACTTATATTACTGGTGCTGGTGCTTCTCTATATTCCTCCGGTTCAAAACTGGATTAAGGACACAGTGATTGAGAAAGTCAATCAATCACCTGATATGCACGTATATGTAGAGAAACTGCGGTTACGCTTTCCGCTGGATCTGGAAGTCGACGGCCTCACCGTGACAAATCCTGCCGACACTATGCTCAATGCCGCTAAAGCTCGCGTAGACGTAGCTCTGTTACCTCTTTTCTCCGGAAAAGTCAAAGTCCGCGACATCACCCTGTACGATGCTCTTTACCGCTCCGGCACACCTGACTCAGCCACGTGCCTTGTGGCCCGCATCGACACATTCCAAGCCTCCGGCGCCTCTACACGCTTTTCACTGAAAAACATCACTCTGCCCAAAGCATCGCTTCACGGAGCCGACATCAGCCTGTGGATTAAAGATACCACCACCGTCAGCACTCCCGACACCTCGTCGACCGACATGACAGTCATAGCCGATGCTCTGTCGTTGCGTCGCATACGTTTTCGCATGAGCGTAGAAAACAGCATCGACTCCATAGGAGCTTATCTGCCCGACACCCGCATAGGTGGTGTAAACGTAAATATGCTCAGTCGAAGTGTCAGAATAGATTCACTGATTACTGACTCTGTTAGCGCCACCTACCTCACACCCCTCACCGTCGACACATCGGCTGAAACGGCCACTCCCGATAATACTCCCGACAGCATCAGTTCCATTCCGTGGACTATCTATTGCGACCGATTCCGTCTCACCGGTGATGCTATCTACGCCCGTCGCGGTGCGATTCCTGTGGCAGGTCTTGACATGGATTATCTGCAATTGAATGCCATCGATTTACGCGTTGATTCTTTCTACAACCGGGGCAACGAACTGCGTGTACCTCTTCATGTGAGTGCCATAGAACGCTGCGGACTGCCATTAGCCGCAAATATACATTTTGCCATGGACAGTACTTCAATGAGCGCACCCGATGTGACTATAGCCACCGATGCATCAAGGCTCGAAGCATCATTCCTTATGGGATTAGGTGATATCGACACCAATCCCGACCTACCACTACGATTATTTGCCGACGGATATATCAGCATGGAAGATGTACGCACAGCCATGCCGGGCACGGCAAAAGCTCTGGCCGACCTGCCTCGCTACGGTATCCTCCAACTCGCTGCCGATATCGATGGTACTTTCGGACAGCTTGACATCGAAAATCTCTCAACCAGAATGGTTGGCGTGATGAATCTCAACGCCTCAGGCCGTGTGGCCAACATTACCGACTTCAATCGTATGGACGGCCGTATCAGTCTGCGCGGTCACTTCACCGAAGGCAGCTACATGACAGCCCTGTTACCCGCCTCGATGCGCAAAGATGTGAAGATACCGTCATCGTCCATCGATGGTCATGCCGATTTCTCACCTGCAAAAATCGCCGGCGACATCTCTTTGCGCACCTCCGATGGCCTGCTCGCTGCCAAAGGCCATTTGCTTCGTCGCTCCGACGGCTACACGGCCAACCTAAATATCAGCGACTTCCCGCTTGCCAGATTCCTGCCATCACTTGGAATGGACGACATAAGCCTGACAGCAAACGCCGATGGCGCCGGATTCGACTTTTCACGCCCCTCGACCCACAGCACCATCGATGCCAATCTACAAAAAATCAACTACAAAGGCACACGATTGTCCAATATCACGCTGCACGCCCTACTCGACAGCTGTAAACTCGCCGCCACATTGTCATCACCCGATAAACCCGCCGACCTGACAATGAATATTACCGCCGATATGCTTGACCCTGCCTATGGCTGGAAACTCAGCGGAGATATCCGCCACCTCGACCTGGCCGCTCTCCACCTCTCCGACTCTCCGCTGTGGGGTAAGCTGCAAATCGATTCCGACGGCTCCTACAATACAGCCAACGGTGATATCGATGCCCGTATGACGGTCAACAATCTGCAGTGGACCCTCGGCACCGACCCTATTGACGCACCACACATTGAAGCCTCGCTGCTCAGCAACGACTCCCTGATGCACACCACTCTCCGTTCAGGTGATTTCAGTTTCGACGCGCTCTCTATGTGCAGGCTCGACTCCCTGCTTGCCGGTATCACCGCCGCTTCCGACACAATCAACGCCCAGATTGCAGCTAAAAATTTCGATATACGTCCCATACAGAACGTACTCCCGGCACTGAACGTAATGATACAGTCGGGCAACGCCAACCCTGTTGCCGGCTATCTCAGTCGCTCAAGCGACATTGACTTCAATTCGATGTCGCTTCACCTCCACAACGACTCCATCATCACGCTCCAAAGCTCAATCTACGGGCTGACCGCAGGCGAGACCCGCATAGACACACTCACCTTCGATGCGCACCAACACAATGCATTCCTCGTCTACCAGGCCAAGATTGACAACAAGCCCGGCACAATGGACGATTTCGCACACATAAGTCTCACGGGATATCTGTCGAAAATGCGTGTGTCGGCCATGTTCAAACAAAGCAACATTGAAAATCGCCAAGGATTCATGATTGGCATGAACGCCACGCTTTCCGACTCTACAGTCAGTGTTAAATTCGTACCATACGCTCCCACCATAGCTTATAAGCGCTGGAAAATCAACCACGACAATTTTGCCGAATACAATTTCATCGACAAGCATTTCGATGCCAACGTGCACCTGCAGTCCGACAGCAGCTACATCAACCTATACACGGCTCATATGCCCGATACTTCTGCCGTTCACGCTCAGGAAGATGTGATACTGCAACTCAACAACATCAAGCTGTCGGAATTTCTGAGCATATCTCCTTTCTCACCACCGATAAAAGGTGTGCTTGGAGCAGATATGCGTTTCCGCTGGGATACGGAAGGCATCACAGGCAACGGCATGATCGATGTTGACAATCTATATTACGGACGTGAACGCGTGGGCACATTCCAGCTCAACACCAATATCCGCAACGACGCCAATATCGGAGCACTGCACGCCGACCTCGACCTGATAGTCGACGGCTCCAAAGTAATCACCGCCAGCGGAGCCATCAACGACTCTACTGCCCGCAATCCGTTCTTGCTCGATTTCTCCATGATACGCTTCCCGCTGCGTGTAGTCAACCCTTTCATACCTAAGACAGTGGCACAAATGTCGGGTATGCTCAATGGTCGCATGGATATCACCGGCTCGCCTTCCAGCCCCGTTTTCAACGGCTACATCAACTTCGATTCCACGGCTGTCAAAGCCGGCATCACCGGAGTTGACTATCAATTCTCGGATGTGAAAATTCCGGTTGACAGCAATGTGGTGCGTTTCAATAATTTTACTATTGCCGGACTTAACAAAAACGACCTTCATGTCAACGGCACCGTAGATGCCTCAGCCCTGAGCAACATATTGATTGACCTCAATATGAAAGCCTCGGATATGCAGATAGTCAATACTTCACGTCCGCGTGGAGGAGCCAATGTCTACGGCAAAGCATTTGTCGACATCGACGCTTCCGCCAAAGGCTCGATGCGGTTCCTCGATGTCAACGCCACGGTCGATATCCTCTCGGGCACCAATGTGACATACGTGATGACAGACGCCGAATCGGCTCTGACCTCACGCAAGACCAACGACATGGTACACTTTGTCCAATTTTCCGACACTGCCACGGTGATGAAAGTCGACACCATTGCCACCTCTTCACTGGCTATGATGCTCAATGCCAACCTCATCATCTCAGAAGGCTCGACCATTAACGTCGATCTGTCGACCAACGGCAAAAACAAAGTGTCGCTGCAAAGCACTGCCAACCTCACCTATTCGCAAGCTCCCGTAGGCGACCCGCGTCTGACCGGACGCATCAACATCAACGGCGGTTTCGTTCGTTACTCGCCACCATTCATGTCGGAAAAAAACTTCTCATTCAGCGAAGGCAGCTATGTGGCATTCAACGGATCGATGCTCAATCCATTGCTCAACATCAAAGCCGTAGAAAAGCTGCGCGCCAATGTCACCCAGGAGGGACAGAACTCCCGCCTGGTCAACTTCGACATAATCCTGTCGCTGACCAATTCGCTGCAAAACGTCGACGTGAAATTTGACCTGTCGACCAACGATGATATCACCGTACAAAACGAACTGTCGGCCATGAGCCCAGAGCAACGCGCCAATCAGGCCATGAACATGCTGCTCTACAACGTATATACCGGTCCCGGAACAAAAGCCAACGCCAACCTCTCTGGCAATCCGCTATTCTCATTCCTCGAATCACAAATCAACACCTGGGCTGCCAACAACATTCGCGGAGTTGACATATCTTTCGGCATCGACCAGTATAAAACCAATACCGACGGCAATACCGGCACCGCCACAAGCTACAGCTACCGCGTGTCCAAATCGCTATTCAACGACCGATTTAAGATAGTAGTGGGAGGCAACTACTCCACCGATGCCGACGCCGATGAAAACTTCTCGCAAAACCTCATCAACGATATTTCATTTGAATATATGCTCAACCGCAGCGGTTCCATGTATGTGCGCCTGTTCCGTCATGTCGGATATGAAAGTATACTCGAAGGCGAAATCACCCAGACCGGCGTGGGCTTCGTGTTAAAACGCAAGCTCAACACACTTCGCGACATATTCCGCTTCTCCAAACCGGCCACCAATCCCAACCCGTAACACTCAATGCCCACGTTTGACTAACATAGATCAATCTGCAAATGCAATCATCACAACGTCATCATATTGTCCTTAAGACTCTTGCGTTACTCCTGCTGCTCGCAGTAGCTGCAAGTTGCTCCACTACTCGACGCATAGGTGAAGGAGAAATACTCTATACGGGCGTAAAAAAAATCAAAATTCAATCGCCTCCCGACCATATACCATTGGCCGACGGTGTAGCCTCCGAAGTAAAAGAAGCTGTCAACGTGGCTCCTAACAATTCGCTCTATTCACCTTATATTCGCTGGCCGTTCCCGCTGGGACTGTGGGTCTACAACAACTGGTCCAATCCCCCCTCGGGATTCAAGCATTGGCTCTATGAGAAACTCGTGGCCCAACCCGTGCTGATTAGCGACGTCCGTCCCGATGTGCGCGTAAAGATGATTGACGAAATTCTTGACAACAACGGCTACTTCCGAGGCAAAGCCTCCTACGAACTTATACAGGGCAGCAATCTCAAGAAAGCCCGCATATCCTACTTCATAGACCCCGGACAAGCCTACACCTTTTCCTCTGTAGAACTGCTGCCCGACTCCACACATCTCTTTCATCTGATTGACTCGGTGGCATCCCGCAGCCGATATCTCCAGCCGGGCCAACGCTACTGCACCGACTCACTCAGCGCCGAACGCACACGCATAGCCAATGCCGTCCGCAACCGGGGTTACTATTTCTTCAAACCCGACTTCATCGAATACCTCGCCGACAGCACTATCACACCACGGCAGATAGCGCTTAAACTGACACTTGCCACCAACATCCCGCGCCCGATGCTCGAGAGATACAACACCGGCACCGTCACCACACGCATCTATCGCAACGAAGGCGGCGGCACACCCGACACCTTCATGACCAAACGCTGCAAAGTGATTCAGATGAAACCCTCGCGACTGCGCGACGGCTTGCTTGACGAATGTATTCGATTCCGCCAGGGACGCACTCTGACCGTGCGACAGATGAACCAGACCCAAACCTATCTCTCGCGTCTAGGCATATTCAACGGCATAGAAATAAACGTCATTCCCGACACAACACAAGCCCGGACGCTCAATGTAGAGATTGACTGTACGTTTGACAAACAACTTGAAGCCTCCATTGAGCTTAACGCCACTTCCAAATCCAATAGCTATCTCGGACCCGGTGTCAACCTGCGCCTGTCAAATCACAATCTCTTTGGCGGTGGCGAAATGCTCAGCCTTGACCTCAAAGGCTCCTACGAATGGCAGACCGGACGCGGGCGAAGCTCCGTATTCAACTCCTATGAAGTAGGCCTGAGTTCTTCGCTATCCTTCCCGCGGCTCCTTGCCCCGAAATTCATACCGCGCTCTCGACGCGACCTCAACTGGACCCGCATCACCCTAAGCGCCGAACTTCTCAACCGGCCTCACTACTTCTCCCTTGCGCAATTCAATGCAGGATTCTCCTACGACTGGCGCGCCACACGCCATGTGACCAACACCCTCACGCTGCTCAAACTCACTTACCTTAACCTCATACGCTCCACGGCCGAATTCGATGCCATAATGGCAGAAAACCGGGCAATAGCCGAAAGTTTCAAAAGCCAGTTCATACCCCAGATGCAATTTGACTATGTCTACGACAGAGCCATCGACCGCAATAACTCCATCAACTGGCAATTTACCATCCAGGAAGCCGGCAACATTTTCTGGGCCATCTACCGTGCATGCGGGAAAACCGGTGAAAAGCAACTGTTTGGCACACCTTTCTCCCAGTTCGTCAAAGGCAGCACACAGCTGGTCTACAATCGCCGTCTGTGGGGCGACCACTGGCTTGTCAGCCGTGTGGCTTTAGGTGCTGAACACGCCTACGGCAATTCCACCCAGGTGCCCTACAACGAGCAATTCTATGTAGGCGGAGCCAACTCTATCCGTGCCTTCGCCGTGCGCAGCATCGGCCCCGGCAGCTACCGTGTAGCCAACGATCAGATCAACGGTTACTTCGACCAGACCGGTACATTCAAATTTGAATTCAATGTCGAATACCGGTTCCCCATCTTCGGCCCGATTCATGGAGCAGTATTTCTCGACAGCGGCAACGTGTGGCTGCTCCGCGCCGACCCCGACCGTCCGGGAGGCGAACTTAAAGCATCCACCTTCTTACGCGATATTGCCCTCGGCACCGGTGCCGGACTACGTCTTGACATCGGTATGCTCGTGCTCCGTGGCGACCTCGGCATAGGCATTCATGCCCCCTACGACACCGGAAAAAGCGGTTACTACAATATGACCAGTTTCAAAAATTCGCTCGCATTCCACTTAGCCATAGGCTATCCCTTCTGATTTTCAATATCAGATTTTTTCATTATCTTTGTCAAACAAATCGATTTTTTCATAAATATCACATAATTATGCACTTAAAATCATCATTACCATTACTCCTTGCGTCAGCACTAACCTTTTCTGCCGTCACAGCTTGCGTCGATGACAACTACGACCTCACCGATATTGACACCAATGTCAAACTCTCGGTAAATGAACTGGTGATTCCCATCAATCTCGATGAAATCACGCTCGACAACATCATAAACCTCGATGATCAGGATAAAATCAAAATCGTCGACGGCCAATATGTCATTGAGCAAACGGGTACTTTCTCGTCCGACCCTATAATAATCGAGCAAGCCACCCTCACTATTCCGAAAATAAATCCCACTGTCGATGTAATACCTCTGGTACCCGGCTCACAAATACGCACCAATTCAGCCGACGACGAGCTTGGAGCTCTCACCTCATTCACCTACGACTTACAAACCAAACACTCTCAGCTCGAATACACCACCAAATCCATGAGCCAGTCTATCATAGATATTGACTACGTAGGGTGCGATATGGATTTCACTGTCAATATCGACATCACCGGACTGAAAGGTATCGCCGAACGAATCGAATTTCAGAACGTTGTGCTTCAATTCCCCAAAGGACTTGATTTCATCGTGGCCTCAGGCGAATCCTATGATCCCGCTTCCGGTTTGCTCCAAATCGGCAGTCGCACAGTCGAAGGCACTAACCTTAGCCTTTCATTCAAGGCCAAAGGCATCGATTTCGATACTGCCGACGCCACATTCAACCCTGAAGACCACACACTCAGCTTAAAAGGCGCCTTATATATCCAAAGCGGTAAAATCAATATCGACCTCGATGATATAAACATCGACAGTTCAATGCCGCAAGAAGTGCAGATTACCACTTCATATATCCTCTCCAACGCCACACTTACAAAATTTACCGGCAAACTTAAATACGCCCTCAACAAAGCCACCCTCACCGATGTATTGCTCAGCGGTCTTCCCGAGATTTTAGCTCAGGACGGCACCAATATCCTACTCGCCAATCCGTGTATCTATCTCAATACCATCAATCCGCTTCAGCAATACGATGTATTTGCTCAGACCGGCCTGACGATTACAGCTCATCACGACAATGGCACCCCGGCACAGAATTACAGTCTCGACAATGAATATTTCACCATCGGACGCCCTGTCAACAGTTCCGGCAGCTATAACTTCTGTCTATCCCCCGAAGCTCCCGCCACCACCGCACAAGATTTTCCCGATGCCACTCACGTGCCATTCACCGCTCTTAGCGATGTGCTCTCCGGCAACGGCATTCCGCAAAAGCTCAGCTTCACTCTCGACAACCCCATGCTCCCCGAGCAGCTGGTGACCGACTTCCGGCTCGGCCAAAAATTCAATGCCATGACCGGTAAATACAAATTCATTACAGCACTCCAATTCCTCGAAGGCACTCAGATACGATATCACCGTATAGTCGACGGCTGGTATAGCGAGGACATCGAAGATCTCACTATTGAGCAACTCGAAGTTACCCTGAAAGTTAACTCCGACCTGCCTGTAGGAGCTAAATTCACCGGCTACCCGATAGACGTTAACGGCCATCAAATCAACAATGTAGACATCATAGGCGCTGACATTCCTGCCAATGCTAAAGATGCTGAAGTCAAGCTCCATATCACAGGCGATGTCACCGGTCTGGACGGTATCGAATTTGTAGTTACCGCCATGGCTACCGAAGGCCAAGCCCTCTCCCCCGACATGAAGATACGTCTCTCCGACATACGTCCTAAAGTCTCGGGCTATTATATTAATGAACTATGATAAGTATCTCTAACCAAAATTTCTCTAATCGAATCATCACACTATCATGACACTCATCAAACGCCATATATCACTCATAGCCCTTACATTAGCGGCCACTTTAGCTTCTTCGGCACAAAACACCCGTTCCGGTTATTTCCTCCCCGACTACACCTATCGCTTCGAGATGAACCCCGCCTTTGACAATTCTCTTAACTTCATCTCCATGCCTGCCTTAGGTAACATCAACCTCAATATGCACGGTACCTTGGGCGTAAGCGACGTCATATACAATGTCGACGGACGCACCACCACATTCCTCAACCCCAATATTTCCGCCTCCGAAGTAATGAACAATATCGGCACCGGCAACCGTATCGGCGCCGATGTCAAGCTCACCCTTCTTGCCGCCGGATTCAAAGCATTTGGCGGCTACAACACCATAGCCATCAATGCCCGCTCATCAGTAGGCATACGCGTACCCGGCGCTTTTTTCTCCCTGCTTAAAGAAGGCATAGCCAATAAAAACTACGATATCTCCGACCTCGGAGCACGTGCATCGGCTTACGCAGAAGTAGCTTTAGGACACTCACATAAAATCAACGACAAATGGCGTGTAGGCGGTACACTCAAAATTCTCATCGGCGGTGCTTACGTCGATGCCCGTCTCAATCGTGCTAACCTCAATCTTGGAGTCAACGATTGGTCTGTAGTGTCCAACGGTGAAATATCAGCCTCCGTCAAAGGCATGACCTACAAGACAGATATCAATGAAACCACCAAACATCGCTATGTCAGCGGTGCTGACATCGACGGAACCGGCCTTAACGGCTTCGGTATGGCATTTGACTTCGGTGCCGTATACCGTCCTTCCCGCGACTGGACCATCTCCCTGGCTCTGCTCGACCTCGGATTCATCAATTGGAACAACAATATGCTCGCCTCTACAGGCGGTGACAAATCCTTCAATACCGACCGCTACACCTTCAATGTCGATGACAATGCTACCAACAGTTTCGACAACGAATGGACCAAGATAAAAAATTCGCTCTCCGAGCTTTATGAGCTTGACGACATGGGTGACCAGGGCAGTGCGACCCACGGATTAGGTGCCACCATGAACATAGGTGTGGAATACACCCTTCCCGTTTACCGCAAACTTACCTTCGGTGTGCTCAACACCACACGCATCGAAGGAGACTACTCCTGGACAGAATTCCGCTTCTCGGCCAATATTGCTCCCGCCAAATGCTTCGATGCCTCCATCAATATGGGTGCCGGCACCTTCGGCGTTGGCTTCGGTTGGTTGCTTAACCTTCACACCAAAGGTTTCAACCTGTTTCTCGGTATGGATCACACTCTGGGTAAAGTCACCAAACAATTTGTACCCCTGTCAAGCAACGCCTCAGTTAACTTCGGTATGAACTTCCCGTTCTGATACTGTAGGCCACCATACTTCGTCCAGATATTTTCTCTTATGAAAATCAATCCATTTACTATGTCTGTCATAATATCCTGCTGGATTGTGACAGGCATTTTCTTTACCTCCTGTCAAACCCCGAAAGACACCTCCGGTCAGTTAGCGCCCATCTTTATCATCATCGGCCAGTCCAATGCCGACGGCTCCGCTTTCTTTGACCCCGATGAAGATGCCCTACTTGAAGCATGGTACAACTCCGGCCAAAATCCGGGTAACATGAAAATATGGTATCGCAGCACGCAGGTTGAGAATATAGCCGACAACGGTTTGGGCGAACCCGCCCGCCATGTGATAGACGGAAAAATCACCGATGTCCCCCCCGGTTGGCTCAACCTATGGTACCGCAACGAAAACACCCACGGACGCACTGCCATGAATATGATTCACGGCTATGGCACCTATAGCACAGGCAGTGGCACAGACTGCGCGCAAGGACGCCGCGGTATCGAAGGCCGGCTTGGCATGCGCCTGGCATCACAGATGCCCGACACCGAACTTTATCTGCTAAAATTAGGAGTCTCAGGCTCATTCATCTCCTCGTGGAGCAACGACTCCGTCGACCATAACTGGCAATATTTCTACAACAATATCTACCGACCCGCAATCGATGACCTCCTCGCCAAAGGCCGTCGCCCCATACTGACCGGCATCTGGTGGATGCAAGGTTGTGCCGACTCCGCACGCGACAGCGCTTACTATGCCGCCAACCTGCATCATCTCATAGAAAAATGCCGCACCCGGCTCGGATTTCCCGACGCACACATATATATCGGGCAGATACTTGGCCCCGGCGAATCCGATTCTATACCTCAAGGCTCGGCCGGATTCGGACCTGGAGTGCGTGCCGCCCAGACAGCAATAGTCGCCCGTACTCCCGGAGTGACACTCATCGACGTATCGGAAATATCGATGCAATATGAACCCAACTTTTCAGGCTACATACATTTTGACCACGCCGGACAAAATGCGCTCGCTGACTCACTGGCCCGTCATGTCCTCTCCGAAGGTATC
Source organism: uncultured Bacteroides sp. (assembly GCA_964653375.1). Taxonomy (GTDB): domain Bacteria; phylum Bacteroidota; class Bacteroidia; order Bacteroidales; family Muribaculaceae; genus Paramuribaculum. The sequence goes on from CAZZFD010000006.1 coordinate 32,067, forward strand.
GACCGGTGGGCACGCTATACCTCTCCCGACAGCATAAACACCGGCAACCACAATAAGTGAATTGATGTTATCGTCTGTTACAAAAAGCAAGTAATTCACCTTATTGATTCACTTTATTGTTAATTTTTTTCATTTGATAGTTTCAAAATGCCACATATTAAGGAAATATTTATATCTTTGCAATTGAAATAGTGATTTTCATTTCAAAGAATTTTATAAACCAACTTAATATCAAACCTTTTATGTACAAATTTCTAACCAGAGTGCTTCCTGCAGTGATTCTGTCAGGAGCCATGTCTGTTTCTTGTGATGACAAGGACAATGGATTGGTTCCGGAACCGGAACAACCGACTTTCAATGTAACCGTTAACGATGTACAACGAGCTCAAGCCACGTTTACTATCACTACCACCGATGCTGCTGACTATGCTTATGTAGTAGTAGAAAAAGACGCAGATGCTGTGACTGACGCTAAGGCCTTATTTGAAACCGGTACCGTAGGTCAATTTGAAGATGGCAAAGCTGAAATTACCACCACTGAATTGGAAGGTGACAAAGAATATATGATTTATACTGCCGTACGCCGTATCAATCCTTATGTTTACAGTAACGTGGAAGTAACTGATCTGTCGACAGCCATTCCCTATACCGACCTTGTAACCCTCAACAAAGTAGGTACACGCACTGTGGATTACCACGTAGAATTTCCCGAAGGCGCTGACAAGGTAAAACACCTTGTGGCCAAAAGACACGATTTTGAAGACGTTAAACGTCTTATGAGCGGACTCGGTGAAGTTACCGAACTCGGATATCTTGACACATTCGGTCACGTAACCACCGAAACAATCGACCACCATGCTGAAGATATCGAATACAATGTAATGGGCGACACCTATTCTCATATCCACCCCGGCACTCCCTATCTGCTGCTCGCCGGTATATGCAACGAAAAAGGCAGAGTCACCGACGAAGATAAATTTCAAATGATAGAATTTGAAACTCGTAAAGCGCCCGAATGTCCTTATGATATTGAAGTCAGCATAACCACTACTTCTACTTCAGCCAATATTGTTGTAAAACCCGCTCCCGAAATCACTGAATACCGTATTGTGATAGGTACCCGTGAAGAATTCTATTACGACTGCAGCGGCGATAAGGTAAAAGAACGTAACCTCGTGATTGGCTACTGGGATGATTCTAATAATTCTCCCAAACGTGTCTACAAAGGTAACAACGAATTCAATATGTCCGGTCTTGTCCCGGCCAAAGAACATATTGTAGCAATCGTAGGTTTTGATGACCTCGGCCGCGAAAAATACATCTACCAGGAATTTGTTACCGGTAATCCCGTAGGTCCTAAACCCGAACTTACAGTAACTGAAGTTGAGCCCGAAGTGATAGCTCCGTGGTCAACCAAAGCATTCCAGGTAAAAACCACATATGCTGCTGAATTGCGTGCCGGTTTCTTCCTCAAGAGATCTATAGACCAAGCTCTTAACAATGGCAGCACACTGGCAAGCATTCTTGTGAACAACGCACCAACTTGCTCTGCCGATCAAGTAGCACAAAGTATGACCGAGGACGGTGTAGTATTCGAGACAAATGACCTCCAGCCTATGACCGAATATGTATTTGCAGTATATGTACGTAACGAAGAGTATGTAAATGCTGTCGAATCAATAGCCTTCACCACCGAGGAATTGCCCAAAGTAGGCGGCGCCATGCGTAAGAATATGCCCGGCAAATACATTGCCACCACTACTGTAGTCGATGATGATGATAATGAAACCACAGTCTCCTTCCCTGTAACTATCACCACCGGCCCTGATGCAACAGCATCTGCCCAGTACGATGGTCAGAACCGCCTTGTGGCATTAGGATTCGGTCCTGCCGAAGAATTCCCCGTAAAAACTCCCGCTGACCTTATTGCTGAAGGTGCCGACACCGATGACGCTTACAGAAACTACGGCCCCAAATGGTTCATTGAATTTGCCAGCGACACCGAATGCTATGTGCCCAAGGCTCGTGAAAGTAAACAATCAGGCTCTTACCTGTGGACAATGGGTCAGATAAGCGGTAAAGATGTGTATATGATAGGTATCGGTGTTCACCCCAGAACCGGAAAGGATCTTACAGCTTATGCTGAACAATTCCCCATCGAAGTATCAGCTGATGGAAAAACCGTGACCGTTAAAGGTGTGGTAGAAACAAGTGGCTCAACCTACTATCCTTTCATGGGTATTCCCGGTTCATGGAAGAGCACATTCTATTTCCGTTGCTGGTCTGATCTCGTACTCACCAAGCAGGATGATGCTGAATCAAAAGCATTCGTAGGCAAGAAACTCTCATTGCCCAAGGTAATCAACCTGTCGTCAGTAAACACCTCTGAAGCATTGAAAGCTAATCTCAATGCCATAGCTGATAAACTTAAATAAAATCCATATTAGAGTTAATAGAAAATGATTGGATTTTTCAAACTTAAAAACCTGATGCTGGCTGCAGCCTTTGGCTGCGCAGCATTTGGTTTCACCTCTTGCGACGACGATAGCAAGGAAATACCTGCAATTGCAGGTCACGGCATAGAGACGGCCGAATGGACCGATATCAACGACGTGGATATAAAAGGTGAAACTGTAAATTACGAATTTGTAGCTCCGGCAAAATGGACAGCTACTGCAGCCGACAGTTGGGTGCACGTGCTCACTGCTTCCGGAGAAGCTGGGTTATCCTCTTTGCGTATTAAAGTTGACCCTAACGAAGGTGATGAGGGCCGTACATCAACTGTTGCCGTAAAGGTTAACGGTTATGCAGACCCCTGCACAATCACGCTGCGTCAGGGCGACGGATTTATTGAAAAAGGCGACGGCCGCTATCGTACTGTTAACGAATGGATTTACGATTACATGGCTGAGCGCTATCTATGGGACGAGCACATCCCCGCACTACGCCTTGATTATTCACTCGATTATCAGAAGTTCCTTGACCAGATGCTTAACAGCATTGCCGCTTTTGACAATGTCAATGCAGAAGATGGTCATTGGGTGAACGGAGTGCGTAAATACTGGTATACCAATATTGAAAGTGACTCACCTATATCACGTTCTCCCGGCGATATTAACACTGACTCGGGTTTGATGTTGATGGGTGGCGTAATTACAGATGCCGTAACCAAAAAAGATCATTACGGTTTAGCCATCGTATGGAGCACTCCCGGTTCGCCTTCCGATAAAGCCGGTATAAAACGCGGTGACTTCATCACTAAGGTTAACGGTACGGAAATCACCGAGGACAATTACCAGCGTCTTGGCGGTATGGCTATCAACGGCAACTGCACTCTTGAATTGAATCATGTTGCTTTCAATGGTCAGGGCACAGCTACACTTACAAATTACAACACCACATTTATTGGTAAAGACACATATACCGACCCGGCTATTTATACCAATAAAATAATTACCACTTCAAACGGTAAGAAAGTAGCTTATCTCAACTATATGGGCTTCTATATGGCTGATGATGATAACCTCATGGAAGCATTCCGTAACTTCAAAGCCGAAGGTGTCGACGATATGATTCTTGACCTCCGCTATAATCCCGGCGGCCATGTATTGTCATCTGTTGTCCTTGGCACTCTCATCGCCGGACCGGCTCATAAAGGTGAGATTTATGTGCGTACCACTTATAATTCCGCACGTACAGCTGCCGGTCAGGTAGGCGATTACAAATTTGGTGAAGCAGCCAATCCCGAACGTATGGACGGCTATGACAAAATAGCCGACGCTCTCAACGATGCTCTCGGACTCAACACCGTATATGTAATCACCACCGAAACTACTGCATCGGCCAGCGAACTCGTTATCAATGGTCTGCGCGGTGTAGGCATAACTGTGAATACCATAGGTATGCCCACCAACGGCAAGAATGTGGGTATGGAAGGTGTTCGTTTCAACTATCGCAACTATGACTTCTACTTCTATCCCATCACGTTCTATTGCCAGAACGCTCAAGGATTTAAGGATTATTCCAACGGTTTTGAACCCGGCTATAAATTCGATGATTCACACTACTTCCCCTACGATTTCGGCTCGGAAAACGATGCACTCTCTCATTACGCTATAGAGTGGATTACTAACGGCACCAAGCCCGGATCAGGCAGAAGCATGATGAATGGCAATATGGTACCTCTCCCCATGTCAGACGAGATGCTCGCTCCTCTCTCACGCCGTCTGGGTGGTTCGATAGCAATGCCTGAATAATTTACCGTTAATTCGATCTCATATCAAGCTCGGGGCTGTATGACAAGCAAAGTCATACAGCCCCGATTCCTTTCTATCTCCGGCCAATTCCCCGGCCACCGCCTCCCTCCCATGCCGCCTCCACCTCAGCAATTCACAATTTTACTATTGCCACACTTGGGTTGCTGCCAGAGATTTCTTCGGCCAAACAATAATGACTGTACCCAAAAACAAATAACGGAAACCACCCTAATTCATAAGGAGCAACCAAGTCCGTGCGCAAATTCCGATAACAATGGAAAAACAAGGAGAGTGCACTTCAAAGCGCACCCTCCTGATTATCTATTATCGATATCGATGATTATTTGCCGGCTGCAAGTCCGCGGTGGCGTAGCAGAGCACCTACCTCCGGTTCACGACCACGGAATTTTACATATAATGCCATGGGATCTTCGCTACCACCCATTTCAAGTACGTTTTCCTTAAACGATTTGGCTGTAGCGGGGTCAAAGATTCCTTTTTCTTTGAACAATTCAAATCCGTCGCAGTCAAGCACCTCGGCCCAAAGATAAGTGTAGTATCCTGAAGCATAACCGTCGCTGCCGAAGATATGACGGAAATAGGGACTGCGGTAACGGAACTGTACTTCAGCGGGGAGTCCGAGTGTCTGAGCTACAGATTTTTCAAAGCCGAGCACATCTACACTGTCGGCATCGGTGATTTTACCGAACTGCAGGTCGAGCAATGCCGCGCCAACAAGTTCAGTAGTCATGAATCCCTGATTGTGAGTGGCTGCATCGTTGAGTTTCTGTACCAGTTCATCGGGTATCACTTCACCTGTTTTATAGTGACGGGCGTAGGTTTTGAGCAGTTCGGGTTCAAGCGCCCAGTGTTCATGAATCTGCGAGGGAAGCTCCACAAAGTCACGGTCAACATTTGTACCGGCCTGAGAACGTAGAGCGGCGCGGGTGAGCATACCGTGGAGTCCGTGACCGAATTCATGGAACATCGTTTCCACTTCATCGAGTGTCAGCAGCGAGGGTGTGTCAGCTGTAGGTTTCGAGAAATTGCCCACATTGTATACGATAGGACGCTGCGATGTGCCGTCAGCATCCTGATATGCACCGCGGAACTCACTCATCCATGCGCCCTGGCGCTTTGATGCCCGGGGGAAATAGTCGGTCATGAACACCGCTACATGATTACCGGCCGAATCAGTAACTTCATAAACCTTTACCTCAGGATTATATTTAGGTGCATCGGGCAGCTCGGTAAAGTTCACGCCATACAGACGCTTAGCCATATTGAATATACCTTCGCGCACATTTTCCAGCGGAAAGTAAGCTCGCACTTCATCTTCATTGAGAGCATATTTGTCGGCGCGCACCTTTTCAGCATAATAGTAGTAATCCCACGGTTCGATAGTGATACCGGCACTGTCTCTGTCGGCGAGCGCCTGCATCTCTTTTACCTCTTCGCTAACCTTGGCCACAGCCGGACGCCAGATCTGCATAAGCAGATTTTCAGCGTTGGCAGGATTTTTAGCCATAACGTTTTCAGTCATATAAGAGGCAAAATTATCATATCCGAGCAAAGCTGCTTTAGCTGCACGTGCTTTCAGGATTTCCTGAATTACAGGAATGTTACTGTATTCACCTTCAGAAGCCAGCGAAGTGTATGCTTCGTACATCTGCTTGCGAAGGTCGCGGTTGGCAGCATACTGCAGCAGGGGCAGACGGCTCGGAGCATGGAGAGTAAACACCCACTTGCCTTCCATGCCACGCGATGCGGCTTCCTCAGCGGCAACAGCTACATTGCTTGCGGGAATACCCTCGAGTTGGGCTTCATCGTCGACCACGAGTGTAAAAGCGTTGGTGGCATTGAGCAGATTGCGGTTGAAACTCAGATAAAGATCGGTCAGCTTGGTATTGAGTTTCATCAGCTCGGCCTTCCGAGCATCGTCGAGCAGAGCACCGTTGCGGACAAACTGTTTATAGCTTTCTTCCACAGCGCGTTTTTGAGCCGGATTGAGATTCATCTCATCGCGATGGTCATACACATATTTCACGCGGTCAAACAGTTTGGCATTCATCATCACTTCATCGCTCATCTGCGACACCATGGGATACGCCTTGTCCGATACAGCTTCCATTTCATCGTTGGTGTCCGTCTCATTGAGTGACGAGAATACGAGCATCACCTTGTTGAGAAGCTGACCTGATTTCTCCATAGCGAGTATGGTGTTGTCGAAATCGGGAGTAGCGGGATTGTTGACTATCGAATCGATTTCCTGACGGTATTCGGCTATACCTTGCTCAAATGCAGGCATATAGTCAGCCACGGTTATCGACTCAAACGGGGGGATGCCGAAGGGGGTATCGTAGCTTTGCAGAAATGGATTTTCATGCTTGCTACCGCCATCCGAACATGACTGTGTGGCCAAGCATAAAGTAAATGCTGCTGCCATAGTAAGAAATGTTTTTTGATACATAACGGTTAATTGGTTGAATATTGAATTACATATATAAGTTTCCTGATAATCATAACAGTTGAAGCCACGCTATGAGCGGATAATGGTCGCTCGAATCCGTACCGCCGTATTCAGCCTTCAGGGGAAGCAGTCCGTCGTTACAAAGCATCTGGTCGATGCGGAAATAAAAGCGGTCGGCATGGTAGCTTATCTGAAAACCTAAGCCCGCGTCGCGAAACACATCGGTGAAATCATCACCACATATCTCACGATAGGCATAGCAGAGAGGGATATCGTTGAAGTCTCCCGCCACGAGTATCCGCCCATGGATATCGTCAATAAACCGGCGTATGGTACGGGCCTGGGCGGCACGTTCCACAAAAGCCAGCGATAGTTTGCCAAGCAAATCATGACGTATATGACCGAAATCACTGTCGGACTCACCCTCGATGATGTCGCAATACAACTTGCGGTCTGAATCCGTCAGTCCGATAGACTGCAGATGAAGATTGAATACATGGAGCGTATCACTGTCGACATACACATCATAGCGGCATACATCATATTTATATTTGTCACTGTAATCAAGAGGTACTTTTTCAAAAGGATATTTCGAAAAAACCGCCATGCCGCGTTCCACAATATCGGAATAGGGATAGCGCTCAGCAAGCCAACCCGTCTGCAATTCATTTTTTCGCTTGCTCAAAGCCGGTTTCCACGGATACAGTTCCTGGCACAGCAATATATCGGCATCGCAATCAATCATAAACTGCAACGAACGGTTAGGAATAGCCTCCGGTGTGGGAGAATGCAACTCATCGAGACCGAAAGTATTGAATGTCACCACTTTCAGCACCTTACCTCCCGCCGCAGCCGCTTCCTCCGGATTGGGACGCCGGAAATTAAGAGGACAAATAGCCATGAGCGGTTCCCAACATATAAGCAATGTAGCGACACTGACGAGTGGCAGCCAGCGCTTTATAAAGAACGAAATAACCATAAATACAAGCGTCACCACCACAGTAGCCGGAAAAAGCATGGCTGCAAGCGCTCCCGCTGACGATGATTCAGGATTTATCATACCTCCGTAGGCCGAAAATATGGTAAATGCCGCCAGTATTATATCAAGCACCACAAACAGCCATTGAAAAAATATCTTTATCCTGACACACATACGCGACGATTAATTTTTTGACAAACGTGAAAGTGCGAGACGTTCGCTCCGGGTAAGCGATTCATAACCCGACCGACGCACTTTGTCGAGCAGACGCATCTTCTCTGAATCATCTGCCACCATTTTTGCGGGCTTCCGAGCAAAATAGCGATAGAAATATCCGGAAATCACACCGCCGGCCACACCACCGGCATGAGCCGACAGACTTCCGGGTAAGTCATACACTGAAATAAGACCCGCAATAACCACTACCGGCACTATTACCAGACATATATTTACCGGTCTGCTCCCGGATATCCTAATACCAGCCTTGTAATCAACCGCCGGTAAAGCCGCTCCCACCGCAAGTATGGCAGCCGAAGCCCCGGCGAGAGCCCCGCTTTCGGCGTGAGCCGACATACCGTAAGCCAGATATGCTATTCCGCCACATACGCCGCCAGTTATAAAGATGGCCATCACACCTGCATTGCCTATAATTCCTGCAGACGCATAGATGAAAACCCCGAGCCAAAACAAGTTAAGCATCAGATGCCATAAATCGGCATGAATCCACATATAAGTTAGCAACGTCCACGGTCTGGACTGAATACAGTGTACATCGGAGTCGAGCACCAAAAAGCGCCCCGTGTGAGTCAACAAAGCCACACCTCCTGCCATAGCCATACATAGAGCTATGACAAACCAGAGCTTAAAGCCCGATATAGAGTTGATGCTGTTAATAGACATTGCCCCCTCTCGAACCGAATTTCTTTTTCCAATACAGTATGACAAAGAAGCCAAACAGCATTCCGCCCAAATGTGCGAAATGAGCCACTCCGTCGCGGGCCGTGCTCACTCCCAGCAGCAACTCGAGTATGCCGTAGCCGAGCACCACCCATTTGGCCTTGACAGGGACAGGGATAAACATAATGTAGAGCGGCACATTGGGAAACATCATGCCGAATGCAAGCAGTATGCCATAGATTGCTCCTGACGCTCCTATGGTGGTGAACACATTGAAATTCATACCCCACGCATCGGGATTCATATTCAGATACTGCCTCATCATCTCGGCCGACACTGAGTTTTGAGCAGCCAGGCCGGATACTATCATATCAGGGAGAGTGAATGCCCACACCACCTCCTGCACCAAAGCAGCTCCCACGCCACAAATCATATAATACGTAAGAAAACGCCGGCTTCCCACCGCACGTTCGACCATGCCGCCAAACATAAACAAGGCAAACATATTAAACAATATGTGACCGAAACTCATAGTGGAATGCATGAACATATAGGTCACAATCTGTATGGGATTGAAATCCGGAGCTTCCACATAGTGCAGCGCACCATAGTCCATCATAGTATTAACTGTAGTCGACGGAAACACCATCATGGCTAACCATATAATCAGGTTGATGGTTATCAAATGTTTGGTCACCGGAGGTATGTTGGCAAATAAATTTCTAAACGAGCCCATAGCTTAAAATTGTGGTATTTATCAGTGCAAAATTACAAAAAATAGCTCTATCTGCCGAGTAAACGCTAAAATGTTGTCCAATAATTGAATTTTTTTTGTAAAAAGTTGCGTAGTTTAAGTTTTTACACTTATATTTGCGAAATAATATCCTTATAAATCACATTATTATCAACGTCATGAACAAGACAGAACTTATCAACGAGATCGCAAAAAAAGCTAACCTCACCAAGGTTCAAGCCAAAGCCGCTTTAGAAGCAGCCGTTAACACAGTGTCGGAATCTCTCGCCAAAGGCGACAAAGTAGCCCTCATCGGCTTCGGCACATTCTCTGTAGCTGAAAAGACTGCCCGTAAAGGTGTTAACCCCCGCACAAAACAAGTTATTGAAATTCCTGCACGCAAGGCTGTTAAATTCAAAGCCGGTGCTGAACTGTGTGACGTGGTTAAATAATCCACCCATATATAGACAATAATCAGTTTCAAAAACACATTGGCGGCATACCCTACAAGGGTGTGTCGCTTACTTTTTTTGATGAATATTTTTTTGAGCACGTGGCCATCTTAAGGGTCAATCGATTGGATAATCTCACGATTTTTGACTATCTTTGCAGCCGTAATTAACATAACTATCAATCATTACACGAATGAAAGCATTTGTATTTCCCGGACAGGGTGCCCAGTTCATAGGTATGGGTAAAGATTTGTACGACACCAACGAGGTGGCTCACAGCATGTTTGAAAAAGCCAACGAGATACTCGGCTTCCGCATCACCGACATCATGTTTGCCGGCACTGAAGATGAACTCAAGCAGACTAAAGTCACCCAGCCCGCTATATTTCTCCACTCGGTAATCCTTGCCAAAACAATGGGCGATGAATTTTGCCCCGACATGGTTGCCGGCCACTCGCTCGGCGAATTTTCTGCACTTGTAGCAGCCGGCGCACTGACATTTGAAGATGGTCTGCGTCTGGTATCGGCTCGCGCACAAGCCATGCAGAAGGCTTGCGAAATCCACCCGTCGACCATGGCTGCCGTGCTGGCTTTACCCGATGAAAAAGTGGAAGAAATCTGCGCCGGTATCGACGGCGTGGTGGTTTGTGCAAACTACAATTGCCCGGGCCAGATAGTAATATCCGGCGAAGTAGAAGCCATAGATGCCGCTTGCGAAAAGCTCCTTGCTGCCGGTGCAAAACGCGCACTCAAGCTAAAGGTGGGCGGAGCATTCCACTCTCCCTGCATGGAGCCGGCCCGTGCCGAACTGGCTCACGCCATCGAAGCTACCGAAGTAAAGACACCGGTATGCCCCGTATATCAGAATGTCGATGCGCTTCCTCACACTGACCCTGTGGAAATCAAAGCTAACCTCATAGCTCAACTCACCGCTCCCGTCCGCTGGACTCAGACTGTAAAAAACATGATTGCCGACGGTGCAACTGAATTTGTAGAACTTGGCCCGGGCAAAGTACTTCAAGGTCTGGTAAGCAAAATCAGCCGTGAAGTTGCCGTGAGCGGTCGCCAATAATCCAAGTGTCATCAATCATTGACAATAAGATATGTTTACACACACTGCAGTCAGGACTGCGGTGTGTGTATCTCTATTCACCCTCGGCTGTTGACTACCTCGGTGTGATGGTCAATGCCGGCAGCCGCGATGAAGTTCCCGGCTGCGAAGGACTGGCGCACTTTGTCGAACACACGCTATTCAAAGGTACCCGCCGCCGCAAATCCTGGCACATCATCAACCGTATGGAATCATGCGGCGGTGAACTAAATGCCTATACTACTAAGGAAACCACTGTGGTATATACCACATTCCCTTCAGGCAACCTCGACCGCGCGGCTGATCTGCTCGCCGACCTGATTACCGACTCACAGTTTCCCCAAAAAGAGATTGACCGTGAACGTGAAGTTGTGGCCGATGAGATAAATTCCTATCTCGATATTCCCTCCGAATCGATATTTGATGACTTTGAAGATATCATATTCGCCGATTCAGGTCTGGGCCACAATATATTGGGCACAACCGACACACTGTCGGGCTTCACACCTGAAATATGCCGCAAATGGCTCACCGACTTCTATGTAGCCCCCAATATGGTACTTTGCTACAGCGGCAGTCTACCCCCTGAAAAAGTATGGCGGCGTCTTGAGCGACATTTCAATTCCGTCTGTTCCAATCAGGCTCCCCTACACCGCACTGCCCCGAAAACAGCGCCACCTTTCCATCGAAAAAAAGAACTTGGCAACCATCAGGTACACACAGTGATAGGCGGAAGAATCCCCGATATGTATTCTCCCCTATGCCATGCCATGGCTCTGTTGGTCAACATTCTCGGCGGACCGGGCATGAACTCGCTCCTCAATGTGGCTCTGCGTGAAAAACGCGGACTGGTTTACTCCGTCGACGCCTCTTCAGTGTTGTTTACCGACAGCGGACTGTTGCAAATCTATTTTGGGTGCGATGCCGACGACACCGACCGGTGCCGACGCATCATCGACCGTCTGTTGACACATCTTATCGAGGCACCCCTTTCAGCTCACACTCTCGCAGCCGCCAAACGACAATATCTCGGACAAATAACCGTGGCAGGAGACAATCGCGAGTCTTCGCTCATGAGCATGGCACGTAGCATCCTATATCATAATCGCATAATCAGCGCCGAAGAGCGTAGCCGCATAGTCAGCGACATCTCAGCCGACCAACTGAGGGAATGTGCTTCTCTCATAGCTCCCGCCTCTCTATCATCGCTCACATTCCACTAATCCCTCAACACCGCCTATGAATATAGCCGATATAGATTTAGGAGAGCGCCCGGTGATGCTCGCGCCGATGGAAGATGTGACTGACCGCAGCTTTCGACTCATCTGCAAAGAGCAGGGAGCCGATATGGTCTACACCGAATTTGTGTCGGCCGATGCTCTGATACGCAACATCGCCGCCACCACCCGCAAACTCAATATTCTCCCCGGTGAACGTCCTACAGCCATACAAATCTATGGACGCGAACCTGACGTAATGGTCGAAGCAGCAAAAATTGTGGAAGCTGCAGGCCCCGACCTGATTGACATCAATTTCGGTTGTCCGGTAAAAAAAGTGGCAGGAAAAGGCGCCGGGGCAGGCCTGCTGCGCGACGTCCCCAAGATGCTGGCTATCACTCGCGCCGTAGTCGATGCTGTCAAACTCCCTGTCACTGTAAAAACGCGTCTGGGGTGGGACCATAATTCCAAAATCATCGTAACCTTGGCCGAACAGCTCCAGGATTGCGGAATCAAGGCTCTCACGGTTCACGGACGCACACGCTCGCAGATGTACACCGGCGAAGCTGACTGGACTACGATAGCCGCAATAAAAGAAAACCCGCGGTTCACCATACCACTCATCGGCAACGGCGACATCGCCTCTGCCGAGCAAGTGCGCCAGGCATTTGATAGCTATGGCGTTGACGGAGTGATGGTAGGACGGGCATCGATAGGCAACCCATGGATATTCCGCGAACTTAAAGCCGCCGCTGCCGGAAAAGACTACACGCCGGTCAGTGTGCGCGAGAAATTCCAACTTGTACGCCGACAGATCCGCGAAAGCATAGACCTTATCGACGAATATCGCGGAATCCTGCATATCCGCCGTCATCTGGCTGCATCATCACTCTTCAAAGGAATACCTAATTTTCGCGATACACGCATCGCCATGCTCCGTGCATCGACTTACGCCGAGCTGGAGTCAATACTCGAGCATATCGAAAAAAATATTCTTACTTGACTTAACGCAATGTTTTTATTAAATTTGCATCAATTACCAATCAATTCAGGCTACTAACTATGAAATTTTTATTATGCGCTCTCCTGCCGGCTTTTATATGGACCGCGGCATCTGCTCAAGATATAAAACACTACGAACTTTCTGTTGATGAATTTCATATACTTGAAGTAATTGACGACATCAATGTGGACTATGTTTACGATGCTCTCCGTGCCGGAAAAGTAGAATATGAGACCACTGAAGCATACGCATCGGCCTTCACCTTCTCCACCGACAAGAATGGAAAGCTCACCATAGAACTGGCTGAACGCGACAATAAGCTCACCGACCTGCCCACTATCAAGGTATACTCCACCTTCCTGACAAAAGCTGTCAACGAAGGCGACTCTACCGTGAGAGTGCTTTCTATTGCACCCGGGGCCTCGTTTACAGCCAATCTCATAGGCGACGGACGTCTGGTGGTTCGCGACCTCAAAGTCAATACAATCGATGCTTCAATCCTCAAAGGCAAAGGCACTCTGGTGGCTTATGGCATGGCTAATTCCGCATCGCTTTCCGTCACCGGTTCAGGTCAGATTCAAGCCGATGAGCTTCAATGTAAGAATGTGCGATGCTCGCTCACCGGCACGGGTCAGGTGTTCTGCTTCCCAACAGAGACACTCAATGTAAAAGGCATAGGCAGCGTCAAAGTGTTCTATCGTGGCACACCCAAAATAAAGAAAAGCAAATTAAGCAACGTCAAACTCATATCACTCGACGCCGAGAATAAACAATGATTGCGGAGTATCGATATACTTGACTCCGAACTATGACAGCACTCCCCGACTCTCAGGCTCCGATGAAGTTGCGTGTGGCACGCACCATAAAGTGGAACATCATCGACAAGATTTCCACCCAGTTGCTTTATGGAGTCACCGGAATAGTGCTTGCCAATCTGCTTGACCCCACTGACTTTGGTCTGATAGGCGCAGTGCTTGTGTTTCAGGCATTCGCCACAATGTTTATCGACAGTGGATTTTCATCAGCACTGATTCAGCGCCGTGCGCCCTCATCGCTCGACTACAGCAGCGTGCTGTGGTTCAACATTGCCATGTCTGTGGTCATATATATTATCCTCTTTTTCAGTGCTCCTTTCATTGCCGACCTTTTCGACGGTGACCGTCGCATCATATCGCTTTCACGGGTGATGTTTCTCACCTTTATCATCAATGCCACTGCCATCGTGCAAACCAACAGGCTCATGAAGCAGATGAATGTCAAGCTGATAGCCGTGAGCAATGCTTTAGGACTGTTAGTAGGTGGAGGCATAGGCATTGCCCTCGCCTTAACCGGATTCGGCGCCTGGGCCCTGGTATGGCAAGCTGTAGCGCTGAGTTGCTGCAAATCGCTCACTCTATGGATTGTATCGCGATGGTGGCCAATGATGCGGTTTTCCTGGAAAGCGCTGATGAGCTATCGCAAAGTAGGCTTTTCGATGATGGGAGCCACGTTTCTGAGCATCCTGTTTCAGAAAATCTACTCCTTTTTCATTGGCAACCGCGCCGGTATCATACCCTTAGGCTACTACACTCAGGCCGAAAAATGGAGCACAATGGGCGTATCATCGCTCGCCTCAATACTCAGCAGCTCGTTTCTGCCGGCACTTTCAGAATATCAGGACGACCCCAAACGCTTTGCTTCCGCTTCAGCCAAGATGACGCGATTCACCTCCTACCTCCTTTTCCCGGCCTGCGTCATGCTTGCCGTGATGGCGCCGCAGATTTTCCACCTGCTTTTCGGGCATAAATGGGACGCATCGATATTATTGTTCCAGTTGCTGATGCTCCGGGGTATTTTCACCGTACTGACCACTCTGTATCAAAATTTTATAATGTCGCGCGGACACGCCAGGCTTATCATGGCCGGAGAAATCATTCGTGATGCCGTAGCCATAGCAGCAATCATAATCACACTCCCATATATAGCGCTATCCACTCCCGACGATCTCACGGAAGGAGTGGCCATATTTTTGTGGGGACAAGTGGCCGCTTCAGCCGTGACATGGATTGTACTACTCTTCATCGCAGCGCGCCTGTCGTGGCGCAAACCGTGGCAACTAATCAGCGACAGCACCCCTTATCTGCTTATCACTCTAATAGCCGCCGGTGCAATGCTGCGTATCGAACGACTCCTGACAGCCGACTGGGCCATACTCGCGGGCGAACTAATAACAGGAATCGGCATCTATATACTCCTTAACTGCCTGGGCGGTTCAAAAGTGCAGCGCGAAGTGCTGGAATTCCTCCTCGGACGATGGCGCAAACAAAAATGTTAATGCAATAATAGCTGTAATTCGATAAATTTTCAATATTTTTGCAAAATGTCAGTCAACAAAGTAATTCTCATAGGCAACATAGGCGCTGACCCGACGATACGCTACGTCGATTCACGCCCCGTGGCAGAAATGTCGCTCGCCACCTCCGAACGTGCGCGCACCTCTGCTTCTGGTGCCACCATACCGGAACGCACCGAATGGCATAGGCTCGTGATGTGGGACAACAATGCAACAACAGCCGAAAAATATATTCGTAAAGGCACACGCCTGTATGTGGAAGGAAAGCTACGGACCCGCACATGGGAAGACCGCAACACCATCAAGCACACCGTCACCGAAATATATGTCGACAATATGGAAATCCTTTCACGTCCCGCCACAGAACGCTGACCTCACACAACTGAAAACAATCAAACCAACAATATCACTTTAAGATGAAAAAAGAAAATCCTCAGGCGATAGATGAAGAAATCTATCAAGATGCCGATCCGACGGTACTTCCTGAAAATGCTTTCCGTGAACTTGGTGCAGATGAACATTACCGTCCGCCAATGCACCCTGCCCGCTACTATCCTGAAGTTACCCCCTACTCCATAATCATGGGTCTGATACTTGCCGTTATCTTCAGTGCGGCAGCTGCCTATCTGGGACTGCGCGTAGGTCAGGTATTTGAAGCCGCCATACCCATCTCTATCATAGCAGTGGGGTTGTCAGGCGCATTAAAGAAAAATAAAGCTCTGGGCCAAAACGTAATCATTCAATCTATCGGTGCCTGCTCGGGTGTGATAGTAGCCGGAGCCATTTTCACGCTTCCTGCCCTATATATCTTGCAGGAAAGTCACCCCGACATCACGGTCAATTTCATTGAAATTTTCCTCAGCTCGCTACTTGGCGGTGTGCTCGGTATACTCTTTTTCATTCCTTTCCGCAAATATTTCGTCAAGGATTTGCACGGCAAATACCCTTTCCCCGAAGCCACAGCCACAACACAAGTGCTGATGAGCGGCGAAAGCAAAAAAAGCTCAAGCGGTCAGGCAAAACTTCTCGTCATAGCTGCTCTGATCGGCGGTATTTACGACTATGTGGTATCCACCTTCGGTCTGTGGGCCGAAACTGTGACCTCCACCGTCACCGGCTGGGGCAATGCCATTGCTGAAAAAGCCAAGATAGTGGTTAGCTGCAACACCGGCGCCGCTCTGCTCGGTCTGGGCTATATAGTAGGATTAAAATATGCCTTCGTCATCTTTGCCGGCTCGGCTTTCGTATGGTGGGTAATTATACCTCTGCTTGGAAACTACGGTGCCGAATCGATTGCAGCCATGAATGCTGAAGCGATATTTAAGGATTATGCCCGTCTGATAGGTATCGGCGGTATCGCCATGGCCGGCATCATAGGCATAGTGAAATCACGCAGCATCATAGCTCAGGCTACCGGACTGGCCATACACGAATTCAAGGGTGGCACTCAAAAAAAGAAACCTGTACGCTGGCAACTCGACCTGTCGATGAAGTATGTGGTATTCTACATGGCTATTGCCCTTGTAATTGTATTCCTCTTCTTCTGGCTCGGCGTTCTCGGCAATTTCTGGCAGGCCTTAATAGCATGGATTGTGGCTACAATCATAGCATTCCTCTTCACTACCGTAGCAGCCAACGCCATAGCCATTGTAGGCTCCAACCCCGTATCCGGTATGACCCTGATGACTCTTATCGTGGCAGCCGCCATATTCGTAAGCATAGGCATCTCAGGAACCAAAGGCATCGTAGCCTCGATGATTATGGGCGGCGTGGTATGTACAGCCCTTTCTATGGCCGGGGGCTTTGTCACTGACCTTAAGGTAGGTTACTGGTTAGGCTCTACACCACGCAAACAGGAATCATGGAAGTTCCTCGGCACACTCGTATCTGCAGCCACTGTGGGTGGCGTGATTATCTTGCTCAACAACGTCTACGGCTTCACCGGCCCCAATGCTTTAGTGGCTCCCCAGGCTCATGCCATGGCAAAAGTGATAGAACCTATCATGACCGGAGGCAATACACCCTGGATACTCTACATCACCGGTGCAATCCTGGCTCTTCTGCTCAACTGGCTCGGAGTTCCGGCGCTTGCTTTCTGTCTGGGTATGTTCATACCTCTTGAACTCAATACCCCCATGCTCGTAGGCGGTGCCATAGCCTGGTTTGTAAGCTCTCGCTCCAAATCACAGGAAATCAATGATGCACGTCGCGACCGCGGCACCCTCATAGCTTCAGGCCTTATAGCCGGTGGCGCGCTCTTCGGTGTGTTCTCGGCTCTCACACGCTTCCTTGGCGGTGTGTTTACCATCGATATGGATTTCAGCCTCAATCAGGCTCTTGGTCTGATCATGTATCTGCTGCTCATAGCATATCTTATCTGGGACAGCTGCCGCGTCAAAAAACTCAGTCGCTAAACAGTGACCCCATCGCTCCGAAAACAGATAGCAGCACTTGCTCTGCCGGCTATCATAGTCAATATCACCACCCCGCTACTGTCCATCTCCGATGTGGCAATAGCGGGGCATTTGGGTGACACACACTCTATAGCAGCTATTGCTGTAGGTTCCACAGCTTTCAACCTACTCTATTGGCTGCTCGGATTTCTGCGCATGGGCACATCGGGACTCACCGCGCAGGCTCACGGAGCCTCCGACACGGCCGAATGCCACCTGATAGCTCTGCGGGCTTTGGCCATAGCCCTTTCCGCCGGACTTCTGATATGTGCGTTTGCATTCCCCATAGGCACGATTGCCATGCATCTGCTTGATGTCCCTGCGTCGGCATTCGATGCGACCACGCTCTATTTCTACATCTGTGTCTGGGGGGCACCCGCCGTACTGGGCACATTTGTACTCACCGGATGGTTTGTGGGTATGCAAAACACCCGTGTACCTATGTATGTATCCATCATCATCGACATCTTCAACATAGCTCTTAGCGCCCTGCTCGCATTGCAATATGATATGGGCATAAAAGGCATAGCCATAGGCACACTCGCCGCCCAATGGCTCGGCTTCACATTGCTGCTGCTGAGATGGGCTGCTATCCGCCGCCGCATCTCCCATCTCCCTCTCGGCCATGTGCTGCAAGTCGACAAGATAAGCCGTCTGCTGCGGGTTAACGCTGATATCTTTCTGCGCACTCTGTGCCTTGTATGCGTCACGTTATGGTTCACGCGTACAGGAGCCGCCCAGGGCGCCGAGATGCTCGCCGTCAATGCTCTGCTCATGCAGATGTTTACTCTTTTCTCTTATTTCACCGACGGCCTTGCTTTTGCAGCCGAAGCTCTATGCGGCAAATTCTATGGTGAAACCAACCGTCCTATGCTTTCGCTCTCTATCCGCACCTTCATACGCATAGGACTCTTAGGAGCTCTGATATTCTCGGCTGTATATTTACTGCTTGGCAACGACTTTCTGGCGCTGCTCACCGATGACCCTGCAACGGCCACACTTGCCGCCACCTATTCACTTTGGGCCGTATTCATACCGATAGCCGGATTCTTAGGCTTCGTGTGGGACGGTATATGCATCGGCATCACCCACACCCGATCCATGCTTGTCACCATGCTGCTGGCCACAGCCATCTTCTTCATCACCTACTCGCTCGCCTTCCCCTCCATTCACAACCACGGACTCTGGCTCGCCTTTCTTCTCTACCTTCTCTGCCGCGGCATCACCCTCACCCTCCTCCACCGCAAACTGCTCTGAAGAGTAACCCACTAATAACTTTACACACCTAATGTATTGATTGGAACTACCAACACTCCATCTTTACGCCTATAGGCATAATCACCGGTAGCTGTCAACGCCATCAAAAACGATGGCTTTTGCATCTTTTCCGTATCAATTTTAGCACTTAATTTCAACAAACTTTCAGCTCCGGACTCAATCAAATCCTCTCCCCCGAGTTTCTTTTCTATCAATCCGTACGAGCCGTTGCGCAAATGCACTACTGCATCACATTCAAGCCCATTTTTATCTCGATAGTGATATACCTCTCCGCCCAGTGGTTGACTATATATTCTCAAATCCCTGACACATAATGTCTCAAATATCAAACCGAATAGCTTCAAATCATTTATTAAATCACCGGGACCGACACCTAAAGAAGCCGTAGCTATCGACGGGTCAACAAAATATCGTGTATCTGTATTCCTAATGGCCGTCTTGGATTTCAAATTAGATTAGTATCCGGATTGGCAAACAAACCGGCCAGACCTTACGTTTCCTGAAGAATCATTTGACTCATACATCGACATTGGACGCATTTTCAACCAGGCAAACCGCCCCGTCTCCGAATGTAAAATTCGTTTGCGGTCAACCGGCTTCGCCGAACCCGTAAGAATAAACTGGCCTGAACCCTTACGATGATCTATCTTGCTATGAAACTCGGCTGTGGTTGACTTACCACACCATTTCGCTCCTTCTATCAATATTGCACCCATTGTGCGATGCCGTGCCGACACCTCCACATCTATTATTCTTGGACGATAACTTCCTTTCATACTGATTTTTTATTTCCGCAATATATATACTTTTTTTGTTCATTACCAAATTTGGCCGGTTTTCCTGCGGATATATGTAAAAAAGAGGAGCACCCCGAGTGGGATGCTCCTGCTATATGAATAAGAGAGATTGTGATGATTATTTCACGAGAACTTTAGCTGTAGTCGAGCCGTGGCGTACTACGTAGATACCGGGGGTAAGGTTACCTGCGCCTACTTTCACACCCTGGAGGTTGAAGAATTCGATTTCTCCTGCTTCAGCGTCAGCTGCAATGCTGTCGATTGCTGAAGTCTTTGTAGTGAATGTAACAGTGAGTGAATAGTCGCCCTGGAATCCATATTTGCTGTAGAGAGATGCGAGTGTACCATCGGCAAGTGCAAATTCATCTTCTTCAACTTCACCGGTTACATCAGTTTCAACATCACCTTCCATTTCAATAAGGGTAGCTACCTCTTCATCTTTATTGGGAACAAGGAAGAAGAATACTTCACTTGCTGTCGAAATCGGTGAGCCTGATTCAAGATGTGCACCACCGGGAATCAACAGACCTTCCAGTTCATCTTCGCCATCTTCGATACCGTTGCATGCATATACTGTACCGTTACCGGATACGGTGTATTCAAACGAGAGCTGCTTATCGCCGAATTCAACGATTACTTCTGTTGCCGAATTCATAACTACGGTGGCTACACCTGCTGCAGTGGATACCATTTCACCATTTACCGATACCGAGATGAGCGCTTTGCCCTGTGCGGGAGTAGTAGCAACAGTAACTTCTGTAGCGGGGAGAAGCACTGTACCGTTGGCGATGGTAAGATCGTTGGCACTCAGTTCTACTTTACCTTCACCCTTGACTGTTACATTAAGTACATAACCGAAATTAGCGGTGAAAGTAGCGTCTTCTGCTCCTTCATAAATATAGGTAGCTGATTCTGATACGACATTACCTTCTGCATCTGTCCAATTCATGAATGCGGCGCCTTCGTTGGCAGTAGCCTGCATGAAAACTTTCTTCTGAGTGGTAGAGAGTGTGAGTTCATCTGTAGCGGGGTTTGTGAAAGCTACTGTACCGAGGTCATTGGCTGATGCCACGGTGATTGTACGTGGTGTGTCGTAATCCTGTGAGGGTACCATCAAAAGGAAGTCGAGAATTACCTCACCGTTGTCTGAAGTAGACTGACCGAACTGGCAGGGAGATACACCGTCCCAGTCTACCATGTAACGTACGCGGTATTTACCGGGCTCAATATCTGAAGGTACTACGAATGTTGCTGTTCCAGCATAGGCATTAGCTCCTTCGTTTCTTACATATACGCGGTCCTCATTGGTAAAGCCGTTGCGGTTGAAATCCACGAAAACAAAGGTATTCATCCATGTACCGGCACCTTCTGCCTCCATGGTTACTGTTTCTCCGGGTTCTATTGTAAGAATGATATCTGTGTGGTCGGCATATACGGCTCGTGTGCCTGTGGTACCCTGACCGGCTACAGTGACGCTGTGGTCTCCACATGTTACGTTTACGCTTGTAAGACCGCGACCGCTATAGCTGGTGTTAAGACCCATTGCACGGCCTGCTACAGGAGCCGGCACGCAGTAATCGATACCTTCTTCAAATTCTGCTGCGAAAGTCACATCAGCTGTTACGGTATATTCGCTGGCAGTCATTTCTGTACCGTTGGCTGTCAAGGCAACGAGAGAATAACCGGCAGAAGGAGTAGCTGTTACATTAAGCACTGTACCATCAAGAACTTCTGTACCTGAGGCTACTTCTACTCCACCCTTGGTTACGGTGATTACACCACCCTGAGGCTGAGCGTAGGTTACAGTATATTTAGCTTTGGGAGTTGCATCGATAGTGAGGGTTACATCGGCACCGGGCATGGTGAATACGTATGCACCCTGAGCATTTGCGGTAAGTACTTCGTCGCCCAGACGTACAGCATTGAGCACTTTATCTTCAGGTACGGTGACAACGAGACGGAGTTCAGCACCTTCAAGCACCTGAGTGAAGTCAACTTCAGCACCTGCGGTGGTGGTAAGTGTGTAGGCGAGTTCTTCGGTATTAACTACAGTAAGAGCATGTGCGCCCTGAGCGAGTGTGATTACGATATCGTCTTTGGTAGTGTCACCACTGAGAGTGAAAGTGCCACCGTTTTCTACGGGTTCGCCTGCAACAGTGATACCGGCTACCTGATAGCCACTGGCAGCTACTACATTGATTGTGATTTCATCGCTAACTGATACAGATACTTCATCACCGGCGTTGAGAGTTTCACCATTGAGTACGAATGTGAGTTCGGCTATATTTTCAAAATCGGAAGCTGCGGGTACAGTAAATGTGTAATCTACCACGCGGCCGTCGACAAGGGTAGGAGATTGTTCAGTATGAGAAGCACGATAAACCACGCCTCCTGCCCACCAGTTATTATATACGCTGTTCTCGAAAGATGCAGGGTTTACATTTGCACCGACTGCGCTTTCAAACTGACCGGTAGTTCCTGCTTTAACTGCATTGAAATCGTAGAGTGCTGTGAGGCTGCTAATAGATTTAGCGCGGTTGTTATATGCCAGAGCGGCTTCTTCGGCTGTAAGAGCAGCATTGTACATCTGGACTTCATCAAGCAGACCTGACCAGAGGTAACCGCCGAAAGCAAATACACCGTCCTCCCATTTGTATCCGAATACGCCGGGAGCGGTTGCTTGTGCTGTCTGAGTACCATCAAGATAGGCAGTGAGAGTATTGGTGGTGCTGTTGAACGAAAGAAGCAGATAATGCCATTCATTTAATGCGGCAGTACCACATTGAGCACCGGTTTCACTACTCTTGTCGAAACTCCAACCGGTCTGGCCGCCTGTATTGTCACCGCCGAGGTTTACTGATAATTTGCCATTGCTTCTATGGATAAGCTGGATAGCACCGTTTGTGTTGTTGTGGTCACCGGTACCGAGACGCATAAGAACTCCGGCATTGATATCATTCGCTAAAATACCGGTGGTCTTAAACCACATACCTATAGAAAAATTAGCTCCTTCTCCAGGGGTAGCAGCCTGCTCCCAACCAAGAGCGGTATAGTCAACATAGAGGAGGTTCTCATTGGAGCCACCCGCCACGTTATTATAAGCACCACGATCTATCGTGAGGGCCTTGTTGGGTACCGCGAATGCCAATACCGGCATTATAAGCGCAGCAACTAATAAAAGTAAATTTTTTCTCATGATAAAATTAGAGTTGATTAAAATAATATTAATTAATTGTTTGTTATTAATTTTTGCTGATTAAACTTTTGTCATAGAATTATTCTGGTAAAATCCGCTTGACATTATTTTTTGACGTTTTGATAAAGGTCTGTATAATTACATACCGAATGTGCCCCTCCACTCTTGGAGGATAGCGGTCGAATAAGATAATTTGAAGGTTTCTTGTGTTTTCATTCTGTTAGATTCGGTTCGGTGTGTTTTCAGATGCCACAAATTTAATACCGCCATTTTTCTTAACCAAAATACTTAATGAAATAAATTCAATAATTAATATTAATTAACAAACAGTCACATCACATCATATTTCTACCTGATATTATATGTGGGTAGCTGCTATTACTGATTTAATAAAAAGAGGAGCACCCCATGCGGGATGCTCCTGCTATATGAATAAGAGAGATTGTGATGATTATTTCACGAGAACTTTAGCTGTAGTCGAACCGTGGCGTACAACGTAGATACCGGGGGTAAGGTTGCTTGCGCCTACTTTCACACCCTGGAGGTTGAAGAACTCTACCTCACCTGCTTCGCCGTCAGCTGCGATACTGTCGATTGCAGCATTTTTATCGGTGAATGTTATTATGAGTGAATAGTCACCACGGAAACCATATTTGCTGTAAAGGAATGCGGGAGTACCGTCGGCAAGTGCGAATTCGTCACCTTCCACATCCTCAGTAACATCATTTTCTTCATCACCTTCGTTTTCGATAAGAGAAGCAATTTCTTCATCTTCATCAGGTACGAGGAAGAAGAATACTTCACTTGCTGTCGAAATCGGTGAGCCTGATTCAAGCATATCGCCTGCAGGAATCAGCATATCTTCTGCGTCATCTTCGCCGTCGCCAAGCTCAGTGCAAGCATATACAGCACCTTTACCGAATACGGTGTAAGCGAATGTGAGCTGCTTTTCACCGAATACAACCTGGATATCAGTAGCCTGTGTTACGGCAAAGGTAGCCACACCTGCATTAGTTTCAACGGTTTCACCGTTTACAGTCACAGAGATAAGAGCTTTGCCTGAGCCGGGAGTAGCGGTTAATTCAATTTCAGTTTCGGGAGCGACAACAGCGCCTGAAGTGAAGTATACGCCGTCAGCCTGCATATCAACTTTACCTTCACCTTCGATAGTGAGAGTTACATAATAACCGAAGTGTGCTACGAGTGCTATACTTTCAGGAGCTGAATAGGTATATTCTGCATTATCAGATACGAACTGACCTTCAGCGTCGGTCCAATTGATAAAGGCAGCACCTTCTACCGGAGTAGCTATTACGGTTACTTTCTTCTGGGCAGTTTCAACTGACAATTCTTCAGTGGCGGGATCAGTGATAGCAACTGAGCCGAGCTCATTGGCTGCTGATACTGAAATTGTACGGGGTTCATCATAATCGGTCGACAATATCTGGATATTGAAGTCAAGGATAGCCTCACCATTGTCTTTTCCTTCCTGACCATACTGGCAGGGAGATATACCGTCCCAGTCAAGCATATAACGCACGCGGTATGTGCCGGCTGGAGTCTTGTCAGGAACTATGAATGAGAATGTGCCTGAAATTTGCTGGTTACCGGCAGAGCCATGAGTAAACACGCAATCTTCCATAGTGAAACCATCGCGGTTAAAGTCTACAAAGATATGAGTGTGCATCCATTCACCGGCACCATTTACTTTAAGAGATACAGCCTCACCGGGAATAACTACGAGGGTGTTTTCTGTACGGTCAAGATATACTTCGCGTGCGGCTTTTGTTCCGGCACCGGCTACTGTCATCTGTTCTTCACCACAAGAAACTTCGATATTATTGACACCACGACCGGCATAAGAGGTAATAGAGCCTGATACACTGCGTCCGGGCACCGGAGTGGGAATACAGTAATCTATGCCTTCAGCAAATATAGCCGAAATGGTAACATCACCTGTCACGACATATGTATCTGAAGCGAGTTCTTCGCCATTGACTGTGACAGATTCAAAGTGATAACCGGGTGCGGCAACAGCAGATATAGTGAGTACTGATGTTTCATAGATGGCATCGCCGGAAGAAAGAGTCTCGCCACCCATAACCACGGTGACAGTACCGTTTTCAGGTTGTTCAATAGTGATGGTATATGCAACCTTTAATCTTGCGTCAATAGTAAGAGTAGCATCGTCTGCGAGTGTGAATGTATACACACCGTCTACGGCTTCGAGTGTTTCCTCACCAAGTTTTACACCTTCGAATATCTTATCTTCAGTCACATTCAGTGTAAGCTGATATTCAGCGCCTGCACCAATCATAGAAGTCAAGTCTGTAACAACCTCACCATTGCGGGTAATAGTATATTCCACATTAACGGGATTGACTACAGTAAGAGAATGATATTCATTAGTGAACTCTGCTGTCAAGGTAACAGGCTTAACCACCATATACGGGCTCAAGATTTTTTCACGTACATCTCCGCTCACAGCATAAAAATCAAGTAAGCGATATCCTTCGGCAGGCTGAGCTTCCAAAGTAAGCTCATCAGATACCATCACCTCCATGGAGTTTTCAATGACTTCATCGCCTTTTTTCACTATGATAGATCCGTTGGCAATGTCACCATCGACAACAACCATCGCAGTAGCAGGTGCTTCTTCACGGTCTGACACAACCAGTGTGGCTGTACCGGCCTTGTCAACACCTCTTTGCAGACCACCACCCGATGTATAATCACGATATGTTTTTGATGTTAAAGATGTACCGGCATTGTCATAAAATCTGTAATCAGCCTGTACAGTATTACCGTTATCAACTACATTGTCAAACAGATTGGCAGAGCCTGCAGCTGTTTCTTCGAAAGTGTAACGGGCCTGCAATGAAGACGCGGCAATCGGATTAAGTAAAACCACACCTATTTGCTCAGCCGAAAGAGCTGATGTAAAGAATTGCACATCATCAATCTCGCAACCGATACTATAACCGCCTAACTGGAAAAAACCGTCGGTACCGTTATAGTACATCGGACCGGTAAGATCAGCTTCTCTTCCGAGTTGGCCATTGATATACAGATAACCTTTATTATGGGTATTATCTATAACTACTGACAGATAAACCCATTCGTTAACAGGGAAATCGACACTTGAAGCTCCGGCAATACCGTTTGCGCCATTCATTGTAGCTTTTCCATCAGGCATAACGGTCAAACACCAGTTACCACTGTAGTCCATGTTGGTAAGATCGGATAACGACGCAACCATACCACCTTTAGTAGAATATGTCGCGTTATAATCTACATTTGTCAACTTGATCCAGGTACAGAAAGTATAATCTTCGGCACCGGTCATAGATGCACCACCGCCTAATACGGAAGTAGATACAACAAGGCGATTATCAGTCGAGCCTCTGAAAACGTAAGTAGGCATCGTTTTCTGAAGTGCCATATTAGCTGCGAAAGCAACTACCGGCATCAGCATCGCCATGAGGAGGAAAAGTAAATGTTTTCTCATTTTGAAATTAGGTTTGATTAATTAGAATTTATTATTGTAGTACTTGCTTTTTCGTTGTACGATAGATTGGAAATAAAAGTATTGATATTAGATTTAAGGCGAGGTAATAAGATTTAATATTTATCACAAGAAAAAATTTATGCATAATAAACTTGAGTCTTCATAAACAGAAGACAAACACCGGTAAATTCTATTTGTTGACATTCTTTTTGTTTTTTCATAATAAAATAAGATAAAAGGCATCATTTTTATGTTGCAAATTTAATTACCGTAATACTTTCCTGCAATAGGTATACAAAAATTACCCCCCCCCGTTAACTTTATTTAACGCATTTTCCCCAATTCTATTCTCTTTGTCTTTTCCTAAAATCAGTTGAACAATAGCTAATGAGGCAATATATCGCGATCATACCAAGGAAATATGGTCGGCAACCACATTTTCATGCAGGAAAATGCCTGCTCGGGCGGTGAATGTGTCGGGATTTTCTGTGGTAAGATAGCTACAGGTGCCTCCGGTAGTGCATCGGGCAGCCATATCGGGGTGCCGGCGCAAATAATCGGCAAGGGAAGCTGCCACAATCTCGCCCTGGCACACTACACGCACCCCCTCCGGCACAGCCGCGCGAATCTTATCAAGCAGCAGCGGATAATGCGTACAGCCGAGTATCACTGTATCAATAGACGGATTGGAGGAAAACAGCAAGCGGGTATATTTCTCTACGAAATAATCCGCGCCGGGGCCCGAGGCTTCTTCATTTTCCACAAGCGGCACCCACATGGGACAAGCCTGTGAGGTGGTGGTGAAGCCGGGGTAGAGTTTAGCTATCTCAAGGTCGTAGCTGCCTGAGCGTACCGTACCTGCTGTTCCCAACACACCTATCTGACCGTTGCCAGTAAGCGCCCCTACGGCTTCCACCGTGGGGCGTATCACCCCAAGCACACGGCGCGTGGAATCTATCCTGGGCAAATCACACTGCTGGATAGTACGCAGAGCCTTGGCCGAAGCGGTATTACACGCCAGAACCACCAACCGGCAGCCACGCTCGAAAAGTGCACGCACAGCCTGAAGCGTAAATTCATAAACCACATCGAAAGAGCGCGTGCCATAAGGAGCCCGCGCGTTATCGCCCAGATAAAGATAGTCGTATTGAGGGAGTGCGCGGCGCATCTCCGAGAGGATAGTGAGTCCGCCGTAGCCGGAATCAAACACCCCGATAGGTCCTGAATGCTCTGCTTGACTGTTCATATCGGAGGCAAATATACAAAAAATTCCCCCGACATGATTCACATCGGGAGAACATATATATAATTAAGGTGTATTTAATACTTAATATTCCTGCCAGGGAGTGATGTTGATTTCCTCAACCGGTTTGGCAAGGAACGCCTTGACGTATGCGCCGGCCAGACGTGCGTTGGTGATCAGAGGAATATTGTGGTCGATACTCCAGCGGCGTATGCGATATCCGTTGGTAAGCTCGCGTTTGGTGTGATTCTTGGGGATATTGATGACCAGATCCACAAGATGACCCGAAATCACGTCGAGCACACCCGGTCCTTCAGAGCCTTCTTCATCGGGCCAGCTCACTGTGGTGCATTCTATATCGTTGGATTCGAGGAAACGTGCCGTACCGCGGGTTGCATAGAGTTTGTAACCGCGATTGTAGAGTGCCTGACAGGCATCAAGCATATCCACCTTGCCGCGAACATCGCCCGATGATACGAGCACACCCTTCTGCGGCACCGTATGACCTACCGACATCATGGCATTGAGCAGAGCTTCATCGAAATCTTTGCCGAGGCAACCCACTTCACCGGTCGACGACATGTCCACACCCAGCACGGGGTCGGCCTTATGCAGACGCGCAAAGCTGAATTGCGATGCCTTTATGCCGATATAATCGATGTCGAAAGTCGATGAATCTGTGGGTGCAGGCGCTTCGCCAAGCATGATGCGTGTGGCGGTGTCAATGAAGTTTTTCTTTAGTACCTTGCTCACAAACGGGAATGAACGTGAAGCGCGCAGATTGCATTCGATTACCTTCACATCGTTGTTCTTGGCAAGATACTGGATATTGAATGGTCCGGAAATATTAAGTTCCTTTGCTATGCGGGCACTGATGCGCTTGATGCGTCGGGCAGTGGCCATATATATCTTCTGGGCGGGAAACACCAATGTGGCGTCGCCTGAATGCACACCGGCAAACTCGATATGCTCCGAGATAGCGTATTCGACAATCTCGCCGTTACGGGCCACTGCGTCAAACTCTATCTCCTTGGTGTTCTGCATGAACTCGCTCACAACCACAGGATATTCCTTCGATACTTTTGCCGCAGTATCGAGGAACCGGTTCATCTGCTCATAGTCGTAGCATACATTCATGGCGGCACCCGAAAGCACATAGCTCGGACGGATAAGCACCGGGAAGCCTACCTCGGCCACAAAATTGTGGATATCTTCCTTGGTGGTCAGCTCACGCCAGCGTGGCTGGTCTATGCCGAGCGCATCGAGCATGGCCGAGAATTTGTGGCGGTTTTCAGCACGGTCAATTGACACGGGCGATGTGCCAAGCACAGGCACCTGCCGGCGATAGAGCTTCATAGCAAGATTGTTGGGTATCTGTCCGCCCACACTCACTATCACGCCGCGCGGTGTCTCAAGGTCGATGATATCCATCACACGCTCAAACGAAAGCTCGTCGAAATAAAGACGGTCGCACATATCATAGTCGGTCGATACGGTCTCGGGATTGTAATTTATCATCACCGATTTATAGCCAAGTTTGCGACAGGTCTGGGCGGCATTGACCGAGCACCAGTCGAATTCCACCGATGAACCGATGCGGTATGCACCCGATCCGAGCACCACGATATTATTGCCGGCATTGCTATTGTAATTGATGGCGTAGCCTTTGGCTCCGTAGGTAACATAGAGGTAGTTAGTAAGTTCGGGGTACTCCGATGCCACAGTGTTAATACGGCATATAGCAGGAGTGATGCCCATGGATTTACGATGGTTGCGTACACGCAGCACCTCATTTTCCATATTCGTAGCAGGTTCTTCGACCAAACGTGCTATCTGGAAATCGGAAAAGCCGAGACGCTTGGCTTCAGCCATAGTAACTTCGTCGATTGACTCTATTTTGTCAAATTCTTTAAGACGACCTGCAAAGCGCACTATATTGTCAAGACGCTCTATAAACCAGCGGTCGATTTTCGTAAGTTCCACGATACGTTCTATACCATATCCCTCTTCGAGAGCCTGAGCTATGGCAAAGATGCGCAAATCGGTAGGGTGAGAAAGAGCGGTATCGAGGTCATCGAAAGTCAAGTCGTTGTTACCTACAAAACCATGCATACCCTGCCCTATCATACGCAAGCCCTTCTGTATGATTTCCTCAAACGATTTACCTATGGACATTATCTCACCCACAGACTTCATAGATGAGCCTATCGAACGGTCAACGCCGGCAAACTTAGTCAAATCCCAGCGGGGAATTTTCACTATCATATAGTCGACCTGGGGAGCAACGGCTGCCGAGTTGGGTGTACCGGGTTCGCCGATTTGGTCGAGAGTATAGCCGAGCGCTATTTTTGCCGCTACAAATGCCAGGGGATAACCGGAAGCCTTGGAGGCGAGAGCCGAAGAACGACTCAGACGTGCGTTGATTTCGATGATGCGATAATCGTCGGTCTCGGCATTGAATGCATATTGAATATTGCACTCGCCCACAATACCTATATGACGCACCACGCGACACGAAATCTCCTCAAGTTTGGCTATCTGTTCCTTAGAGAGCGACACAATAGGAGCCACCACTATAGACTCACCGGTGTGAATGCCCAGCGGGTCGAAATTTTCCATCGGCACCACAGTGAAGCAATGATCGTTGGCATCACGTATAACCTCGAATTCTATTTCTTTCCACCCCTTCAATGACTCTTCTACAAGAATCTGAGGGGAATAGGAAAGCGCACTCTCGCAATGAACACGAAATTCCTCATCATTAGTACAGATACCCGAGCCCAGGCCGCCAAGAGCGTATCCGGAGCGTACCATTACCGGGAATCCTATGCGATGAGCCACCTCGATGGCATCGTCGATATTGTCTACGGCCTGCGAAACGGGAGTCTTGGCATCAATCTCCGAAAGTTTCTTAACAAAAAGGTCGCGGTCCTCGGTAATCATGATGGCATCTACGGAAGTGCCGAGCACCTTCACTCCATAACGTTCAAGAGTGCCGTTGAGATACAGTTCCGTACCACAATTGAGCGCTGTCTGGCCACCGAATGCAAGCAGGATGCCGTCGGGACGCTCTCGACGTATCACCTCCTCCACGAAGTAAGGTGTGATAGGTAGAAAATACACTTTGTCGGCTATGCCTTCCGAAGTCTGGATAGTAGCGATGTTGGGATTAATCAATACGCTTGAGATACCCTCTTCGCGAAGCGCCTTGAGAGCCTGCGAACCGGAATAGTCAAATTCACCGGCTTGACCGATTTTCAATGCTCCCGAACCGAGCAACAATACTTTCTTGAATTTCTGCATATCTACTAATGATATTTTTAGATGGAGATAATGATGGATTTTACTTGCGAATATAAAAAAAGAAGGCAGTCAATAAAAAACAACTACCTTCTTAACTCTTCATATAAGACTTAATTACTTAATACCTAACTTAGCTTTAACCTCTGCTGTGATATCCTTAACATCCTGGCCGGAGAAGATAGGCACAGTGTTTTCAAAGATGAAAGTGTAACCGCCTTCAGTACCTACCGACTGAATCGCAGTGAATACTTTCTGACGAATGGGAGCCATCAGCGTTTCCGACTGCTTCTGCAATTCCTGAGAAGCTGTCTGACGGAATTGCTGGATCTTCTGGTCGAGATCCTGAAGCTCTTGCATACGACGATCTTTTATAGTCTGAGGAGTGGATTCTTCCATTTTCTGAAACTCTTCAAATTTAGCTTGGAATTCATCTTGAAGCGACTTGAATTCTTTTTCAAATGTCTTTGAAGATGCTTCGATTTGCGACTGCACTTCGGTCATTTCAGGCATTGCCTGAACAAGTGTCTGGGTGTCAATGACGCCGAATTTCTGAGCAAAGCCCATGGCGGGTATCGCCACAAGAGCTGCTAAAAGGACTTTCTTTAACATATAAATGTGATTATTTTTACTATTTTCAGTAAGAATTTTGAATTACGTTGCAAATATAGTCTAATTATTTGGAAAAACCTAACTTTGCGAGTACCTCATTGCTAATATCTATCCTCGGTGAGGCAAAAATTATATCGGCCGACGATGCTCTGTCGAAGATACACATATACCCGCGCTCTTCAGCCACCTTCTTGACTGCGTTATACACCTCTTCCTGAATAGGCTTCATAAGCGTCTGACGCTTCTTGTACATCTCGCCGTCTGGGCCGAAATATTTGTTGCGTAGTTCTGTTGCCTGTTTTTCCTTTGCCACTATCTGTTCTTCCGATTTCTTTTTCTGCTCATCGGTAAGGAACGGCATCTGCGACTTATAGTTGTTATACAGTGTCTCGGCCTCACGACTCACATTTTCCACTTCTTTCTGCCAGCGCTGCGAAAGCTGCTCAAGCTGGTTATTGGCCACTTCATAGTCTGGAATATTGGAAAGCACATACTCCATATCGACCAAAGCAAATTTCTGAGCCGAAGCTGCGAAACACCCTAATGTTATTGCCAATGCTATAAAAAACAACTTTTTCATAATCATACGGTTTTTGGGGTTAAATAAATGTTTCTATCTATGACCTGCCGCCGGCAGTAAGGTTTAGACGCGAAATATTAAATATTGTTAGAACTCCTGACCGAGGATAAAGTGGAAGTGACTGCCGCCACGGGTACCAAACACCTTGTCAAAGCCGTAAGCCCAGTCGATACCCATCATACCCACCATGGGAAGGAATATACGGATACCGGCACCGGCACTGCGCTTGAGATTAAACGGATTGAAGTCGCTGACCTGCGTCCACGCATTGCCGCCTTCAGCAAATACCAGACCATAGATAGTGGTCGAAGACTGAAGCATGAAGGGGAAATGCAGCTCTACTCCCAGACGTGTGTAGGCATAACCTTCATGACCCCACGGCGTGAGAGCGCCATTGTCATAACCGCGCAGACCTATAGTCTCGGTAGCATAAGTGTAGCTTCCTGTCATACCGTCGCCACCCACATAGAAGGTCTCAAAGGGTGATTTGATATATTTATTGTAGCTGCCGAGCAAACCGAAATCAGCGCGTGTCATGAGCACAAGCGTATATTTTCCGTAGGGGTCGGTAAGCGGAGTGTATGTACGCGATTTGAATTTAAGTTTCCAATACTCTATCCAGCGATACATCTCTTTCTTCGATTCTGTAGTATTCTGCTCGGAGAGTGCTTTCCAGTCTTTTTTCCCGAAAAGAGAAGCCGGAGGAGTGAGCTGAAGGCTCAATGAGAATTGCGAACCTCGGCGTGTATAAAGCGGGTTATCGATTGAGTTACGCGACAATGTCAATCCGAGCACCAAAGCGTTTGACGTACCGTTGTTCATATAATAGAGGTATTCCCAGTTCTTGAGATAATACCAGTTGTAGGTAAGCTCGGTCTGGAAAGTAAAATAGTCATCAGGCCAGCTCAGACGCTTACCGAAGCCCACAGTCACACCGAGCATCTGGAGCACCTTGTTGGGGTCGTAGGCATTGGTGATGGAGTTTTGATAATAATCGCTCCCATATCCATAGCCGCCGTAGCCGTAACCATAGCCGTAGCCATAACCGCTGAGATAAGGATTGGACCAGGTACTGTTGTAATACGAGGAATTCACGCCCGTCTGACGGCTATAGAAAGCCGACACCGAAAGCGAGTTAGGACGTTTTCCGCCAAACCACGGATCGAGGAACGAAATACTGTAGGCCTGATAATAGCGGGCGTTGGTCTGCGCCGAGATGGTAAATGTCTGGCCTTCGCCCTGCGGTATTAGTCCGCGGTACGTACCGGGGTGAAAAAGATTCTTGATGGAGAAGTTGGTAAATTTCAGCGCCAGCTTGCCTATGATACCGGTCTGACCCCAGCCGAGCGAAAACTCTATCTGGTCATTGGCTTTCGATTCAAGATTAAACACGATATCCACAGTGCCGTTTTCTTCATTCGGCTCGGGACGGATATCCATATTCTCAGGGTTGAAATGCCCGGTCTGAGCTATCTCGCGAGCCGAACGCATGAGGTCTTCCTTACTGAAAAGGTCGCCCGGA
Organism: uncultured Bacteroides sp.; assembly: GCA_964653375.1. GTDB lineage: Bacteria > Bacteroidota > Bacteroidia > Bacteroidales > Muribaculaceae > Paramuribaculum. The sequence goes on from CAZZFD010000006.1 coordinate 65,985, forward strand.
CGCACACGCAGCTCACGACGTATCACCTTCTCATACAGTCGGTCGTTGCCATTGATAATCACATTGTTGATGCGTGCCTGCGGACCTTCCACCATGCGCATTTCCAAATCGATGGAGTCACCTTGAACATTACGCTCGATAGGCACGATATTATAGAATAGATATCCGCGGTTCATGTAGAGGTTGGCCACCGCATCATCATCTTCCGTAGTGCGCTTGTTGAGCAACTTCTGATTATACACATCACCCTTCTTTATACCGAGTATATCATCAAGGAAATCCGTTGGATAAACCGTATTGCCCACCCACGACACATCGTTGATATAATATTTTTTACCTTCCTCAAGGTCGATATATACATCAACAAGATTATCATTATAGCGTACTACACTGTCGGCCACAATCTTGGCATCGCGATATCCCATCTCGTTGTATTTGTCGATAATACGCTTGAGGTCGTCGCGATAATCAGAGTCCACAAACTTTTTCTGCTTGAAAATATTGATGAGTTTATTTTTCTCATTGGTTTTCTTCATTGTGCGCTGAATCTTGCCCGAACTCATCACTTCATTGCCGGAAATATAGATTTTATGCACTTTCACCTTGGAATTTTTATTGACATTGATGTCAACTATCATCTCATTTGGCGCAGAAAGGTCATCGCGCAAGGTTATCTTCACGTCAGCATTACCGAAGCCCTTATCGGCAAAATATTTTTTAATGATAGCTTCCGCACGATTGACTATGTTTTGCGTAATCTGATTACCTTTATGAAGCTGCAAGCGTTCCTCCAGATCATTTTTCTCGCCGCCCTTCACACCATAATAATTGATAGTGGAAATGCGCGGCTGCTGACGCAGATTGATTGAAATCCACGCTTTGTCGCCAACCACCTTATCCACAGCTATCTGCACCTTGCTGAAAAGAGTCTGTCGCCAAAGACGTTTGGCGGCGGCAGTAAGCTCCGACCCGGGTATCTCAATACGGTCGCCCACCTTCAGACCCGAGTAACCTATCACGATGAAATCTTCGTAAGCATCAGCTCCGTTGACACTGATACCGGCTATCTCATAGACGCGTGGCATACCGGTAAAAAGCACTGTGGGTGAATTGATAGTGTCGGTAGCAGTCTGAGCTTTAACTCCGAAGACCGACAATATAATGGTGACGATAGCAAAATACAGCTTTATGCGCATAATATATATTAATGTGATGCTTGATTGGCGGGGTTTGACGATTGGATTTGTTGAGAAGTCTTACCGAAACGGCGTTCTCTGTTTTGATAATCTATTATAGCCTCATACAATTCCCGGGCACCGAAATCGGGCCAGAGAACCGGAGTAAAATAAAGTTCGGAATAGGCAAGCTGCCATAGAAGGAAATTGCTCACACGCAGGTCACCGCCCGTGCGGATAAGCAAATCGGGATCAGGCATTGAGGCTGTAGCGAGCGACTGCGATACCGTGGCAGCAGTGATATCTTCAGGAGCGAGACGCCCTTCAGCCACGAGGGTGGCTATCTTGCGGGTAGCATCGGTGATTTCCCATCGGGCTGAATAACTTAGCGCCAGATTCAACTGCATGGCGTCACCCTGCGACGTAGCTGCGATGCTTTGGCGAAGACTCTCAAGCGAAGATGCGGGGATTCGCTCCACATCACCTATCATATTAAGTCGAACACCATTTTCTATCAGGCCAGGAGTTTCACGCTCAAGCGCGGTGGCTATCAAAGCCATAAGCGCGTCCACTTCATAGCGCGGACGATTCCAGTTTTCTGTAGAAAACGCATAGAGTGTCAGATAGCTCACCTTAGCCGCCACAGCAGCCTCTACTACGCAATGCACCGCATCAACTCCGGCCACATGACCTGCCGTACGGTCAAGCCCGCGATTCACGGCCCAGCGACCGTTGCCGTCCATAATCACGGCCACATGTCGGGGCACATGGTCGAAATTAATCTGCGAAAGCAATATGTCAGCTGTCGAATCTGCCATAACGGTTGGTTTAATCTATGCGGTGACACACGGCACATCGCGGACCGAATTCATAACTTATGCCTACGGTCAGCATCGAGTACCAATCAGTATTTTTGAGAAATGAACTTTTTATCTGATAGAGATCTGTCAGTTGCGATGAGTCAATCTTGTCGCCGAGCGCTTTGGTCATAGTAAATTCCACCATGAGATTAACACGCCGGCTCGGCTTATATTTCACACCCACTCCCATAGGGATAGTCATGGAAAAAGCTGTTTCGCCTCCGGATGCCGCCATAGCCGCCCCGATACCTACTGTAAGATATGGAGTCCAACGGCTCAGCCGCTTGTAGGTCTCGCCTATACCGTAAGCAAAAAAATTACATTCGCCACGCAGCCCCAGATCCACCACAGTAGACTTGAATGAATAGAAAGCTCCTCCGGGGAGCGACATCCCGCTCGTGTCACCGCTCAGTCTCGCCATACCCAACTGTGCTTTCGCAGCCCACCGTTCATCAATCAGATAGCGTATGCCCACAGTAGCCGCAACACCGGGGTTACGATACATATTCCCCCTGTTGGCATCGCCTAAATAGCCACTCATGCCGGCCGAAACTCCAAAATCAAATTTATAGCTGTCCACTATATCTTCAGCCACAGCCATGACTCCGGAGCATATCACCGGCACCACGACAAACAATATTTTTTTAATGGCTGAAATCATATTTGCAGACGTTTCTTGATTTATTGCAGCGGTTTGAACGACAACCTGTTCAGCACTCCGCGCCAAATACTGTCAGAAAGTGTGCCATCGGCATTGACACCGCCAAACAGATAGATATATGGACACGGCCACGACTCTATCGGACTGACAGCCCTCGAACCAAGAGTCGATTCCATCACATAAGCCTGAGCAAAAGCTCCGGGCATGAACGACTCGGAAAACTGCAACTGCAGCGGAGCTTCAATCCAGTGAAGAGCCATATCGTTCGACACATACATTTTATCTATCGGAGAACCGTCGGCAGTGCTGCCGCCGAAAAGCAGCAACACACTGTAGCGGGTAGCCTTCCACTGATTGTTTATCTTAAATCTATAGTAGGGTACCATAGTCAACCCTTCGGCCGCAGGAGCACTGTCAGACGCTATCAAAGCCCAGTCCGTGCCATCGTAAGCCCATGTATCACCGCTGAGGGTACCATCGGCCTTACGTCCTCCCACAAATATCAATTGCGCCTGCGATGACCAGTCGGAAGAGAATTGCATCGGCTGTCCGGACCCCGACACAGGCATTGAAGCCAACTGCACAGCAGAAAACGGCCTGACCGTATTAGCCGGATAAATCACATGGCTGTAGAGGCCGGAATCATCTTTCGTCACCCCCACCACCTGTGAATCTACTGCGCCATAGATATGAGTCATTGCCACGCCGGTATCACTCCAGGTCGAGCCCTTGTCAGTAGAAATATACAACTTACCGCCGGCTACTATGAACATTTCATCATCACACACTGTGATTGACCCTATCTCAGCTCCCGACGGCAAAGTCACATTATCCACACTCCAATGCTTTGATGCAGGGTCAGCAGTCGATGCACGGCTCACCGCGCTACCGTCTGTGGCAAACGTCACCAGTTCCTCTCCATAAGCCACTGTTTTTTGGGCTTTCACCACATCAAACGGCGTTGGCAGCACACCAAAAGCCTCATCACCCCAACAGAGAGAATCAGGCTTCATATTATGTACATTGACCTTAAGCGTATATGTACGCGAAGTAGCACCATTTGCCGAGACCAAATCAAGCGACACCTTTCCTACCGAAAAATTAATAGGAGCATCAGCGTTAGTCAGATAGTTTACCACCGTATCTTCCACGGTCACGCCGGGCATTGTGATGCTGGCTTTCGAAACGCCCGTCGAGAAAGTCATAGACACATGCAACTTATTGACATCAGTACCTTTGGGCAACGAGTCTGCATTAAACACCACACCTTCATTGAGGTCAATGGAGAAAAACACCGAATCAAGATTAGAAAGCACATTACTATCGGCAGCCAACTTAAAAGATGTTATCATCACAGCATATTCCGAACTGTCATTATATTCCTCATAATCGCCGGAATCAGAATTACAAGCTGTGTTTAAGCCGATAATCACCAGAGCTGCACATAGATATGTAGTTAACTTTGTCATCATAAAGCATTATTTTTCAACTTGCAAAGTTAACAACATTTTCTTTAACTATTGTGCCAATACTGTTAATTTTAGTAATTTATCATTTTCGTAACAATATTTCAACAAATCAAATCCACTAAAAATCACATAGAAGAACGACGGATATTGATTATTTCATTGCCATCGAGTACTTCCACACTTATTATTCCTTCAGGAACCGTCATACGTCCTACCCCATTGTCGCCCAACACAAACGGTGCCACTTCTACTCGCGCTTTATCCCACAATCCTCGCGCTATAAACTCCTTTTGAAGAGTAGCCCCGGCCTCCACCATCACCGAGATTGCTCCTTGACCATAGAGATAGCCCAGCACCACGTCCGGACCACCATCCAAAGGTAAAACCACCTGCTCCACTCTATCCGGTAAATCCGCACGACGCTCCGCACTGAAATAAATGACTCCCTCCCGTTCAAACACACGAGCATCCGCACCGACACGACCGCGCCGGTCTATCACAGCCACGCGGGGCGACCGTCCGTCGACCAATCGCACATCAAGCTGCGGATTATCCGTCATCACAGTACCTGAGCCGGTAATAATCACGTCACAGTCAGCCCGCATGGCATGCACCGCCACGCTGCTCAACGGTGTGGAGAATCGTTGTGCCGGCACCCCGGGTACATGGCGTGAATCTGTGTATCCGTCGGCACTCTGAGCCCATTTCAAAGTCACGAAAGGGCGACCGAGCATATGTGCGGTCATAAACTTCTCGTTCAATTGACGGCATTCCCGCTCGAGCACCGGCTGTACCACTTCAATTCCTGCATCACGAAGTATCGCCACACCACGGCCACTCACCTTGGCAAACGGGTCAACACACCCAATCACCACACGTGGCACCACCATCTCCACTATCAGATTGGCACACGGAGGAGTCTTACCATAATGCGCACACGGCTCAAGAGTGACATACATCGTGGCATCACGAAGCAACTGTTTATCGACCACCGAATTGATCGCATTAACCTCAGCATGCGCTCCACCGAATCGACGATGATAACCCTCGCCGATAATCTGACCGTCGCGCACTATCACAGCTCCCACCATCGGATTTGGCGAGGCCCACCCGCGTCCAAGAGCTGCCAGCTGCAGCGCACGCTTCATATATACTTCGTTTACTTCCAATCGCCGCTATCTTTAATCAGTTTCACAAGATGCTCCACAGCTTCTTCCGCCGGGATATTTTTTTCCACACATTCCTTTCCTTTATACAGACTTACCCTACCGGCGCCGGCACCTACATAACCGTAATCTGCATCGGCCATTTCTCCTGGACCATTGACGATACAACCCATCACCCCGATTTTAAGTCCGCGTAAATGCAATGTCGCCTCCTTCACCCGGGCCATGGTCTTCTGCAAATCAAAAAGAGTTCGACCGCACCCGGGACAAGAAATATATTCAGTGTGAGAAATACGCAATCTGACCGACTGCAATATACCGAATGCCAGACGAGCGGCAACATCTACGCCAAAAGCGTCTGAATCTATCATCAGTCCGTCGCCATAGCCGTCAATCAATAATGCACCGCACTCTACAGCAGCCCTCAGCATAGCTTCATCAGCGGCAAGTCCACGATACGACACTTTTATTACCACCGGATTATCCACCCCGTTGAGCTTCAACGCATGAAAAGCCGCCTTCATATGCCCGATAAAATTCGCATGACTGCTCTCCAACACTATCACTTCATCGGATTCCAAATCAGGCACACTCTCGAGCAAAGCACCTGCATCAAGATGTCGCAACTTTAAGGCAGTCGACTTCTCCATAATATCCGGCCGGAAATTCTCATCAAATCCGGTCGACGATTCCGCCACCACCACCTTTACATTGTCACCGCCCACGATACCCACAGCCCGGCTCCTATAACCGGTTGTCCCGGCCTCAGCAGCATCTATATGTGGTGCATCGGCAAGCGACCGGGCATAATCAGCCAACGCTTTAGCTACAGGCAATTCACATTCCGGCTCTTCACTAAGCGACACGCGTATGGTATCTCCGATACCCTGACAAAGCAACGTGCCGATACCCACAGCCGACTTTATGCGTCCGTCCTCTCCCTCGCCTGCTTCCGTGACACCCAGATGCAAAGGGAAATCCATCTGTTCACGCTCCATCGCTTCCACAAGCTGACGCACAGTTGTCACCATCACCACCACATTGGAAGCCTTGATAGAAATCACCACATCTTTGAAATCACACTTGCTGCACACTCGCAGAAACTCCATGGCACTCTCCACCATTCCTGCAGGTGTATCACCGTAGCGACTCATGATACGGTCACTCAGCGACCCGTGATTCACACCTATACGTATTGCCGTATTGTTTCGTTTACACAACTCCAAAAACGGCACAAGCGACTGTTCTATCTTCTTTATCTCGGCGGCATACTGCTCATCTGTATATTCTATTCTGGCAAACACGCGCCCCGGATCCACAAAATTACCGGGGTTTATTCTCACCTTTTCCACCTCCGCAGCTGCCGCAAAAGCCGCCCGCGGATTGAAATGAATATCAGCTACAAGCGGCACATTTACCCCCTCGCTGCGAAGCGACTTGCGTATCTCTCCCAGATTTACAGCCTCACGTACACCCTGAGCTGTAAACCTCACGATTTCCGCCCCTGCGGCCACCATACGCTTGGTTTGAGCCACCGACCCGACAGTATCCATGGTCGACGTCGATGCCATTGACTGCAGCCTCACCGGATTGTCACCCCCTATCAGCACTCCCCCCACATTCACTTCATGAGTGCGGCGTTTCTCGTAGTTAAACAGTTGCATCAGTTGGTCTTATACTTATACTTTACATCTTTAAGCTCAGCATTGACTTTCACTATTTTGTCTACCAACTGGCGGCGATAGGCATCAAAACGCTTGCTCAGTTCATCATCACCCAGAGCAAGTATCTGAGTGGCAAGCACTCCGGCATTCATTCCTCCGTCGATGCCCATCGTTGCCACTGCCACACCCGGAGGCATCTGCACTATTGAGAGCAACGCATCGCGACCGTCGAGAGTAGAATTGATAGGTACACCAATCACCGGCACTGGTGTCATAGCGGCTATCACTCCCGGTAAAGCTGCAGCCATACCGGCTCCGGCTATTATCACCTTGATACCGCGCTCAGCCGCACCACGGGCAAACTGTTCCACTTCAGTGGGAGTGCGATGAGCCGACAAAGCATTCATCTCAAAAGGCACTTCCATCATATCCAAAAACTTGGCAGCCTTTTCCATCACCTTCAGATCAGAGATACTGCCCATGATAATACTTACTAAGGGATTCATTTCCATCATATTATTCTTATCTGTAAATTATTATTGATATATCATATTTTGTGGCGCAGACGCCCCACCGGTATCCCCATCTTCTCACGATATTTAGCCACCGTGCGCCTAGCTATATCATAACCCGCCTCCTTGAGTCGCTGTGTCAATGCCTCATCTGTCAGCGGTTTAGCCGGATCCTCACTCTCTATCATATCTCGAAGCACAGTTATCACTTGCCGCACCGACACATCATCATTCTCTTTATGGCGCTCGGTGAAAAAAAACTTCAGCGGATACACACCCTGGCGCGTAGCCACATATTTACCCGACGTAGCCCGGGATATCACCGACAGATCCATACCTGTGTCCGAAGCTATATCCTTAAGTATCATCGGGCGCAAAGTAGCCGGGTCATCAGTTGAAAAAAACTCTTGCTGTCGTGCCACTATCGCGCGCATCACCTTCATAAGCGTATCACGCCGCATCTCCATCACTTTTATAAACGTTGCGGCTTCCTCACGCTTCTTTTTGAGAAATGCATTTGCCTCAGCATTTTGCGACTGAGCAAGTGGCGAATCCGGCCTGAACGATTCCTCTATGGCCAGTCCGGGCACACGACTTAACATCGCCACACTGAAGCGGTCACCATCAGGCTCCACCTGAAAATCAGGAGTGATATGACGCAACCTATCTTCCGCATCGCTGCCCGATATCGCCGAACCGGGCTTGGGATTAAGCGTTTTTATCAAATCCAGAGCATCCCGCAATTGACCCTGCGAGATATTCATCATGGAGCGAAGCCTGTCGAAATGCATCAATGAAAACACATCGAAATAATCCGACACTATTTCCATGGCCACATTCACATTGTCCGCCGGCATCATCCTGCGCAGCTGGAGCAACATGGCATCACGCAAATCAATCGCTCCGATTCCGGCCGGGTCAAGCGCCCGCACTGCGTCCCACACCCGGCGCACCCTCTCTTCGCTCACCTCAAGTCCCGTATATATAGCCAGATCATTGACTATTTCACGTAGCGAGCGGGTCATATAACCATTATCATCGATATTTCCCACGATATAGCGGGCTATATCCATATCTTCATCATCAAGCAATGCATTTTCGGCAAGCTGACCCATCAGATATTCCATCAGAGACGCCCCGTGTTCCACAGCCACAGGCTCATACACCGGCTCCGACACACTACGGTTATTTGCCTCATAACGATAAAACGGTATATCTTCTTCCGACATATAATCAGCCGCCATCATCTGCTCGGCAGTCTCACCATATTCCTCTTCCGTACCTTTCTCCTCCGGTTCTCCCTTCTCCTCCAGCGCCGGATTCTCGTCAAGGGCACGGCGGACTTCCTCTTCCACCTCGGTTTCATTCATTTCCAGCACACGCACAAACTGCAGTTGCAGCGGTGCAAGTGTCTGCTGCTGGCGTTGCTCAAGATTCATGCGCAGTAAATTGTCCATACCGTCAGTGTCTTTCAAAAATTTGCCGGAAAATCATGCGGTAAAGTTACCTATTTTTTACAAAAAGACCAACCATAATCTTGCCCATCTGAGATATTATGCTTAACTTGCGGTGGATAATATATATCTTCACCGGCATGATTGACGCGTTTCTCCGACATATAGCCACCGAACAAGGTCTTTCGTCCAACACCGTTGCCGCCTATCGCCGCGACTTGCTCCAATGGCGCGACTATGCCACAGACTACGGCCGATATCATCTCCGGCCCGAAACCACCACTCCCTCCGACCTGCGTCAATGGATTGCCTCCCTCTCACGCCAAGGCATCTCCCAAAGTTCCATCAAACGCAAGCTCCAGGCTCTCCGAGCGTTTTTCCGGTATATGATGCAACGCCATGGCCTCGCATCAAATCCTGCCGCCATGGTCATCTCTCCCAAGATGCCCAAGCGGCTCCCCATCTATGTGCGTCCCGAAGAGACCACTGCCCTTATAGATACCGACATCGACCCCGATGACGTTATCGCTGTACGCGACCGCCTTATTATCAATATGTTTTACTCCACCGGCATACGTTGTTCGGAACTTGTCGACCTCAAAGATTGCAACGTAGACACCGTCAAGGGTGAACTAAAAGTGCATGGTAAGCGTAATAAAGATAGAATAGTCCCTTTCGGACACGATTTAGGCAATATGATTCAACACTACCGCACTCTTCGCGACTCCATGACGCCCCCCGCAGGCGATGCCTTCTTCACCCGGTCATCGGGCGAACCGCTCTATCGGCGTCTGGTCTACCGGCTCGTCCATAATTCCATGGAAGGTCTGGTTCATGCCCCGCGCCGGAGTCCGCATGTGCTCCGCCACTCTTTTGCCACCGATATGCTAAACGCCGGAGCCGACCTCACCGCCGTGCAGCAGCTCCTGGGACATCAATCACTCAACGCCACTCAGATATACACTCATATATCTTATCGAGAACTTAAACAAAATTATAAACTCGCACACCCGCGTGCACAAAAAAAAGGAGGATAACTATGGAAGTTAGAATTCAGTCAATCCACTTTGACGTAAGCGAAAAATTATCTGATTTCATCAATAAGAAAGTCGACAGGCTCGCCCGCAAGTACACCGCCATCGACTATGTCGATGTCAATCTCACCGTTCTCAAAGCCGAGACTGCCATGAACAAACAGGCCGTCGTAAAAGCCATTGTACCGCACTTTGGAGAACAGGTAGCCACCAAAGTTGCCGACACATTTGAAGAAGCTGTCGATGTAGCTCTCGAAGCCATCGAACGCCAGCTGGAAAAAATCAAAGCCAAGAAATAATCTTATATTCCTATCAGCGAAGCGCCGGGGCAAAAGCCCCCGCGCTTCCTTATTATTATATATATACCAACCATCTTACATAATCACATTTCACCACTTCTATGAAACTCCGCACCCCGGAAGAAATTACCCGTTGCACCTTAGAAATAGGCCAGAATAAAGCCACTCGCCCCCTATCCAAATTAATCCCGCAATCCATACTCGCCGGAGCCTACATAGCCCTCGGAGGAATACTGTCGCTCACCATCGGATTCGGATTTCCTGAAATCACCGCAGCCAATCCCGCCCTGCAACGCCTGCTCAGCGGTATGCTCTTTCCAATAGGCCTTATTCTGGTGGTAGTACTCGGAGCCGACCTCTTCACCGGCAACAATGCCCTCCTTATCCCCCCATGCATCAAACGTCACATAGGCCTGTGGTGCGTATTCAAAAACTGGATTATAGTCTACTTCGGCAATTTCATCGGCGCACTCATATTCACCTACTGCCTTGTCTATGCCGTAGGCCTTACCGCCACCGAACCCTACCATAAAGCCGCCATAGCCATAGCCCAGGCAAAAGTAAGCATGCCCTGGCTCACAGCCATGCTCAAAGGCATAGGAGCCAACTGGTGCGTATGCCTGGCCATCTGGCTCGCCTTAGCCGGACACACCCTTGTCGAAAAAGCCCTGGGTTGCTTTCTTCCAGTAATGGCATTCGTAATCTTGGGCTACGAACACTCCATAGCCAATATGTTTTTCATACCCGCCGGTATGCTCGAAGGAGCCGACGTCACCATAGCCCAATTCTGCATTGCCAACCTTGTCCCCGTAACCATCGGCAACATACTCGGTGGAGCACTTTTCGTCGGATCTGTCCAGGCTTATCTTCACCTGAAAAAATAATCCGCCGAAAACTTTCCGCCATACGATTTTTATTTACTATCTTTGCACTGCAAAAAATATTTAACATTATTATTAACTAAAATACTCTCACCCAAATGGTAAGTTACAAAGAATTAGGCTTGGTCAACACCCGCGAAATGTTTGCCAAAGCCATCAAGGGCGGCTATGCTATCCCTGCTTTCAACTTCAACAACATGGAGCAGCTCCAGGCCATCATCAAAGCCGCTGCTGAAGAAAAATCTCCCGTTATCCTCCAAGTTTCAAAAGGCGCCCGCAACTATGCCAACGCCACACTTCTCCGCTACATGGCTCAGGGTGCCGTGGCTTACGCCAAAGAACTCGGCTGGGAACATCCCCAGATCTGTCTCCACCTCGACCATGGCGACAGCTTCGAACTTTGCAAATCCTGCATTGACAACGGTTTCTCTTCTGTAATGATCGACGGCTCTCACCTCCCCTACGAGGAAAACGTAGCCCTCACCAAGAAAGTAGTTGACTACGCTCATCAATACGACGTGACCGTAGAAGGCGAACTCGGCGTACTCGCAGGCGTAGAAGACGAAGTTTCTTCCGACCACCACACCTACACCGACCCCGAAGAAGTTATTGACTTCGCCACCCGCACAGGTTGCGACAGCCTCGCCATATCTATCGGCACATCTCACGGTGCTTACAAATTCACTCCCGAACAATGCACCCGCAATGCCGAAGGCAAACTCGTGCCCCCGCCATTGGCATTCAACGTACTCGATGCCGTGATGGAAAAACTCCCCGGCTTCCCCATCGTACTCCACGGCTCATCTTCAGTACCCCAGGAATACGTTGACATCATCAACGAATACGGTGGCAAACTTCCCGACGCTATCGGTATCCCCGAAGAAGAACTCCGCAAAGCCGCCAAGAGCGCCGTTTGCAAAATCAACATCGACTCCGACAGCCGTCTCGCCATGACCGCAGCCGTACGCAAAGTCTTCGCCACCAAACCCGGCGAATTTGACCCCCGCAAATACCTCGGCCCGGCTCGCGACGAAATGGAAAAACTCTACAAACACAAAATCGTCAACGTACTCGGTTCAAACGGCAAAGCCGAATAACTGACTACCAACCAAACGATTTCTCATAACGAGAGCGGCTCCTCCGAGCCGCTCTTTCTTTATCCATTAATTTATAATCCAAATACAATCCTGATGAGGTGAGATGAAAACTTTGACCGGAAAATTATGGCAATTAGCGGGTTGAATCCCTGCTGCGCCTAATCTCACACTCCGCTAAATAACTAACATCACAGCCACCGCTATGAAGAACACTATTAAAACAATCGGCTGGAAATGTACATTCCCGGACACATCATATAATCCCGACTCATTTGCTGATTCAACATCTCCCTGAAGTATCCCTCCCTCATTATTTATATCACATAAACCGGCTCTATTCACATCATCTCCGCCGCAAGGTTCACCTCCTTTGGATTGATTCAATAGATTGACAAACTGCTGACAAAATTCCCTTAAAACGCGCCATACCTGCAGGCAATTACCCTTGAAATATAATGGATCACTTTCCCTGACAACCGTCCACAAAACCCGCATCTCCTCCGTATTTCCAATACATGAACGCGTCTCTATCACATCATTAGTCGCAGGCTCATCATCAGAGCAACTTACCAACACACATAACAGTGCCAACACTAATAATTTTTTCATTTCCATAAACGGTGCCGGCGACCCCAACCGACATATCAGAAAACAACAAAAAAGACTACGTGGAATCCTTACTGTCGCTTATCTTACCTTCGGAGGCTGTGGCATGCCTTACTTCTTAAGATAAGCAACACGCAGAGGCCCCACGCAGATTATATGATATAGCCCGACAAAAGACCATGAATGATCTCACGCTCCCGGGATATATACATATCCACATAGGCATCTACCGTTGCTACATCAATGAAGAAGCGGGAAACTGCCACATTTCCAAAGGTCAAAGATGCAGCGCTTCAGTAAACGCGCTTTATATTATGTCTGCCTTACCACCCGCTCAGCCCCTGTGGGCCTCTGCCGATGAACGGCACCGCAAATATACACATTTTTTTGAATCACACCAATTTATTTATCCCGTCACGCCCATGCCGATAGACCATTCCTCATAGAAAACGACTATACCGAAAGCCCATGATTATTCTCTCATAAACCATAGACAAGCACTACGCTTGCCGACCGCAGTCAGCCACTGCACCGATACTGAAGTTCAGCATCGAATTGAATAGAGATTTGTGTATGATTTTGGTTGAGTTTTTCAATCACTTTCTTTAACTTTGCATTCAGTTGCCGGTATGTACCTCACACCGGCAGCCCCGTCAACTTAATTACAAACCTACACCCCCGTTATGACTCTCATTCAACCCACGAAAAAAGTAGCTATGTGCTCCGACCACGCCGGCTACGAGCTTAAGGAAATAATCAAAAACTATCTCGCATCACTCGGAGCCGAAGTAGAAGACTTCGGCACTCACTCCACCGACAGCTGCGACTATCCCGACTTCGCTCACCCCTGCGCCCAAGCAGTAGAAAGCGGTCAGTGCTATCCCGGCATTGCCCTTTGTGGCACAGGCAACGGCATTGCCATGACTCTCAACAAACATCAGGGAATACGCGCAGCCCTATGCTGGCAGCCCGAACTGGCCCAGCTCGCACGCGCCCACAACGACGCCAACATCCTCGTGCTCCCGGCCCGCTTTATCGACCCGCAGACAGCCCTTGAAGTCGTAGCCGCATTCCTCTCCACACCCTTCGACGGAGGACGCCATCAGCGTCGCATCGATAAAATCGCCCTCTGACGCACATTTGCTCAAATTTATTTTTGGATTCTCATTCTCTATTTGCTATCTTCGCACCATCTATTCAAGTTAACATTCACTACGGTAAAAAATAAATTAACGATATGGTCTTTAAGTTCCGTATAGTATCAGATGAAGTCGACAATTTCCGCCGTGAAATCGAGATTGACGCCGACGATACATTCCTGTCGCTGCGCAATGCCATTTGCGATTCGGTAGGCTATGATAAAAATCAGATGAGCTCTTTTTTCCTCTGCGATTACGAATGGGAAAAAGGCAAAGAAATCACCCTCGAAGACATGGGCGTGGATTCCTCGGAAGATGTATATCTGATGGAAGACACCGTCATGAGCGATTTCATCGAAGATGAAGGACAGCGTCTGATTTGGGTATTCGACTATATGACCGACCGAGCTTTCTTCATCGAACTGAAAGCAGCAATCCCCGGTCGCACACTCCATGAACCTGTGTGCGTAGCCTCCATGGGCCATGCCCCGGCACAATTTGTCGACCTCGAAGAATTTGAGTCTAAAGCCGACCAAAAAGCAGCAACCGCAATCAACGACATCGATGAAGACTTCTACGGCAGCGATGAATTTAATGCCGATGAATTCGACCCCGAAGGCTTCGATGAAATGACCTTTGATGACAACCTCTAACCCCCTCTGCTCCACGCTGACCTGATGGGCCGACTGATGAGCATCGATTACGGACGTCGGCGTTGCGGCATCGCCGTGACCGACCCCTTGCGTATAGTTGCCACAGGCCTGACCACCGTGGCCACAGCCTCACTGCTCGATTTCATCAAACAGTATGTAGCCACTGAGCCGGTCGATGCCATAATCGTGGGACTTCCACGCCAGTCATCGGGCATTGAATCCGAATCGATGCGATATATCCGCCCCGCTGTAGAGCGTCTGCACCGCGAGATGCCCACGCTGGAGATTATCTATTTCGATGAGCGATACACCTCGGTCCTCGCCCACCGAAGCATGATTGACTCAGGCATGAAAAAAATGCGCCGCCGCGACAAAGCTGTGGTCGACCAAATGGCCGCAACCATCATTCTTAACGACTATTTACAAAGCAAACAATATACCGAACGGTTATGAAACTCCCCGTATATCTCTATGGCCACCCCGTGCTACGCAAAATTTCCGAGCCGGTAACTCCCGATTATCCCGACCTGAAGCCGCTGCTCGAAGCCATGTACTCCACCATGTATGAAAGCGAAGGCGTGGGTCTGGCTGCTCCGCAGATCGGACGCAACGACCGTATCGTGGTCATAGACGCCAACCCCGTGGCCGACAGCTTTCCCGAATGTGCCGGACGCCGGCTCACTCTCATCAATCCGCAGATAGAGATTCTCGATGGGCCTGAAATATCACGCTCCGAAGGCTGTCTCTCACTGCCCGGACTGAGCGAAAACGTGCGACGCGTCGAACATATCCGCCTGACATGGGTCGATGAAAACTTTCAGCCCCACACTGAAGAAATCTCCGGATTCCTCGCCCGCATAGTCCAACATGAATGCGACCACCTCGAAGGAAAACTTTATATCGACCACATCTCACCCATACGCAAGCAGCTAATCAAAGGCAAACTCGCATCCATCATCTCCGGCAAAACCGCCTGCGACTATCCCGTCAAATACGCCCCAAAAACTCCCAAGAACC
>CAZZFD010000006.1:81771-106828 GCA_964653375.1 uncultured Bacteroides sp.
CACCATACTCTCCACCCTGCGCATCATTCCAGATAACTCTCACACCATCATTTCCCGTTTATGGCCGACGACAAAAAAATAATATTCTCCATGGTAGGCGTATCCAAAACATACCCACCTCAGAAACAAGTACTCAAAAACATATATCTCAGCTTTTTCTACGGTGCCAAGATAGGCATTATAGGTCTGAACGGCTCAGGTAAATCTTCTCTTCTCAAAATCATTGCCGGTATCGACAAAGATTTTCAGGGTGAAGTAGTATTCTCTCCCGGCTACACCGTAGGATACCTCGAGCAAGACCCACAGCTCGACCCCTCGAAAACCGTCATTGAAATAGTGCGCGAAGGTGTACAGCCCGTCATGGATCTGCTTGCCGAATTTGACCGTGTCAACGAAGCCTTCGGCGACCCGGAAGTACTTGAGGACCCCGACAAGATGGAAGCCCTCATTGCACGTCAGGCCGAGCTGCAGGACGCCCTCGATGCCGCTGACGCCTGGAATATCGACAGCAAGCTCGAACGAGCCATGGACGCACTCCAATGTCCGCCCGACAATCAGCCCGTCACCACACTCTCCGGTGGCGAACGCCGCCGTGTGGCCCTGTGCCGCCTTCTCCTTCAGCAACCCGACGTACTCCTGCTCGACGAACCCACCAACCACCTCGATGCCGAATCCATCGACTGGCTCGAGCAACACCTCCAGCAATATCCCGGCACAGTCATCGCCATCACCCACGACCGCTATTTCCTTGACCACGTTGCCGGCTGGATTCTCGAACTCGACCGTGGCGAAGGTATTCCCTGGAAAGGCAACTACTCTTCATGGCTCGACCAAAAAACAAAACGCATGGCCATGGAAGAAAAGCAGGCAAGCAAACGTCGCAAGACCCTCGAACGCGAACTCGAATGGGTGCGTATGGCACCAAAAGCACGTCAGGCCAAAGGCAAAGCTCGTCTGTCCAACTACGACCGCCTTCTCAACGAAGACCAAAAACAACGTGAGGAACGTCTCGAAATATTTATCCCCAACGGACCGCGACTCGGACAAAAAGTTATCGAAGCCAGCGGCATAACCAAAGCCTTCGGCGACAAGCAACTGTTTTCCGGGCTCAACTTCATGCTGCCACCCAACGGCATAGTAGGTATAATCGGACCTAACGGCACCGGTAAAACCACCCTCTTCAAGCTCATCATGGGACTTGAAAAAGCCGATGCCGGCACATTCGACGTAGGCGAAACCGTCAAAATAGCCTATGTCGACCAGACCCACCACGACCTCCTGCCCGAAAAAAGTGTCTACGAAGTGATTTCACAAGGCGTAGAATCATTCCGCATGGGCGGCAAAGATGTCAATGCACGCGCCTACCTCTCTAAATTCAACTTCTCCGGAGCCGACCAGGAGAAAAAAATCGGTGTACTCTCCGGCGGTGAGCGCAACCGCCTCCATCTGGCCATGGCCCTTAAGGAAGAAGGCAATGTATTGCTGCTCGACGAACCCACCAACGACATCGACGTCAACACCCTGCGCGCACTTGAGGAAGGACTCGAAGAATTTGCCGGCTGTGCCGTTGTCGTAAGCCACGACCGCTGGTTTCTCGACCGCATCTGCACCCACATCCTCTCTTTTGAAGGCGATGGCAACGTTGTGTATTACGAAGGCTCGTACTCTGACTACGAAGACTACAAAAAAGCCAAAAACGGCGGAAAAGAACCACCCCGGCGACGCTACCGCAAGCTCATGGAATAATCTTCCGCCTCACTCAATACCACGCCGGACGCACCCTCGGCACAAAATCGCCGTCGGCTGCCATCAAAGCATGGAGTGAATTGGCAGCTGTGCGATACTGTTCTTCATATCGCTCAGCCATCATTCCGTCCGTACCCGCATAAGCCTGGGCAAGCACATTAGAAGCGATAGCGTGCTCCATGAGCAATCTCAGAGCCAGAGCATTGACTCCGCGAGGCAATTCAAGAGTCACACTTACTATCTCGGCACCATCATCATCGATATTGCAGTCCGTGGCAGCCGGACACAGAGCCATACACACTTGAGCGAAAGCCGACCGTATCATCAATGCGATAGCTTCGGCATGATCAGAATGAAGCAGAGGCGGACGCCCTGCCGACAACACATGACGCATTGCCGACAAAGCCAGTACCTGATTAGTGATTTCGATTAGGGAAAGAGAAATTACAGTCATAGATATTCAATTGATTAAGATAAAAAGATAATAAAAACATTCCGCCTATGCCCTCACAAGCTCAGGCTCTCACCCGATATTGTCCCGACCGACGCAACTGATGATAAAGACGCAAAGCCGATGAAGGCGAAAGAAAAAACGATGACGCCCTACTGTCGGTGAGCACTCGCTGCAGCGCTTCGGCAAGATTGATATCGTATATTTCCTGCACACGGGCCACTTTCCCACTCAGTTCCCGCCACATAGCCTCACCCGCTGTGGTCATTCGCTCTGTATGCACCGGTCCGCCATTGCGCAATCGGCGCAATGCATAGTCATAACTCACATAATATTGCGGTGCAGGATGACTGGCTGCAGCCGCCGTCACTTCTGCCAGTGAATTATATTGACCGGTAGCCAAAAGTTGACGCACTATACACATAAAATGTCTATTACGGGGTGTATCAATTTTCTGTCTTGTAGGCATAATATCAATTTATTTTGTTATTTATTGGTAAAAATACAATCACAAAGGGCCAAAAAATCGACCCTTAAAGTAAAAAAGGGTTAACAGCATTCAGATATAATCTATACGATGATTAACAATGTGTGGCCAGATAATTACGATGCCGGCGAAAAGAATTGAAACTGTCGAGCAAATCGAGAATTGCCACCGACGAATGTTGCACCTGCGCTTCATACATGGCAGCCGACATATTCTTTTGCTCCACATGTCCCTGCAGAGCCTCGCTCACACCCGAAATTTGCTGAAAAAGCTGCATCTGAAGTTGCAGCAGGTGATATGCTCCCGACTGCTCCCCCGATGATATGATCTGACGCGGCTCATTCCCGGCTGCCGATGCGCGGTAAGGAATAATACCGTCGCTGGTAGCCCAGCGGGCAGCGATATCGCCCCATGTAAAGGTATCAGGCTTCTGCTCTATGGGAAAGAGAAGCACACCTTTGGCGGAAGAAGCCATCACATGATCCATCAAAGTGATGAGCCTGTTGATATGCCGCTGCTGATCTATTATATCCTCCACAAACGAATGCACCTCCCCGTCGATAAGCGGATAATACTTTACGGCAAAGGGGTGCATACCGTGACTATAGGGCGAATCGTATTCATCTATCACGTATCCCGCAGGCGTAAGAAATCGGCAATGCCAGCGCATGGTAGTCGTCATCACAGTATCCACCGGCGGCACGCCGGCTTCACTACGCCTGATATTCACCTCATCAAGACGCCCGGCCGCACCGGCAGGCAGAAGGAAATAATCGGCACGCTCACTATCGTGACAACGAAGCATATTGCGGCTCTCCAGAGTCCACAGCTCGATTACACGACAGCGACCCGCCCCGGCATCGGCAAATGCCGATGCAGATATACTGCTCCGAGGAGCGGAAGAATCAGTGTAAAGACGGTGCAAACGCTCCATCTTCACCCTGTCTCCGCCTCCGAAACGCATCAGCAGTTCACGCATCGACATCGAATGAAGCATACCCACAAGCTCGATATCAATCGAGCGGGGGTCAGTGAAGCGATTGACAAAAAAGTTTTCCGGACTCACATTGTCAATCCACACTCCTGAGCCGCCAAGACGCGACTCCGTCACCACACGCTGTATGGCACAGCCCGATATCAGAAACTCCTCAAGCAACCGGCAGTCAAGTTCCACAAGCGAATTTCGCTCTGTCACCTCCAATGGCAGCACACTCTCATCCTCCTGAGCAAGCGATGTACGGAAATTACCTATGACGCACTTCACTATCTGACGTATCATATTATTGGTCAACGGTCTCCGGCCGGTAGCCGATAAAGCGTTCTGTTCCTCCTCCACCCACGTGCCGTCAGGCATACGCACCTTATCGCTCCACTGCTTGCCATAAGTATAATTCTTGGCGCGGCATCTGCGCTTACGCAGTTCGGCTCCGGTACTCCAGGCCTCGAAAGCCATCTGCAGATATTGTGATGATGTTTGATCTGACATATTTATGATATAGATTTAAGGTAAGGTTGAATTTTAAGGTAAAAGACTGTTCACACAGCACTTGGCATCGTCACCACCATCTGCTGGGTCACCGGATATAAATCGTCCGTCGGTAGCAACACCGCCATCACCACACCGGCATCGGCAGCTCCACGGGGCGGAGTGTAGATATTCATCACCCGGTCATTGACCACCACCACCGGCATATTGCTGTTACCCCGCGAATAAGGCGATAGCTGCGCATGCGCCTCCACACTGTCTGGCAATACCACACGGGCTTCCCTTCGCCACCCGGGAATATACACCGATGTCACGCGAACCACACGCTCAGGCAGAATCACACGCCCCGTCCCATCCGCCATACGGTTCATGGTAAGCATCGAAGATATATCTTCCACAGGCAGATGCGACGGCGGCAACTCATACAGACTTTTGACATACCACTCCCTGACCTGCCGCATCAGCAGCTCATCCAGGTCATAGCCGTCGCTGCGGGTCACGGTGGCATCGCTGCGCAGGGGCAACAACCCCTGACGCAGTTTCCACTCGGTCAACAATTGCGATGCGGTAAGTATCATAACTTCTTCCACTCGACTTTGATGTGAGCCTTAGGGTGACGCAGCACCAGACAGCTGGCTTCGGTAGCCACCATAGCATCTGTATTGCGCAATCCCGATTTCTTCAAATCCAGATGCTCCACCCTGAAAGGCAGATGAGTATATTTGGTGAGATATTGCGGATCAAGCACCAAACCGTCATACTCATGACCACACTGGTCAAACACCTCACTGTGAATCACATAAAGCGATCCGAATTTCGAGCGTATCTCATTGAAATCTATACCCCAGCGCGTCACGGTATCGTTGGCGGCTATCACCTTGGTGTAAGTCAACGAATTTAACTCCTCTATCATTGCCGAACCCGCTATAAGTATCTTGCGCGACGAGCCTGCCGCATTGCCGGTAAAAGCCTTACGCATCAAGCTGATCAGATGCTCTTGAGTCAAAGCCGATGACGTGATTTTGAACTCACCCTGAGCCTGATTCCAGATACCGGAAGTGAAAAGTACTGTATCAAATTTCTGCGGATCGGTCAGTCGGGCTTTTGTTCCGAACAGAAAACTCTTTTCCATACCTAAACGCATGTCCATTATGGCCACCTCCTCCTGATCGGAAAAAGTCCAGCCCACCTCGCGGGCCGAGAGCTTGGCAAATACCGATTGCTCCACTTGCGCCTTAAATATTTGACAATAATTGGTCGACTTTACAGGAAGCGCCTCAAACTGCGCGGTCTGCACGTCCAGTTCGCTCGCCGCACGACCCATACGCACCAGCTCGCTCCCCTCCACCAAAGCATCGAGCGTCTCTTCGGAATCCGACGGGCTGGCATTCACTGCTATCACCTTGAGCGTACCATCGGCAGTAGTAGCACCTTCCACCACATAAAGTATCAACGACTGAGTAGGCTTTCCCTTTTCATCATAGCCCGTACCATACGGCACAAGCAGGGTCTCTGTGGCGGCAAACATTCGGTTGTTGTCGGTCTTTACGCTGTACACTTGATGACCGTCGTACTCCACGCCCTCCACAGCTTCAGCATCGGCAAGCACAAGAGCCTTCACCGGCTTGGTATCTACCGAATAATAATCGACCACCATCGAAGAGGCCGGACGCGCGCCGATCATACGTGAAATCTGGTCTACAGGAGTCGACATAGGGCGCACCATCACTATGCGGCGGTCTATCTCATTGACCAACAGCGATGGCGATACCTCTGTGATAGCCGCCGTAGTGAGCGGACCATCAACCACATGACTTCCTCCGGCCATACCGGCTACTATAGCTGTACTTGATATAGTCGCTGCCGGAGAGTCCGTAACTTTAGTGGCAGAAGGTGTGTTTTCAGGATTTGTAGGATTTGTTGTGTCTGACATAATGTTTTGTTTTTGGTTAAATGATTAAACTTGTGTGTGTAAACATATTGATTGGCACTCGGCCGTCAGTCCCATACTCCGGGACGCAAACCACTCAAAAAGAGCGATTCATATCCGCCGGCATCAATTGCCGAAGCATGGCAGTCCATATTGTCGGCCGCTGCCCTGGCCGGATTTTGCAATAACCCCGGTGCACGCATTCGTTCTGCTATAGCCTCATTCCGACCGCGTATATAGCCGCGCTCCTCCGCATCAGCTATCATGGCAAGCACCTGTGGCGAAGGCTCATACGGAGTCACTTCCACCTCCAGTCGCTCTTCACGGGGATTTTCTTCTTCAGTATTAATTTCTTCTGTCATAAATCACTTTGTAAATCACATGGTATTAAATAGTTCGACATTAAGTTAATTGTAGCTGGAAATAAAATTTACTTGATTGTTATTTCACCGACAAAATTACCGCCACGCATCCCCCGATTTATGCTAATCCCCCACTTTCATAAAAATCCGCCTAACAAAATCCCTTCTTCATATGTTACTATGTTATCAACTAACTCTATTCTGCAATTATGAAAAAACTTCTCTTACTTATGGCAGCGGTCGTATGCACCGTAGCCGCATGGGGTCAACGGACTCAGGTCAGCGCAAGCTACGGCGCCTCACCCGCCATGTACCACGGCGCCTACTCTCACGGTTGGCATGATATCAATGGCTGGGGCGATGTAAACTTCACTATCGACCATAAATTTATTCCCAAGCTATGGCTGGGATTGAGCTACACCTACTCCTCCGGAAGCAGCAACCATGCCGTAGGTCAGCGCTATGGCGAAATCACATGGCACGGCCTGATGGTTAATGCCCGCTACGAATGGTTTTCCCGCTCTATTTTTACCCTCTACTCACATGCCGGCATAGGTGCCCTGGTACAATACTACAATCCCTCCTGGACCGAAACCTACAACCGCAGCTCGTTTGCCTACCAGATTTCGCCGGTCGGAGCCGAAATAAGCCTTATGAAACGTATCGGAGCTTTTGCCGAAATAGGCTACGGCGTTCAGGGCATTATGAAAATCGGTGTCAGAGTAGGGTTTTAACCCTATTTTCTCATAAAATTTGCCTCAGGTGTGCAAATATCAGCAAAAAGTTTTTGTGAAATGAAAAACTATGGTTAATTTTGCCCCGCTAAATCTTAGTGAGCTAATTAATAAAGAAATTATATATAACTCAACACAAAAATGATTATTGTACAAGTTAAAGAAGGCGAAAACATCGAACGCGCTTTGAAGAAATTCAAACGTAAATATGAGAAAACAGGTGTAGTTAAAGAACTCCGTGCCCGTCAGGCATTTCAGAAGCCCTCAGTCACAAACCGCAAGAAGATGATGAAGGCTATCTATGTACAGAAACTTCGTTCAGTAGAGGAATAATTCCTGCCATCGGAAAAACGAAGATTCTCTCCGCCATCTAAAATTTTCAGAATATAAAATTGAGAATCCGAGGCAAGCAGCTTGTCGGGGATTCTCTTTTATTGTATAATATTATATCGATTTTTATCCATTATGTGGCTGAGTATTTTTTTCTTAATCATAGGTCTCGCCCTGATTTTAGGCGGTGCCAATCTCCTCACCGACGGAGCTGCTGCCATTGCTCGTCGTGCCGGCATTTCTGAACTTGTGGTAGGTCTGACCATCGTAGCTTTCGGTACCTCCGCGCCCGAATTGGTGATAAGTCTGATTTCAGCCATCGACGGAGCCTCCGAGCTCGCCGTAGGCAATGTTGTCGGCAGCAACATATTCAATATTTTAGCCATCATAGGCATCACCGCCTTAGTACGCCCGATTGTGATTCAGCAAAGTGTGATGACTCGAGAGATTCCTCTCGTTGTACTCTCATCGCTGGCAGTTCTCATCATGGCCAACACTCCCCTCCTCGATGGTTCGCCCATAGCTCAATTAACCCGGAGCAACGGTCTGATATTGCTGCTTTTCTTCCTGATTTTCATGCGCTACACCATGACTCAGACTAAAAACGTCGATTCCGGCCAAAACAAAGAATCCGACACTACCCCTGCAATGCCGTTATGGAAATCAATACTATGGGTCATAGGCGGATTAACCGCTTTGATCTACGGCGGCAACTGCTTTGTCAACGGAGCATCCGAGATTGCCCTGCTCATGGGAGTAAGCGAAGCCGTGATTGGTTTGACCATCGTGGCCTTCGGCACATCTGCTCCCGAACTGGCCACATCGTTAGTAGCCGCCATCAAAGGTCGCCCCGGATTAGCCGTAGGAAACGTCATTGGCAGCTGCATATTCAATGTTTTTGCCATTCTTGGCATATCTGCCACAGTCTCTCCTCTCGATTTGGGGCAGATAGGGAACTTCGACTTACTTTCCCTTGTGGGAGCCTCGCTGATGTTCTGGCTTTTCGGCTGGCTTTTCCGCCAACGCACCATCACCCGCATCGAAGGCGGTATCATGACCGTATCCTATATCGCTTATCTCACCTGCCTGATATTGGCCGCTTAACCATTAGTATCACACCCTTTTTACTCTCATATCATGACCACTGATACACTTTTCGTCATCACCGCCCGGGGAGGCAGCAAAGGTATTCCGCGTAAAAACATCAAGTTACTCGGTGGAAAACCACTCATTGTATATTCCATTGAGATGGCACGCCGGTTTGCTCCCGACTCTCATGTGATTGTCAGCACTGAAGATGAAGAGATAGCCCAAATTTCTCGTGCCACCGGCCTTCCGGTACCATATATGCGCCCAATGTCGCTCGCCGGCGATTCCATAGGCTCACGTGAAGTGATTTTAGACGTGATGGACTATGCCGACCGAATGGGCATAAAATACGACAAAGTATGTCTGCTCCAGCCCACTTCTCCCCTACGTACGGCCGATGATGTCCGACGGTGTATCGAAATGTACACCCCCGATGTTGACATGGTCACCACTGTAGTTGAAGCTGCCGCAAACCCCTATTACGACTGTTTCGAGCCTGACCCTGTCGACGGATTTATGCGCATTTCAAAAGGACACGGACTATACACCCGCCGTCAGGACGCCCCCCGCGTAATGCAGACATCCGGTTCGGTCTACGTATTCAATCCTCAGGCTCTGCGGCAGAAACGTCTCGGCGACATGACCCGGCGACGCCCATGTCTGGTCGACAGCACCACCAGTGTCGACCTCGACACACCTTTTGACTGGGCCGTAGCCGAGACTGTGATGCGCTTGCGTAAACCCTCAGGGGAAAATAATTGTTAATGTGATAGCTCCCACATTGTCTAATCACTGAATTTACATATTATGGCTGATTCCAACTTCATTGACTACGTAAAGATACACTGCCGCTCCGGCAAAGGCGGCGCCGGCTCACGACACTTCCACAGAGCCAAATATGTGCCAAAAGGAGGGCCCGACGGCGGTAACGGCGGTCGTGGCGGTCACGTGATCCTGCGTGGCAACAAACAGATGTGGACACTCCTTCCGCTGAAATATAACCGTCATGTATTTGCCGGCAACGGACAGCCCGGCTCGGGAGGGCGCAGCTTCGGCAAAGATGGCGACGACATATATATCGATGTTCCCACAGGCACTGTGGTATACGATGCCGACACAGGCGAATTTCTATGCGAAGTCAACGACGACGGCGAAGAAGTAAAGCTCCTTCGCGGAGGTCGCGGAGGACTGGGCAACTGGAACTTCAAAAGCGCCACTAACCGCACTCCGCGTTATGCCCAGCCCGGAGAGCCTGCTATCGAAAAAACTGTAATTTTAGAACTTAAGCTACTCGCCGACGTAGGTCTTGTTGGATTCCCCAACGCAGGCAAATCCACTCTGCTCTCGGCGCTGTCTGCCGCTCGACCAAAGATTGCCGACTATCCTTTCACCACCATGGAACCCCAGCTCGGCATCGTTTCTTATCGCGACAATCGCTCCTTTGTCATGGCCGACATCCCCGGTATCATCGAAGGCGCAAGCGAGGGAAAAGGTCTCGGACTTAGATTTTTACGTCACATCGAACGCAATGCCGTACTGCTTTTCATGGTACCTGCCGATGCCGACGATATCGCTCATGAATACGAAGTGCTGTTGCGCGAACTGGAACAGTTCAATCCGCAGCTCATGGACAAGGAACGCGTACTCGCCATATCCAAAAGCGATATGCTCGATGATGAACTCATTGCTGAAATCGAAAAATCCCTCCCGGAGGGAGTGCCTCACGTATTCATATCCGCCGTCACCGGCATGGGGCTTACCAAACTGAAAGATATCCTCTGGGGTGCTATCACCGACGACCGCAACCGCATTGCTCCCGTTGCCATCACTCACCGTCCGCTCGATGTACGGCACCGGGTGCGTGAAGAAGACGAATTTATCTTCGACACACCCGAACCGCAGATTGAAGAATACGACGAAGACGAAGATTTCGGTGAAAACTACGACGACGGCGAATACGACGAATCATGGGATATGGAAATGCCTGACTATGACCCTCAGAAAGATTGATTATCAACTTGGCGACCGCATAATAGCGTTCAGCACCATGCGTGGTGACTCCACCACCGACTACCCCTACAGCGGGTTCAACGTATGCGACTACACTGGCGACAAGCCGGAGCACATCGCAGACTGCCGCAATCTGCTTTGTGCCGACCTCGGCATCACACCTGACCGGCTGATATTGCCCCGGCAGACGCATTCCGCATCGGTAGCCGTGATTCACGATGGCACCGTACCCTCGCTTGATGGTATTGACGCTTTGGTCACCGATACCCCCGGTATAGCACTCTGCATCAACACCGCCGACTGCGCCCCCATACTTTTGGCCGATTCACAAGCCGGAGTCATCGCTGCCGTACACAGCGGCTGGCGGGGCACTTTAGCACGTATTTCTGCCGCTGCAGTCAAAGCCATGACAGAGCTCGGCGCCGAACCCTCACGCATCAAAGCTATGATAGCCCCCTCCATATGCATCTGGTGCTACGAAGTTGGCAAAGATGTAGCTGACCTCTTTATCAAAGAATTTACATACTCCCCCGAACTAATCGACAACTCTCTTGACCGCCCGCACATCTCGCTGTCAGCAGCTGTAACAATCACCCTCACCCAAGCCGGGATAAAAGAAGAAAACATTGACATGACGGATTTCTGTACCCACTGCAATGACGAATTCTTCTCAGCCCGCAAGCTCGGCACCCACTCCGGACGCATGGCCTCAGTAATTATGCTCAAGCAATAGTCCTACGGCAGCGGCTCGCGCTCAAATGCATCTATAAAACTTTGCGGAGTGGCATTAAGCACCTGCGCCCCCTTGCTGCGCGCATACTCCTTGATATCGAAATACGACCTGAAAGCCACATAGAAACTATACATGATTTCATGAAGCCGAATATTACGATATACCGCTGCCACACGGTCAAGTTCTTTGGCACTGTCAGCATAATAATGTGGCTGAATGCTCACCACCTCGTTACGCTCATTGACATCAAGTGTGCGCGTCCATGAATGATCTGCTCCCACAAGATATATACGTTTGAAACCCAACGCCAATGCCACCATTATCGAAGGTATCAACACATTTCGCGGACGCGGCATACCCACATTCATGCGATACAGCAGATGTCGCAACGGCCGAAATCCCTCCACTCCCACAGCATTGATACCCCGCACATCCACACTCCGCCGCACCTCCGCCGGCACACGCTTCATACACGTCACCGGCACAAACAATATCAAACGCCAGTCGCGGTCCTGCTCCAGATTTTTCCACAGTTGCACCACATTTTCCGGTGGATCGGCAGCAAAAAAAGCCGGATCGACAAGCACATAATAACGCGGTCGCAACTGTCGGAACTCTGGCGTATTAGCTGCAAAATTCACAGCTAAAAGCGGATACCGCCGCAACTTCTCCATCTCCACGTCGATTGTTTGTCGCAGCGACGGACCGTTGCCAAGTATCACTATCGTATCCCCCCCGTCCGAATCACGATCCCCCACCGTACTCCTGCGCGACTGGATAAACACTTTGGCCACGCTTTTAAGCGATGAGCCCACATTGGATATAAATGAAGTGACTGAGTGTGACATAACGTTTGCAAAAATACACATTTTTGACATAAAATTGATTACCTTTGTCGAAACCTTTCATCTCCCCCTATGGAAAAAGAGGAAAAAAAACTGCAAATCGACGTCGACAGCGTCCTGCGAAAACGAATACCCAGATTGCGTCGCTTTATGCCCCGCATACTGGTCCGTTGGCTCGAACACTTCATCTGCCAGCCGCAGATGAACGACTTCTTAGCCCGGTACGGCCACCTGAAAGATGCCGAATTCTGCCGCGCACTAATCGATTATCTCGACATATCATACCAAATAAAAGGCTCACTCAACGACCTCCCATCCAAACGCGTCATCGTAGCCTGTAATCACCCCCTCGGTGGACTCGACGGCATGATTCTCATCGAACTATTCACACGCCTTTTCGGCACCGACGTCAAATTTTTAGTCAACAATCTGCTTATGGCAGTCGAACCACTCCGAGGCGTCTTTCTGCCCGTCAACAAATACGGCAAACAATCACGTATGGCTGCTGCCGATGTCGACCGGGCATTCCGCTCCGATGCTCCCGTGCTGATTTTTCCCGCAGGACTCTGCTCCCGCAAATCCCCTCAAGGCAATATCACCGACCTCCAGTGGCAGAAAACATTCATCAACAAAGCCGTAAAATACCATCGCGACATAATTCCGGTGCATTTTAGCGGACACAACTCAAGTTTTTTTTATAATTTTGCAAAATTCAGAAAGCGGCTCGGTATCAAATTCAACATAGAGATGTTGCGACTCCCGCGCGAAGTCTTTCTGAGCCGTGGCAAATCTTTTGTCGTATCCATTGGTCAGCCCATACCTTGGCAATCACTCCATGGCGGCACACAAGCTGCCGGCGAAACATTGAAAATACGTCAACTCGTCTATGACCTTGCCCCCGAATCTTAGCCAATCTGTTGTTATAAATCGCCCCTGTATAGCCCTATGAATCAACGAATCATCGACCCCGTAGACTCCACCCTCATCGAAGCCGAACTTACGCCCGACCGATTGCTCCGTCACACCAACAAAGCCGGCAATCACATCTACGTGGTAGAAGCCGCCGACGCCCCCAACACCATGCGCGAGATTGGACGACTGCGTGAACTCGCCTTCCGCTCAGCAGGCGGAGGTACAGGACTGAGCTGCGACATCGATTCTTTCGACACCATGACACCACCATGCAAGCAGCTCATCGTATGGGATCCCGATTCCAGACTGATTCTCGGAGGATACCGCTACATCACAGGCAGCGACGTTATCATAAATCCCGACGGCACACCACGCATCGCCACCGCCCACATGTTCGCTTTCTCTCCCGACTTTATACGCCACTACCTCCCTTTCACCATCGAATTAGGGCGCTCATTTGTCAGGCCTGAATATCAATCCTCAAGAGCCGGAGCCAAAGCACTTTATGTACTCGACAACCTCTGGGACGGCCTCGGAGCTCTCACGATAATACACCCCGACATACGCTACTTCTTCGGAAAAGTAACTATGTATCCAAGCTACTCCCACGAATGTCGCAACATGATTCTATACTTCCTCGAAAAACATTTCCCCGACAAAGACCGGCTCGTTTCACCGATATCACCACTGCAGACCGACATGGACCGCGACAGCCTCAAACGCCTTTTCACCGGAAACACATTCGATGAAGACTACCGAATCCTCAACAAAGCCGTACGTCAGCACGGCCTCAACATCCCTCCCCTGGTAAATGCCTACATGAGCCTGTCTCCCTCAATGCGCACATTTGGCACCGCCGTCAACGATGAATTTGGCGACGTCGAAGAAACAGGAATATTCATCGCTTGCTCCGAAATCCTCGAAGAAAAGAAAAAACGCCACATCAATTCATTCACCGAATCAATCTGATGAAGCCACCATTCTCACCATACCGCTTTGGCGCTTCACGCGGACTCTATCTCGGAATCTACTGTGCCATGATGACAATAATCATGGCCAACGCCGACACCATTCCCCTCGGCGGTCTTATCGGGCTGATAATGATGCTGCTATACCCATTATCCCTATTCCTCATTTTCCACAACGCCTCTCGCCGCATCCCCGCCCCAAGGCCTCTCGCCGCAATGTGGCTCGCCACTATCATTGCCATACTCGGCTCCACATTGATAACCGGCACCATATCCATCATCTACTTCCGTTGGATTAACCCCGACTACATCTTCGACCGCATATCTCAAGCCGCAACCCTTTTCGCCGACTCACCCGTCGAATCACTGCATCAATTCAGCCTCACGGCCCAAGCTCTCATTCAGCACCACCAGATACCCTCTCCCGTCGAATTTTCAGTCTCCATCATGTGGGCACTCCTCTTAGTCGGTATAATCACATCATCTATCATATCAGTCGGCTACAGCATTTACTTTGCCTTCGCACGACCCAAACCACAGTAACACACCTTTCCATATGGATATCTCAATCGTCGTCCCTTTATACAACGAAGCCGAATCTCTCCCCGAACTCGAGCAATGGATTGACCGAGTCATGAAGCAACACTCCTTCACCTACGAAATCCTATTCATCAACGACGGAAGCACCGACTCATCCTGGGACATCATAAAGCAGCTCAGCCTGGCCAACCCCGCCGTCAAAGGAATATGCTTCCGCCGTAACTACGGCAAATCACCGGCCCTCAACACCGGCTTCTCCCACGCTACCGGCGACGTCGTCATCACAATGGACGCCGACCTTCAGGACAGCCCCGACGAAATCCCCCAACTCTACCACATGATTATGGACGACGGCTACGACCTCGTCAGCGGCTGGAAGAAAAAACGCTACGACCCGCTGTCAAAAACCATTCCCACCAAACTCTTCAACGCCGTCGCACGACGCGTAAGCGGCATCCGAAACCTCCACGACTTCAACTGCGGACTAAAAGCCTACCGCAACAAAGTCATCAAGCACATCGAAGTCTACGGCGATATGCACCGATACATACCCTATCTGGCAAAAAACGCCGGATTCACCAAAATTGGCGAAAAAATAGTTCAACACCAAGCCCGAAAATACGGCAAGACCAAATTCGGTCTCGACCGCTTCGTCAACGGCTACCTCGACCTCGCCACCCTCTGGTTCACAAACAAATTCGGAGCAAAACCCATGCACTTCTTCGGACTCCTCGGCAGCCTGATGTTCGTTTTCGGGTTCATTGCCACGGCCGTAGTCGGAATCATGAAACTATATCATATGTATTCAGGCCACTCCTACTCTCTCGTCACCGACTCTCCCTACTTCTATCTCTCCCTCGTACTGATGATTATAGGCGTCCAGCTATTCCTCACCGGATTTATCGGCGAACTCATCGTGCGCAACTCTCCCCGACGCAACCACTACGAAATTGAAGAAGAAATCAACATCTAATCACATCCCGCCCCATGAATATCGAAGATTTCAATCAACTCTGCGCCACACGCTTCTCATGCCGAAAATATAAATCCACACCCGTACCGCCGCAGCTCCTCCACTCCATTCTCCGCTGTGTCAGCCTTGCCCCGTCGGCCACCAACCGCCAGCCATGGCAATTCGTAATCATCGACACCCCCGAGCGGCGCCGGGCAATCCTCGAAGCATACCCGCGTCCATGGCTTGACAACGTTCCTCTATTCATTGTCGCCTGCGGTTGCCATTCCCAGGCTTGGCATCGCCCCGACGGCAAAGACCACACCGACATCGACGTCGCCATCGCAGTACAGCACCTCTGCCTTGCCGCCACAGCTGCCGGATTAGGCTCATGCTGGATTTGCAATTTCGACCGGCCCACCCTCACCAGAGCCATCAACGCCCCCGACGACATCGAACCAATAGCCATAATTCCATTAGGCTACCCCGACATGAATTGCCCTCCCAAAAACCGTAAATCCATCGCCGAGATTACCCTATGCGGAACTTTCTGATTCTCATAACACTCTCCGTTGCCTCCACTCTCCTCTGGCACGCCTGCAACGCCATCGGCTGCACCGACAATCAAAACGCCCTCCCTCTGGCCGGACTTTTCTCCTCCGAAACCAAAGCCGCCATCACACTCTCCGGGCTCGACATCGGTGGGGTCGACGCACCACACGACTCACTCATATACCGCAGCAAGCAGTCCATCTCCGAGATATACCTCCCGTTCCGCGCCACCAGGCAAGAAACCTCCTACTATATCCACTACGCACAGGAAGGGCTCTCCGACCCCATGTTCAACGACACAATCACATTTCAATACACCGCATCACCACGGTTCGTATCCGAAGACTGCGGAGCCATGTACTTCTACACCATCACATCCACTGCATTCACCACACACCTCATCGACTCCGTGACTGTACCAGACCCCCTGATTACCAACATCGATATGCAGCGCATCCGGATCTACTTCCGCACCAAATCCTCCACCCCCGAACAACCACAAAACCCCGGCAACCCAGGCGAAGAAGAAGAGGAGGAACCCGCATGAAAAAATCACTCATTCTCCTGCTGCTTGCCCTGATTTCCACCGCACTCCCCGCTTACGCCCAGCGCCGGATCACACCCGTCAAACCATCTGCCGCCATCACATCGCCCAAAGACGACGAAGAACAAAAACGCCGTCTTGAAAAATCAAAACTCGCCCGACGCACCGATGCCGAAGGAAACATCATATTCGTCGACACCGTCAGCGGCGAAGAATGGATTGACACCACCGCCGTAAAGACCTCCACTAAAAACATATACCCCCTGATGGAAGGCATATCCGTAGGTGTCAACATATTCGACCCCGTCATGCGACTCTTCGGACAACAATACGGCGGAGCCGACATCTGGGCCGAACTAAGCCTTCACAACCGCTACAAACCCATCTTGGAATTCGGTCTCGCCTCCGCCGACATCACACCCGACGGACAAAACTTCACTTTCCGTTCCCCTCTCGCACCATACTTCCGGTTAGGCTGCAGCTACAACATTTTCTACAACAACACCCCCGACTATCAGCTATGCTTCGGCCTCCGCTACGGATTCTCCACATTCAGCTACTCCATCGACAACGTCTCCGTAGGCACAGGCTACTGGGACGACCCCGCACACTTCAGCTTCCCGTCACAGAACGCCACCGCAGGCTGGCTCGAAATCACAGCTGCCATAAAAGTCAAAATCTACAAAGCATTCTCAATGGGCTGGACCGTCAAATTCCACTCCCTCCTCCACGAAAGCAAAGACACATACGGCAAACCGATGTATATACCCGGCTACGGCAACCGCGAAAACGTCCTCGCCGTATCCCTCTCCATGATCTACACATTCACCCTGAACAAGCCCGACCCCGAACTGGTTAATAAAGATAAAAAGAAAAAATAGCCACCCTTTCCCATGAAAAAAATCATCATCATCGGAGCATCTTCAGGTTTGGGAGCCCGCATTGCCACCCAATATGCCCGCCGTGGCTGGCGCGTAGGCATCGCAGCACGCCGCACCGACTTGCTGCGTCAGCTAAAAGCCCTGTACCCCGACAATATAGAATACCTCACCATCGACGTCTCTGCTCCCGACGCAGCGAAACGCCTCTATGAACTCATCGAATTAATCGACGGCATGGACATTCTCCTTTACGCCGCAGGCACCGGATTCCGGGATCTGACCCTCGACCCCGTCCGCTCGCGCAGCACACTCATGACCAACGTCGTTGGATTCACTGCCATCATCGACGCAGCCTTCAGCTACTATCGTCAGACAGCCAACCTCCGCCCCGGACACATTGCCATCATCACCTCAATCGCCGGAACAAAAGGCATCGGCGCAGCAGCAGCCTATAGTGCCTCAAAACGCTTCCAGTGGACCTACATCGACGCCCTCGAACAGCTCGCCCACACTCAGCACATCAACGTTCGCTTCACCGACATCCGCCCCGGATTTGTTCGCACCGACCTCCTCGACCCCGATGCACACTACCCCATGATCATGACCGTCGACCACGCAGCCTCCCGAATTATCCGAGCCATCGACCGACACAAGCGCATCGCTGTCATCGACTCCCGTTGGCGCATCGTCAACCTCCTTTGGCGACTGATTCCCCGATGCATCTGGCGACACCTCGCCATCTCCCGCTAAGCGGCTCCCGTATTCCCGTTAACATTTCTTGTATATCATGATATGATTTTTTTACTACCTTTGTCGGTAGTAACACATCATTCTTTTTTATCATGAAAAAATATCCTAAAATCGGCATTCGCCCCACCATCGACGGTCGTCAAGGCGGTGTACGTGAATCTCTTGAAGAGAAAACCATGAATCTCGCCAAAGCCGTGGCAACCCTTATTTCCGAAAACCTCCACTACCCCGACGGCACACCCGTACAGTGTGTCATCGCCGATTCCACCATCGGACGTGTGGCCGAAGCAGCCGCTTGCGCCGATAAATTCGAACGCGAAGGAGTCGGCGCCACCATCACCGTCACTTCATGCTGGTGCTACGGATCCGAAACTATGGATATGAACCCCTACTGGCCTAAAGCCGTCTGGGGATTCAACGGCACCGAACGACCCGGAGCCGTTTATCTCGCCGCCGTTCTTGCCGCTCACGCCCAGAAAGGACTCCCAGCATTCGGCATTTACGGTCATGACGTCCAGGACATTGACGACAACTCCATTCCCGCCGACGTCGCCGTGAAGATTTTGCGATTCACACGCGCTTCCCTTGCCGTAGCCTTAATGCGCGGCAAAAGCTACCTGTCCATCGGCAGCATGTGCATGGGCATCGCCGGTTCCATCGTCAACCCCGACTTCTTCCAGGAATACCTCGGCATGCGCAACGAAAGCGTCGACGAAACCGAAATCCTGCGCCGTATGGACGAAGGCATTTACGACCATCAGGAATACGCCAAAGCCATGGCTTGGACTGAAAAATACTGCAAGACCAACGAAGGCGAAGACTTCAAGAACCGCCCCGAAAAACGCAAAACACGCCAGCAGAAAGATGCCGACTGGGAATTCATCGTCAAGATGACACTCATCGTACGCGACCTAATGCAGGGCAACCCCCGCCTCCTCGAGATGGGATTCAAAGAAGAAGCACTCGGACACAACGCCATTGCCGGTGGATTCCAGGGACAGCGCCAATGGACCGACTGGAAGCCAAACGGCGACTTCACCGAAGCACTCCTCAACACCACATTCGACTGGAACGGCATCCGACAGGCATTCGTCCTCGCCACCGAAAACGATGCCTGCAACGGTGTTGCCATGCTCTTCGGACACCTCCTCACCGGTTGCGGCCAGATGTTCTCCGACGTCCGCACATACTGGAGCCCCGAAGCCGTTAAACGCGTCACCGGCAAAGAACTCACCGGACGCGCCGCCGGTGGCATAATACACCTCATTAACTCCGGAGCAACCACACTCGACGCCACCGGAGCAAGCATTAACGCCCAATCCCAACCCTGCATGAAACCCTCCTGGGAAATGACCGAAGCCGACGTCATGGCTTGCCTAAAAGCCACCACATGGTATCCCGCCGACCGCGACTACTTCCGCGGAGGGGGATTCTCAAGCAACTTCCTCACCCGAGGCGGCATGCCCGTCACAATGTCCCGTCTTAACCTCGTCAAAGGTCTCGGACCCGTACTCCAGATCGCCGAAGGCTGGACTGTCGACATCGACCCCGAAATCAACAAAATTCTCGACCGGCGCACCGACCCCACCTGGCCCACCACTTGGTTCGTGCCTCGCCTTTGCCCCGACCGAGCTCCATTCAACGACGTTTACTCCGTCATGAACTCCTGGGGAGCTAATCACGGTGCCATATCCTACGGTCACATCGGTGCCGACCTCATCACTCTCGCTTCCGTGCTCCGCATTCCCGTTTGTATGCACAATGTCGACGAAAAAGACATCTTCCGTCCCTCCGCCTGGAACGCTTTCGGCATGGACAAAGAAGGAGCCGACTTCCGCGCTTGCAAAAACTATGGTCCCATCTATAAATAATCGCTCCAATGGCTACTTCCCGACAGATTGATGAATTCATTCATCAGGCTCACCGCGTGGGAGCTGCCGGACTCACCGTCTGCAGCAGCGGCAACATCTCATGGAGACTCCCCTCTGGTGAAGTCCTTCTATCAGGCACAGGATCATGGGTACCCGAACTCACCGCCGACCGCGTTTCTGTTGTCTCACTCGCCGATGGCACCATTCTTAATGGCGTAAAACCCTCGATGGAAAGCGTATTCCACCTCGGTGTCATGCGCGCACGCCCCGATGTTGGAGTAGTCCTCCACTTCCAGAGCCCCTACGCCACTGCCGTAGCCTGTATGGCAAATCGGCCCGACAACTTCAACTTCACTGCCGAAATGGCACTCCACGTAGGCGAAGAAATCCCCATGATTCCATATTTCCGCCCAGGCTCCCCTCAATTGGCCGAACAAGTCATAGCCGCCATGACCAACCACAATTCCATCATGCTCCTCAAGCACGGACAGGTTGTTTGCGGTGCCGACTTCGACCAGGCTTTCGAGCGCGCCATGTTCTTCGAGATGGGGTGCCGCATTGCCGTCCTCAACGGTTCCAATGTCGACCCCCTCACACGCTCCCAGATTGTCGACCTCGAATCTTACTTTTTGGGCAAGGAGGGAAAATGAACCACACATATTTAGCCGCCGACTTCGGAGGTGGTTCCGGACGGATCATTGCCGGAACCATACTCCCCGGCGGCACCCTTCAGCTCAGCGAGATACACCGCTTCACAAATCGGCTCGTCACACTCGGCGACACCACCTACTGGGATTTCCCCGCCCTCTATGCCGATATGCTCGAAGGCATACACAAAGCCGTCCGCAGCGGGATTCACATCTCTGGTATCGCCATCGACACCTGGGGAGTCGACTTCGGATTTATCGACTCCAACGGACACCTCCTTTCGCTTCCGGTCAGCTATCGCGATGCCTCCGTTTCAGGAGCCGTCGACCGATATTTCGCCGGCAGCGACAAACTCCCTCACTACCTCTCCGCCGGCATCCAGATTATGGACATAAATTCTCTTTACCGGCTTGTCGACCTGAAAAAAACATCTCCTCACATCCTCCAGGCTGCCCACAGACTCCTCTTTACCCCCGACCTCTTCAGCTACTTCCTCACCGGCACACCCAACAATGAATACACCATTGCCTCCACATCTGAGCTGATTGACCCCGTTCACCGCACCTGGAACGAACAGCTCATAGCCGATGCCGGACTCCCGCGCCACATCTTCGGCCCAATCGTTTATCCCGGCACTGTCCGCGGCCACCTCACCGACACACTCCGTCAATCACTCGGCATCGGCTACGAAATCCCGGTCATTGCCGTAGGATCCCACGACACCGCCAGTGCAGTCTACTCCGTATCCTCCACTTTTGCCCTCGACGGCACAGCATTCCTCAGCTCCGGCACATGGTCTCTCCTCGGAGTAGCACTTGACTCACCCATACTGACACCTCAGGCCCACAGCCAAGGATTCACCAACGAAGGCGGAGTCGACTCCACCACACGCTTCCTCACCAACATCACCGGACTCTGGATTCTCCAGAATCTTATCGCCCAATGGCGCCGCGCCAACCTCCCCGTCGACTACGACCATCTCATCTCCGCCGCCCGTAATTCATCTTTCTCCGCCATTATCGATGTCGATGACCCCCTTTTCCATGCCCCCGCTTCCATGCAGGACGCCATTGCCGCCTATCTTCGCAGTCACGGCTCTCCCGTTGCCGAATCTCAGGCCGACATCGTCCGCTGCGTGCTCCTTTCCCTGGCCGACAGATATCGCCGGGGCATCCAAGCCCTCAACTCCCTCCTCCCCTCACCTGTGCGCCGGTTGGAGATTATAGGGGGAGGAAGCAAAAACACCCTCCTCAACGAGCTCACATCACAAGCCACCGGGCTCCCCGTTACCGCAGGCCATGCCGAAGCCACAGCCATTGGCAACATACTCCTCCAGGCCCGCACCCTCGGCCACATATCCTCCCCCGCCGATATCCGTGCCATTGACTTCTCCTGACACCCCTCTATCCATTTTCATCTACCCATTTACCAGATTCATTCCATGAAAGACGCCCGTCAAAACCACAAACTAATCGAGCGACGCTACCTGTTGCCATTCATTCTCATCACATCTCTCTTTGCTTTATGGGGATTCGCCAACGACATCACAAACCCCATGGTCGCCGCGTTCAAGGACATCATGAACATATCCACAGCCCAGGCCTCCATGGTACAGTTCGCATTCTACGGCGGATATGCCACTATGGCCATCCCCGCCGCTCTCTTCATTCGTCGCTCAAGCTACAAGACCGGCATCCTCATTGGCCTGGGACTATATGCCATAGGAGCTTTCATGTTCATTCCCGCTGCTATGCAGCAGAGCTTCGCTTTCTTCTGCGTATCCCTTTACGTACTCACATTCGGACTCGCTTTTCTCGAAACCACAGCCAACCCCTACATTCTTTCACTCGGCTCAAAAGACACCTCCACACGGCGTCTTAACTTCGCTCAGGCATTCAACCCCGTTGGATCTCTCTCCGGCATGGCTGTCGCCTCATTCATCATTCTCCCCAACCTCATCAGCGACGAACGCGACCAGGCCGGCCGACTCATTCACACCACACTCTCTCCCGCCGAACGCGCCCACGACCTCGCCGTCATTCGCGACCCCTACGTTGCCATCGGCCTCGTAGTCCTCATCATGTTCATTATCATTGCCCTTGTCAAAATGCCACGCACCGAAGGCCATGCTGAAAAAATGAACGTCGCCTCCACACTTAAGCGCCTGTTCCGCAACGCACCTTACCGCTGGGGAGTCATCGCCCAGGTTTTCTATGTCGCCGCACAGATTATGGTCTGGACATTCATCATTCAATATGCCGGACACCTCGGCATCGACAAAGCCACAGCCCAGATTTACAACATTGTCGCCATGTCCCTTTCCCTCTCATTCCGCTTCATAGGCACCCTGTTGATGAAATATATCCGGCCGGCCCTCATGCTTACACTCTTTGGTATCGGAGCCGCCGTTTGCACCGCCGCCACCATACTCATCGACGGCATGGCCGGACTTTACTTCCTCGTTGCCATCAGTGCATTCATGTCCATCATGTTCCCCAGTATCTACGGCATTGCCCTTGAGAAAGTCGACTCCCACGACACATCACTTGGTGCCGCATTCCTCGTAATGGCCATTGTTGGCGGCGCTCTGATGCCACCGCTTCAAGGCATGATTATTGACCTCGACACAGTAGCCTGGCTCCCCGCAGTCAACGCATCGTTCATTCTACCCTTCATCTGCTTCATCGTCGTCACCCTCTACGGCGCCTATATCCTCCGCCGCCATTACTCCATCAAAGAATAAACCCCACCTGACCTCCCACCCGATTATCTGGGAGATTCCCCCTCACATCTTCCCCTGTTCACTTGTTTGCTGTCTGCAGCTCGGCAGGCTGCTTACTTGACGGCTACTTTCTTCACCGCCGAACCGGCGCGGACTATATAGAGCCCCGGCTGCAGCTTGCATACGGTTTGGCTTTCAGCGCTTTTGCCAAACACCTTCATACCCTGGGCAGTGAATATCTCCACTTCTACCGGAGTTCCGGAAGTCACCGTCACTTCACCCGCATTGCAGGTGATATTCACATGATTGTCATGTGTCACCATATCCAAAGCACCCAACTCATCTTCGGGCGTATATTCCGGGTGACGGAAATAAAGCTCACCCTCCGGCGAAAGAATTTCTACGATTTGAATCTTTTTGTCCAATATTTCATCCATATTGTTGGAATATATATATCCACCACCAAAATTACTTAATAAAATATAATATTGTTCATCTATCGGTCCGATTCCTTTTATATACCAGTTGTCATCGCTCTTAAACCCCCATGACCAATATTTGTCATCGGGTGTATATATTTTTTGGAGATTGGTTATC
Source organism: uncultured Bacteroides sp. (assembly GCA_964653375.1). Classification (GTDB taxonomy): domain Bacteria; phylum Bacteroidota; class Bacteroidia; order Bacteroidales; family Muribaculaceae; genus Paramuribaculum. Next base: position 105,912 of record CAZZFD010000006.1, read on the forward strand.
TCATATTTTTTTTCTATAAATCCGGTTGAAGAATAAATAGTTGGAATATTGTATGTTATAGTCTTCCCTTCTGCCCATTCATCAAAGTCATGAACCAAATATTCCGCACCTGCAATTTCACGATTTTTTTTGTAAAGGTCTACATCAAAGAGGTAACAATAAATTTTACCATCTTCGTAACGCTTGAATGAGTAACTTTCTTCACCTATAAAATAATATTCCCCATCTTCCATTCCTTCATGTGTTTTATCTGACATATAGGTCTGTCCTTCAATTGTTTCTGGCACAAGGGTAAATGTTGTGATGTAATCATACGGAGTGTATATATAGTCCAAAGTGGAGCCATCAAACTTTGCATATATATAACTCCAGTGCACTTTAACTGTAACCCCTCCTTTCCATACAAGTTCCGGATTAAGTTCTATTTGTGCTGATACAGTTGCTGATATCATTGTCAGCAATGTAAATAGTATGCTTATCTTTTTCATATACTTTGATATTTGATTTTTACTATTCCACAATCATTTCTAATGTTCCATCTTTTTCGCAGTCCACATTATACCCCACCTCGATACTTTCATGTGCTACCAAACGTAATTTCGCCCCCCTTTTAACAACTACATTTTCTCCTATCTTGAGATATATCGATTTCCGACAAAGAAATCACACATAGCAAAATGTAAAGTCTTTTCATGATACTTTTTTAATTTTTGCACAATTTAGCACAAATTGATTTAACACACAAGGTTACAGCCTTTCGCTTTATATTATTTATCTATTTTTAACACTTCACGCTGTCCACCATAAAAAAAAACGCGTCCTCTAACTTCAGGCCTCCGACTTCCCCCTCTCTCCTCTGACTTCTGACCTATTTTTCGTGGGGATTGCCCGCCATAGCGCATTTCCGTGATTATATC
>CAZZFD010000007.1:0-82731 GCA_964653375.1 uncultured Bacteroides sp.
AGCATCTGACTACGGATCAGAAGGTTACAGGTTTGAATCCTGTAGGAGTCACAAACAAATAGATGGCTCCTTAGCTCAACTGAATAGAGCATCTGACTACGGATCAGAAGGTTACAGGTTTGAATCCTGTAGGAGTCACCTCCATGAGACCGAATGTAAGTTCGGTCTCATTTCTTCTTTCACCATAGATATCTGCCTGAGTACTGACCCTAACTATCTGATTACAGATATATCACACGGCGGCTAATCTAAAATTAACTGCCCGAACCGAGGTCCCTTATTACTTTACATGGATTTCCTACAGCTACCGAATCATGCGGTATATCACGAGTAACCACACTACCTGCGCCTATCACACAATTATCACCAATCGTAACCCCGGGGAGTACTGACACACCGGCCCCAATCCATACATTATTGCCAACCGTAATAGGTTTGGCATATTCAAGTCCTCTATTACGTTCATCGACATCAATCGGGTGCCCGGCTGTATAAAATCCACAATTTGGTGCTATAAAAACATTGTCACCAAAAATAACAGCAGCCTCATCTAATATTACGAGATTGTAATTTGCGTAAAAATTCTCTCCTAACGTAATATTATATCCGTAATCGCAATAAAATGGTTGTTCGATAAGCACGTTGCCTCTAACATTACCTATAATCCGTTTCAACAGCGATGTCCGCGCCTCAAAAAACTTAGGGCGCAACTCATTATAATCCCGACACATCTCCTTACATTCAAGACGCTCCGCTATCAGCTGCTGATCATTATTGGCATCATACAGCATTCCGCTCATCATTTTTTCTTTTTCTGTCATATATCCTCTCAATTATAATATTTCCCGACAAAAGTAACAACCTCTGCCTTTTCCTCCAATTCCTATTAATAACCATTTTATTCACAAAACAAACAAATCAAATCATACATAAAAAAGCGAGAGTGCCAACAATTGACACTCTCGCTATAATTTTATCAGGTGGAATAAGAAGATTATTCTTCGTATTTTTTGACAATAACACTTGCATTATGTCCACCGAAACCAAAAGCATTGCTTAAAGCTGCACGTACGGGACGATGTTGTGCTTTGTTGAAAGTGAAGTTAAGTGAATAATCGATTTCTTCATCTTCATCACCCTCTTCATGATTGATGGTGGGAGGTACAACATCATTCTCAACAGCTTTGATACTGAACATAGCTTCCAAAGCACCGGTAGCACCAAGCAAGTGACCGGTCATGGATTTGGTAGAGCTTATATTCAATTTATATGCTGCTTCACCGAAAAGCTCTACGATAGCTTTCACTTCCGATACGTCACCCACCGGGGTTGATGTGCCATGAACATTGATGTAGTCAATATCCTCAGGTTTCATACCTGCATCATCAAGCGCCATCTGCATCGAGAGTTTTGCTCCAAGACCTTCAGGGTGTGTGGCTGTGATATGATAAGCGTCTGCACTCATACCGCCGCCTACTACTTCTGCATAAATCTTGGCACCGCGAGCCTTAGCGTGTTCAAGTTCTTCAAGAATGAGGATTGCCGAGCCTTCACCTATGACAAAACCATCGCGGGACTTACTGAACGGACGCGACGCTGTTTCAGGACTGTCATTACGGGTCGACAATGCATGCATTGAATTAAATCCACCCACACCGGCAGGGAACACGGCCGCTTCAGCACCACCGGTTACAAACACATCGGCTTTGCCGAGACGGATATAATTGAATGCATCGATGATGGCGTTATTTGATGAAGCACATGCCGAAACCACACCATAATTAGGACCGTGATAACCATATTCCATAGAAATATGACCTGATGCAATATCTGCAATCATCTTAGGTATGAAAAATGGATTATATTTAGGTCCGTTTTCTTTATTAAGTGCATAATATCCGGCTTCTTCCTCAAAGGTATGAAGACCTCCGATACCTGCAGCAACGATTACTCCTACGCGATTTTTGTCAAGGCCTTCGGTCTGCTCCAATCCGCTATCGGCCACTGCCTCTTTGGCTGCTGCAAGCGCATATTGAGCATAAAGGTCAAGAGTACGCACTTTTTTACGGTCGGGAATGTATTCAGCTACATTGAAATTCTTTACTTCGCAAGCAAATTGAGTTTTGAAAAGCGAAGCATCGAAATGAGTGATAGGAGCGGCACCACTCTTTCCGGCTAAAGCGGCTTCCCATGTAGAAGCTACGTCATTGCCCAGAGGTGTAATGGCTCCAAGACCGGTTACAACTACTCTTTTTAATTCCATTAGGTATATGTGATGATATAATAATCAAAAAAAGGAGGAGAGAGGAGAAGATAGTAATATCCTCTATTAAGCCTGTGCTTTTTCGATATAGGCGATAGCGTCACCTACAGTAGCAATAGCTTCAGCTTGGTCATCAGGAATATTGATGCCGAATTCTTTTTCGAACTCCATGATAAGTTCTACGGTATCAAGGCTATCAGCGCCGAGATCGGTAGTGAATGATGCAGTTTCTGTAACTTCGTTTTCATCAACACCAAGTTTGTCAACGATAATAGCTTTTACGCGTGATGCAATTTCTGACATAATTTTTTGATTTAATAAATTAGTAAAATTATTTTGCGGTGCAAAGTAAGTGATTTTTAGCTAAATTTCCAACTTTTACACCCAAAACTTCAATATTTTTAAGTTTATACTTTCAGTTGTGAATCAATAAAACTTACGGATACCCATTATTTCACGAGCCTCACGCAAAGTAGCTGCCGCTCTCTCCCGAGCTTTTTCTGCTCCCTGACGCAACACACGACCTATATATGCATCATCATTGCCTATCTCGAGTATGCGCTCACGTATCGGAAGCGTCACTTTCAATATATCCTCCGCCAACTGCTTCTTGAGATCTCCATAGCGTATCGAGCAATCGGCATAAGCATCTTTATAATGCTTTACCACATCAGGAGTAGAGGTCAGCTCAAGTAAGCTAAATAGATTTTGCACAGGCTGCGACACCTCGGAATCAGGCGTTTTGGGACCTTCATCAGTAACGGCACGCATCACCTTCTTGCGCAATGTCTTTTCATCATCGATGAGATAAATACAATTACCCTCACTCTTGCCCATCTTTCCTGAACCATCAAGCCCCGGCACCTTCACCGGTTTCCCTCCGAAATCGAAATTCACCGGTTCGGGAAACAACTCCACACCATAGAAATTATTAAATCGTCGGGCAAACCGACGGGTAAGTTCAAGATGCTGTTCCTGATCCTTCCCCACAGGCACTTTATGAGCTTTCTGAATCAAAATATCCACCGCCATCAATGTAGGATACGTTAGCAATCCGGCATTGACACGCTTATTAGTATCAGCCCCTATGATTTCCTTTTCAATATCGTCCGATTCGGTCTTTATCCCTAATGCCTTCCGGGCTTTATCCTTAAACGATGCCGTGCGCATCAGTTCACCTATACCCACATGCATATTAAGCAATAGATACAATTCCGACACCTCAGGCACATCGCTCTGCACGAAAATTGTCGACTTTTCCGGGTCAAGACCGGCAGCAAGATATTCAGTGACTATATTCTTCACATTTGCATGCAATACCGATGGATCCGGTGCTGTGGTAAGAGCGTGAAGGTCGGCTATAAAAAAAAGATTGTCGTAGTGATCATCAGCCTGCATCTTAACGAATTTACTCAGAGCTCCATAATAATTGCCCAAATGTAAATTGCCGGTGGCACGAATACCGCTCAACACTATTTCCTTTGATTCCATATATGAGTCATGTTAATATTTTCTCATGCAAAGATACTACTTTTTTACATTTTATTTTGTCACTAATCAGACAATGATATAACTTTGCCTGAAATTTCTATATCATAGATATTGCACCATGAATTTGTCAGCACAAAAAATTTGGCTATCATCACGCGACTACTTCTTTATAACCTTCGGAATACTTCTATATGCGATTGGCTTTTCCGCTTTCATATTCCAGGAAAAGGTAGTAATCGGTGGCCTTGCGGGTCTTGGCACAATAATATATTTTGTTTCTGAAAAATTCCTCGGTTACGGTATTCCTGTGGCTATATCACAATTAATCATGAACCTAATCCTTCTGGGATTAGCTTATCGAATCGTAGGTAAGCAATTTGTTCTGCGCACCATATTCGGCGCAATAATGATTTCACTTTTCATAGGTATACTGACACCTCTTTTTGACGGACCGATTGTTGATGGGCAACCATTTATGAATGTCATAATAGGAGCCCTGATGTGTGGGGTAGGCATCGGTATCACCTTTACTCACAACGGAAGTACGGGAGGCACGGATATCGTAGCAGCCATGGTATCCAAAAGCACCAATATTTCTGTCGGCCGCACAATGCTCTACACCGATATGTGCATCATATCATCATCATATCTGATTATGCATCAGATTGACATTGTGGTCTATGGTTTCATAGTGCTTGTCATTGTATCAACCATGGCCGACATGATTATCAACACCAACCGTCAAGCAGTGCAATTTACCATCTTCTCTGCGCATTGGGAAGAAATAGCTACTGCTATCAACAACGACGCACGTCGCGGTTGCACCGTAATCGACGGTAAAGGTTGGTATTCCAAACAACCCGTGAAAATACTTCTGGTGATGTGTCGCAAAATTGAAGCCGTCACAATTTATCGTATCATAAAAAGCATCGATGAAGATGCCTTTATCACACAAGCCAACGTCAACGGCGTATATGGCAAAGGCTTCGACGCCCTAAAACTTAAAATAGACCCTAAAAAACAATCCAATTCCCTTCCCCACAAGGACGAGAAATAAAATATTAACTTTTGGTATGGCAGATAATTATCTCGAACGGAAAATGGAGGCTTATCGCAACGGAGCCTCAAACGTGATGAAATTCAAATCCATCTCCAATACACCGGTTATCGTTATCATTGGAGCCGAAGGCGACATATTGGCTAAAACAATCAACACTCTAAACGAAGCCGGTTGCAAGGTGACATTTTGCTCGACCGACACCGCCGCGGGTTATCGCATGGCTCAAAACACAGGCTCGCAATTTTATCCCGTAAAAACATACAACACCGAACATTTACGCCCAGCCATGGAATTTGTGACTGCGAAACGTGGCAAAATCACTATGGTTCTTACCGGGTCAGACGCCGTTGACTGCGCTGCCTTACTACCCTATGTGGCCCCGTTCACAATCTTTACATCGCTCATTGGCTGACTCACATAAATTTGAATAGCCGAGACTCTGTTCAACGTTGCACCTCTAAAAATTTTTGTCCTGATTTCTCTGCAATCAGTTCTATGGTCATATCAATTTCTTTATTCAAAAAGAAATCATTACACCGCGAACCGCACCCAAATACCACAATTCGGATCGACTTATAAATAATTGAATAAAAAAGAGAATATCGCCGTTTGCTTAGAGACAGAGCTTATCAAAAAATTTCAGCGATAAATAAATTGGAGCGGTAAACGGGGCTCGAACCCGCGACCCTAAGCTTGGGAAGCTTATGCTCTACCAACTGAGCTACTACCGCATACAACTTCAGGTCTAAAATCACTTCTCGACCCGAATATATGAAATCATAATATCAATTATGCTTCAGCAGTATCGACGCCTGCCAACGCAGGATCAATCATGATGCGACCGCAGTATTCACATACTATGATTTTCTTATGCATCTTGATTTCCATCTGTTTTTGCGGGGGAATGCGGTTAAAGCAACCACCACAGGCATTACGCTGAATATATACCAGACCAAGACCGTTGCGGGCATTTTTGCGTATGCGCTTGAAGGCAGCAAGTGTACGTGCATCAATCTGAGGCTCAAGCGCCTTAGCTTGCTCGCGCAGACGCTCTTCTTCAGCCTTTGTCTCCGATACGATTTCATCAAGCTCTGCTTTCTTTTCTGCAAGAATATGCTGCTTGTCAGCAAGCACTTCCTGAGTAGCTGTTATTTCCGCAAGTTTATTGTCAATGACACGGGTATATTCATTGATATGTTTTTCGCTGAGTTCGATTTCAAGTGATTGAAATTCGATTTCCTTCGAGAGCAAATCAAATTCACGATTGTTGCGCACATTATCAATCTGAGTCTTATAAGTCTCGATTTTACTTTTCGACTCATTGATTTTTTCTTTTTCGGAATTAGTCTTTCTACGAAGCTCTTCAATATCCTGCTGATAGTTGGAAATACGAGTGTTAAGACCTTCAATATGGTCTTCGAGGTCGCGAACTTCCAAAGGAAGCTCACCACGCACTGTTTTGATACGATCAATCTGTGATAAGATAGTCTGCAACTCGTAGAGCGATTTAAGACGTGATTCTACCGAGTTGGTCTGTTCTGCTTTGTTTTTATCTGTTGTAGCCATGTGTGTTGCTTACAAGTAGTTAATCGGATTTATGTCGGCATTTGCATACCGGACTGCAAAGTTAGGAAATTTTTTTGTAATAATATGATAAAAAATATCTTTAGTGCAGTTTTCACTTTCATGATGGCCTATATCGACTATGAGAATAGTATTGGCATAATCTACAAAGTCGTGATAGCGGGTGTCTGAGGTTACTATGGCTTGAGCTCCGGCAGCTATAGCTTTAGGTATGAGCGACGAGCCCGCACCACCGCACACTGCCACGCGACGTATTATCGAATCAGCCGGATAGGCCGAGCACCGAGCTACAGGCGATTGAAATACACTTTTGACATGCGCTACAAGTTCATCAGGCGTCAAAGCATGAGCTAAATTACCCACTGCGCCAAGTCCAAGATGACGTGACCCATTTAGCATCGGGAAAAACTGATAAGCAGGCTCTTCATAAGGGTGTACCTCTACCAACGCTTTTTCCACGCTATTTTGTAGATAAGAAGGGAGTACCAAATCGAGGCGAACTTCCTCCCCGATATACTGTGAGCCCACTTTTCCTGAATAAGGCTCTGCACCATCAAGCGGACGGAATGTACCCATGCCCGTCACAGCAAAACTGCATGAATCATAATCACCTATGCTGCCTGCACCGGCTTCAAATAACGCCAATCGGAGTTCATCGGCCGATTCAGCCGGAACGCATACGCTTAATGCCGTAAGTGTACCTCGCTTCGGCTCAAGTACTTTCACTACCTCAAGCCCGAGTTTAGCAGCCATCATATGTGACACGCCTTCGGCCGCATTATCCAGACAAGTATGGCAGGCATAGACAGCAATATCATGACAAAGAGCCAATTTTACAGCCTGCTCCACAGGACTAAGACCGTTCAATCGCTTTATACCCTTGAACAGCAGCGGGTGATGAGCTACAATAAGATTACACCCGCTCTCTATAGCCTCTTTGACCACTGCCGTAGTGACATCAACACTCACCAACACACCACTGCATTCATGTGCCGGAGAACCGATGATCAGGCCACAATTGTCAAAATCTTCCTGCAACTGAAAGGGAGCGTACTGCTCAAGAGCTGCTGTGATATGTCCGATTAACATAGGTGTGTCAATTTCATTCCTTCGATTCGGTATTCAGCTTTATGCACAACTCCTCAAGTTGGGAATCATCGATAGCCGAAGGAGCGTCTATCATCATATCCCTGCCCGAATTATTCTTCGGGAAAGCGATAACATCACGTATAGAGTCAAGTCCTGCAAGAATTGACACAAATCGGTCAAATCCAAAAGCAAGGCCACCGTGAGGAGGCGCACCGAATTTGAACGCATTCATCAAGAAGCCGAATTTATAGCGGGCTTCTTCGTCCGAAAGACCAAGCAGCCTGAACATTTTATTTTGTAATTCAGCATCATGAATACGGATACTGCCACCGCCCAATTCATTACCATTGACCACCATATCATAGGCAGTAGCGCGCACAGCTCCCGTATCCGAATCAAGCAACTCGACATCATCAGGATTAGGCGATGTGAACGGGTGATGCATAGCATAATACCTCTGAGTCTCCTCGTCCCACTCAAACAGCGGGAAATCGATTACCCAAAGGCATGAGAACTTCTGGGGATCACGCAGGCCAAGCTCCGAACCCATACGCAGGCGCAATTCACAGAGTTGCTTGCGTGTCTTCATTGTCTCACCGGCGAGAATCAGCATCAAATCACCCGGCTTGGCATCTCCGCGGTCAAGCCAGCTCTTTATCTGCTCATCAGTAAAAAATTTGCCCACCGAGCTTTTTATTGAACCATCTGACTCATATTTTACCCACATCATACCCATAGCTCCAATCTGCGGACGCTTAACGTAATCAGTCAACTGATCAAGCTGCTTGCGTGTGTAGCCGGCACACCCCGGCACCACAATAGCACCCACATAGCGAGCATCATCCATAACCGAAAAACCGCTGCCTTCAGTAAGATCCTTAAGTTCCACAAATTGCATTCCGAAACGAGTGTCAGGTTTATCGCTACCATACAAACGCATGGCATCATTCCATGTCATACGCGGGAACGGCTCGGTAAAATCAATATCCTTTACATATTTGAAAATATGTTTCACCAAACCTTCAAACATCTGAAGCACGTCTTCCTGCTCCACAAACGACATTTCACAATCTATCTGTGTAAACTCCGGCTGACGGTCAGCACGAAGGTCCTCATCGCGAAAGCATTTCACTATTTGGAAATAGCGGTCAAAGCCACTCACCATCAATAGCTGCTTAAACGTCTGCGGTGACTGGGGCAACGCATAAAATTCGCCCGGATTCATACGCGAAGGCACCACAAAATCACGAGCTCCCTCCGGAGTAGACTTAATCAGCACCGGTGTCTCAACCTCAAGAAAACCTTTGGCATCGAGATATCGACGGATTTCAAACGCCATGCGATGACGCAATTCAAGATTGCGACGCACACATCCGCGACGCAAATCAAGGTAACGATATTTCATACGCAAATCATCGCCGCCGTCAGTATCATCTTCGATTGTAAACGGAGGCACATCACTGCGATTAAGCACCTTGAGCCCGGAAGCTACAATCTCGATATCGCCGGTAGGGAGATTTGCATTTTTATTTGTACGTTCAGCCACCTTGCCTGTCACTTGCACCACATATTCGCGGCCGAGCTTATTAGCTTGTTCAAACAGTTCGGGAACTGATTCTGAATCGAAAACCAACTGGGTGATACCATAACGGTCGCGCAAATCCACGAAAGTCATTCCACCCATTTTACGTACTTTTTGCACCCAGCCGGCAAGAGTGACCTCTTTGCCGGAATCGCTTAAGCGGAGTTCACCGCAAGTGTTTGTTCTAAACATATCTGATAATCTGTTAATAGTTTTATTTTTATCACAAAGGTAAATAAAAAATCGGTGTGATTTTATCTTTTTTATTAAAGAAAGTAGCGGGGTAGTGGTAATTTTACTAATTTTGTAGGTATATTTATTCAATTAAAATTTGGACCACAAAATTTTCCTGATATGAAAAGACTGATATTTGCTACCGCAATAGGCCTGTCTATAGTTTCCGCTCAAGCCGTAACGCCATTATGGCTCAGAGATGTAAACATATCGCCCGACGGTGCCAAAATAGCCTTTACTTACCTTGGCGATATATACACAGTGCCTGCAACGGGAGGAACAGCCACCCGACTTACATCACAACCATCAATTGAATCATCTCCCATATGGTCACCCGATGGCAAAAAGATAGCATTCGCATCTGACCGCAACGGTCAATACGATCTGTTTATCATGCCCTCAACCGGAGGCAATGCCTTGCAGCTTACCAATTACTCTGTTGCAGAAACGCCACTTGCTTTCACTCCCGATGGCAATTTTGTAATATATTCCGCAGCTATTCAAGACCCGGCTTCAAGTATGCAATTTCCTTCACGCCGACTCTCCGAGGTATATAAAGTAAGCATAAACGGAGGTAATTTCTCTCAATATATGGCTACTCCGGCCGATAATGCCGCCTTTACTCCCGATGGTAAAAAAATGCTCTATGAAGATATCAAAGGGTTGGAAAACCGCTGGCGCAAACACCATACTTCATCAGTAACCTCCGATATATGGATTTACGATGATGTTACCGGCAGCCACACCAATCTCACCAATCGCCAGGGCGAAGACCGCAATCCGGTGATTGCGGCCGACGGATCTACAATATATTTCCTAAGTGAACGCAATGGCGACAGTTTCAATATCTATTCCGCCTCTATTGAAGATATGTCAAACGCCAAGAAACTGACTGATTTCAAGATGCACCCGGTCAGATTCCTCTCAGGATCATCCGATGGCAAACTTGCTTTTACTTTCAATGGTGAGATTTACACAATGACACCGGGCAGTCAACCACAGAAAGTCAATATCGATGTGATAGTGGACTCTGCCCCCGACATTGTACGTCAGAAAGTTTCAAACGCGAGTGAAGCAGTCGTTTCTCCTTCAGGAAAGCAAGTAGCCTTTATTCACCGCGGAGAAGTATTTGTTACTTCCACTGATTATTCATCAGTAAAGCAAATCACCAACACCCCCGAAGGCGAATCAGATTTGACATGGGGTCAAAACGACCGTGAACTTTTCTACACATCAGAACGCGATGGCCGATATAACATATATAAGGCGGAGATAAAGCGTGCTGCCGACAGCAATTTTTCAAACGCCACCATTATAGAAGAAACACCCATGTTCGCTGTCGACTCTCACGACCGCACTATGCCTTCTCTTTCTCCCGACGGCAATTACCTCGCTTTCGTACTTGACCGCAACAAACTGATGGTCATGGACACTAATAATCACAAAGTGCGTCAACTCACCGACGGGTCAACCTATTGCCGTCGAACAAAAGGATTTTTCGCACATTGGTCACCCGACAGCAAACTGATTGCGATAAATTATATCGAACCCTCACACGACCCCTATGGCGACATTGCCGTGATAGATGTAGCTTCAGGCAAACTACATAAAATCACTGCCACCGGTTATTTCGATGAAGAACCCCGATGGGTACTCGATGGTAAAGCCTTGATTTGGATTTCCGAACGCTACGGCATGCGCAACCATGCCTCTTGGGGTTCTCAATATGATGTAATGATGGCCTTCCTCACTGAAGATGCCTACAATCGTTACCGCCTCAGCGAAGAAGATTACGCACTTGTCAAAGAAGTAGAAAAAGCTCGCAAGAAAAATAAATCCGACAAACCTGAAGCGACATCGAAAAACAAGAAAGCGACTAAAAAAAGTGACACAAAAAATACTGACACCGATTCCGTTGCCACCGAAAAATGGATTCCCGACTTTGAAAATGTTGAAGCACGCACAGTGCGTCTTACACCAAATTCATCAGACCTCGCTGGTGCCATGTTGAGCAAAGACGGTGAGACACTCTACTACCTTTCGAAATTTGAAAAAGGCTATGACCTGTGGAAGCGTCAATTACGAAAAGGCGATACAAAAATAGCCCATAAACTTGGCGAATCTTCTCCAATGGAATTACAGATGGATAAAGAAGGTATGCTCTATCTCGTAGGCAATTCTGTAAAAAAATATGATACCAAATCCGATAAAGTCACACCTGTAAAAATATCCGCTTCGATGGAGCTCAACCGCGACAAAGAACGCGAATATATGCTCCGTTACGTATTTAATGAAGAGCGTGAACGCTTCTACGACAAAGGTATGCATGGCGTCGACTGGGATAGTCTGTATGCCAATTATCAGCGATTCTTGCCCCATATCAACAATAACGAAGATTTTGCCGAAATGCTGAGTGAAATGCTTGGTGAACTTAATGTGTCACATACCGGAGCATCATATCGCCCCTCGGCAGGTCCAAAAGATGTTGTTGCGTCTTTAGGTCTATTCTATGACCTGACCGATACTGCCGGTGGATTGAAAGTCACTGAAATAGTGAAAGGCGGCCCTCTTGACTTCAAAGGAAGCAAACTAAAACCCGGTGCACGCATCACGGCTGTCAATGGCATCGAATTTGACCCGCAGAAATCACCATTTGACCTTCTGCTTAACACTATTGGGAAAAAAACATTAATTACATTCATCAATCCCGACGGCAAAAAAGAATCTGAAGTCGTGATTCCGATGAGTGAAGACAAATTCAATTCTCTGCTGTATAACCGCTGGGTTAAACGTTGTCAGGCTATCGTCGACAGTGTGTCGGGCGGACGCCTTGGATACGTTCATATACAATCGATGGACGACGCCAGCTTCCGCAAAATTTACGCCGATATGCTCGGCAAATATGTTGACCGTGAAGGTATGGTAGTCGATACGCGTTGGAATGGAGGCGGTCGCCTGCATGAAGATATCGAAGTCCTGCTCAGCGGGAAAACTTATCTGATGCAGGAAATTCATGGTCGGAAGACAGCACCCATGCCCTCACGCCGATGGAACAAACCAAGCATTATGCTCATGTGTGAAGCTAATTATTCCAATGCCCACGGCACTCCCTGGGTTTACAAACATCTTGGATTAGGAAAACTTGTCGGAATGCCTGTACCTGGAACGATGACAAGTGTCAACTGGCAAAAACTTCAGGACCAATCGCTCACATTCGGCATACCTGTCACAGGGTATCGCACCGATAAAGGCACTTATTTGGAAAATGACCAGCTGGAACCTGACATTCGTGTAGTAAACAACCCTCAGACACTCACTGCCGGCGAAGACACACAGCTTATTACTGCCGTCAAAGCCCTGCTTGAGGAAATTGATAATAAATAAGATATGGCAAAAATAGGAGATATAGTGCGTTTCCTCAATTCGGTAGGCGGAGGAAAAATCACAAAAATAAAAGACAACATAGCATACGTTGAAGATGCCGACGGATTCGAGACTCCGGTATTGATTCGCGAGTGCGTGGTGGTAGGCAACAGTACAGATGCATCAGTTGATACACCCGCTCCAAAACCACAACCAAAGAGTTCGCCTGTTTCTGTTGTTCAACAGCCCCACGTAGCCGATGATTTGGAAGATATAGAAGAAACTCCCATGGGCGAAAAACTTAATATCGTTTTAGCCTACGAACCTACTGACCTTAAACATCTTTCTTCATCTAAATTCGACACATATCTGGTCAACGACTCCAACTATTATCTGTATTTCACATATCTTACCCGCAAGAATAGCGACAAACAATGGACACGCCGCTACGATGGCATAGTTGAACCCAACATTCAGGTATTTGTAGGTCAGATTTCCACAGAAGACCTCCCGATGATTGACCGCATTGCCGTCCAATTCATAGCTTTCAAACGCGGAAAAGAATTTGACTTGAAAAATCCGGTGAGCGTGGAAAGACCTTTTGAAGCTGTGAAATTTGCCAAGCTGCATTGCTTCCGCGACAATATGTATTTCGACCTGCCAGTAATTGCCTACAACATTGTCACCAACGACTCCCCCGAACGCGTAGAAGTTGTAGACACCAAAAAACTGCGCGACACGATGATAATCAAAAAAGATGAGCCCAGACAGCGCAGAATTGTCAAAAAGCAACCCAAACATAAACGTCAGGGCGACACCATTGTTGTTGATCTTCACATTACCGAATTAGTCGATAATATCCGAGGCTTGTCAAACGGAGATATGCTCAATCTGCAGATTGATGAATTTAGCCGGGTAATGGACGAAAACCTTAAGAACAAAGGCCTGAAGATAGTGTTTATCCACGGAAAAGGCGAAGGCGTGCTGCGCAATGCCCTGATGAAAGAACTCACCCATCGCTATAAAGGCCATGACGTGCAGGACGCATCATTTCGTGAATATGGGTTCGGAGCCACACAAGTCACTATCCGCTGATAACATCACCGATGATTATTTATTTTTCCGGCACCGGCAATACCCGCGCTGTAGCTCAGCGATTGGCGAAACTCCTCGGCGAAACTCCGGTGGAAATCACCTCATCTATGCCGCTCCAAGTTGATTTTGCAGACCAAAAGCGAATAATCTGGTGTTTCCCGATTCACGCCTGGGATATGCCACGGATAGTACGTGAAACAATTGAAAAGATAGAAATCAAATCCAGTGGGAAAGTACCGCATTTCATGGTTGCCACTTGTGGCGATGATTCCGGCCTCACCCATAGGTCATGGCGCTCTGCATTGAAAAAACGCGGTTGGAATGCCGTCTCTGCATTCACAGTCATAATGCCCAATACTTATGTTTTATTACCGGGATTCGATGTCGACCCGATTCCTCTGCGTACTGAGAAATTAACCCTGGCCGCACCTCGCATTGATGAAATTGCCCATGCCATAAAATGTCATTCAGGCATCGACAACGTGACCGAAGGAAAAATGCCTTGGCTGAAATCACGGGTTCTATCGCCCTTGTTTAAGCATTTCCTGATGTCGCCAAAACCATTTCATGCCAACGTCCATTGCATCAAATGTGGCAAATGCGTATCCGTATGCCCGATGCAAAACATCAGCATGACTCACGGAGACCAATTCCCACAGTGGCATAATAATTGCACAATATGCCTCGGGTGCTATCATGTATGTCCTCGCCACGCCGTAGACTACGGTAAAATCACAAAATCTAAAGGACAAAGCTATCTCACTCCGGAAGAAGCCGGCGAATATCTTCATTAAAGCACACGTGGGGAAAAACTTGCTTTTTGGGTGAAGATTGGTTAATTTTGCATCGTTTTTATGTTTAAGCTATGACTGACAGCGTATCCAACGATAAGATTACAGCGATATATCATACGTTTGGCTGCAAACTCAATTTTGTGGAGACAGCATCTACGGCAGCTCGGTTAGCTGAATCAGGCATAACAAAAACACCACGTGGCGAAACACCGGATATGATTATAATCAATTCTTGCTCAGTTACGGAGGAGGCTGACAAGAAATGCCGGCAGACAATCCGGGCTTATCACCGTCGCTATCCCCATACGGCTATCATAGTTTCAGGCTGCTATGCTCAGCTCAAACCCGATGAGGTATCGGCTATCGATGGTGTCGCCATTATAGCAGGGGCCGACTATAAACATCATCTGCCCGAAATAATAATGCGCTGGATAGAAGGTGGGCGTGCGGAAAAACTTCAACTCATCTCCCCGACAAAGGATATCCGGCAATTTCAGCCATCATGCTCTCGTGGCGACCGCACACGTTATTTTCTGAAGATTCAGGACGGTTGCGACTATTTTTGTTCCTACTGCACCATACCGTTTGCACGAGGAAGAAGTCGTTCAGGCTCAATAGACTCACTTGAAGCTCAAGTTCAAAAAGTAGCTGCCGAAGGCGGAAAAGAAATAGTAATAACTGGAGTAAATATCGGTGACTTCGGCAAACACAGCGCATCGACATTTTTAGACCTTATCAAAGTACTTGACCGGGTAGACGGTATAGAACGATATCGCATCTCCTCTATCGAGCCTGATCTGCTCACCGATGAGATAATCGCTTTTGTTGCTCAATCAAAGCGCTTTATGCCTCATTTCCATATTCCGCTGCAAGCAGGAGATGATACAGTATTGCACCTCATGCGACGCCACTACGACACTTCACTGTTCAGTCAACGCATCGAACGCATAAAAACACTCATGCCCGATGCATTCATCGGAGTTGACGTAATAGCGGGTATGCGAGGCGAAACGCCCGAATTATTTGAATCCGGTCTGGAATATATCAAATCCTTACCTATTTCCCGGCTGCACGTCTTTCCTTACTCGGAACGCCCCGGCACACGCGCGGTCAAGGAAATCAATTACGCAGTAGGACAGGCTGAGAAACATCGTCGTGCTGCAATTTTAGGCGAAATTTCTCAACAAAAACTACGCGAATTTCAGCACTCCTTTTTAGGAACGATCCGCCCGGTATTGGTCGAACATAGCATTAAAGACTCTCTAATGCATGGTTTTACCGATAATTATATCAAAGTTGCTCTGCCCGACTGCCCTCCGCTGGCCAATATGGTAGTCCCTGTGCGCCTGACCGAAATTCTCGGCGATGAAATGAAAGGAGAAGTGATACTATGAATAACGATAAAACAACCGTCGCCACAGCTGTAGTAATCCTTAATTGGAACGGTGAAAAATTATTATCCGAGTTTCTGCCATCTGTCTTAGCCAACACCCAGAGCAACAAAGCCACAGTTATTGTGGCTGATAATGGTAGCACAGATGATTCATTAAATCTGTTACGACAGCATTTTCCCCAAGTTGACACACTGATTTTTGACACAAACCACGGATATGCCGGAGGCTACAATTTAGTCGTTGAGGAATGCCGGCAGCGAGGCTACAAATATGTAGTATTACTAAACTCCGATGTGGCTCCGGCTAAAGATTGGATTGCTCCACTCATCAATTACATGGACAGTCACCCCGACACAGCCGCCTGTCAGCCTAAAATTCTGTCATATCGTGAACCGGAGAAATTTGAATATGCAGGAGCTTGCGGCGGATTTATTGATCGAAACGGATATCCATATTGTAGAGGCAGGATATTCGACACATTGGAGACCGACAATAATCAATATGATACACCCATAAATTTATTTTGGGCTTCCGGAGCAGCATTGATGGTGCGCACTGCCGACTATATTGCAGCCGGAGGATTGGATACAAACTTTTTCGCCCACATGGAGGAAATAGACTTGTGCTGGCGAATGCAACTCCTTGGCAAACAAATCGCTGTAGTTCCACAAAGCATTGTCTATCACCTGGGAGGCGGCAGCTTGGACGCCAAAAATGCAAAAAAGACCTATCTCAATTTTCGCAACAATCTGCTAATGCTCCACAAAAATCTGCCCGACAGTTCTCGCCGGGCCACATTACTGCGCAGACGGCTACTTGACACTATTGCCTGGGTCAAATATGTTGCAACTCTGAATTTTAAGCATGCAGCTGCCATTTTTAATGCTCATCGCGATTTTGCAAAAATGCGTCGAAGCTACACATCTCACCCCGCTACCGACCTGCTTCACACCGCGCCGCGCCGTCCTAACATAATCATCGATTACTATCTTCGGGGCAAAAAAAAGTGGCACCGATAATATTACCGATGCCACACAATATTTAACGTCACGGCTTATTCTTCAGCCGCCATAACTTCCGATTCAAGAACTTCTGCCGATGGTTTAACATTAGGCAATTCCAATCCATAATGCTTCTTACGGTCGATGGCCTTCAACACAAACCCAAGTACCAGCGCAGCCGCTCCCAGACAAGCCAACATTACCAACGGCCAAGTATAGTTATAACTCTTGGCTGCCTCCTCCGCCGACATTGTGCCATTGGCAACAGCCTGAACCAACTCCGGATTAGTGCTGTCCAAAACCTTGCCGATAAGAAGCGGAAACAACCACAGACCGATATTTTGAATCCAAAATATCAATGCATAAGCCGAACCGATAATTTTTGAATCTACGAGCTTCGGTACACTGGGCCATAAAGATGCAGGCACAAGCGAAAACGATGCTCCGAGAACCAAAATTGTAATATACGCCACCATCACGGCAAGGAATTCATAATCTTTACACATCGGTAAGATAAAAGCAAATGTCAGATGACAGATAATCAACAACATTGCTCCAAATATCAACATAGTTGCCGCCTTACCTTTATAATCCACATATTTGCCCAGCATAGGTGTGATACCTACTGCAAGCAGTGGGAACACCGCAAACATTGCTGCAGGCGACTGACATCTGTATCCCATATAGCAATATCCTATCAACGCTATTATTGCCACAGACAGAGATACAATCCTTATTAGCCTGGTCTTGGCGAAATTGCTCGCAAACGCAGCAGCCGCCACAATAAGCATGACCACATACTGATAGACCACCACTTCATCACTTGCCCAGAATGAATCTGCGGCAAGAGTCTGGAAATTAATATTACATTGCAGCATATTCACCGCATACTTTTGAAACGGGAATACGGCCGAATAGTAAAGTACACACAGAAATGCAACAATCCAGAAACCGCTGCTGGTAAGTATCTTGCCCAAATCAGAAATACGGAAAGGATCATCTTTCTCCTCCTCGGCCATAGTCTGCTTGTCGAGCTTACGGTCCATAAAGAAATAGACTATAAACATAATAAGTGCTATCAGCAAAAGCACTACTCCAAAAGCCACCGAACGCGACACATCTACCTTGCCGCCCAAAGTAGCAAACATCGGAGAGAATATCATACAGGTAGCTACACCCAATCGCGCTAAAGCCATCTCCGAACCCATGGCGAGCGCCATCTCTTTACCCTTAAACCATTTGACAATGCCTCGGCTCACAGTAATACCTGCCATTTCCACGCCGCAGCCAAATATCATAAAGCCCACAGCCGAAAGTTTTGCCGAAGCAGGCATTCCTTCATAGAAAGGCGAAATACCTAATTCATCAAACACAGGTATATAATTAAGATGCTCTGTAAACCATACCTGCAGCGTACTTCCATCAAACATCGGAGTCAGCGCATACCAGTTGATTATAGCCCCCACAAGCATCACCGAACCCGACAATAGCGCTGTGAATCTCACGCCCATCTTGTCAAGAATAATACCCGCAAATATCAAAAAGAAAATAAATACATTTAGAAATGTCTCAGAGCCCTGCATGGTGCCGAAAGCGGTCGAATCCCAACCTTTCGTCGACTGAAGCAAATCTTTAATTGGCGACAGCACATCCATGAATATGTAGGAACAGAACATGGCGAACGCCAATAGTCCCAAGGCTGTCCATCTTGCCCACGCCTGCTCATTCAGCGGGCGATTAGTCAAACTTGTCATGAGTAAAATGAATTAAAATGTGATATTTATTGATTTGGCGACAAAATTACATAACTTTTTTTGCATTCTCTACGATTTATGTGCTAAATTCGTGGTCCGAATCAACTATTAACTACCCTAAGCGATGTTTTCAAAGCAACCTTATACTTTCGACCGCGTAGTGCGTATGATCATGGCTCTCGCCATCATCATCTTTGCAGTATGGCTTATCCACACACTCAAAGGTGTATTGCTGCCATTCGCCGTAGCCTGCGTAATCGCTTATATGTTTGAACCTTTTGTTCAGTACAATCGTCGCCTGCTCCATTTACGAGGGCGCATAATAGCCGTATTTGTCACCCTTTTTGAAGCAACATTCTTCTTAGGTGTCGTCTGCTATTTTCTGATACCGATGATAGCCGGAGAAATTCACTCCATGGGCATCATTCTCCAGCAATATGCCGTATCAAAACCAGAAATCAGTCATATTCCCGCGCTCATAGATGAATTTCTGCGACGCATCATCGACATAGACAATATCGTAAAAACCATTGCTGCCAGTGATGCCATGTCCACCGTAGAATCACTTCTCCGCTCTTCGTGGGAGCTGATTGTTGACAGTGTGAGCTTCATCATGGGCGTCGTCAGCTGGTTTTTCGTTTTGATATACGTTGTTTTCATCATGCTCGACTACACCCGTCTGAATCGCGGATTCAGCCTGCTCGTACCACCGAGCTACCGTCCAATCACATATCAGATCGGTCGTGACATCAAAATGAGCATGAACCACTATTTCCGCGGGCAGGCACTCGTATCGTTTATCGTCGGCATTCTTTTCGCTATAGGCTTTTCCATAATAGGATTGCCTATGGCCATAGTGTTCGGGCTATTTATAGGCATACTGAACATGGTACCTTATCTCCAGCTGATTTCGCTCATCCCGGCAGTATTCCTCTGTCTGGTCTACTCAGCAGGATCTGATGTCAACTTCTGGGTGATATTCCTGCAGACCATAGCCGTTTACTGCATCTGTCAGGTGATTCAAGATATGTTTCTCACTCCGAAAATCATGGGTAAAGCCATGGGACTCAACCCGGCCATCATACTGCTTTCACTCTCTATCTGGGGTACCCTCCTTGGGTTTATCGGACTGATTATCGCTCTGCCGCTTACCACATTGATTCTATCCTACTACAATCATTATGTGATTGGCGACACCGACGTGCTCAACACACCCAAATGGCGTAAACAGCCCACACAATCCGATCAATGAATGTTACGCGCATTCAATGCCTGCCAATAACGTCGGGCATTATTCATATGGGTAGAATAATCGCGGCTGAAATTATGATAGCCTGAAAAATCTTCCTTAGCACACATATAGAGATAATCATGGTCAGGCGCTGCGAGTACAGCTTCAAGACCATTGCGCGAAGCCATACGAATTGGTCCCGGAGGCAAGCCGATATGTTTATAGGTATTGTATGCCGACTCCATTGCCAGATGCTCATTGAGAATACGGCGCAATGAAAAATCGCCCACAGCATATTTCACTGTAGGATCAGCCTGCAGAGCCATCTTCCGGTCAAGACGATTGATATACAGGCGGGCTATCTTCGGCAGCTCATCGTTTTTAGCCGATTCCTCTTCCACTATTGAAGCAAGCGTTGCCACATCGATAGTGGTCAATCCAAGCTCCGATGCTCTGGCCGTACGCTCTTCCGTCCAGAACTTATTGCGGTAGACATTAAGTTTTTTCACTACATTTTCCGGCGAAAGCGACCAATACATCTCGTAACTGTCAGGAATAAATGCCGCTGAAAACTCTTCTGGCGTATACCCGAGATGTGGCAACACACTATCACAAGCAGCCAGAAACTCTTCCGGTGTACACTCTATTGTCTTAGTGACTTTCCGGGCAAACTGCTCCATGGTGCGGACATTATTCCAACTGACTTTGACCGGAGTCTGCAAACCTCGTTTTATATTTCGGGCAATATTTATGGCCCACTCGCCCGTGGCTATACGATATGCACCGTGACTCCGTGCGGGATTACCGCCCTGTAACCGCCACAGATTGTACACTCTGTCGCCAACCCCGTCGCCAAGCGAATTACACAGACTGTCGCGCACCGTTTCGGAAGATGCATCGCGAGGAATATACACCCATGAGGCATCTCCGGTATAAGGCTTAAGCGCATACACTACAGCAACACCGCCCAAAAGCAGTATCACGCTGAAACCACCTATGAAATACCAACGATAGCGGCGGAACCAACCTGTGATTCCGCCACTATTCTTTTTATTCGTTTTAGTAGCCTTTGGCTTCTTTCTTAATGTCATCTATCACTTTTTCAAGTCAAGTTTTTTCATTATACCCTTAGGCACAGCTTCCTTGTTGACATATATATCGATAGTCTTTGCAAGGAAATAAGGCACAGACACATAAAAATATCCGTCATATACCTGATTGGTATCCCACGAGTTTTTAACCTTAAAATACGGAGTACCGTTCTGATCCACAGCCTTACCGACAATAACCATTCCATGATCATCTGTAGTCTCTTGACGGTCAAACATATCCTGACGCATCTGCTGGGTCACTTCTTCCTCTTCTACAGGACCATTGGATTTATATTTCTCTTTTTCACGGTCTCGGTCAGAAAGTTTCACCCAACGCGATAATTCCGTACCGTCCATATCGGCCTCATTCTTTCCCTTGGGCATATTGGCATAACCCTCTTTCCATTTGAAACCACCTTCACTCACGTCGGCAGCCCAATTGACAGAGTAACCGTTATCAATAGCGTTGTTGACTATCTCAAGCATCTCCTCCATAGGCACATTATAATATTGGCCACCGAGCCAATTATCTGAAACTTCAAGTGCAAAAGGCTTATAGAAAGGGTGATGTGTCCACGAAGTTACAGCTATATAATCATCTAAGTTTATAGGAAGCGATGCAGCAAACGATTTAGGCGTATACTCTTTGCCTTCATAAGTAAACGTAGCCGGTTCTTCTCCAAGATACGCATCAAGCACACCGTTAAATCCCTTTCTCCAGGCTGTAGAGATACGTTTATTAGGCTTACGGACTACTGTTTTCACATATCCTGTAAGCAAGTCAGCCATCTCCGAATGAGCATGCTTATCCTCGCCATAATTCAAACCGCGATACACCTCCTCGGGCACGATACCATAGTTTTCCCACACATAGGGGACATCAAGACCGCTACCGCCCTGAGCAAAATTGAGCGCACCATACATACGCACATATTTATCTGCTTTATCATCATAGCAGTGGCGCACCACATACATCTCCGACAGATCCATTTCCTTGCCTGTCTTGCGCAGAATCTCATCTTCAAAAAACGACAATCCGGAAAAACACCAGCAGGTTCCTGACTTGTTCTGATCCTTGACCGGAGTAGTTTTCACTAACTTTACATCTGTAAACACGAAGCCCGTAGTATCTTTCTTCGCGCCTTCGGTTTCAGCATTGGCCACCGGCGCAAAACCGGCGACAATAACTGCTAATGTGACAAAAGTTTTCATTTCAAAAATTGAATTTAATATTTATTCTAACCACAAAGATAACGATTTCCGTCCAATATGCGCCCTTTCATATAGGTTTTCTCCATCAATATTTTTTTTCATAACGCTATTTTGGCCAATAACATTAAAATAGAGAAACATGATTAGATTTTTTTCACTATATTTGTGGAAATAAATCAGCTTATCATATAGTCATGAATAAAATATTAGAAAAGGAGTATTTCTCACCTAAAGTGGTAAAACTGGTGGTGGAAGCTCCACTTATTGCCAAATCGCGTCAGGCAGGACATTTCGTCATGGTTCGTGTGGGCGAACTTGGCGAGCGCATACCGCTCACTATAGCCGAAGCCGATAAAGATAGAGGCACCATCACCTTGGTTGTACAAAATGTGGGAGTCTCCACCGAAAAAATCTGTGCCCTTAATCCCGGTGATGAACTGACCGATGTAGTCGGCCCGCTTGGAAAAGCTACACATATCCGGCGTTATGGCACTGTGGTGTGCTGCGGTGGTGGCGTAGGTGTTGCACCTCTCCTACCTATAGTCAAGGCTATGAAGGAAGCTGGAAATCGTGTGATATCGGTGCTGGCCGCGCGCTCTGCCGAGTTGATAATTCTGCGTGAACAGATTGCACGCTATAGCGATGAAGTCATCATCATGACTGATGACGGCTCTTTGGGTAATAAAGGCCTTGTC
This sequence comes from uncultured Bacteroides sp., assembly GCA_964653375.1. Taxonomy (GTDB): domain Bacteria; phylum Bacteroidota; class Bacteroidia; order Bacteroidales; family Muribaculaceae; genus Paramuribaculum. Next base: position 22,934 of record CAZZFD010000007.1, read on the forward strand.
ACACAAGGTGTAGAAGATGTGATTCAGCGCGAAAAAGTAGATTTAGTCGTAACCATAGGGCCGGCTATAATGATGAAATTCGTTGCTGCTCTTACACAACGTTATGATATACCCACTGTTTGCTCACTCAATACCATTATGGTCGATGGCACAGGTATGTGCGGTGCCTGTCGAATCACTGTCGACGGTAAGACACGCTTTGTATGCATCGACGGGCCTGAATTCGATGCTCACAAAGTAGACTTTGATGAAATGCTCATGCGGCTGCGTTCTTACAATTAACCTCATTATCCTCTCAATCACAACCATCTGAAAACCAATGTCAGAAAACGATATAAACAATAATCGTCAATGTGAATGGCGCGAAAATCTCCGCGCCACGCTCACACCCCGTCAACGCACTGCTATACCGCGTGCCGTCATGCCCGAACTTCCTGCCGATGAACGCATTCACTCCAACGAGGAGGTAAATCGTGGCTTGAATGCCCAGCAGGCATTCACCGAGTCCCAGCGCTGCCTCGATTGCCCTGACCCACAATGTGTGACAGGGTGTCCGGTAAATATTGATATCCCCGGTTTCATAAAAAATGTGGAGCGCGGAGAAATTGACGAAGCCCTGAAAGTGATACGCCGCACCAGCTCATTACCTGCAGTCTGCGGTCGCGTATGTCCTCAGGAAAAACAATGCGAAAGTCACTGCATCTACAACAAGATGAAACGTCCGGCTGTAGCCATAGGATACCTCGAGCGTTTCGTTGCTGACCATGGCTCGGATTCCGGCACAACTACCCCTGCAGAGACACGTGGTAAAATCGCTGTGGCCGGTAGTGGCCCTGCCGGACTCACCTTTGCCGGTGACATGGCAAAACTCGGCTACGAAGTGACCGTATTCGAAGCTCTTCACGAAATAGGTGGTGTACTCAAATACGGTATCCCTCAATTCCGACTTCCCAACAGCATCGTCGACCGCGAGATAGACGCGCTCAAAGAACTTGGCGTAAATTTTGTAAAAGACTGCATAGTGGGCAAAACCATTTCCTACGATGATTTGATATCCTCCGGCTTCCGGGGTCTGTTTGTCGCTTCTGGTGCCGGACTTCCCCGCTTCATGGGTATTCCGGGCGAAAATCTCATTGGAGTGCTGTCTTGCAACGAATATCTGACCCGCATCAACCTAATGGGCGCAGGCTCGGCAAATGCCGACACACCAGTATGGAAAAGTAAAAATGTAGCGGTAATAGGCGGAGGCAACACAGCTATGGACGCCGTACGTACAGCACGCCGTATGGGTGCCGAGCGGGCCATGATAGTCTATCGTCGCTCACTTGATGAAATGCCGGCGCGTGCCGAAGAAGTGAAACATGCACGCGAAGAAGGTGTGGAATTTCTCACCTTGCACAATCCAATCGAATATCATGGTGATGAAAAAGGCCACATCACCTCTATGCGTCTGCAAGTGATGCAGCTTGGTGAACCCGACAGCTCCGGTCGCCGGGCACCCGTAGCTGTTGAAGGCGAGTTCAGGGACATACCGGTTGATATGGTAGTGGTGTCAGTAGGCGTATCGCCAAATCCACTTATACCTTCAGCTATCAACGGACTCAATGTATCACGTAAAGGGTGCATAGAAGTCAATGAATCCACCATGCAGTCATCTATACCGCTAATATATGCAGGCGGTGATATCGTGCGCGGTGGAGCCACAGTGATTCTCGCCATGGGCGACGGCCGCCGGGCTGCCGCAGCTATGCATCATCATCTCTCGAATCAATGAACTGGCTCTACTGGTCACTGACCGCCATAAACTTCATATCTATTATCGGTATCATTAGCGTGGTACTGTCAGAAAATCGTAACCCGGTGAAATCATTGGCATGGGTCACAGTGTTGCTTATGTTTCCCATCGGCGGTATCATATTATACCTCTTTTTCGGACGCAGCATCAAAAACACACGCATGATTTCCCGGCGCAAGAAACGAAAACTGCTGCGCGAAAGTAATTCTGTGAGCGAATCGTTAGTGATTCCCGACAGCTATCCGTCTCATCACCGTCAACAGATAGAATTAGGTCGCTCAATGCTAAAAGCACCTTTTTTCACCGGCAATGACTTGACAATCTACCACAATGCCGCCGACAAATTTCAAGCCCTGCTTGAAGATATCCGCAATGCTAAAAACTTTATTCACCTGCAATATTATATAATAGAAAATGACACTCTCGGTTCACAAATAGCCGATGCTCTTATGGCGCGGGCTCGTGATGGAGTGAAAGTTCGCATCATATACGACCATATCGGCTCTCTGAGTCTAAAAAAAAATTTCATAAAACGTATGTCAGATGCGGGAATTGAGATACACCCGTTTTTCAAAGTTGTATTCCCTCTCTTCGCTACCCGTATAAACTGGCGCAACCATCGTAAAATTTGTGTGATTGACGGCAAAATAGGCTACGTGGGAGGCATGAATATAGCCGACCGCTATATCGACGGAGGTAAAAAATTCCAATCGTGGCGCGACACTCACCTGCGTGTTACCGGACCGGCCGTATCATCGCTTCACTACTCATTTGCCGTCGACTGGTCATTTATGGGATTCCCGCTGATTACCGACAAGATAGATTTTCAACCTTCTGAAACCAAGACCGATGCCGGAATGCAGCTTATCACAAGCGGTCCCACAAGCGAATGGAGCAATATAGCCATGCTGATGCTCAAAGCCATAGGCAACGCACGCCACTGTGTCTATATCCAGACACCCTACTTCTTACCCCCTGAAAGTATGCTTCGTGCTCTTCAGGCAGCAGCCTTGGCACGCGTTGACGTACGAATCATGATACCGCGCAGAAGCGACTCGTTCATTCTCACCTATGCCTCCTATAGTTATATTTATGAATGTCTCCGCTCAAGCATAAAAATTTATCTTTACGATGAAGGTATGCTTCACAGCAAAACCATGATTATTGACAACGATTTCTGCTCTATCGGATCGGCCAACATCGATTTCCGCAGTTTCGAGCACAACTTTGAAAGCACCATGATGATATATTCACATAAAGCCAATGCCGAACTAAAGCATAAATTTTTCGATGACCTGAACCACAGCACCAGACTCTATGCCTCCACGTGGCGAAAACGTCCCATAACTCAGAAAGCTAAAGAATCACTGGTACGGCTGCTGAGCCCGATATTATAGCCTATGATATTCGTATCCATATCCGATTATATTACATCTGTGGCCGATGCAGTGTGTGGCATTCCGCTGTTTTTGTTGCTTATTGGAGGTGGACTGTTCCTGTTTTTCGCCTCAGGTTTTGTATCTGTCCGCCGGCTGCCGGCTGCTGTCAAGGCCTTGCGCCTGAGGCAGAGCGCAGGCAAGGGTGAAATCAGCAGCGCGCAAGCCTTGGCATCGGTAGTGGCCGCTACAGTTGGCATGGGCAATATTGCCGGTGTGGCAATAGCACTGGTCATGGGTGGCCCGGGAGCTATATTTTGGATGTGGGTCAGCGCCTTGGTTGGTATGAGTACTAAATATCATGAAGGCGTACTGGCTATTAAACACCGCGAGACAGATTCCGAAGGGAATCCCTACGGAGGGCCAATGTATATTATCCGGCACGGATTGCCACCCTACATGCTCCCTATGGCAGGGATGTTTGCCGTAGCGGGTATGTTCGGCACACTGTGTATTATGAATGCCAATCAGTTGACCGAAGCCACTCTGTCCACTATAGGCAACTTCACGGAAATAAACCACCCGTTGATGGCCAAACTCATTGTGGGTATAATAATAGCCCTTATTGTATCAGCGGTAATAATTGGTGGAATCAAGCGCATAGCCCGGGTAGCCACTGTGCTCGTACCTTTTATGGTTGGAGCCTACTTCCTATTGGTACTCTACATCATCATCACACATCTCGGTGACGTACCTGGAGTATTCCGACAGATATTCACCGAAGCATTCTCACTCAAAGCCGGCTGGGGAGCCTTAGCCGGAATAGCCATAATAGGTGCGCGGCGTGCTGCTTTGGTCAACGATGCCGGTATCGGTACCGCGTCGATAATGCACGGCACATCAGCCAATCGTGAACCGGTGCGCGAAGGACTTGTAGCCATGCTCGGACCGGCCATTGACTCCGGATTCGTTTGTACGCTCACTGCCATTGCCCTCCTGCTCTGTGGCGACATTTCCACCGATGGAATAAAAGGTCTTGAAATAGCCGTCAACGCATTCGGCAACGCAATACCGGGTGGCGAAATCATGCTGATGGCCATCGTCACTTGTTTCGCCCTGTCATCAATGTTCAGCTACTCGTTTTACGGACACCGCTGTGCCATATATATCTTTGGCAAAAAAAGAGCCCGCTATTATATATGGTTTTTCATAGCCACACTCATCATCTTTGCCATTGCCCCTGTGGAGACCGCCGTAGGTATGTGCGACCTCTTTTACGCGCTGATGGCAATACCCACCATGATAACACTTTTATGGCTGCACCGAAGTGTCAGATACGAAACCAAACGATATTTCGCTTCAGCCGATAACCGAAAAAAAGAAATAACTAATGAATAAAAACACTATCTTTGCATCATGATAACTCCCGAACAACGTCTTTCCCTCGAAGAAAAAATCATAGCGATGCTCCGTACGGTCTACGACCCGGAAATACCGGTCGACATATATAGCCTGGGGCTGATATACAGCATTGACATTGATGATGATGCCAACCTGCATATCGATATGACCCTTACCGCCCCCAATTGCCCTGCAGCCGATTTCCTTGTGGAAGATGCACGCATCAAGCTCGAAAGCATCGAAGGGATAAAATCAGTCGACATCAGTATAGTGTTTGAACCCGAGTGGAACAAAGACATGATGAGCGAAGAAGCTAAACTTGAATTAGGTTTTCTTTAACCCGCCTGCTTGTGAGCCACGACACCCGGAAATACATTTACTTTCTTGCCGATACTCACATAGGAGCATCGTATATTCCCGACACTCACGCCCACCAACGCCGTCTGGCCAAATGGTTACGCTCAATTGCCCCGTCGGCCAAGGCTCTATATCTTATGGGTGATATCCTGGATTACTGGTATGAATATAAGACTGTGGTGCCACGTGGTTACACACGATTCTTCGGAGCATTGGCCGAGCTAAGCGACAGCGGTGTGGAAATAGTGTGGCTCAAAGGCAATCACGACATCTGGATATTCGACTATCTGCCTGAAGAATTAGGCATAAAAGTTGTCGACGGACTTTACCGTATGGAGGCAGACGGCAGAGTATTTGTACTCGAGCATGGCGACGGCATAGGCGAACCCCGCCCGGGCTACCGGTTTATGCGATGCATATTCCGTAACCGTATTGCCCAATGGTTATACTCGGCCATACACCCGCGGTGGACTGTAGGCATGGCTCATGCCTGGTCGTCCCACTCACGTACACACGGCAATAAAAGTGTGAATCAGGATATACCGTCCAATGACCCGCTGATAAATTTCGCCAAAGACTATATGGCACGCTACGGTCATGTCGATTACTTTATCACCGGACATCGCCATATGGTGGCCGACTGTCACATTGCCGGAGATTCACGACTGATTGTACTCGGCGACGGATTCCATTTGATGACCTTCGGTGTGTGGAACGGAAATGATTTGATTATTGAAAAAATTCCTGAATAAGAATCATTTTAACTTATATTAATAAACAATCGAAAGATTCAATTTATTCGTAAAAGTTTAACGTTCAAAATCTTATTCTATTTCCACCTGCTTCGCGGATAAAAAACACTGCTGAACAACATAGAAAAATGTTTGCACGTGCTCCCTTTTTAGAGATACCTTTGTGTCCGAAAGCTAACACAATCTTTTTTACCTTAGAAATTGTACCTATTGAAAACTCATAAAAAGGGACTCCGCGAGTAGTCCCTTTTTATCTATCCCCTCACCAACTATGCTAACTTACAATCGCAACGACAATGAAATAGTGCTCTGCCGCACATTCTCTTCCGACATTGATGCCCACATAGCGCAGGCCACCTTGGAAGAAGAAGGAATTGCGTCCATACTCGAAAATGAAATCTTTTCACGACTCTATCCTATCGGCTTCAACTCCATAGGCGGTATTCGCCTTATGGTCAAGAACCGCGACTTAGAGCGCGCCAAAGAAATAATCAGCTCACTATCTTTTGATAATTAATACTTCCCGCGCACATATGGACATCGACCCGATGATAACACTCAACAAAAACCATTTGGTAAAAATATTAGGCAAAACGGCCGATAAATTTACCAAAGACGACATAATCAGCTACGTCATATCCGAGGATATAGCCATGATTAATTTCATGTATCCCGCCGAAGACGGACGGCTGAAAACACTCAACTTCATTATCAACGACCTCCGGTATCTCGACACAATACTCAGCTTCGGAGAACGTGTAGACGGCTCGAGCCTTTTCTCCCATATCGAAGCCGGAAATAGCGACCTCTACGTGCTCCCACGCTTCCGTACGGCTTTCCGCGACCCGTTTGCCGAAATCCCCACCGTGACCATGCTCTGCTCTTTTCTCGACAAAGAAGGCCGTCCAGTAGAGAACTCTCCCGAATACACATTAGCAAAAGCATGTGCCGACTTCACTGCCAAGACCGGCCTGACATTTGAAGCGATGGGCGAACTCGAATTTTACGTCATAGCACCAGACGACGGCACATTTCCGGCTACAGACCAACATGGATATCACGAATCGAGCCCTTACGCCAAATTCAATGAATTTCGCACCCAATGCATGAATCTCATTGCATCGGCCGGAGGCTCCATCAAATACGGTCATTCCGAAGTGGGCAATTTCACTCTCGATGGCCACATCTACGAGCAAAATGAGATAGAATTTCTCCCTGTACCCGCCCAAAATGCAGCCGACCAGATTGCTTTAGCCAAATGGATTATCCGTACTCTTGCACGCAAGACTGGTTTTAACGTCACCTTCGCTCCAAAGATTACTGTAGGCAAAGCGGGTTCCGGTATGCATATACATATCCGCCTCACTGACAAAGAGGGCAAAAACGTGATGATAAACCCCGCCACCCGCTCCCTATCCGATGATGCGCTCCGGGCTATTGCCGGAATGATTCGGTTAGCCCCATCGATTACAGCTTTCGGCAACACCAACCCAACATCATATTTCCGTCTTGTACCCCATCAGGAAGCTCCCACAAGCGTATGCTGGGGCGACCGCAACCGATCGGTACTCATACGTGTGCCTCTCGGGTGGACTGCTACTGCCGATATGTGTGCGATTATCAATCCTGGGTCCAAAGCTATGGCCGCTACACCCGCTATGAAACAGACCGTAGAAATACGCTCTGCCGATGGCTCCGCCGACATTTATCTGCTCCTCGCGGCACTCGCCGTAGCCTGCCGCTACGGCTGGGAGATGCCCGATGCTCTCAAATGCGCCGCCGAAACCTATGTCAATGTCAATATCCATGCCGATGAAAATGCCGCTTTACTCGGGCGGCTGGAGCATCTGCCCGCGTCATGTCAGGAAAGTGCTGAATCTTTACAATCGATGCGCCACATTTATGAAGAGGACGGTGTATTCAGCCCTTCACTGCTTGACAGCATTATCCTGCGGCTTAAAAAATTCGACGACCGCACCCTGATAACTCAGGCTCAAAACGATTCCGCACTGATGCATCAGCTTGTCACCACCTATTTTCATTGCGGATAAATATTCATGCCCGACCAAATAAAAAGACCGCGAATGAACTCACTCACGGTCTTTTTTCATACGTTCTAATCTTTAATCATTGTTTAGATGCTCAGTCGGGACACAAGAACATCTACATCCGGATTCACTGCCACTATCACACCTTCCGGGTCAATAAGATAGGAACGGCAGATTTCATCTCTTTGTCCGAAGCTCTGCATCAAGGTTGATGCTGCGCTTCCCAATACATGAATTTGCGACTCCGCGTCTAATTGGTCTCGGCGCACTATCTCACGAAAGAGGCTTTCACTTTGGTCCATATTGACCGACACGAGACTCAATCTGTCTTCTGCGGCATTATTCTTTATAAACCTGTCATAAAGATTTGCATTGATTCTTGAATCAGCATCTGTCGATGCCCAAAAATTAATCAACACATACTTACCGTGCATCATAGGCAATGCCACTACATCACCATTGGCATCCAAGACTTCAAACTGTGGAGCTTTCACCCCCTCGCGGGACTCATACTCATGTGAAGAACCGGCTGCCGCCATGACCAGAAGAACGGCGAAGAACGCAATGATAATCATTGTTTTCTTCATTTCTCACTTATCTTTTCAATTAATAATAACTGTCAGATCCGATTTCTTTTTATTGAACAACATTTGTTTCAAAAAAAACGACCGAAACCCGGCAGCACCTATCCCTCCGGACAGGACTTCTATTACTAAAAACGCCACAAAGGTACTAAAAGTTTGCCACATCACTGAGATTTGAGCCATTCACAACCCGTCAGCCGACAACGGCCACACCCTCTACCCCGCTGACCAAGCGAGATTAGCCCGATAGTTAAATTTAATTAATGAAGCTCAGCCACTATCGTGATTTCACCTCATTGCGGAGAGTATTTCGAATCAACAAGAGTGTTTGTGGTATTATAAAAATCCGGCAAAAACATCTTAGCCGCAGACATCACAGGATTGTTACGCTTATAGCTCTGGATTATACGCCAACCCACATAGCGGCCTATGCGACCCGGAGCATTCTGATTGACTATGGTAGCTGCAGGTAGCGGATCTACGAGCCGGTCGGCATCATTAGGATTTGTCGAATACAGCAACCTATTGGCCGCCAACGCTTGCCATACTTTAGCTTCATTAACCTGAGCCCACCTATACTCCTCTTCATTATACCCCAACGCATCTTCAGGCGAAATATCGCAAAGCTGCATCACAGCATCGACCAAAGCTCCCTCATAAAGCAATCGCGACAATACGGTACTTTCACCCGTGCCCTGATAAGGATGATGCACCGCCACTATTGCCTCTACCACATCAGGCACCAGACGAGTCACAACCTTCTGCTTGCGCCGATAATCCTCAAACTGCGCATAGCCTTCGTAATCCACGCCCAAATAATGATTTAACCCAATAGCCACCAATGAATCCGACAAAATTATACCTTGGTTGAACGGGTTTATCACACCATAAAACCGAGTAGGAAAAGTATCCGCAGGAAACATCAATGCATACCGCGCCCTCGCCCGGCCAAGCTCAACCGACACTGAATCTTCAGCCACAAACCTGCGCTCCACATCAGGCGAAAATATTTCCACAGCTCGCGAGGCACCGTAAGCTGAAATAAAACCGGCTGAATCCACCCCATAAACACTGCTCATCAATCCCACTATCGGTGAAAACACACTGTCAATCCGGATTCTGTCGCCCCCCTCAAGTGCATTATATCTATAAGCCTCTCGGTCAAAACGCATTATCGTCACCGGCTCGCCACTCACTTTTTCTTCCGATGAATTACACCCGCATACCAAGCCGCAAAGAGCCCCACACATAAATACTATCGAATAAAATCGTTTCATCATATCAAATTTATTTGCCCAAAAGTAAACAAAGATTGTCTAAAAATAGCACTAAGGCACTCTTTAATTCCATTTTCTCTCATAAATTGTCTACCTTTGTACCAAAATCTTATCTACTATTAACAATCATGAACTTCTTAAGGTCGAATCTACGCATAATTTTCCTTCTGGCGGCCGTAATTATTACCGGTACAACCGCCCAGCGACTGTCGGCCAGAGAATTTCTGATAGTACTCGACCCTGGGCATGGCGGCCACGACCCCGGCTCCATAGGCCGCCATGCCAAAGAAAAAGATATATGCTTAAGCATAAGCAATAAAGTCAAAAAACTCCTCTCATCTCATAAAAACATAAAAGTGGAAGCCACACGCACCACAGATTGCTACGTGACCCTCACCGGCAGAGCCAACAAAGGCAATAAATCAATGTGCGACCTCTTTGTCTCTATCCACTGCAACTCGCTCGACAAATCCAACCCCAGGCGCAACTCCTATTGCGGCACCTCGGTCTACACCATGTCGAAAGAACGCAGCGATGAAAATCTCGCCATCGTAAAACAAGAAAACTCCGTAATCGAGCTTGACAAACTATATGCTCCTGAAGAACAGCAATTCGACGACGACGAATTTGCCATTCTATCCGAGCTGAACCAGACAGCAAATATCCACCACTCCGTGCTTGCAGCCAATCTCTTGCAAAAGCAACTGGTAACTACAGCCAGACGCCACAATTTAGGCACAAAAAAAGCAGGATTCCTGGTTTTAAGGCATCTTACGCGTCCATCAGTGCTCATTGAAGTCGACTTTCTATGCAATCCCACTGTTGAAAAATTTCTCTCCTCCGACGAAGGCCAGTCAAAAATAGCCAAAGCGATAGCCAACGGAGTGATAGCCTACAAAGATGCTCAGACTACTGAAGGTGATGACACCCCTCCACTTACAGAAGCCCAAGAGATAACCGAGCCACAGACCGAACAACCCGCTAACGAAATCAATACCACTCCACAACAACAGCAATCTCCACAGACATCTCGTGAAGATTACCGCATACAGTTTCTCACCTCGCCCCGAAAGCTCTCACCCGACGACAACCGTCTGAAAGGGCTCAAGCCGGTAGACTTCTATACAGATAAAAACGTCCTGAAATATACCTACGGAAGTTTCGCCACTAAAGCCGAAGCATCTGCCGAGTTGCGACGCATACGCCGCTTGTTTCCCGACGCATTTGTTATCCATTTCAAAGACGGAAAACGTATAAAATAACAATCATCAATACATTATAAACATGAAACTCAAGAAAGAATTCATTATCGGAATTTCAGTAATCATAGCCATAGCGATAATCATCTTTGGCATCGACTATCTCAAAGGCATCAATATTTTTAAGGGTACGAACTACTACACAGCCACTTATACCGACGTTGCCGGCCTTTCGCAGTCAGCACCGGTGACCGTCAACGGATTCAAGGTAGGTTTAGTTAGAGAAATAGCCTATGAATACGATAACCCCGGCCATATCAAAGTAGAAATCGACCTTAACAAAGAGCTTCGCCTTCCCATCGACACCAAAGCATTGATAGCTACCGATATGCTTGGTACCTCTACTATCGAACTGATTATGGGACACAGCAATGAGTTCCACAAACCGGGCGATGCCCTTATCGGTGAAAACAAACCCGGACTCATGGGCAACGTAACCGATGACCTCCTCCCCAAAATTGACTCTCTGCTCACAGCACTCAACAATGTGGTGGGCAATCCCGCTCTCACCTCGGCAATCACTCGCCTTGACGCCACCATGGGCAACCTCGAAAAAAGCAGCGCCCAGCTCTCGGCCGTAATGAATCGTATGCCGGCTATTGCAGGTGGCGCATCGGATATCATCACATCCGTAAAAGACATATCCGGCAACCTGTCCGCTGCCAGCTCCGACCTCACCGCATTCACCTCGCAGCTCAAGAATGCACCCATAGACTCCACACTCAACAATGTCTACAACGCCACCGCTTCGCTCGACCGTCTGCTTAAGGAACTCAACTCGCCAAACTCAACTCTCGGACTGCTGCTCCACGACACCGGACTCTACGACAATCTCAATAATGCTTCGGCAAGTCTCGACTCCCTGCTGCGCGATGTCAAGAAAAATCCCAAACGCTATATCAGCATCAAGCTCCTCTGATGCCGGCAGATTGACCACCGATTTATTTCGTGACAGCCACGTGGCTATTATTTAGACACATTCTAAATTAAATTTATTTTTCATCTCCTCCGCACTTTTGCTCAAAACCTTTTATAAATGAGCTTTTCCTTTCACCCTTAACAGGATTTTTTCAAAAGATACGAATCCGTTACATGCCTCGTATAGTATTGATGATAAAGCAATTACGAAACAGATTTGCGGCACAATCATTCATCTTTCGCTTCCCCTTGTTAAGCTATTGAAATTCAGCTCAATGTAGACGATTCCAAAAAAACAAATAAATTATCATTTGTTTTTGAAAAAATTTAATCTCAATTTTGTATTGAAATAGTATAGCATTTTTTTGACCCCCAAATGACGGAAACCCACTTACAACTCTGGGAACAATGTCTGAAAATCTTTCAAGACAATCTCCCGGCCGAACAATTCAACGCCTGGTTCAAGCCAATCAGTTGTGTAAGCTACGACAATAACAAGCTTACCCTCCTCGTGCCCTCGCCTTTCTTCTACGAGCAGCTCGAAGAACGCTATTTCCGTCTCTTGGCTCTCACACTCCATAAAGTATATGGAAAAGATGTTAAGCTGTACTATCATTTCAATCAGGTAGCCGATGAGACATCGACAGGCGTCACTATTGCGAGCCGCAATCCGAGCGATGCCGTCACTCCTGCTCCCGGAGCCTCCTCCAATCCTTTCGCACAGGTGGAAGTTCAGGATATCGATTCATACCTCAATCCGGTCTACACCTTTGAAAACTACTGCGACAGCGTCAGCAACCGCGTGGCACGTTCCATCAGTGAAGCCGTAGCCAACGACCCCCGTAACAAAACATTCAATCCGCTGTTCATATTCGGAGCACCCGGCGTAGGTAAAACCCACCTTATCCATGCCATAGGTATCCGCATCAAAGAAAAGAATCCACATAGTCGCGTGCTTTATATCACAGCCCGACTGTTTGAAAGCCAATATACTTCTGCCGCGCTCAAAGGCAAAATCAACGATTTCATCAACTTCTATCAGAGCATCGACACGCTCATCATCGATGATATACAGGATTTCCGTGGCAAAGACAAGACCATCGGCACTTTCTTCCATATATTCAATCATCTAACTCTCAACAACAAACAGCTCGTCCTGGCTTGTGATTGCCCGCCATCGAAAATGGAAGGTATCGAGCCACGCATGATTTCACGCTTCAACATGGGAGTGGTGGTAGAACTCGAACGCCCCGACTACGACCTGCGTCGCCGTGTATTGCTGCAAAAAACCGAGCAAAACGGAGTAAACCTGCCCGAAGAAGTAATTGACTACATAGCTTCCAATGTCACCAACAGTATACGTGAACTCGAAGGTATAGTCACCTCCATGGTTGCCCATGCTTCAGGTATGTCCTACGATATACCGCAAGAATTTTCATTGGAACTCGCCCGCAAAGTACTGGCCAATGCAGTGAAAATCACACCTCATCAGATTGACTTTGAAGCTATCACACAGCAAGTAGCACATCATTACAACATCGATGTAGATCAGATTTTCACCAAATCACGCAAACGTGAGATATCCGATGCACGCCAGATGGTAATGTACCTGGCTAAAAAACACACTAAAATGTCATCGATAGCCATAGGTACCCGTCTTTCGCGTACTCACGCCACAGTACTCTATGCCTGCACCACCATCGAGGAACGCCTCCCTATCGACAAGCAGCTCCAATCCGATGTAACCCAGATTGAGAAAAACCTGCTCTAATCTGTCTGCTTCGGAAACTTATAGCCGGATTTTTCTATAAAATCATGGTAAACCTTTGAAAAATATTCACAAGCCTGACGGGTATATCTCACGTCGGTAAACACTTGTGCCAGCGTCTGCTTATCATTCTCAGCCACAAACTTCGCGCTTTCTTCAAGAGATTCCTTCAACGCGTATATACTGTCGATATCCGCTGACGTGTAATCGCCATAACGCTCCTGATGTATTATACCCTCTACGGGCAACCGGTCACTCACCTTTCCGGCCGCAGCCGGATAACCCACAGCCAAAGTTATCACCGGGACTACCATAGATGGCAACGCCAGAACTTCTGCTATCTGAGGAGCATTGTAAGTAGTCGTACCCAGATAACACACTCCAAGCCCTTCCATCTCTGCAAGTGTACAGAACTGCTGGGCAAAAATCACCGTATCAATAACCGCAGTCATAAACGACTGAAAATTATCATACCCGGGCTCAGCCTGACGCTGCTCACACCAGCGGATAAATCTATTGTAATCGGCGCAAAAAGTAAGCAATACGTCACAACCCGTTACACATGGCTGATTAAAATGTGCCGGAGCAAGAGCTCCCTTCCCTTCCGGAGTGCGGGTTATCACCACACTATATAATTGCATATTGCCGGTGGTGGGAGCATGCGATGCTGCCTCTATCATTTGAAGAAGCAACCGATTATCTACCGGCTTATCGGAAAATTGACGGACAGTATGGCGCGTTGTGAAAAAATCATTCATTTTTGATAATTATTGATTCGTGAGATTTTTTACAAAAATATCAAAAATATAATTGCGAACCAACAGTGAAAAAATATTTTTTGAAATTTATCAACACCCCTAAAAATCATTTTTCACTATCATTCAGCCACTTATTGTTTTTCAATGGAAAACTTATCATCAATGAAGATAACATACGGTTATTTAATTTTGCAATGTGAGAATAATTTATAAAATTTGCAATCTCTAATCCAACCATTCATTAAACTACATTACAGTGGAATCAAAAACCTATTCCTACGAAGACGCTTACAATGCTTCTTTGAAATATTTTGACGGCGACGAACTTGCTGCCCGCGTATGGGTAAGCAAATATGCCTTGAAAGACTCATTCGGCAATATCTACGAGCTTACACCTGCCGATATGCACACACGTATTGCATCAGAACTGGCACGCATAGAGAAAAACTATCCCAACCCTATGTCGCAGGACGAAATTTTCACCCTCCTCGACAAATTTAACTATGTAGTGCCGCAAGGAAGCCCCATGACAGGCATAGGTAACCACTATCAGGTGGCATCACTGAGCAACTGCTTCGTAATAGGAATAGAAGGCAAACCTGATTCCTACGGCGGTATTATACGTATTGATGAAGAGCAGGTGCAACTGATGAAACGTCGCGGAGGTGTAGGCCACGACTTATCGCATATCCGTCCAAAAGGAACACCGGTGAAAAATTCAGCCCTTACATCTACCGGTCTCGTTCCGTTTATGGAAAGATATTCCAATTCCACCCGTGAGGTAGCACAGGACGGACGTCGAGGAGCGCTCATGCTCTCAGTTAGCATCAAGCACCCTGACTCCGAATCATTTATCGATGCCAAACTCACTGAAGGTAAAATCACCGGAGCCAACGTCTCGGTGCGTATCGACGATGAATTCATGCAGTCAGCAATCACCGGCTCTCCCTATCGCCAGACATATCCCACAGATGCTCCCGACCCCTCGATAGTGAAAGAGATTGATGCCGCAAAACTGTGGAATAAAATAGTACACAATGCCTGGAAATCGGCAGAACCCGGAGTATTATTCTGGGACACAATCATTCGCGAATCACTTCCCGACTGCTATGCCGACCTCGGGTTTCAGACCATTTCCACCAATCCGTGCGGTGAAATTCCGCTTTGTCCCTACGATAGCTGCCGCCTGCTTGCTATAAATCTTTACTCCTACGTAAAAAATCCTTTTACACCCGAGGCTTATTTCGACTTCGATTTGTTCAAATTGCACATAGGCAAGGCACAACGCATCATGGACGACATCATAGACCTCGAAATGGAAAAAATTGACCAGATTATAGCTAAGATTGCGTCCGACCCCGAATCCGAAGAAGTGAAACACACCGAACTCCATCTGTGGGAAAAGATTCGCAACAAAACCATCAAGGGACGCCGTACAGGTGTTGGCACCACAGGTGAAGGCGATATGCTTGCGGCATTAGGTCTGCGCTACGGCACAGCCGAAGCCACGGCATTCTCTACCGAGGTTCACAAACAGCTTGCCTTAGCCGCCTACCGTTCATCGGTAAACATGGCCAAAGAACGTGGCGCATTTGAAATTTTCGATGCAGCCCGTGAAGTAAACAATCCCTATATGCTTCGTATCAAAGAAGCTGATCCGGATTTATATGAGGATATGGTGAAACATGGTCGCCGCAATATCGCTTGTCTTACCATAGCCCCGACTGGCACCACAAGCCTTATGACCCGTACTTCGTCAGGTATAGAACCGGTATTTATGCCCGTCTACAAACGTCGCCGCAAAGTCAACCCCAACGACACTGACGTACGTGTGGATTATGTCGATGAATCTGGCGACGCATTTGAAGAATATGTAGTATACCACCCCAAATTCATCACCTGGATGAAGACTCACGGTCATGAAGTAAAAAATGATTACACCCAGGCTGAACTCGACGCTCTGGTAGCTCAATCACCTTATTATAAAGCCACAGCCAACGATGTTGACTGGCTGGAAAAAGTGCGTATGCAAGGCAGTGTTCAAAAATGGGTTGACCACTCCATCTCCGTGACTATAAACCTTCCCTCGGACGTCAGCGAGGAGATGGTTGGCAATCTCTATGTGGAAGCCTGGCGCTCAGGGTGTAAAGGGTGCACCGTGTATCGCGACGGTAGCCGCTCGGGGGTATTGATAGCAATCGAAGATAAAAAACAGCCTGCGGCCGCTCCCGCTGCCGAACATATCCATGTAGGCAAACGCCCGATTGAACTTGATGCCGATGTTGTACGGTTCCAGAACAATAAAGAAAAATGGATTGCCTTCGTAGGTCTGAAAAATGGCAAACCCTATGAAATTTTCACCGGCCTTGCCGATGATGAAGATGGCATTTTCTGCCCAAAATCCGTAACTCGCGGCAAAATCATCAAAGCCACTGATGAAAAAGGTGTCAAACGTTACGACTTCCAGTTCATCAACAAACGAGGCTACAAAACCACCATCGAAGGTCTTAGCGACAAGTTCAATCCCGAATATTGGAACTACGCAAAACTCATTTCCGGCGTCCTACGCTATGGAATGCCCATTGATCAGGTACTCAAATTGGTAGGTGGGCTCGAACTCGACAGCCAGTCAATCAACACTTGGAAAATGGGTGTCGAACGAGCTCTGAAAAAGTATCTGCCCAACGGCACTAAAGCCAGCGGACAGACTTGTCCCAACTGCGGTCATGAGACACTTGTATATCAGGAAGGCTGTCTGATATGTACCTCTTGCGGCACATCGCGCTGCGGATAACTTCTCGCTCATTTAATCAGTCTCTTCCATGGAGGTCTCAGTCACTCTGCACTATATCACAGCCACGGGCGAAAAATTACTCCTGATTTCCCCTCAATTAGCCGAAAAAAGCATCAGGCTTCTCGACTCCGGTGGCGGATATAAATCCGTAAGTCTTTCATTACCTGACCACATCGACAGCTTTGACTACCATTTTGAAGCCATTGATGCCGACGGCTATGCACGACACGAATTTCATGGTGATCGTCATCTGAAATTATCACCCGACCTCAACTCTTTATCTATACACGAACGCTGGCGCGACCGACCTGCCGATGCTCCGCTATACTCATCGGCTTTCACCCAATCTATTGCCGCGCGTCACTCGGCCGAACAGATTGTTACTATTTCACCGTCAACTTTCACAATCGAGCTTCGGGCCACAATGATTCCCCACGGTCGCACGCTTGCCATCACCGGCAACTGCGACCTGCTGGGAAATTGGAATCCGGATAAGGCTTTACCGCTCAATGACGCCAATTATCCTATATGGAGAATCTCACTTCCTTTAGAGCAGCTACCTGATTACTTGGAGTGGAAATTTGTAGAACTCGACACCGATAACCACTCTTTAATTCGATGGCAACCGGGTGAAAATCATTCCTTCCACATCAGCGGGCGCAACTCTTCAGTCTACGTCGCTTCTCTTTATATGGCATCTTCACTCCCGCTTTGGCGTGGCGCTGGAGTAGCCATACCGGTATTCTCACTTCGTACCCCTGCCGACTATGGCTGCGGCGACTTCAGGTCATTACTGAAAATTATCGACTGGGCTGCTGAAACAGGACAGAATTTCGTACAGATACTCCCTATCAACGACACCTGTATGACCGGCACCAAATCCGACTCATATCCCTATAATGCCATCTCCTCATTCGCCCTGCACCCGATGTATATCCACCCCGATGACATAGGATCGGTTAGTGATACGAAACTTCACAAAAAATTTGAGGACGAGCGCTCAAGGCTCAACTCCTTGCCGATGGTGGATTATGAATCCGTAATGCAGCTTAAGATGGAAATTCTTCACCATCTGTTCTCCAAGCAAGGATCGTCCGACCTCACCTCCGCCGAGTTCAAACGATTTTACAATGACAATGCTTCATGGCTTCAGCCTTATGCCGCCTACTGCATTCTGCGCGACACCCACTCAACTGCCGATTTCAGCAAATGGGGTGAATATGCCGTATATAAACCCGAGTCTATAGCCAAATTTCTTGCGCGTCACCGGCGGCAGCGTGACTTCGCGTTTTTTACACAATATCATCTTGACAAGCAACTGCGTAAAGCAAGTAACCATGCACATTCACGAGGTGTCAACCTTAAGGGTGACTTACCGATAGGTATTTCACGCAACAGTGTGGAAGCATGGTTGACACCCGAACTTTACAATCTCGATTCATCAGCAGGTGCACCACCCGACGATTTCTCTACTACAGGTCAAAACTGGGGTTTCCCGACATACAATTGGGAACAGATGGCTCTCGACGGCTATACTTGGTGGAAAAACAGATTCCGCAAGATGGCTGACTATTTCGATGCCTACCGCATAGACCATCTTCTTGGATTTTTCAGAATATGGCAGATGTCCGCGTCTTCCGTACGTGGCCTTACCGGCACTTTCTATCCGGCAATGCCATTCAGCCCTGATGAGCTCCGCGACACATTCGGCTTCATTTTTGACCCGGAAATCCATGCCCGGCCATATCTCACCACCGAGATTCTTCATTCAGCTCTTAAAGAATATCCCGAAGCGGTAAACATATTCTTTGAACGTCGCCCCGACAATCCCGATTTATGGCAATTCCGCCCCGAATACGCCTCTCAGCGTATGATTGACAACAAATTGCCACTCGAACAAGACCCACTGAAAAAAATACTTTTTTCACTCTCCGAAAACCTTCTGTTCCTGCCCGACCCGACCACTGCCGGCCTCTATCACCCACGCATTGCAGCCTATGAGACCAAAGCTTTTGAAGCCTTAAGCCCCGACCAGCAGAAAGCATTTCTACACCTGCACGAGGATTTTTTCTATAAACGACACAATGACTTCTGGCGCTCATCGGCCATGAAAAAATTACCACCGCTCATCGACGCCACATCAATGCTTGCGTGTGCCGAAGACCTCGGCATGATACCGGGATGTGTCCCCGGCGTTATGGAAGATTTGCGACTGCTTTCTCTGGAAGTACAGCGTATGCCCAAACAGTTTGGTCACACATTCGGCAATCCGTCGGAATATCCCTGGCTCAGCGTCAGCACCACATCTACTCACGATATGTCCCCCCTCCGACTCTGGTGGCGTCAATCACAGCAATTAACAGACCGTTTTTATTCTGAAATACTTCACCGTCAGGGAAATGCCCCCACCGATGCCGACACTGAGATATGCTGTCAAATTCTCACCGCCATCATGCGCTCTCCGGCCATGCTCGCCATAATCCCCCTGCAGGACTGGCTCTCCATCAGCGACCGCTTGCGCAACCCCGACCCCGCCTCCGAACAAATCAACAACCCTGCTGACCCCAACCACTACTGGCGGTATCGTATGCACATCGACATCGACACAATTCGCGCCGACCAACCCTTTAACGACCGTGTCCGCTCGCTCGTAGCCCTACGGAAATAGCTCTTGAGCCACAAAAAACTTTAATAAGGTGTAAAAGTTGCCAACTTAACCGCAAAAAAGCATTTTTTACTATAAAAATCACTACCTTTGTAGTATTGTGAATCATTGGCTCACAACTTGCCCTGCTTTTCACATCATATACGTAAAAAATGCAAAATACAGACACCAACAATACTAATACTCTCCGCCAACGCAAAATATTGCTTCGGATGTGGTGCGGATTCGCCGGCTTTATAGTGCTGTTTTTCCTTACACTGATCCTAATCGCCAACAGTATCATTGGCTATATGCCACCCGTGGAAGAACTGCGTAACCCCACCGACAAATTTGCCACAGTCCTCTATACGGCCGACGGCAAGGAGATGGGGCGATATTTCCGCAACACCGGTAACCGTGTATATGCCGACTATGATGAAATCTCCCAGCACATGATCGATGCGCTCATCGCCACCGAAGATGTTCGTTTCAACGACCACTCCGGCATCGACCTCCGAGCCATCATGCGCGTAGGCTTCAAAACCTTATTGATGCAAAACCGTAATGCCGGCGGTGGCTCCACCATCACTCAGCAATTGGCCAAACAGCTGTATTCTCCAGAATCCGACGGTCTCTTCGAGCGCATTTGTCAGAAACCTACCGAATGGATGATAGCCGTCAAACTCGAGCGCTTCTACACTAAAGACGAGATAATAAAAATGTATCTCAACCAATTTGATTTTCTCTACAATGCTGTCGGCATCAAATCGGCTGCACAAGTCTACTTCAACAAAAGCGCCGAAGACCTCAACATCGAAGAATCAGCCATGCTCGTAGGCATGGTCAAAAACCCAGCCATATATAATCCCGTCCGTCATCCCGAGCGCACTCGCGACCGCCGTAACGTAGTGCTTGAGCAAATGTATAAAGCCGATATGATATCTCGTGCCGAATGCGACTCCCTCAAGCAGCTCCCCCTCACACTCGACTTCCACCGCATCGACCATCGGGAAGGAATCGCACCCTATCTGCGCGAAGAACTCCGCCGTATGCTTAAAGCCAAACGCCCCGTACGCTCCGACTATCCCTCGTGGGATCAATCAGCCTATGTCACCGACTCTATTGCCTGGGAACAAAATCCCCTCTACGGCTGGATTGAAAAAAATCCAAAGCCCGACGGCTCGAAATACGACATCTACAATGATGGTCTCAAAATATACACCACCATCGACTCGCGTATGCAGCAATACGCTGAAGAAGCTGTGGCCGAACATCTTGGCGGCTACCTTCAGCCCGCTTTCGACAAAGAGAAAAAAGGCACTAAATATGCCCCCTACTCCACTAATCGCACAGAGATTTCTGAAGACAATGTCAAGCACCTGATTGATAATGCCATGAAGCAATCCGAGCGTTGGCGCATACTCAAAAAATCAGGTATGAGCGATAATGAGATTCTCCGGGATTTCAACACACCGCGCGACATGAAAGTATTCTCCTATGCAGGAGCTATAGACACAATCATGACTCCCCGCGACTCACTGCTATACACCAAGCAATTCCTTCGCACCGGATTCATGTCGATGGACCCTGTCAACGGCTACGTAAAAGCCTATGTAGGCGGTCCCGACTTCAACTTCTTCCAGTACGACATGGTTTCGACCGGACGCCGCCAGATCGGTTCCACCGCCAAACCCTTCCTCTACACCACCGCTATGGAAGAAGGATATACCCCATGCGATGAATTCCTCAATGAACAACCGGTATTTGAAGTCAACGGAAAAGAATGGGCTCCACGCAACTCCGGTTCACGCGTAGGCGAAATGGTCGATCTTCGCTGGGCGCTTACCAACTCCAACAACTGGATTTCTGCCCGGTTAATCAACGAAATATCTCCCGGAGCAGTGGTACGGACCATGAAAAATTTCGGTATCACATCAAAACTCGATCCCGTACTCTCGCTCTGTCTCGGCCCATGCGATGTCTCGGTCAAAGAAATGGTCAGCGCATTCTCAGCCTTCGCCAACAAAGGCATGAAAGTCGAACCACTTTTTGTAACCACCATCACCGATGTCAACGGCAACGTAATCTCCGACTTCACCCCGCGCCAGACCGAAGTTATCAGCGAAAAGGCTTACTATAAGATTTTATCGATATTACTCAACGTAGTCAATGGCGGTACAGGCAGCCGACTCCGCCGCGCCCCGTTTAACCTCACCGCCGAAATAGGTGGCAAAACAGGCACCACCAACTACAATGCCGACGGCTGGTTCATGGGCTTCACCCCTCGATTAGTGTCAGGTGTATGGGTTGGCGGTGAAGAACGCTATATCCACTTCAACGGCATGGGCTACGGGCAGGGAGCCTCAATGGCACTGCCTATATATGGCAAATACATGAAAAAAATCTACGACGACCCCTCGCTGCCCTACTCCCAGTCCACTCAATTCACCTTCCCCGCTATCGACCTATGCGATAGTCCGTTCCGTCCCGAAAAAGAAGAAGTAGTCGAATCAGCGATGGGCGATACATATTTTGATTAAACCGACCTGTTTAACTAACCATATACGATTAAACTCTAAAAAATTCTCATAGCATATGAAATTCAACATTTCAAGCAAGACACTCTACAACTACGTGTCATCTGTCAGCAAAGTGATTAACACCAAGAACACTATGCAGATTCTCTCCAACTTCCTCTTCACCCTCGATGGCGAAAACCTCACCGTTAAGGCTGCCGATATGGAAAACTTCCTCGAAGGACGCCTTATGGTCACCGGAGCCGAAGGAAACGGACGCTTCTGCCTCGACGCGCGCCGTCTGGTGGATTTACTCAAAGAAATGCCTGACCAGGGCATCACATTCTATATCAATGATGACAATTTCGAAGTAGAAATAGACTATGGCACAGGTCGCTACAAAACCATGGCAATCAACGGCATCGAATATCCGGAGGCACAAAACACTTCCGCCAGTGCCGAAACGATTGAATTTACCTGCACCACCGAGCAAGTGCTCAAAGGCATCGAAAACACACTCTTTGCCGTAGGCAATGACCAACTTCGTCCCCAGATGATGGGTATCCTTTGGGACGTAAAACCTGAAGAACTCATATTCGTCGCCACAGACACACGTAAACTTGTCAAATATGTCAACGCCACTAAAAAACCCGGCGTAAGCTGCTCCTTCATTCTCCCCGTCAAAGGTGCCATGGTACTCAAAAACGTATTTGGCCATGAAGATGAAATCCATGTCACCGTCAGCACCACTTCAGTCATGTTTGAAAGCGCGTCGTTCACATTCGACTGCCGCCTGATTAAAGGCAACTTCCCTGACTATAACCGCGTTATCCCCGTCACCAATCCCTACATCTTCACAGTCGACCGCAGCACGTTCCTCAATGCCGTGCGCCGCGTGTCAGTATTCGGCGACGAAGGCGGTGGCCTGGTGAAATTCAAATTCAATACCGACGAAGTGACACTCCGCGCTTCCGACAACAGTTTCGGCACATCGGGCTGGGAACAAGTCCCCTGCAACTACTCCGGCAATGAACTGCTCATAGGCTTCGGTAGCGAATATCTCATAGAGATTCTGTCCACATTCTCCACCTCCGACATCATCATCAAGCTCGCCGACCCCAGCCGGCCCGCACTCTGTCTGCCTGCCGAAAATGAGCCCGACTGCGAGCTGCTCATGATACTTATGCCGATGAACATTATTGACTGATAGACAATAACCGCATTATGCCACTCAAATTATCTCGCCCTATAATATTTTTCGACCTGGAAACAACCGGCACCAACGTCACACATGACCGCATAGTGGAAATTTCCACCATCAAGATCATGCCCGACGGAGCTGAAGTGGAACGCACTCGCCGCATCAATCCCGAGATACCGATTCCGGCTGAAGCCACAGCCGTGCATCACATTACCGACACTGATGTAGCCGACCAGCCCACTTTCCGCCAGATAGCCAAAAGTCTTGCCGAAATGTTTGAAAACTGCGATATCGCCGGCTTCAACTCCAATCGGTTCGATATCCCTCTCCTGCTCGAAGAATTCAACCGCGCAGGGGTGGCATTCGACATAAGCAAAGCCAAATTTATCGACGTTCAGACCATATTCCACAAACGCGAACCACGCAACCTCGTCGCAGCCTACAAATTCTATTGCGGAAAAGACCTCGACGGAGCACATGCCGCAGCAAACGACACCCGTGCCACTCTCGAAGTGCTCAAAGCACAGCTTGACCGCTACTCCGACCTCCCTACCGATGTAAAAGGCCTCTCCGAATACTCCTCCCACACCCGCAACGTCGATATCATGGGCCGTCTTGTCTACGATGACAACAAAGTGGAAATCATCAATTTCGGTAAATATAAAGGTCAGCCGGCCGAAGAAGTGCTGCGTAAAGATCCCGGATACTACAGTTGGATTCAGCAAGGAGACTTCCCGCAAAACACCAAGAACGCTTTCGCTCGCATTCGCCTGCGCATCGACCAAAACAAACGCAATCACTAACCCACCGTATCTCACACCACCATGCTTCAAGGCAAACATATCGTTCTGGGTATCACCGGAGGCATCGCCGCATACAAATCAGTGTTCCTGCTCCGACTTTTAGTAAAAAAAGGTGCTGAAGTGCAAGTGGTCATCACCCCCTCCGGCAAAGAATTCATCACCCCAGTCACCCTGTCGGCGCTGAGCGGACGCCCGGTAATCAGCGAATTTTTTACAGCCAACACCGGTGAATGGCATTCCCACGTCGACCTCGGCTTATGGGCCGACGCCATGGTGATTGCACCTGCCACCGCCTGCACCATAGGCAAGATGGCCCACGGTATTGCCGATAATATGCTGGTCACCACCTATCTGTCCGCAAAAGCCCCCGTATTCATAGCCCCGGCCATGGACCTCGACATGATGGCTCACCCCTCCACCCGCGCCAATCTCGACCTGCTTCGCTCCTACGGCAATCATATCATCGAACCGGCCGAAGGATTCCTCGCAAGTCATCTCGTAGGTAAAGGCCGCATGGAGGAACCGGAACGAATCATACAGATTCTTGAAGAATTTTTCTCCACCGCCACCCCGCTTGCAGGTAAAAAAGTGATGATTACCGCCGGCCCCACTTACGAGCGCATTGACCCTGTGAGATTTATAGGCAATTTCTCTACCGGGAAAATGGGCTACGCACTTGCTGAAGCTGCAGCCGATGCAGGAGCCGAAGTGACATTGGTCAGTGGCCCCGTAAGCCTGTCCACCGGTAATCCCGCCGTAAAAGTCATCAAAGTTGAGTCTGCCAAAGAGATGCTCGACGTCTGTTGCAAGCATTTCAGCTCCACCGACATAGCCATCATGTGCGCGGCCGTAGCCGACTATGCTCCCGCCACCGCTGCCCAAGAAAAAATCAAGCGCGAAGAAAGCGATGTGCCTGTGATTAACCTCGTCAAAAATCCCGACATTGCTGCCACGCTCGGCAAACTCAAGCACCCCGGTCAGTTACTCGTCGGTTTTGCTCTTGAGACCAACAATGAAGAAAGCAATGCCGAGAAAAAAATTAAATCAAAAAACCTCGACATGATTGTGCTCAACTCGCTTCGCGATGCAGGCTCCGGATTCGGCACCGACACCAACAAAGTTACAGTCATAACTGCCGGCGGCCGGCGCACCCCATTGCCGCTGATGTCGAAAAAAGATGTGGCACGTCAGCTTATCTCCATCATCAACTCTGACCTTTCCGCAAAATGAATGCGCCCCGTTTTACACATACAATCATTTTAGCCATCATCCTTCTGACTTCAGCTTTTAGGGCCGGAGCTCAGGAACTGAACTGCCATGTCGAAGTCAACACCGACCAAGTGCAGGGCAACGAATCACTCTATGAATCGCTGCAGGAATCTATCAACGATTATATGAACACCACCAAATTCAGCAATGCCAATTTTTCACCCAACGAAAAAATTGACTGCAGGCTGTTTTTCACCGTAAGAGAATATTCCGACGATATCATCAAATGCGATCTGCAGATACAGGCCACACGCCCCGTCTACAACGCAGCCTACACCACCACTGTCCTGAATTTCAAAGACTCGAAAGTTGAATTTGCCTACACCCAGAATCAACCTCTCGTCTTCTCTGAAACCACCATGGAAAGTAATCTTACCGCCATACTCGACTACTATGCTTACCTGATTTTGGCGCTTGACTTCGACAGCTTTTCGCCCGAAGGCGGTCAGCCGTTTTTCGACCGTATGCAGACCATCGTCCAGCTTGCCCAATCGTCGGGCGAACTCGGCTGGAAATCTTTCGAAGACAATCGCAACCGTGCAGCCATACTCTCTGCCTTCACCGAAGGAAGCGGACGCTCCATGCGCAACCTCATATACATGTACCACCGCCGCGGACTCGACGAAATGGTCACAAGCCCCGACAAAGGACGTGCCACTATCACCGAAGCCCTGGCCAACCTCACCAAAATACATGAAACATCACCCATGTCCGTAAGTCTGTCGATGTGGCGCGATGCCAAACTCGACGAGCTTGTCAACATCTACTCCAAAGGCTCACAGACCGAGCGCGATGAAGTATGGAAACTGCTCTCCGACATATACCCCGCCGAACAGACTCGTCTCGATAAAATTAAAAATCCTCCGGAATACTGATATGCTTGAGTCACTTCATATATCCAACTTTGCCTTGATTGACTCGATGGATATCGAATTTCATCAAGGGCTTAACATCATCACCGGTGAGACCGGTGCCGGCAAATCAATCATTTTAGGTGCCTTGGCTCTCCTGCTTGGCGAACGTGCCGAAAGCCGTATGCAACGCAATGCCGAACTGAAAACCGTGATTGAAGGCATCTTCTCCGTGTCCGCCCGCTCCCAGCTCAAATCTCTGCTCGAAACCGAAAACGTCTCATGGTTCGATGACAAATGTATCCTTCGCCGTGAAATTCTCCCCTCGGGACGCTCTCGAGCCTTCATCAACGATACTCCCGTCACCGTAGCTCTCATGCAGACTGCGGGCGAACACCTCATCGACATCCATTCTCAGCATCATAATCGGCTCCTGTCATCGGCCGATTTTCAGATGTCAATCATTGACGACATCGCCGAAAATACAGCTTTACGCGAACGATATGATGAGCAGTTTCAGACATTCCGCAAATCGCTGCGACGTCTCAAATCACTCAAAACCGCCATAGCCAAAGACCGTCAGGATGAAGAATTTATCACATTCCGGCTCGAAAAGCTCGAACATCTCGACATTCAGCCCGACGAACTTTCTGCCCTGCAGGCCGACCGCGACCGTATAGCCGATGAAGCCGACATAAAATCTTCGCTCAATGACGCGCTTGCGGCTCTTTCCACCGGACAGGTCAACATCGAATCACTCCTTCAGCAAGTCAGAGACGCCGCATACTCTATTGAATCTCAACTTTCCCCTGACGACAAGATACCCGAGCGACTGGAATCTGTATTGGTGGAAATCAACGACATCGCCGATACATTTGCATCGATGAACGACCGCATTCATTCCGACCCGCACACCCTTGAGCAAATCGATGACCGCATCTCTGAGCTCACCGCAGCCCTCCGTCACCACAATGTTGACACCATCGAGCAGCTTCTGGAGCAACGCGACACTCTCCGCCAGCGTCTTGACCGCCTCAATGATGCAGCCACCCTGCTGGCCGACGCCGAAGCCAAAGCCCGACACGACCATCACATAGCCATGGAGACAGCCAAAGCCATCTCCCTTTCACGCCATAAGGCAGCCATGACATTCAGCACCCTTCTGACCGAAGCCGCCCGCCCGCTTGGCATGAACAATCTGGTGTGCGACATTCGCGTTACTCCCGCCGACATCAGCGCCTCCGGCATTGACCGCGTCGAATTTCTCTTTGCCTTCAATAAAAATCAGACTCCCATGCCGGTAAGCGGCATAGCCTCCGGAGGCGAGATTTCACGTCTGATGCTCTGCATTAAAGCTATTATCGCCGACCGGCTCGATTTGCCGGCAATCGTCTTCGACGAAATCGACACAGGCGTCTCCGGTGATATAGCCGCACGTATCGGCTCCCTGCTCAAGACCATAGCACAATCCCTGCAGGTTATCACCATCACTCACTTACCTCAGGTTGCTGCCCGCGGCGACTATCACTACAAAGTGTTCAAGTCCGACAACGACACCTCCACTCTCACTCGTATTTCGCTCCTTTCTCCCGAAGACCGCGTCGAGGAACTGGCTCTTATGCTCTCCGGATATCCCGTAAGCGAAGCCGCCCGCAACAATGCCCGCGACCTGCTTTTTCACTCCTGAAAACTTATTTATCATGACACCCGATAACTATATTTTCGGCATTCGCGCCGTAATGGAAGCCGTAGAAGCCGGCAAAGAAATAGACAAAGTTCTTATCAAAAAAGATTTATCAGGCCAGCTGGCATCAGAGCTGTTCGATATGTTGCGCAACAGCGGCATAATTGTCCAGCGTGTACCAATAGAAAAACTAAATAAAATCACACGCAAGAATCATCAAGGCGTCATAGCCATGCTGTCGGCCGTCACCTACCACTCCCTTTCCAATCTCGTGCCCCAGCTCTACGAAGGCGGTGTTCTCCCATTTATCGTAGTACTCGACGGCATCACCGATGTGCGTAATTTCGGTGCCATTGCACGCACGTGCGAATGCGCCGGGGCCGACGCCATCGTCATTCCTTCGCGTGGCAGCGTCAGTGTAGGTGCCGATGCCGTAAAGACCTCTGCCGGAGCACTGCTCCATATACCCGTGTGCCGCGAATCATCTACTGTCAGCGCCGTCAGTTATCTCAAAGCGTCCGGCTATAAAGTGGTGGCCGTATCAGAAAAAGCCGACATCAACTACACCACCGCCGACTACACTTCTCCCACCGCGCTCGTGCTCGGAGCCGAAGACACCGGCATTTCCCCCGAAGTACTCCGCCGTTGCGACACATTCGTATCAATTCCCATGTTTGGCAATATCGGATCACTCAACGTTTCGGTTGCTGCCGGCGTGATGATTTACGAAGTTGTGCGTCAGCGCCTGTTGGCCAATCTGGAAGTTATCTGACCCCCCTTCTCTATCTCTATCAGCAACCGTTTTGCCTCTATTCCGCCGGCATATCCCGTCAGCGAACCGTCACTCCCTATCACTCTGTGGCATGGCACGATTATCGACAGCCCGTTGCCTCCTACGGCATTGGCTACTGCCCTGACAGCCCTTTCACGTCCCACCAGAGTGGCCAAACCCTTATAACTCACCAGTTCGCCATACCCGATATTGACCAATGCCTGCCATACCGCTTTTTGCAATTCCGTACCCACAAGACTCAGCGGCAGGTCAAACTCCCGCCGTTTTCCCTCAAAATACTCATCAAGCTGATTGACCGTTTGCTCAAGCACCTTAGTCATTCCCTCCTTTACGTCACAGCGGAAATGCCTGCATATACGGGCCATCACAGCAACCGAATGTGAAGCCGTAGCCCAGTCACACATACACAACCGCCCCGACGCATCGCCTAAAACCAGCTCCCCGGCAGGCGAACAATATTTGTAAGTAACTATCATAACTCAAAGTTAATAAATTTAAGTCAATCCGTAGGCTTTTGACAAGCTATTTACTACCTTTGCATCGTTTAAGACTGATTATGATTGACCCCGCTTATTACTCCTTGCAATTCTCCTCAATAGCCCTCTGGCTGCTTGTGGCCATGGCCATCATCACTATCGCCAACGCTCTGATAATGTGGCGCCGACTCATCAGAGTCACCCGTAAAGTTAAGGCCGATGATGATGCTCCGCTACCCGACAGCGGATATCCCGCCGTATCTGTGATTGTATTCTCCCGTGCCGATGGAGAAAACCTCATCACCCTGCTGCCGGATATACTCAATCAGGACTACCCCGCACCATTGGAAGTAATTGTGGTAAATGACAAAATCGATGACTACACCGAAGGCATCATATCCGAACTCGAACTGCAGTACTCCAATCTCTATATGACCTTCACCCCCGAAAAGACCCGCAATCTCAGCCGTCGCAAACTCAGTCTCACCCTCGGGGTAAAAGCCGCGCGCTACAATACTGTGATACATACCCAGGGCAACTGCCGCATCAAA
Organism: uncultured Bacteroides sp.; assembly: GCA_964653375.1. GTDB lineage: Bacteria > Bacteroidota > Bacteroidia > Bacteroidales > Muribaculaceae > Paramuribaculum. The sequence goes on from CAZZFD010000007.1 coordinate 52,809, forward strand.
TCCCCGCTATGGCTCCGTGCCATGATGCGCCATTTCATTTCCGGCAAAAATGTTGTCATAGGCTATGCCTCCAATGTCGGTTCCGACGGTAGCGAAGACCGCGACCGCAACAGACGTCGTCGCGCATTCGACGATATCTGGCAGAGCATACGCTACCTATTCACTGCCATCAAAGGCAAAGCACATCGCGGCGACGCTTGCAATCTCGCATACTCTCGCGATTTGTTTTTCGCTGTCAAAGGCTTTTCCCGCACGCTCAATCTTAATTACGGCGACGACGACCTTTTTATCAACGAAATTTCAACTCCCGATAATACAGCCGTAGAACTATCCCACGCCGGACGCGTCGAAGTTGCACACTATGAACCGGCCATACATCACTCCTCCGAGCGGGCGCGACGCGATTATACCGCCGCTATGCTGCCTCAAGGCCCCTACCTTATGATGGCCCTTTCATCATGGCTTTGGTGGATTGGGGCCGGTCTTGGTATATCTGCCTCCATCATCGGACTGCCGTCACTCATTCCCGCCACTGCCGCCATAGTGCTCGCACTCACATTCACCCTTGTTTATATGCGTCTGTGGCGTCGATGCTCCATAGCCTTAGGCAGTCGCCGGCTTCGCTTCACCATACCGTTCCTCGCTATGACACGTCCTTTACGCACCGCTTTACACAAAATTACCGGTCGTAAATGGCACTCATCTCATCACACCAACCCTATCGGCTGACCTTTCCATTGATTTATCCGCTTTTTCCGCTCATATCCGCAATAAAAAATCAAAAACTATTGACCAAAGAGTTGCGAAAATCAATAACTCTGATTAACTTTGCATTCGCATTCGGGGTGTAGCGCAGTCCGGTTAGCGCACCTGCTTTGGGAGCAGGGGGTCGAAGGTTCGAATCCTTTCACCCCGACAATCAATTAACAGCCTTAAAATAAGTCATTTAGAATCTTATTTTGAGGCTGTTTCTTTTGGCTATTAAGCTATACTGAGCCTGTCCCATAATATATGTTACGCTTAGGCAGTCAACCACTTTTGCCTTCTGACTTAATGTACCCTCTGACTTAGATTAGTGGGGATTGCCCGCCATAACGCATTTCCGTGATTATATCTTTGCCCTGAAATCTATATCTATCCACTCTGAAAGACATCGTCTACATACCGCCCAAGACCTATCACCCCATCAAGGGTCACCCCTACTTCGCCGACTTCGAGCGACACATCGGCCGCACCCTTCCCAGAGCCCACCGCGATGTCATCTCTCAGCTCGAATCACTCCGCTTCCGCCACCGCCCCATTCGCGCCGTCATCACCCAGAAACTTCCCCCAATCACACCCGAATCCGACCCCGCACCTGAGCAGACCGGAACCTGCCGGTATCAACGCCATCAGCCCGAACCACTCGACCCTCTCCAGGAACTCCTGCTCCAGTACGCCCGCTGGATCATCGACCACATCTTCCGCGACCACGACGACCCCTTCGACCCATCGATATGCTGCATAGGCCGCCGCATGAGTCACACCCGCTACATGATACGCCGCGGTCTCCAATACAAGGTCATGGCACCCAACGTGGTCCACTGGACACGCCGCGCCATACCCGGCTCCCTCTACAACCCCGATTCCCTTCGCGGCTACACCTTCGACCACGCCCTGATCTTCGACCACGGCAAGATGCGCCTGCGCACCAGGACCATCCTGCGCAACCATCAGCGGCTCTACTCCGCCCTTGCTCCCGCGCTGCCCGCCCACGAGCGCTCACTCCATCTTATCTACTCCGACCGTCTCACCCCCGAGCATCTTCCCCATCTGCTCCACATCGAAGCCGAGTATGTGGCTCCGCCCAAGTCACCCGAGGCGACCAAGACGTCTCCGGCGCCCCGACATACGCACTTGCTCGAGCCGCCCGTAGTGCTCCGTGACCTCCGCTCCCTTCAGGCGCTCACCATGCTTGCCACCTACAAATCCGATGCCGCCCTTGCCGCCATCTACAATATCCCTGTCGACCAAATTCCCGCGCTGCTTGAAACCATTCCCCGCGACGGACCCTTCTGACGGGTCACCATGCCGGGTGACCCCAAACAAAATTACGGCGATAGCACCTTCACATTCTTACATGTATGCCCATTCTTCACCCTCAGCGCGCAAGCAATCGCAGAAACGAAGAAGGCACAGGTGTGGTAAAATTCATCTCCTTACGAGTAATCGGGTGAACGAAACGAAGTGTCTGCGCATGAAGTGCCAATCGATGTATCGGACTTACCGACGCACCATATTTACGGTCACCTGAAATCGGATGCCCTATATCCTTCAAATGCACACGTATCTGATTTTTACGTCCGGTATCAAGCTCTACTTCCAGCAATGCAAACCTACCACCGCGTTTGATGGCGGCATAACGGGTCACAGCGAGTTTTGAACCTTCCACAGGTTGCTCCGATGAGTAAACCTCATATTTGGAATTTTCCACCAGATAACTCTTGACCACACCGGCATCGTCAATATCAGCACCCTCCACCACAGCAAGATATTTGCGATTAAGCACCATATTGTTCCAGTTATGCTGCAAGCGCTCCTTTGCCTCCATCGACTTGGCAAAAAGCATCAGCCCCGAAGTATCCCTGTCAAGTCTGTGAACGATAAAAATCTTATTGGCAGGATTCTGCCATTTCACATAATCTTTCAATATCGAATAAGCGGTACCCTCTGAAACCTTGTCATTTCCCATCGACAACAGCCCGTAGCCCTTGTTGACCACTATGATATCGTCATCTTCATATACCAGCTTCAGTCTCCTATGATAAAACAACCGGAATTCACGGGTGAAATTTACCTTCACTTCATCGCCAACATTAATTTCTGTATCAAACTGCTTACACGGCACACCATTGACAGCTACCTGATTATGAGCAAGCATCTGCTTGATCGCCGTGCGCTTCACATCCGGAAGTGCATCGATAAGAAAAGGCAGCAATTGTCCGGCGAACTGAGGTGACAGCGAAGTGATACGGTCAGGACGAAAAGGAGCTTTACTACGTGCCATGTTTTATTATTATTTTGTTTTCGACTTAGGGGTACGGCGTGATGTCTTTCGAGCGCTCGGAGCTTGATCCTGCTCCTCTATCAGCTTCTTGCATTCTTCAAGAGTTAAAGCCGACGGATCGGCAACTGTCTTGGGTATTTTATAATTACTCTTCTTATAAGAAATATAAACCCCGTAGCGTCCGTTGAGAATCTGCAATTCTGGATCTTCAGCAAAAGTCTTAACCACCTTCTTACTGTCGGCCTCACGCTTGGAATTTATCAAAGCAATTGCTTCATCGAGCGACATTGCCATATGCGACATATCCTTAGGTATAGAGACGAACTTACCCGAATGTTTCACATATGGGCCAAAACGTCCCACTCCCACTGACACCTCCGAACCTTCATATTCACCGAGTACTCGCGGCAATTCAAACAGTTTCAAAGCCTCCTCAAGAGTGATATCAAACACCGACTGACCGCTGCGCAACGAGGCAAACTGAGGTTTATCCTCATCTTTGCTATCGCCTATCTGTACCACCGGGCCAAAACGTCCTATCTTTACCGACACCGGTTTCCCCGACACAGGGTGGACACCGAGCACACGCTCACCCACCTTGTGCTCAAGACGCACATCGTTGGCTTTATCCACCTCCGGGTGAAACACTTCGTAGAAATCGCCTATCTCTTTCTGCCACACGGCATCACCTTCGGCTATAAGGTCAAATCTCTTCTCAAGATTAGCTGTAAAATTATAATCAAGCACATTGGGAAAATACTCTATAAGAAAATCATTGACCACCACACCGATATCAGTGGGTATAAGTTTACTTTTATCTCCTCCGATAACCATCGATGCCGACGTATCCTTAATCTTACCGTGCTTAAGCGTGAGAGTATCCACTGTCACCTTGCGGCCTGCCACATCACCTTTAGCCACATATTCACGCTGCTGAATAGTAGAGATTGTCGGTGCGTATGTCGACGGGCGGCCGATGCCCAGCTCTTCCATCTTCTTCACCAGCGATGCCTCAGTATATCGCGGAGGGTGCTGCGTATAACGCTGAGCCGCCGTTATCTCCTCAGCTGCAAGCGACTGCCCATGTACAAGCGGCGGCAATTGAGCCGAATTATCATCGGTTTCCTCTGGAGCATCATCGTAGCTCTCGGCATACACACGCAGGAATCCGTCGAAACGGACCACCTCTCCGTTAGCCGTAAAATGCTCATGCCGGTTATCAGGTTCGATGACCACTGTTGTCTTTTCTATCTCCGCATCAGCCATCTGCGAAGCGATTGTACGCTTCCAGATCAGATTATATAGACGTTTCTCCTGTGCCGTTCCATCAATCTCATGATGCGATATATAAGTAGGACGAATAGCCTCGTGAGCCTCTTGCGCCCCTTTGGAATGAGTATGATAATGACGCACCTTAAGATACATCTCACCCTGCGTGGATTTAATCTCTTCAGCTATTGAAGCAATGGCAAGCGATGACAGATTGAGCGAGTCGGTACGCATATATGTTATATGACCGGCTTCATAAAGTCGCTGTGCCACCATCATAGTCTGCGACACGGTAAAACCGAGTTTACGTGCCGCCTCTTGCTGAAGGGTAGAAGTAGTGAATGGCGGTGCCGGAGCCTTGTGAAGCGGACGCACCGTTATATCTGCCACCTTAAAGCCGGCGTTGCTGCAATCCTCAAGCAGTTTCATGGCCGATTCTTTATCGGCAAGGCGTTTCGACAGTTCCGCCTTTACAGTCTGCTTGTCGGCAGTAAGAAACTGTCCCGTGACACGGAAATATGGCTCGGACACAAACTTCTTTATCTCATTTTCACGCTCCACTATCAGTCGCACTGCCACCGACTGCACACGCCCGGCCGAAAGTGCCGGCTTGATTTTCTTCCAGAGCACAGGTGAAAGTTCAAAACCTACTATACGGTCAAGCACTCGACGCGCCTGCTGGGCATCGACAAGATTAATGTCGATATCACGCGGATTTTCTATAGCATGAAGTATGGCATTTTTAGTAATCTCATGAAATACTATACGACGGGTATTTTCAGGCTTAAGTCCGAGCACCTCATATAGATGCCAGGCTATAGCCTCCCCTTCACGGTCCTCATCGGAAGCGAGCCACACCATCTTGGCTTCAGCGGCTGCCTTCTTCAAAGTCTCGACCAACTGGCGCTTATCGGCCGGTATCTCATAGTCTGGTACGAATGAATTGTCTTTGTCTATACTGAAATCCTTTTTCCGCAAGTCACGGATATGACCGTAACTCGACATCACTTTATAATCTTTTCCTAAAAATTTTTCAATAGTCTTAGCCTTGGCAGGCGACTCCACTATCACAAGATTTTTAATCATGCTCTATTATTAAGGTGTTTTTTGAAATACGGCGACAAAAATAGCAAAAGAAATTCAAACAGACATATCCATGCACAACAATTAACACTGCCACCCTCCCCTAAAGATATATCTTTAGAGTAACCCGACTAAACAGATGTTTTTAACACTTCTAACTCAATACATCATAGCCTTTGCCACCTGGGAAGCAACTTCCGCTCCCTGCGATTGAGCCGCTATCGAATAGGCAAAAGCCAAAGTGCTTGCCGGACCGTTGCCCGTGACAAGATTATCAAGTGACACCACCGGTTCTGCTGTATAAAGATCTCCGCTATCGGCCGGTTCCATTCCGGGATAACAAGTGAAATGCCGTCCGTCAATCACTCCCAACGGCCATAACACCAATGCAGGCGAAGCACAGATTGCCGCAATTTTTCCGCCTGAGGCATGATGCTTCACCAGCATATCACACACCTTCTTATCAGCGGCGAGATTTGATGCTCCGGGCATACCGCCGGGACAGATAAGCCACTCAACATCGGCATCAAGCTCCACATCGGCAAGGGTAGTATCAGCCAGCACAGTTACGCCATGAGCTCCGGTCACTGCCGTATCCTCGTTGATTGACACAGTCACCAACTCCATCTGAGAACGACGCAACACATCTATCGTTGCCAAAGCCTCTATTTCCTCAAAGCCGTCAGCCAAAAACAAATAAGAATGTTTCATAATCGAAAATATAAAGTATTGAAATAATATTTACTATAGTGATAACAAAAATAGGAAAAAGTAGCCACACTGCAAAAACGATTGCTTGCCAATGCCGGTCAAAAACTATAACTTTGCCAAAAATACCGGCCATGTCCATACGTTCATCATCATACCTGATTGGAGCCATCACAATTCTGACGGCACTATGGTTCAACTCATGTAATCTCGCCTCATCGGATTTCCGACACTGTGAAGGAAGTATATGGGCCACCACCTATCACATCACCTACAAATCACCCGCAGCTCTCGACGACTCCATCTTTGCCATCTTTTCCAAAGTAGACTCCACGCTATCGCCTTTTGCACATAACTCAGTGATATCCCGCATAAACCGTAATGAGACATCGATAGCCGACACTCTTGTACGCCACATTTTCCTACAATCCCGGAAATTCAACCGCATAAGCCACGGAGCGTTTGACCCCACAGTAGCTCCGCTTGTAAATCTATGGGGATTTGGATACACGGAAGCCGACTCTATAATACTATCATCAAAAATCGACTCCGTGCTTCGCTTTGTAGGTATCGATAGATGCCGGATTCATGGCGACAGCTTAATCAAACCCATGCCTCAGACCCAATTCAACTTCAGCGCCATAACCAAAGGCTATGCCTGCGACCTGATTGGGCAGATGCTACGCCGCAACCGCTGCGCCGACTATATGGTGGAGATAGGTGGCGAGATTGTCCTCGCTGGACATAACCGACATAATTCACCATGGCACATAATGGTGGAAGCCCCGATAGACAATGACTCTGCCATCAACCGCCAATCAATGGAAATAATAGCCGTCACCGATTGCGGAATAGCAACTTCAGGCAACTATCGTAACTTCCGGATGTCCAATCTCGGCCGGGTATGGCACACCATCAATGCCCGCACAGGTTATCCGGCCGTGACCACCACCCTTAGCGCTACTGTCATTGCACCCGACGCAATGAGTGCCGATGCCCTGGCCACTGCGTGTATGGTACTTCCTGCCGACTCGGCCATAGCCATGATAGAGCAGATACCGCATACTGAAGTAATGCTCATTACCGGCACCCCCTCGGGCTATAGAACCAATTGCAGCAGGAACTTCCCCTCCCCGATAAAATAAATTTGTTAATCTAAGTTAAAACAAATTTACTCTAAAAACCTTTTCCCTGCCCTTGATGTTTTACTTATACAAAACAGTAATACTTTTTCCATTGCAAGAAATGTGATAATGATTGGTTTATTATCTAAGCGAGGAGACGTCGAGATGACGACCCCTCGTTTGGTTTTTATACCCTTGTCAACTTCCTATTTGGATTTAGGCAAGAAATTGAGTAAATTTGCATAGTACATTAATTTATATCTTGCTACTCATGAATATCCTGAAAAATATTTTTGTGACGGCAACAATAATTGCCGCACCTGCAACCTGGGCTTGCACCGGACTTATTGCAGCTCCGGGAGCTACCACCGACGGCTCGACTCTTATCACATATGCCGCCGACAGTCATACCCTTTACGGTGAATTATATCATACTCCCGCCGCCGACCACCCGGCAGGAGCCATGCGACAGGTTGTGGAATGGGATACCGGAAAACATTTAGGAGAAATTCCTCAGCCCGCGCATACTTATTCCACTATCGGAAATATGAATGAAAAAGGCGTAGCTATCACAGAAAGCACATGGGGCGGTCGTCACGAATTAGCCGGAACAGGCATGATTGATTACGGCTCGTTGATATATATCACGCTCGAACGCGCAGCCAGTGCCCGTGAAGCCATCAAAATCATGACTGACCTTGTCAACGAATATGGATATGCCAGCGAAGGCGAATCATTCACCATAGCCGACCCTAAAGAAGTGTGGATTATGGAAATGATCGGCAAGGGTAAAACTGACAAAGGCGCCGTGTGGGTAGCCCGCCGTGTACCCGATGACTGTATCGCCGGTCACGCCAATCACAGCCGTATCCACCAATTTCCACTCAACGACAAATCCGGCGAAACTCTTTATTCTCCCGACGTAATCAAATTTGCCCGCCGGCAAGGATACTTCAATGGTAAAGATGAAGACTTCAGTTTCTCCCGCGCTTACGCCGAATACGATGGCGGTGCTCTGCGCGGTTGCGACGGACGTGTATGGGCATTTTATAACAAATTTTCTGATGCCATGACTCCATATCTCGCATGGGTTCTCAAAGGCGAAGGCGAACCGCTGCCACTATGGATTAAGCCCGACCGCAAACTCTCGGCCTCGGATATGAAAGCAATGATGCGTGACCACTTTGAAGGTACACCTATGGATATGACCCTTGACATTGGCGCAGGCCCTTACAAGGTGCCATACCGCTGGCGTCCGCTCACATACGAAGTAGATTCAGTGGAATATACCCATGAACGAGCCATTGCCACCCAGCAGACAGGCTTTTCACTCGTGGCTCAGCTCAACGATAAGGCTCCTGAAGAAATGCGCGGAGTACTCTGGTTTGGTGTCGACGATGCCAATACATGTGTATACCTGCCTATGTACAGCTGTCTGACCACCGTACCTCACGAAGTGGCCACAGGCAATGGTGACCTTTATAACCTCAAGTGGGATGCAGCTTTCTGGGTGACAAACTTTGTAGCCAATCAGGCCTACAACCGCTATTCACTCATGATACCCGACATTCGAGCTGTGCAAGAGCCCATGGAAAAAGAGATTGAAAACCAAGTTGCCGCCCTCTACGAACAGGTAGGCGACTTTGACCACGATGTGGCCGTGAAACTCCTCAACGAACATTCAGCCGACTGGGCTAAAAAATACACCGATGACTATCGACAGCTGGGCGAATACCTTTTCGTGAAATATCTCGACGGAAACATCAAGAAGGAGCGCGACGGTAAATTTGCCCGTACTGAAACCGGAATGCCTGAGTATCCTGAATTTCCGGGATATGACAAACGCTATTATCGCAGTATCGCCAATGATCCTGAAGGAGGTGAAAGACTTAAATTACTGATTCTTCCTGAAAACAAATAGGTATATCTTAATCCAAACAGATGGTTTAAGCGTTAACCAATAAAAGAACATCAGTAAAAACTATATGAAAGAATTTGAAATAGTAATACCGGTCAAGGCCGTAACCTTCGATGAACTTGATGAAACTGACCGTAAGCTCGTGGAACTCGCACGTCAGGCTACAGAACGCTCCTATGCCCCCTACAGTCATTTTCGCGTCGGTGCTGCCATACTGCTCAGCAACGGTGAGATAGTCACCGGAGCTAATCAGGAAAATGTAGCTTATCCATCGGGAACATGTGCCGAGCGCACAGCCTGCTATTATGCCCATGCCACTTACCCCGATGCCACATTCAAGACCATAGCTATAGCTGCACGCGACACTACGGGCAACGAAATAACCCGCCCTGTAGCTCCATGTGGTGCTTGCCGTCAGGCATTACTTGAATATGAAACCTTAGCCGGTGAAAACGTAAAGGTAATACTCGTCGGAGCCAATGACATCTATATCCTGCCCTCCGTAAGTGCTACCCTACCGCTTGCCTTCACTGACTTCGACTGACAAATACCCAATTTTGATTAGGAATAATCGATAACTCCACTATTACGGTAAAGTTTTCACCGTAATCAACCTTAAAAATTACCGATTTTTAGTTATTGCCCCGACAAACAGGTCGGGGTAATTTTGTATCGCAAAAATCGGAATATGTCATTATCGCATCGACTCTCAATTACTATCATCTTCATCATGATTCTTACACAAGCTAATGCTGCCGTAAGAATCCACGGTGCCGTAACCGACATTTCTTCCGGTGAACCGATGGCATACGCATCAGTAAAACTCACCTCCGAAAATAAAGCCACGATAACCGACAACGAAGGCCGATGGCATTTTGCATCAGCCACCTTCCCCTGCCGTTTGACAGTGTCATTCATTGGATACCAATCTGTCGACACCACTCTTACCGATTATATTAATCAACCGATATCCATATCTCTCAGACCAATCTCTCTGTCTACCGGAGAAGTGGTGGTGACAGCACAAGAAAAAGGTGGAATGCATGGTGAAATAAAAATAGACCGGAGCGCCATGACTCATCTGCAACCCACATCTTTTGCCGACTTGCTTGAGCTGCTTCCGGGGAATATGGCCAAAGATCCCGAGATGGGACATACCAACAGCATAACCTTGCGCGAGACCGGCACTGTCACAGCCTTAGGGGTTAAAACCGAGCTATCGGATAATTATACTACCGGTGCTATGGGAACAATGTTTGTGGTCGACGGTGCCCCCATAACAAGTGACAGCGATATGCAGTCAATTACAGGCATAAGTACATCTGACGCTTCCGTAAAATACAATTCTGTCAACCGCGGAGTGGATATGCGTTCAATTTCTACCGACAATATTGAAAGCGTGGAAATACAGCGCGGTATTCCATCGGCCGAGTACGGCAATCTCACATCAGGTGTTGTAAAAATAAATCGCAAAAACAGTTCGTCACCTTTTACAGCCCGTTTCAAAGCCGATAGATTCAGCAAATTGTTCTCGGCAGGCAAAGGATTCCGTATCGGCCAATCAGATAAAATTATAAATATCGATGCCGGATATCTCGATTCAAAAACCGACCCACGTGACAGTCACGAGAATTTCCAGCGTGTGAATGCTTCCCTCAGAGCAAAACTACCGGTCAGATGCAATTACGGTTTATGGAACTGGCATACTTCAGCAGACTATAACGCTACCATAGATGCAACAAAAATAGACCCCGACCTGAACGAGAACAAAATAGATTTATTCTCATCCAACAAACATAACTTTAATTTACACGGTGGAGTCAACTTTATATCCAACTCTCAATCATGGTTACGAACCATTGATTTTGATGCTTCGGTAAAATTAGGATTAAGCCGGCTACAACGCCAAAAACAAGTGGCCCCGGCAAGAGCTACAGCCGTACCGGTAACGTCCGAACCCGGTGTACACGACGGTAAATATCTGATGGGTGAATATATAGCTGACTATATAGTCGATGGCAAACCGCTTGATATATTCATGAAGGTTAAATCCACAGCCTATTTTTCAGGTTCGCTTATCAATCATGCACCCATGGCAGGTGCAGAATACTCATTGACAAAAAACTTCGGTGACGGACAGATATTCGATATTCTCCACCCCCTTTCTGCATCATGGCCGGCACGACCACGAAAATATTACGATATACCGGCCTTGCATCTGCTGTCATTTTTCATTCAGGACAACATTACCTTTACTGCCAGGGGTCACAACATAGACTTGCAAGCCGGTTTGCGAGGCATCATGCTGCCCGGCATCGATAAGGAATATTATCTTAACGGACGCGTCTATCTTGACCCGCGAGTCAACTTGGTATGGAATCTCCCTGCCTTGAATCCATCAGGCAAAGAATTAAGAATAACGATAGGAGCAGGTTACGGCATGACCTCCCGTATGCCTTCACTTGACCAGCTGTATCCCGCCGATACTTACATTGACCTTATTCAACTTAACAGATATAACCCTTCCGGCAATAGCCGTGTAAATATACGTACATACGTAGAGACATCATGTAATTACGACTTGCGCCCGGCACGCAATCACAAATACGAATTACGCGCAGCCATAAACTGGTGCGGAAATAGACTCTCCATAAACTACTTTAATGAGCTAATGACTTCAGCATTCAGATACGAAACCTGTTTTCGTCCTTTCTCGTACACCCGCTACGACGACACTCCCTCCACACTTCCGCTTGAGTCATTACCCTCCCGCCAAACGACCGTACTCGAAGGTATCAGCCGACCTACAAACGGGTCAAGCATAAAAAAACGCGGAATAGAATTTCAGTTATCTACGCAAAGATGGAAATCCATCGGTACATCAATGATTATAAACGGAGCTTGGCTGCACACGGAATATTCCGCATCTCAAGGCGTGTGGCTTAAAGCCAGTGAAGTGATTGACAATATAGCCATAAGTGATATGTATGTGGGAATGTATGACGATGACAATTCTCGTGTAAACGAACAGTTCAACACCAATGTAACTTTCGACACGCAAATTCCCCGATTCGGACTGATTGTCACTACTTCACTCCAATGTCTGTGGTGGCTTTCCACCACACGTCAATATACAAGCGGAATGCCTTCACATTACATTGATACGTCGGGAAACATCTGCGAATACACAAACGCTGACGCCAGCCACCCGGTAAAGAAATTTCTTATAAAGCACTATAATCCGGAGTTATTCAACACATTTACAGTGCCCATGAGTCTTTATCTCAACCTTAAGGTCACAAAAAAAATAGGACGATGGCTTACTCTTTCAGCATTTGTCAACCGGCTTATCGATTATCAACCTGACTATTCCGTAAACGGGGGAATAACCATTCGCCGCACTTCTACACCCTATTTCGGTATGGAAGCCACTATCACAATATAATTCATAACAATAATCAATAAATCAATCAAAAAATGAAAAAATTATTCTTATTAACAATGATAGGCGCTCTATTGAGCACATCATCTTGTAGCGAAGAGGAGAATATCACTCCGGTGCAGCCTGTAACGGTAATCCTGTCAGTAACTCACCCTGAAAACATAGATCCCGCATCAGTAAGCGATGAAACACTGACATTCAAAAATCGTACTACAGGAGAAGAAACCTCCACTTCTAAACTTTCAGACATCAAGATCGTACCCGGTCTTTATGATGTTAACTATACTGCTTCCGCCATCCTTCCTTCGGGAGCTAAAGGAATGCTGCTCGGAGCAAAACAGGGTGTGACTGTCAACGACTCGCAGTGTATTATCGAAATATCCACATATCAGATGATACCCACTGATGACCTGATTATCGCCGAAATATTCTTTACAGGTACACAGCAACCGTCAGGCACTTCCTACCGTGGCGATTCTTATATAAAACTGTATAACAACACGGACCACATGGTGTATGCCGACGGTATCTCCATATTCGAATCAAAACTCAACACTACCGAACGCCTTGATTTGACGCCAAATCTAATAAACACCGATGTGAGCATACAAATACTATATACTATACCCGGCTCAGGTACAGAGCACCCCGTAAATCCGGGCGAATATCTCCTGCTGGCTGATATTGGTATTGACCACCGTGATGCCAATCCCAACTCTTTTGACCTGAGCCATGCCGATTTCGAATGGTTTGACCAATCATCGTCTGCCACAAATTTAGATATTGACTGTCCCGACGTACCGAATCTCGACAAATGGTATAGTTATAGCAAATCTTTTTATATGCTTCATAACCGTGGATTCAAAGCATTCGGTATAGCCCGTATACCTGTAGATAAAGACACTTACTTAAATGACTATAACTATACATATAATTATACACTGGTAACGGCCGCCGGCGAATTTCCCATGAGCGCAGATGCATACCGCGTGCCTAATGAATGGGTGGTGGATGTGGTAAATTGCAGCATCGAAGCTAAATATGCATGGAATGTTACAGCCCCCGAACTTGACTGCGGGTGGACATATTGCGGAACCGTGGACCAAGATAAAACCCGATTCTTCAAAAGCGTAAGACGCAAGGTTCAACTGATTGACCCTTCAGGCAGAATAATACTCAAAGATACCAACAATTCATCTGAAGACTTCAATCCCGAATGCGTCCCGTCGGAAATTGAGCTCCAGTCAACAGCAATATCCGCAGCGGGCGATAAAGCCACTACGGTAACGTACGATGGAGTAATGCCCATGATTTAATACTCTGACTATAGAATGTCTATACTATTAGGAATATTAACCACTTTGACGATGAGCGCTGCCGACAGCTCTATGTGGCAGCTCTCATCGCCGACTTTTTCCAACCCTGCGCTTAAGCAAAGACAATTTCCGCGTTCAGAGTCGACCGTGGGCATAAAATATTTATATGAAAAGAATGATGCCCGACCAATCGCCGCAGAAGGTAGTGGATATTCCGCATGGCAAGGCTATGCCGATACATATCTTAAACTTCCTGAAGCTACAGTCTGGGGCAACGCCCGATATACCAATTACAGACGTCGAGAAGTACTGTATAACGAAACACTTCACCCACAACTCATATATCCCTATCTGAGTGCTGATACTATCGGAGGGTCTTTATATGGCGAATGTTATCAATTCGGTGGCGGATATGCCTCATCGCATGACCATTGGGCATGGGGAATAAGCGCAGATTACACGGCTGAGATGTGTTATCGCGACATCGATCCCAGACCGCAGGGTATATCGGGAAACCTGAATATAAAAGCAGGAGGTGCATATTCCGTAAAATACTATTATGTGGGAATAAGCGGGGAATACCGGCATTATACCCAATCACTCGACATCGACTTCAAAAGCGAATCAGGAAAAGAAAAAATTTATCAGCTTACCGGATTGGGAAGTCATTATAAGCGTTTTGCCGGCACTTCCGACAACTCCTACTATAAAGGTAACCAATGGAAAGTCTCAGCTGATATTTATCCTCACAACGGCAACGGATTGTCGGCCTCCTTGTCCTACAGCCAAGGTAGAATAATCAAATCATTGAATGACATCAACAATCTGCCTCTTGCACGTATTGGTATTTCTGATTTTGGCCTGAGCTGTGCATGGATTAAAAATTGCTGGGGAGTAGGCTTGACAGCCATTTATAATCGTCGCACCGGTTACGAAAATATGTTCGGACTACCCGATGGTGATAATTATCCGCTTATAACCACTATGGAAATGTATCATCAACGCAATGTCATGGCCTCCATCACAAGTATTTGGCAAAAGGGCAGCTGTTTTACTCCATTTTATATGAATGCAAGCCTGTCGGCAGACTATTCGGATAATACCGAAAAATACGAGAATGAATCGAGGCACAGATCAATAAAAATGTATGGCATAAATGCCTCTCTGTTTCTATCAAAGGCTTTCAACACCGACTGGCGAATATCGGCAGTCACTGATTGCCGATTATCTATACCGGCATCATCATCTCTGGTGCTAACCGGCCGAATAGATTCGGATAAGGCCGAACAACGGTTTATCGAATCCGAACGCCATTATTACGATATGCTCGGTTGCCGACAATACCAATGGAGTATGAACATCAAACTAAACCGGCGCATCTATCAAAAAATCAATGCCTCTGTTGCCATAAATTTCCGACAGACAATCTACACCATCAAGTATACCCACACTTCCCACATCGATATCTCCCTATCGGCAATTTTCTAATCATTTATATCATTACCTCTCATGAACAAATTATTTCTGATTTTAATATCCACTATAATAGGAATCACCGCGTTTGCGGCTAATCCTATACCTTTTGACCCTGAAGTAAAAACCGGAAAACTTCCATGCGGACTAACCTACTATATCAGACACAATGATAACCCACAGGGTTGTGCCGACTTTTTCATAGCCCAGTCTATCGGGTCGATTAACGAGACTGACTCTCAACAAGGACTCGCACACTTTTTAGAACATATGTGCTTCAACGGCACAAAACATTTTCCGGGCAACTCACTCATTGACTATCTGGAATCGGCAGGAGTAAAATTCGGACGTAATCTCAATGCCTATACATCAACTGATGAAACCGTATATAATATTTGTGATGTGCCGGTTAATAACCGGAACCGCATTGACAGTTGCCTGCTTATCCTACGTGATTGGAGCCGCGACCTCACACTCGATCCGAAAGAAATCGATGCGGAACGTGGCGTGATAGAAGGCGAATGGCGTCAGCGCATGGGAGCAGCATCAAGCCGACTCCTGGAAAATGTGCTTCCCGAAGTATACGGTCAATCCATATACGGCCAGCGTATGCCAATCGGCAAAATGGAAATCGTGCGAAATTTCCCTTATTCAGAGTTACGGAATTTCTACGACAGATGGTGCAACCCGATGAACCAATGCGTAATTGTGGTAGGTGATATTGACATAAATGAAATTGAGAACAAAATAAAAACTCTTTGGAAGAATATCGAGTTGCCCCTGACGGCCCAAAAATCAGAAAGAGAAAATATCGGAATTAATAAATCGATAATCGCCGCTGCAGCCGTTGACCCCGAATATTCCGGATCAACCGTGCAGCTATATATAAAATATCCGTCAACAGATTCTGCCGATGTCAACACCGTGGCTGAACTCACAGAAGATATGTATGGTGACATCATTACCTCAATGCTTGTAGACCGATTTGAACAAGTAGAACGCAAGCCGGGCATACCCTTCTATAATCTTGGGATTGGCGATTCACATTTCCTGCTTACCCGCTCTCAACCGGCTCTTATGCTCCGCGCCAATTCAGCTGCCGGACGTGAATCCGAAACCATAGGTCTACTCGCCACAGAACTTAAACGGGCAGCTGTACATGGGTTTACTCATACCGAATTGCAACGCGCGCTGCTTAATTATCGCAACTACATCAACAGAGATTTTATAAATAGCAAGCACCTGACCAACTCCGATTATGCCCGTCGTTATTCACGGCATTTTCTTGACGGAGGAGCCCAACCCTCTGCCGAAGTTTATTATAAAATAATGAAAGGTTTAATCTCAAAAACCGATACTGCAAAAATCAACAGTCACTACCGGAAAATAATTCGTCCCGATGATGCTGGTGTGGTAATCATCGCCTATGCAAATGACTCTGCTCCGGCATCAACCGATTTGACCAACGCTTACGCAAATATAAATCCCACGACTCTAGGCCCATATATAGACATTCCTGTTGATGGTAATCTTCTCGATACAATCCCGATAGCGGGAAGTATAGTTGCCGAAGAATACGACACAAACTTTGATGCCAAGATACTTACTCTATCAAACGGCATAAAAGTAAAGCTCAAACCGATGACCGGAAAGACCAACAAAATATATATCCAGGGATACAGCAAAGGCGGATTATCACAACACTATGACCCGGCCATGATTGCTGATTATCGCCTTATGGACGATGCTATATCAGCAAGCGGATACGGCAAATATTCTTCCTCAGACCTGCGCCGACGATTGGCCCCAACCGATATCCGCTCATCTGTCAAAATCGGCAATATGGACGAAAAAATAGATATTACCACCACAGCTCCCCATCTTACCACAGCATTTCAACTGCTATATCTCAAAGCCACCTCCATTACCCCCGATAGTTTAGCATTCCAAAGCATGATAGAGAATCAGCGACTGAAACTCAAATCACGCTCGATGAATCCAACGTTTATGATGGGCGACAGCATTCATCACT
This sequence comes from uncultured Bacteroides sp., assembly GCA_964653375.1. Taxonomy (GTDB): domain Bacteria; phylum Bacteroidota; class Bacteroidia; order Bacteroidales; family Muribaculaceae; genus Paramuribaculum. The sequence continues at coordinate 70,220 of CAZZFD010000007.1, forward strand.
ATGTGTTCAAGTGTCACCCGTTAGGAGGGAATCTGGCACCAGAAGACCTCGACAATGCTACCTACAGCAATATCCTAAGCATATATCGCGACCGATTTGATGATATGTCGGATTTCACCTTTTACATTGTCGGAGCATTTGACATCGACTCCATTACACCCTTGATCACCACCTATCTGGCATCACTACCGGTAACGATGCGTAAAGAACAGCCTAAAGACATCGGCTACGGATATACCTCATCTTTCGACAAAAGATTCTCTACCGCAATGTCAGTTCCACAAAGTATCTGCTACTCATTTTATCACACCCCGTGTGAATATACATTATCAAATGTAATAAAAGCATCTGTAGCCGGCAATATATTCCAAAACCGACTCCGCAAAATATTACGTGAAGAGCGTGGCTGGACATACTCCGTGAAATCCCATTGCGGTATATCGGCTGGATATAATGGCAATGATGTACCCCGAATGATAATGCCGGTCTATATAAAACTTCAGCCGGAAAACGTAGAGGAAACATATCAGATTATTTCCGACCTTATTACATCACTGAGTGATTCCTCCAATATAGACCCGAATGAAATATCCGCACGGACAAATCAGATGGATAAAGACCACAAGCAAGCTATCGATGATCCGGGTTACTGGCTAATCGTAATGAACGCTTTCGATCGCTTCGGCAGGGATATGCACTCCGGCTATGATTCAATTCTTCAAAGCATCTCTCCGGAAGAAATTTCACGATTTTTTACTGAATACATAGCCCCGTCCGAACGAATTAAGCTGACAATGAACCCCATAGAATAGATTCCGCATAATATCAACCCACTGCCACAGAGCTGCATCAACCACATAATCGCACCACAAAATTTTCTTGAAAAAGAAAAAAATCGACAAAAAGCGAAAAAAACGGCACAATGCTTGCACAACTCAAATAAAACACCTACCTTTGCAACGCAAATCACGATGGTGCCATAGCTCAGTTGGTAGAGCAAAGGACTGAAAATCCTTGTGTCCCCGGTTCGATTCCTGGTGGCACCACCAGACAGCCCCGACAGATGTCGGGGTTTTGTCGTAAATAACAGACTTCCAGCGTATTACTTTCGCCCGTTGTAGGTCAACAATATAAATTATGTCGGCACAATCATAGGCTCAAAATCAGCGAGTTACGAAAAATGTCGGCGCAAATTGTAGACACATCAAAATGGCGAAAATTACAATTAAACGACGAAATGAAAGCGAGCGACTCGATGGTCACGCTGCTCTTTATGCTGTGATAAATATTCAGCGTGAAAAAATTCGTATTCCGCTGGATCTGGCCGTAACCTCGGCAGAGTGGGACCCGGTAACAGAACGTGTCCGTGGTCGTAGTCAGGAGCATAAAGATAAAAATTTGATAATATCCAATACGAAAGCTCGTATTTCGGACATCTTAGTCCGGGCACGGCTTACCGGGGAAAATTTGACAAAAGCAAGTTTTCTCGCGTTATATCGACGACCGCCGGAAACATCGAATTTCCTCCAGTATTGCTGGCGACACCTCGACGCGCTGGGAGCTGCTCTTAGGAGCGAAACACGGCGTCACCATACGGCCGCGCTGCGGAAACTCGAAATTTATAACCCGGATCTCGATTTCAGGGACATAACTCCGGATTTCCTTCGTGTTTACGCTGCATATCTGCGGGACAAACACAACAACTCCCCCGGAACTATACGGAAAAACATGTGTGTTATCCGTATGCACTATTATTCGGCCATGCGCGCGGGGCTGGCAAAAGATAACCCATTCGAGGCATACAAAGTACCACAGGCCGAACCAATTGTTATTTACCTTACGGAACAGGAATTAAATACCTTGATAGAGCTTTTCAGGGCTGACACACTCCCGGAAAATGAACAGGACGTGCTTCGTTTCTTTCTTTTCATGACATTTACCGGCATGCATATCTCTGACGCCCGTAACCTACAAATTGAGCAGATCACGAAGGGCGAAATACATTATCGACGAATTAAAACCGGTACGGCTGTCGCTGTGCCGTTGTCTATTCCGGCCGCTAAACTGGTCGCCTATTATGCTAACGGACGACATCGCGGCAAGCTCTTTACGTCCCTTCCTACGGATCAGGCGTTCAACCGTGTAATAAAACGAGTGTGCAAAGCTGTTGACATTGCGAAAGCTGTCAGCGCGAAAGCGGCCCGGCACACCTTCGCCACACTATATTATAAAAAGAACTCCGGCGATCTCGGAACTCTCTCGAAATTGCTCGGACATACTTCGATAACTACGACGATGATCTACGCGCATATCATGAAAGAAAACCGAGTCGCCGGCATATCAGCCTTCGACGATATGCTGTGATATTGCTTCATTAATCATCGCTTCTTGCTGTGCTTTGATAGCTTCAGCTTCCGCGATGGGTATCTCACGCCAATTGTCGGCAGTGTCGTTGATGGCAAGGGATACGTGGTCTGTAACTATACGGTTTGCGAGGTCAGTATTGGCTACCCGTGTCAGCATCATGCCCTCGGAGGGAGTTAATACGTTATCTGTATGTTTCATTGTTATATGGTTTTAAGCGGTTACTAATGTGAATCCTTTAGCGGTAATAGCTGCTACCTCTGCGGATGTCAAACGTGCGTATGCCTCTGCCGAGAGCTGTAAAGTGCAAGCAGCATAGCCAGCAGTAGCACGGTCGAACGAGTTCGTCAGCAGCGAATCCACGAGCGATTGCCGTGCGCCATTCAGCATCGTTTCATCTCCCCAATTATTATTTTTCAAGTCAAACGATGTCGCAGCCTGTGCCTTGCCAAGATTGATTATTTCCACGTAAGGCATACCGTTAATTGCCAATGGAGCTGATACAAATCTTTTGGTGCTTGAAAGGTCTAAACCTGTAAGAATTAGACAATCTTCGAGATGTCCGTTAAGAATCATTTCCCAATCTGTTATTCCCGAAGTATTTGCAAAGGCAATTCGTTTCCATTTAGGTTTGTTATTACCTCCTGGCAAACATACATATCCTACATATTGTGTTGTACGACCGCGAAAATCTAACACCGGAAGTACCTCTAAATTGCCGAGAGCTGAGAAGAGATAATATGTATTTGCATTGCCGATAATAGGCATTCGTTCCAAACGTTTGAGCTTGTGCTTTGAAAATTTCACCTCTGATTCTAAACCTGCTGCGATATTGTATGAAAATAACCTTTGAGCGGTTGTTAATGTATCTGGCCAATAATATGAAAATTTGCAGGTAGATGGGTCAACAGGGATTGCGGTCTTGACTCCATTTGGCCACCAATACCAATCCTCTTTGGTGCTGTCAGCCGTAAACTCCCCAACCATATTCGGCTCATACCACAGTAGCTGTGTACCGAGATAGACAGCTACAACCTTGTCGGTGTCTAAGGTATCGTTAATGATATAAACTTTGTTAGCATCTTTGGTCTCGAAAGCGTTATACTGCGCCTGTGTGCCATGCCATGCACAAAGGCACTTGCTAATTTGCGTCTCCAAGCCTTCATCATCTGCAGCTCGAGTAGTGGCTTCTAAATCTAAATTATTCGCAAGTCCTTCATATTTCCCAATCAAAAAGGATAGGACTCTTCCAACCATTTCATTTGTGACGCTATTAGGTTCCGAAGTATTAGAAATAAATCTTACTACATCATTTATAAGATTTTGTTCATTATTCATTGTGGGCGTTGACATAATAATAATTAATTAAATGTGTCATTAAATCTATCTGAAAATATTTTAGGTTTACGACCTTCGTTACCATCTACAATTTCTTGCAGAATATTGATTTCCGAATCACATATTTCAAGATTCAGTGTGAACGATTCCGGACTATCCTGTCGATGCTTATACTTCATTTCTTCCACTGAAGGAATAACTTTTATCGGCATCGCTCCACAGTCAAGCAGATAAACTTCTTCGCTACCTATCATATCCATCAGGAAGCGAATCTCATCAGGTCGTTTATTCCCGGTTTCCACCTGTATAGATTGAGTACGCTCTACTCTTTCCCGCTCAGAATATAAACTACCTGTAATAGTATCATAACGCTTAAACACTGCTTCTTCCGATGCTGAGTAATCAGGAGAAAAAGCAAGTTCGCCCGACAATTCTATAATTTCAAATACGCCTAATGAATTTCTGAATTTCAAGCGATACCTTTCTTTCTGCGGCATTGATCGTTCAACGACTATACGACATGAATGCACACCAGCCATATAGATATCAAACACACTTGTCAACTCGTCATATTCATCAACAAACCGACGCCGAAGCGCATCTATATCCAAAGCATACACACCTCGCGGTATCGAATCAAAAGCAATGACAGAACCTGTAGAATTTTTAACATCAATGGTTTCAAGATTTTGCTGAACAAAAAAATACAACGGATATAATTCCGTTTCCTTCATGACAATCTGCCAATCTGCGGTACGGGTAGTAAGGAAGAAATTATTCGCCGGATTAAACAATCTGGATGTAAATACGTCTTTACCAGCAAGACTCAAACGCCTAAAGTTCTGATTCGATATCCCTCCTGGAACGACAAAAAATTCACACTCAGCCTCAAAGCTATCATATTCAAAATACGCATAAACGAATCGGTCCCAAAGACTTCCCGTGTCAATTATTTCTATCAAGGGATTTTCGTTATTTTCAGGTGGCTCCGGATAAAAATCTATATTTGCATCAAGAATTTCAGATACGTCAATACTTAAAGGAGGGAAAAAACAACCTTCATATATTTTTTTATTATTCAGATTAATATAAAACCTGCCACCTCGTTCATCAATTGAATCCGATTGCCATTCATTATCTTCAATAATAATCGGATTACGTGAAAACACATATTCACTATTTACACCCCTTATATTCATACCAATATCATTTCTATAACCACATTTCCACTATAATTCAATTTTGTATCCAGACTGTTTATAAACTTTTCCCTATTAACAGATGGTTTCGTCATAAACCTATAAAAATCTTTCAGCGATCCGACATGCGTATTCTGCCAGATCTGATATAGATTCTCAAATGAATTCGATTCGAGAGATGCTATTATATTATTTTTTTCCATACTACAAATTTCATATCAGTCAAATATAAACTAAAGGACTAATCATTAACCCACACAGATTGTAATTTCACTTCATAATCAACCATAACAGACACTTCTGCCAATAATTGCGCAAATTGAACTCTGTTTTCTTCCTCAGGGCCTAAAGATAGGTCATGAGATTCAAAAACATTATAGATCAGTTCTGCCTTATAAAATTTTGATATTTGCTGACCAGTATATTTTACTGTTGGTAATGTCGTATCAATATCCCATGTGGGCAATACTTTACATATACTCTTAAACTGCACACTTCCGGCATCAATATACCAATAATCACCGGCTCCGCCATGTGGAGAATAATTGGTATCATTTATATATTTCTGAGCTGCCAGTTTCCTAACCTCAAATGTATTTAATCCGACACCATACGTTTCTGATACAAAATCCCATTCAATATGACGCATCGATACTGAAAAATCCGGAATTCGCTGCTCTTTTTTTATGTCATACTTACCATGTGGCTGAATCGTCCGAAGTTTCATATCTACAGACATCGTCCGACCTGAAGGTAGTGAATAACTTAATGTATCGACAAGCACACGAATATTTTTGAATGTGAATGCCTTGAACATATTCCAGCGCGGTACGTCAAGTTTATTCATTCGGACATTTACTTCTACAGTACGGTTACCATGTCGTAATATCTCATCATAATCAGCCCAGAACTGAGCAAAAAGGCCATCACGAAACTGAAATAGCAGTGAAATCGTCGGCGTTGTTCCATCATCGAGCTTCAACGCCTTTCCATCATCGCCCTCCGGAGTAAAACGACCGATTGTCTTATTACCCACGTTGTAGGCAAACATAAATGCCAATGGTGTCTGCCCCCCATTATCGTCACCTTCTTCACCACCTTTGATATAACTATGATAATGCCGGACACCAACAAGATACACCGGGCACATATCATTGTAGCTATGCCCTACCCCTGTACCGACAGTGCTGACCCTTTCTACCGGTACAAACTCGTCATCACTGGATAAGTCGAGCGGCGACAAACCTTCAGTCTGTGGGTCCCAATTAAAGAAACTTGTCGAAGAATTTCGCACAGTCCCATTCGTTGAGTCCAATCTATACCAGTTGCCGGTCACATACTCTCGAGCCAAAAATGTATCTTTTGCCTTAGATGATGACTTACCTGATGATGTTACTGCTCTTGAATCAAAGTCCCGACCATCATCACGGTCATCATCATGGTCATCATCGCGGTCATCGTCACGTCCGTCATCGCGGTCATCATCACGATCATCGTCCCACCAATCCGGATCAGGCGGTTCTGGATTATTATAATCAGGGTCCCAGTCATAATCATTAACCACATCATAATAATCACCTTCCCAGCGCTGATTTACTTCACTCTGCCGCCATGAACTCACGTGTGCCCCCTGATGCACCTGCGACACATCAAGCCCTTTTATAAAATCTTCAAACCGTTCAGAACCAGGTGTAGCACCCTCTATCGATGTTTTTGCCGATAATTTAATATACTGACGCTCTTCATACGTGATTTTCTCCGATCCCGTAACCAGATGGTCGATAGCTTCAATATCATTACTTTTAATTATGTCACGCAATAGTTTCAACCTGACTTTATGAGTGTTAAAATCAATATCATAAACCAATCCGAAACGTACCCACAAAGCGTTCATGAACTCATCTACAGTACAATCCGGCATCAGGTCTGCATATTTTATTATTGCCCGGCATACAGAATCTGCTGCATTATTCAACACCACCAGACGCGCAAGCTCAATATCGTCCTTAAACGGATTACTATCAAGATACACCCCTAAATCACCAAATATCAACTCCAATATGCGCCACACTCGTAAAAACGGTGTAACCATATATCCTGGCGGTACAGTCACATTAGTAACCTCACCATCAATCAATCGATTTACATTAGATGGCTGATGTAATCCGGCTTCACCTACCACATTCAGTACCTCCCAATAAATATTATCGCCATATTTTCCTTCCGTAGTCTCTTTATTTACAGCTAGCGGAAACACAGCAAAATCATCTGTCTGCGGTGATGGATTTTGATATATACGATACAAATAAGAAAGGGTCCACTCTATCTGATATCCCCCTACACTTTGTACACTGGGTACATACACCGGTAAATTATCAAGCTCCGACAATTTTTTTGTCTGCCACTTGGCGTAAACTGCGCTGTTGCCGAAGCCGACATTGAACGTTATCCCCTCCTTTTTACCCGCTTCCGTAATATTCATTACACCGCGGCGCATATACCCCCCTGCCACCACATCAATTTCTTTCTCCGGATTATTTGGTTCCCAACCCACATCTATACGGTGCGGGGCTCCCAATATACGGATATTGCGACGGGTAGCCGGCACAGTAGCCGGTATCGACTGACTGCCCCTATCGTTAAAAATAGGATTAGTATCCTCCATTGAAACGGAGAATCCCGAAGGTAAATCGAGTGCTTCCCCACCTGATTTAAGCTGTATCATATACTATTATCGTTTACGGGTAAATGGTGCTCGAGAACGCGCCATTACGCTCTCTGCGTTTTCTATATCCTGGTATACTACATAAGCTCTGATATTCCTTACCGCTTGGTCCAGCTTACTAACGACATCAGTAAGTTCCGACATATCAATAACCGGTGACGCCAATGTGTAACCTCCTTCTGAATAACCGACTGCTGACACCCCTGCTGGAAGAATACCATTACCGAGAATCTTATTACGTCTTATCGCCTCAATAGTACCCACCGCGTCAACCACTCGCGGGTTATCCATTATCGGTTTCGGTACCACATACTCGCCGCGATGAACGAGCCCGGCTACCTCATAACGGTCACCATCGCCGGTGTAACCACCTTCAGAATAGCCCGACAATACCCGTTCGGCAGTAGCAGGATTCTTCGATGCCCCGGCAGTATTTCCCGGCTGCATATTCTTAATCTTATCTCGTTCGGCTTTCGCACTTACCACTTGGGCTACGCCTGTTGCCGTCAGCATGGCGGCGGCGAATGCCCCACCAATCGGTCCGAGGTCAGCGAAGGCTTTCATTATTGACACCGCCGTATCAGCGATAATCTGGGAAACCTTTATTGCAAAATTCACATCGGCGTATTTCTTTTGAATTTCGAGTTTTTTGTTTTCCTTTTCTTCTTCAAGGGCAGCGGTATCCTCTCCGTTGTTCTTTGCCTGTTGTATCAAGACATCATATTTTGCATCACTTTTGGCAATTTCGGCGTCTTGGATAGCCGAGAACATTGAGCCTGACAGTTGAGCGTAATAATCGAAATACTTCTTTGCGTTGTTTACCTGTAAAATCAGGCGGGCCTTCTGGTAATTCTTTTCCGAGATTATGCCCTGTTCGTGCATATTTTCGAGCTTCAGTAATTCACGATCGAACTCTTGTTCCCATGACAAACCGGTTAGTTCCTGTAACTGGAATATTTGTTCTTGATACTGATAATTTAACGCGGCAATACGGCGTTGTTTTTCCGCCTCAAGAGCCACAGCTTCCTCCGTCCCTTCACCCACGGCTTTCATAGCCACAGCATAGGTCTGCTCGATACCTTGACGCTGCAAGTCAAAAGAGTTCTTAATGCCGGTAGCGCTGGTAGTATCAGTCATAAGCTCCCGTAATTTCACAGAAAGATTACCTGTGTCAGTGAGAAGATTATTATTTAGCTCACGCATTTTCTGATAAAGCTGCTCACGGGTCTTTATCAACGTCTCCGTATCCATTGAGTAATCATCTTCCAACTCATCGAGATACTGCTGGGTCTCTGCAAGCTGATCGGCATGACTCTGACGCTGAAGATTAAGCAAATAAAGATTAGCGGCTTCTGATGAAATCTCTTGTTTGGATTGAGAAGTCTTGACTATGCGCTCCTTCTCAGCGTAAAAAGCCTTTACGGCTGCCAGTCTTTGCTGGTAATAATCATTGTTTTTAGCTGCAACGGCCTTGTCAATTTCCTTTTGAGCTGCTACCGTTTGCTGTTCGATACGTGACTGAGCCGCGTTTATGGCATCTAGGGTTTTAGTGTGTGTAACGTCCGTTCTTTCCCGAAGCGTATCGAGAGCCGCAGAGAGTTCGCGGCCATATCGAATTAACTCCCGGTTCTTTGCGATCGTACGCTCTGTTGCGGTCAAATTTTGTTTGTTTATATCGAGCAAACGGCGTTGATGAGCGTCGGTAATGGGGTTTGTAACCTCGTCGAGAGAATCCGCGCCGTAAGTACCCGGCTCACGCTTTATCTTATTTTTTTCGAGGAGTTCCTTTTTTTCTTCCTGAAGGAGTTTAATACGTTTCTGAATACGGTCGAGTTCTTCGTCGCTTTGCGGATCCATTTTCCTAAGACGTTTCAATTCTATGTTAATTTCTTTAATTCTGGTAACAACCTCCTTTGCTGAATCACTCAGAGATTTGAACGGGTTCTCCTCCGGGTTCGGGTTGGTAAGATCGTCAATGGTAAGACTAATTTCGTGAAGGTATTCCTGAAATTCTTCAAGTGCGCGAGTTTGTTCAGTACGTTGCTGTTTGTACCAATCAGTAAATGATCTAGATAATTCTTGTTCTAGTTTCAGCATTTCATCATCTTCGCCCCTTAATATTCCGTAAGGGTCATTCCCCCTCAATAACTCTTTGCGACGTTTTTCTTCATCAGCTTGCAACTTTGCTAGGCGCATACGCTTCTGTTTCCACTTTTCGTATGCTTCTTTCTGCGCTTCTGCATCAGCATTTAATAACTCCTGGTATTGGCTTTTTACGGCTTCAATTCTTAATTTCTTTTCAAGTGATAAAATATAATCATCAAGAGCTTTTTTATTCTCACGATAAGCTCCGGTTTCTGAATCAAGTTGAGCCTTGTAACCCGGAATAATTCGGTTAAGTTCTTTTATTGCTTTTATACGGTGTTCCTTTGTTTCAAGTTCGTCCATAGCGATACGACGTAACTTCATGAGGCGATCCCTCTCCATTTGCGCTTGCGCATTAGCCTTCATCACGGCTTCCCGATACTTATTAGTTGCCTCTGTAAGGTATGAAGTTTCGGTCGTCGCCTTTTTCGTTGATCCGATAAACGACAAGATTCCCGTGACGAGTAACGCGATACCTTTCAGCACCAAACCAATAGGATTCTCCTTTAACGCGGCATTGAAGGCATGAGTGGCGGCGGTTGCGAGTTTGGTAACGGAAATTTCGGAAATCATAGCTGCCTTCTTCGCAACAATATCGGCGATAAATCTTTTCACGGCTGCGGAGCTGGCTATAACTGAAAGTTTATACGCCACGAAAGCGGCCACCAGTACATTTATAACGGCGATTCCTAATTTTGTTTGAGTGAATAGGTTTGTAAACCAACCAATCACCGAACCGAGTACGGAAATCAATCCGCCTACGACTTTAACGACAAAACCTAACGCCGTTCCGACTGGTGCCAGTGCGTCGATAAACGTACCTAACCAGTTAACGACAGCCGTACCCCACTCGTAGAGAGTTTTCAGAGCCTCGCGGAAATCAAAGAATTTCAAAATTAAGCCTTCCGCCGCTGACTGGAATCCGCCCCATGAGCCGGCGGCGTTATCAGCCATTGTTTTAGCCATTTGCTGAAAATCTCCGGTACAATCGGTTATAGAATCCCGGAGCGCGAGCATTGAATCAGCACCGTTAAGAAAGGTCGTGAAGGCTGCAACACTTCGTTTATCGGTTAGTTCGAGAGCCTTCGCGAGATCTACCCCTTCGGAATTAAGCTGCTTCAGACCGTTAACAAGTTCATCGAGGTTTGTCACCGGACCACCGAGTGCTTTCGCGAGGTCACCGTTAACATCAGCAAGATTCAGGAGAATATTACGGGTCGCGGTGGCTGCGCTGCTTGCGTCAAAGCCGGCGTTCGATAATTGTCCGAGGAGTGCAGTAGTTTCTTCAAGCGAGAAACCGAATGAATTAGCAACGGGTCCAATGGTAGAGAGTGAGGCTTCCAGTTTATTGAAATCGAGCGCGCTTTTAGTAGTGGCAACGGCAAAAGAAGCCATCACCGCCTCGGCTTGGTCCGCGTCCTTATTGAACATTCGCATTGCTGCACCGGCGAAAGCAGCCGCACTTGAAAGGTCGGTATCTACTGCCTTTGCAAATTTCAGAACCGAAGGGGTTAGTTTCTCGATAACGTCCTGCGAGAATCCGAGTTTTGCAAGTTCGGTCTGAAGGCTGGTAACTTGTGAGGCGGTGGCGGTAGTGGTACGTCCTAAAAATTTCGCCTGTTCAGTAAGACGTGAAACACCTTCGATAGTCGTGCCGAGAACTGACGCTAATTTCGAGTTTGCGCGTTCAAAATCCTGAATAATGTTTGTCAGATGCTTGAACGCCCCGATAACTTGCGTCATTATAACCATTCCCAGGCCCATGAAAAAGCCCTTTATCGACGTGGCGATCTTATCGAGCGACAGGAATGACGCCACAAAACCGCGTGTCGAACGCTGCGCCTCTGCGAGAGCCTTCTCGGTGCGCCGTATCTGGTCCTCCAACTCTCTGTATCTTTTCGAGTTGGTGGCTTTTGATGTGTTGTTAAGTTCGCGTTTAAGGTTTTTCAGTTCCTTACCGAGCTGAGCTGCCGACATTCTGGAAATGTCGATTTTCTGACGCTCGGTTTCCATAGCCCGCTTGTTGGCCTCAATCTCGCGCGTGTTAGCCTGAATCGTTTCGTTTAGGCGTTTTATTTCCGCCGAATAATCGCCCTCTGTAGCAGCGAGGCGCGAAATCTCCTTACGGTGTTCCGCGTTCTGCTTTCGTAGTGCATCAGTCGCCTTGGTTAGTCGGTGAATTTCCTCTTGTGCCTTTTGTGCTTTAAGGTCAAGTTCGACCGAGATTTTATCGTTATTTAATTTTGCCATGACAAAGGGGGTAATCTTGTTTGCGACAAAATTACCCCCTCGGTATCAGTCTATGAAGGACACCTATTTATCAAGCATTCCTGTTGCGGCTCCGAATCCAATTCCAAAGAATAGACCCTCTTTTGCCAAGCTACTCATATTCGGTGGTACATTGCCATTGCCATCATCATCATCATCATCATCATCATCATCATCATCATCAAAATTAGGGCGGTCGTACAGTTCCCAGTTGGGGGCTTCAGAGTCATATAAAGGGTCTTTATCTGCGCTGTATGGCTCACCAGTTTCTTTAATTCTCAACCCGTAAATTTCGGGATATTTCACCATGTGGTCAATTTGCGCCTTATACCATGAGCGAAACACTACCCAATCTTCTAAATGCCATTGCGGATAATTCCGAAAAATCTCGTTAAGTTCTTTGATATTTTCTTCGATTCCATGATATTGCATGATAAAAAGCATGTGTTCCTTTAACTTTTCTTCGTCAGTTT
>CAZZFD010000008.1:0-72319 GCA_964653375.1 uncultured Bacteroides sp.
TTCTGTTCCGCATCGCAAACTTATATGCATTTCCCCACTGATTTTCTACTGACCCGATATTTACGGTTGGTGATCAGGGGAGACTGCCGTATAATGCTTATCTTTGCGCATGAAACTGCCGGATATATTGCGGGAGATATTACCGCCGGAAATATCTACTGACCCGCAAATAGATATTTGTATCCTTCCTTTTTACAACTAAGCCCATGATTATGATATTAAAGACTGTCCCACACAATATTCCGCATGAGTATCTGCCGTTTTTGACTGCGGCTTTAGAAATGGCGGAAAATGCCGGTAATATTCATCTAAATTATTTCCGCAAAAGCAATCTTGAGCAGTCAACAAAACTCAACGACAGCGATGTTGTTACAATTGCCGACAAACAGGCGGAAGCCATTATTCTCGATTATATCCGTCAACATTTTCCATTGCACGGAATCATCTCGGAGGAATCAGGACGTGAGCATGATGATAGAGAATGGCGTTGGGTGATAGACCCTCTTGACGGTACCACCAATTTCGCCATGGGTCTTCCGGCTTTCTGTGTTTCGATTGCGCTTGAACACAATACGGAAGCTGTGCTCGGAGTGGTATATGCGCCTTATCTTGGAGAATGTTTTTATGCCGTCAAAGGAGCCGGAGCCCGGCTTAATGGAAACGCAATCCACTGTTCTGACAAAGCTGAATTATCAAAGGCCGTAGTGGCCACCGGTATGCCATACGACCGTAACGAGAATGAAGACAATAATCTTGCTGAAATTTGCCGGATGGCATTACGCGTCAGAGGTGTCAGACGAATGGGTTCGGCAGCTTTAGACTTATGTTACACCGCTGCCGGATATTTTGACGCTTACTGGGAATTAAATCTAAATCGATGGGACATATCTGCGGGACAACTGATTGCAGTTGAAGCAGGTGCTATCGTTGAACCTATTCGTTCTAACAGAAATCATTCGATTCTTGCTTCCAATCCAAATCTCTATTCCGCCATGCGCCAAATTCTTCTTCAAGAACAATCTTAAAAATTTCAAATGATTATGTTCATAGCCATTCTTCCATATAAGCAAACTGATATTTTATGATTGAGACAGAAAGATTGATACTTCGCCCGTGGCGCGAGACTGATGTGGAAGCACTTTATAAATATGCGAGCGACCCTGATATCGGACCGCCCGGGGGATGGCCGCCACATACTTCTCTCGAAAATAGTCTGGCCATTATCCGGACTGTTTTTGCTGCTCCTGAGACTTACGCCGTGGTACTGAAAGAAACCGATGAGCCTGTAGGCAGTTGCGGTATTATGTTTTCCAACAGTCTGCACACCGCGGAGATGAGTCAAAGCGAGGCTGAGATTGGTTATTGGATAGGCAAGCCATATTGGGGTCAGGGTCTGATTCCCGAGGCTGTCAATGCACTGCTTTCAAGATGCTTCAATGAATTGAAGCGTAGCGCTGTGTGGTGCGGATACTACGACGGCAACATAAAATCAAAACGTGTCTGCGAAAAATGCGGGTTCAAGTATCACCACACCAATCACAACATCTTATCTCCTCTTGATGATATGCGTACGGAACATTTATACTTAATGACCAGAGACGATTACTATGCCTTACATATCGATTGAAAGCGGAAAACTATCTGCAGAACAAAAGAAAGAGCTTATTGAAAGACTCACGGCTACAGCTTCCGAGATAACCCATATTCCGGAACAGTTCTTTACTGTAACCATCAAGGAACTTCCTGATGAAAATTTCGGCATCGGCGGCAAATCCATTGATGAGATAAAACGTGATTACAAGTCATGAGCCTGCTACTTCGTACCTATAAAACATCGGACGCCACGACAATCGCCTCTTGGATAAAAGACGAGTTTCATTTACGTCAGTGGAGCGCAGATATATTTCCACATTATCCGGTAACTTCTGATGATCTGAACGCATACTATCGTGAGTTTATCGATGGAAAAAATTCCGTGGCTCTAACTCTATGTGATGATAATGAAATTGTTGGCTACATTACATTAAGAATCCCAGCGGACAATCTCTCAGAGCGAAGGTTTGGATTTGTGATTGTCGATGACTCAAAACGTGGACAAGGACTCGGAAAAACACTTGTCAATATGGCCGTGAATTATGCGTTTAGAGAACTTGGTGCATCAAAAGTATCCCTCGGTGTATTTGAGAACAACCATGCTGCTATCCACTGTTATATGGCAGCTGGTTTCCATAGTGTTTCAATGCCAAATCCGGAGAGTTACGAGTGTCTTGGTGAGACATGGGAGTGTATTGAGATGGAACAAAGATGATCACTCTCGACATATACATTTCCTCTATTTTTTGAAGAATGGAATTTGCCTACGTCCGAAGTTGCAACAACATGGGACAGTATGGGCGATATTGTCATTGGTAACGACGTCTGGATTGGCTATGACAACCATATCCGCTATAAGCTCAGTTGCTTCAAACTCAGCTTAAAATAAGTATGTGTCTGCCCTGCCCTATAATCACCGCAAAAAATATTAACAAAAATGACATAAAATCGTTGCATATTTGACAAACTGTTTATATATTTGCGATGTCTATTCAATACTAATTATCCTAACTAACCAAATAATAAACTTTTCATCATGTCATCATTAAATATTCCGCCGTTGAAGTTTCGTCCGATTCTTAAATCTGCCATTTGGGGCGGTGAAAAGATAGCTCCGTTTAAGGGCATTGTTACGGACCAGAAACAAATTGGTGAAAGCTGGGAAATTTCAGGCGTCAAAGGCAATGAATCGATTGTGGACAACGGACCGGATGCCGGCTTGACCCTCAGCGAGATGATTGCCAAATATAAAGATGCATTGGTTGGACAGAACAACTATGAACGTTTCGGCAATGAATTTCCATTGCTTATAAAGATAATTGATGCAGCCGGAGACCTCTCGCTACAGGTTCACCCCGATGATGAATTAGCACGCGAACGCCACAATTCGCTTGGCAAGACCGAGATGTGGTATATCGTTGATGCCGAACCCAATGCCATAATCTGTGCAGGTTTATCCAAAAACGTATCTCCCGAGATATATGCCGAAAAAGTAGCCGACAATACATTGATGGACGTGGTAGCGCACCACACTTCACATCCCGGCGATGTATTTTTTCTCCCTGCCGGGCGTATCCACAGTATCGGTGCCGGCAATTTACTCGTGGAAGTACAAGAAACTTCCGACATCACATACCGCATCTATGATTTTGGCCGCGTAGATACCAAGACCAGCAAACCCCGCGAACTCCATGTAGAGCAAGCGAAAGACGCTATCGACTACACTGTATATCCCAACTACGTGACCGAAGCCGGAAAATCGGTAGACGGAGTAACTGATTTGGTACACTGCAGTCACTTTGAGGTCTACCGGGTGGATATCGATGGTACAAAAATATTTTATCCTCACAACGATTCTTTCACCACTCTCACCTGTATAGATGGCGAGATGACCGTGACCGATGACCGCGAAAATACTATCTCCATTAAAAAGGGTGAATCGATGCTGATTCCGGCTATGGCATCTAAAATCATCATATCCGGTAAGGGCTCGCTCATCGAGGCTACAAACTGATATATCTGACTATTATATTCGCATTATAATATAACTATCCATCTTACAAGCACTCTGAATGTTTATCCAACATTCAGAGTGTTCATTTTTATGGATAGGATAGTTGAACAAATCATGACCGTTACTCATTTTTATATATAGTCAGAAAATTGTAAAGTATGGCCGCAAGCCATGATAAGTCAATAAACAAAAATGAATCCTGCTGATAACCCAACACCTTCCACCCAAACTGCCACACCCCGCCATTATGCTGTATTCGTACTATTTATCGCCATAATCGGTGCCTTCTCTTCGCTGGTCAACGATATGTATCTGCCCACCATACCGTCGATGATGCGACAGTTTCACACCACTCCGTCAATGACTCAGATGGGTATTTCCCTCGCTATGCTTGGCATGGGAATCGGTTCGGTACTTTGGGGCTCGGCAAGTGACCGCTACGGACGAAAACCGGTGCTGATTGTTTCGCTCATCATCTTTGTCCTGGCTACTCTTCTCTCCCTGTTTTCCACTAATATTACTTTCTTTATCATCTGCCGTCTGTTTCAGGGTTTAGGAGCCGGAGGAGCAATGGTATTATCTACCTCTATCCCGGCAGATGTATACACAGGACGTCAGCTTGCCAAACTGATGGCTATCGTAGGTGCTATAAACGGTATTGCCCCTGCCCTCGGCCCTGTGGTGGGCGGCTTCATGGCCGACAGTGTAGGCTGGCAAGGTATCTTTATTCTTTTGCTCGTGATTGGTGTAGGCATGACATTCTGGACCACACGCTATACCGAAACACTGCCTCCGGCTCGTCGCCTGCAGGTTCGGGGTTTCAAAGATTATGCCGTAGCTTACCGTACGCTCTTTACCAACGGCCGTTTTATGATTTATGTCACAATCAAGGGTGTGGCAATAGGCTTACTCTACGCATATATATCTTCGGCTCCATTTATCATTCAGACTCATTACGGTTTTAGCGCTACGGCATTCGGACTAATTTTTGGCGGCAACGCATTGGCCATGGGGATAGGATCATCGATAGTCACACGCTTCAAGACCATGAAACAAGCTATGGTCACAGGGTGTATCGGTATGTTTGTATTTGCCGTAGCCGATGCAGCGGCGATGTGGTGCGAAGCCTCGTTTTGGCTCTATGAAATATTTGCCGCTCCTATGCTTCTCTTCTCCGGTATGATTTTTTCGAGTGCCAATACCCTGTCGATGGAAGTAGGACGCAGCGAAGCAGGCACAGCCTCAGCTGTACTTAGCGTGGTCAAATACGCTTTAGCCGCCGTGGTGGCACCTCTTGTAGGTCTGGGCAATATGTTCCACTCCACAGCAATAGCCTTCGTTGCTGTCACTGCCATCGCTCTCTTTTTAGCCATAAAGGCATCGCGATTGCCCGCCCTCGCCGACATGACACGCAATAATCAATAATCAGAATTAAATCTCATCGGGCCATGGGCACGGCTCTCCTGTAGCTTTGTAGGACGGACGCTGAGCTTCCACCCGACGCAGATAATTGCCAAGCTGCCGGCTTAATTCATCGGTGAGCCGTGGCATGACCTCCGATAAATCAGTGGTTTCACCAATATCCTTTTTTATATCGTAGAGTTCCTTTTTCCCGTCGCGATAGAAATATACCAACTTATAGTCACCCAGACGTATGGCGCACGTCTGGCCGTATCCTTGACCGAACTCTTCATATTCTACCGGAATCCAGGTGTGGGGAGTATTCCATACAAGCGGACGCACAGCTGCAGGAGATTCTTTCCCTTCAAGCAAACTCAAAAAACTGACCCCATCTACCTGCTGAGGCACCGAATAATTCTCCACCCCAGCTATCTCAAGTATCGTGGGAAAGAAATCCTCTATGATTATATAATCGTCAATAGCAGTACCGGGCTTCAGTCTATCTTTCCAATACACAATCATAGGCTCACGCACACCTCCTTCATAGACAGAGCCTTTGCCCGAACGCAGAGGTGAGTTATGACGACCGTCGGTCACCTCTCCCCTGCCGCCAAAGTCCAGACCGCCATTATCGCTCATAAATATGATTACCGTATTGTCCATCTTATCCGAGGCCTCGAGATAATCCATTATATCGCCGAGACTTTTATCCATACCCTCCACGAGAGCTGCATAACGGGCTTCTGTATCATCAAGTCCCCTGGCCCGATATTTATCGTAAAAACGGGTATCCTTATCCAGCGGCACATGCACGGCGTAATGCGACATATAAAGATAAAAAGGCTTGTCGAGCGCAGATGCTGACTCCAAAGCCTTCAGCGCTTCCCGGCTGAGCGCCTCGGTGAGAAACACATCCTGCTGCCAGTATTCTTGCAGACCCGGGGTGGCAAATTTCTGATGCCAGGCTGTCCCGTCGGGGTTAAATCCGTAGCATTTCTCCCCAAGATAAGAAGCCGGACCTCCCGCAGCATGACCTGCAATATTGATGTCGAATCCATAGTTGAGCGGATCAGCCGATGGTGTTTCCATAGCTCCGAAATGAGCTTTGCCCACGTGGATAGTGTGGTATCCCGCATCATGAAGCAATTGGACAAACGATGTAGCTACGGCAGTATTATTGATGCCGGGGGTGGGCTGAATCCCGTTGTAGTTCCAGTCCGGCATATCGAGATACGGATTGGGCGAATCGGTGGACGTATTCAATTCAAGTGTCCAGTTTGTCACGCGATGACGCGCTTGATTCATACCCGTCATCAGGCTGCACCGGCTTGGCGAGCTTATCGAACAAGCGTAGGCCGACGTCATCTTAACCCCCATTCCGGCCAGACGCTCCATATTTGGAGTGTCATATCTGCCATTGAGATACGACGGTACGGTATCGAACGGCACTGATGTATCCTGCCAGCCCATATCATCAACCATAAAAAGAACGATATTAGGACGGTCTGTCGGAGAAGCCACCGCGACCGTGCTGCCAATACAAGCCAAAGTACCTAAGATTTTCGATTTCATATCAACCGGAGCGTTTGTTTTTCGCAAATATATGCAAAATGACTTATCAATACAATACCGAAATAATTATCAGTCAGCTGCCTTTCTTTTTTGTTGCCAATAGTGGCGCTCATTATCCAACATCTGCTCGCAAGCATAGCTTAACATTACAGAAGGCATCAATCTGACATTTTCTTCAAGAAAATCACGCAATTCCTCCCGATAACCCTTCTTCCATGCTTCTCGCAGCATCCAGCCAGCCGCTTTATGCAAAAGATCGTGCCGGCTCGACAGCAGCCAACGAGCCCGTCGGAAACACACATCCGCTCTACCATTGCGAATGAGTATCCAGGTGCTGACCATGGATATCCGCTGCTGCCACAATGTGTGACCGGGCTTAATCCATTCATCTAAAACAGTTACATCTGTATTAAGCGACTCATGATTTCCAACTATCTTTATAGCAGATAAATCAACCAAATCCCAATTATTGACATACGGGTGAAGCGCGAGATATGATTCAAAAATTTCATTCATCGCGGCCTGATTTTTCTTTTTCATCGCCCGTAGATATTGCTCCACCATAATAAGAAGTCCACACAAGCGAATTTCATGCAATGGCCACATTGCGAGCTTCACAGCCTCGGACAACGGAGTGTCTTTCCAAGCCTCCTTTACTACCGTTCGCACTTGCGGATTACGCAGTCCGATAAACTCGTCGCCCTCACCATATTGACCGGGGCCGGTCTTGAAAAATCGCAATAATTGTCGGGCATGACGCTCATCAGCCATACCCATCAAAACCGCTGCGATATCAGATGCGTAAATCATACTGTAAACGATGACTTCAAACCGTCTGAACAAAACATCGTCGGCATAAATTCCACTATCTGATAATCAGCTATATCATTGATGCTAAATGGATCTTGCGAGAGAATGGCGCAAACCGCATCACGATTATCCGCCTTAATCATTATCACCCCACCTGCACGAGGATTTTGCGGACCCGACATTATGAAATCGCCTGCGGCATAATGCACCGCCAGATAATCGCGATGAGCTTGAAGATACCTGTCGACTTCGCTTAAAGACTTTTTGTAGGAAAGGATAGCTATAAATACTGCCATTTTATTAATTGCTTTAATATGTAAGATTAATACTCATTTATCTACACTAAAGTATTTTCAATGCTATAGCGGCACAAGCCTCTGCATCAGCCAACGCATGATGATGATTCTCAAGATCATAACCGCATGCAGAAGCCACAACATGAAGTTGATGGCATGGTAAATCCAGATTACGGCGAGAAGCGGCGAGTGTGCAATAAAACTCATATCCGGGATACTCCATGCCATATTCATCAAACACAGCTTTAAGACAACCTTCATCAAATGGCCTGTTGTGTGCCACCAAAGGTAATCCTTGAATCCGTGGGGCAATCTGCGCCCACACTTCCGGAAAACTTGGTTGCCCATCGGTATCCGCCCTTGTCAGACCATGAACTACAGTAGTCCAATAAGTATAATAATTAGGCGACGGCTGAATCAGACTGTAAAATTTATCGACCACCTCCCCGCCTCTCACAACTACGATCCCAACTGCGCATACGCTTGAACGATGGCCATTTGCTGTCTCAAAATCGATTGCAACAAAATCTTGCATTATTCTGTCAAATATTTTTGTAAAATCAATACATTTCTAAAATCCGTCGGCACACATTCCCACACAATAAAAACGAAGAAGTTACCTCTGCCAAGGCTCTGATATACAGCAATCTTTCTGTCACCTTAAAGCTGTCATTCAAAATATTTTCCTTAGAGCTTCTACCATAAACCAGCCTAAATGACAAAGACTCATTTAAGATTTATGATTGTGATTACGCTTATACTGCTTATGATAATATCCTCCTATAACAGCACCTATAATACCAGCTGCAATAGGCGCATAGAAATACCACGGTAGATTCATTAAATGAATGATTTTTGAAATTACTCAATATGCGCAAAGTTACATATTTTTCATTAGATAATACGGAATGAGATCCATTTTAACCAACTCCAATGCACTCCTGCGGAAACCCAAGGGAGATGTATTGTCGCGTTATTATAGCTACTTTTCCTGTATCTACGCCGGAAACGCTAAGGATTATTTGCTTATGGTGTTTTGAAAGTTGCTTATCTGTTGCTTATTGATAAAATAAAAATAGCTGAAAATCAAATGATTAACAGCTATTTGTGGTGCCCAGAACAGGACTCGAACCTGCACGCCTCGCAGCACTCGCACCTGAAACGAGCGCGTCTACCATTCCGCCACCTGGGCTCGTTTTGCGATGCAAAGTTAATTGTTTATTTTGATTTTTCCAACAGTCTAATCAGTTTTTTACATTTAGTCACTCCAATACCCATTCTCAAAAAGACTGGAAAAGATAAAACACCTGAATCAGAATGTTTCTATTTGGTTTTCCCACCTCCTGAAATAAAGAGGACCGTTTTGTCCGGTAATTTCAGTCTAAAGTTTTGCTCTTCTTTCTAAATCTTCAATCAAACACATAGAGCATCGACCACCTTTACGGCCGTTTTACGTGTCAAACCACCATACCCTTACCTCAACCAATCATGCCTGCAGCAAAGCAGCCTGTAGACACCTTAACTCACGGTGTACATAATGAATGTAATTTTCAACATAGTTCGTATCTTATCACAAAACGAGACAACAGAACTCATATAGCGGAGTATAATTGACACCTTATATTATTAACGCTAACACCCGAAATGATAAGCCAGCCTGGGAGAACCATTTGCTAAGGTGATTATACCGCAATATGTAAATCCGCGAGTGAGAGCCCATCGCTGCATAACTTTATTGTCGGCGTGTGTGTCGATACGGACATTGGCTATACGTTGCAGCGCAAACCGCAAGGCTACATCAGCTATTCCGTGAACTATTCCTGCAGAAGCCATGCGATGAATCGTGCCATACGTGTCATCATTAGGCCAAGCTCCATCTATCACACCGTATGTGGGATCCTGCCCTATATAAAAATAAAACGTGCCGGCTATAACGCCCTCATCTGTCATCACCAGATAACTACTTCGGTGTGCAATGTCGCTTTCCAACTGAATTCGCGACGGATATCCGCCGAGCCACTGCGATATATTGCCATGAGCCGCCATAAAACTGCGGGCTACATCAAATATTTCAAGCATGCGCTGTATATCATCAAGCTCGGCATGGCGCACTGTCAAGTTGTGATTATGCATATTTCAAATAGTTAAGATTTTCAACCGAAAAGCGAAAAATAGATACAAAAAAAGAGCCGGGTCAAATGACTTAGCTCTTTCTTCTTGTTGCCTTGGAAGGATTCGAACCCTCACAGGCGGAACCAGAATCCGACGTGCTACCATTACACCACAAGGCAATAGCGGTTTTGGTTTACGGGTGCAAAGTTAGATGTTTTTTTGAGAATAGAAAAATTTTTTGAAAAGATTTTTCTGCGTTTTTTCAATCACCCCCTTTTTTAAGATTGCGACTACAAAAGAAAGTGAGGATACGCACTATGCGCTCCTCACCCTGTGTTTTCTTAATCACCGGCTATCTTACTGTGCCTGCTGACGCATCATCGCATAATCAGTTTTGCCGATTTCATATTTGATAATATCACCCTTAACCTTCACATCGTCAAGATGCGAGAGCTGCACATAGTGCGGAAGAAGCACCTTGCGGAAAGTTTCTTCCACCTTCTTCATGGCCGAAGCCGACAGGTCTTCAGGCGTATTTTGAGTATTGTCGGTTATCACATTTGAGGTCAACACCATTTCCACCGGGTCAACTGTAACTTTGAATGTCTCAGGATCAACCATCACTGAAATCTCATCATCATCAATTGCACGCCAGGAAGCAGTCACTTCCACTTTTCCTGACACCGATGTGCTCACCGGCTGGTCAAGCGACAAAGCAAAATGCGACGCGGGCATCGTGCCGTTAACCATTCCGACGATAAGCATCGTACCCCCCTCGTCAGTCTTATCGACAATAAAGGTATATGTATCAGTGACGGTAAACTGCCCATCGGTAGTGTTAGCTGCCATTGCCGTAGCTCCACTCCAGGTTCCTGCCACACTTTCAGCCAAATCCGCACGTTCGTTGCATGACATCAGACCCATTGATGCCACCGCAGCCAGACCTAATAAAATTTTTTTCATAATAATGTGTTGATTAAATAAGATTTATCATTGAACTTTATTTAGTAACACCGTCGGGGGAAGATTTGTTTTTAAGTTTCACTTAAATTTTGCTACTTTTGTCGTTAGGAATACAAATCATATCAAAATTTTTAATTTTATGCCCACAAAACCGTTCAAATATCAGGAGATGTTTCCGCTGGGTAAAGACACCACGGAATATTACCATCTTTCGTCCGACTATGTGAAAGTCGAAAACTGGGGAGGACACGACATACTTGTCGTCGACCCCGAAGCTCTCACCGTGCTTGCCCGACAAGCCACCCACGACAATGCTTTCATGCTGCGTCGCGAACACAACGAAATGGTAGCTAAAATACTTCATGACCCTGAAGCGAGTGAAAACGACAAATATGTAGCCCTCACCATGCTTCGCAATGCCGAAGTAGCTGCAAAAGGCCAGCTTCCTTTCTGTCAGGACACCGGCACAGCCATCGTCATAGGCAAAAAAGGCCAGAACGTCTACACTGGAGGCTGCGATGAAGAGCGTCTGTCAAAAGGTGTATACGACACCTACACCGGCTGCAACCTGCGCTACTCTCAGAATGCGCCTCTCAATATGTACGATGAGGTGAACACCGGCTGCAACCTTCCTGCCCAAATAGATCTCTATGCCACTGAAGGCGATGAATATAAATTCCTGTTCGTAGCCAAAGGCGGTGGCTCGGCCAACAAGACCTATCTTTATCAGGAAACCAAAGCCATCATCAATCCCAAGACCCTTGTACCCTTCCTGGTAGAAAAGATGAAATCACTCGGCACAGCCGCCTGTCCCCCCTACCATATAGCTTTCGTAATTGGTGGAACTTCTGCCGAAATGAACCTGACCACCGTCAAGAAAGCATCGGTAAAATACTACGACAGCCTGCCCACTCATGGCAACGAGCTCGGTCATGCATTCCGCGACATCGAACTTGAAAAGCAACTACTCGAAGAAGCCCACAAGATTGGCCTGGGTGCACAATTCGGCGGCAAATATTTCGCCCACGATATCCGCGTGATCCGTCTGCCGCGTCACGGTGCATCGTGTCCCATCGGCATAGGCGTATCTTGCTCGGCCGACCGCAACGTCAAAGCCAAAATCAATCGCGACGGTCTGTGGATTGAAAAACTCGACAGCAACCCCGGCGAACTCATTCCACAAGAATATCGCAAAGAAGGCGAAGGCTCTGCCATAAAAATTGACCTCAACCGTCCTATGGCTGAAATCCTTGCCGAACTGTCGAAATATCCCGTATCTACACGTCTGTCGCTCAACGGCACCATCATCGTAGGCCGCGATATAGCTCACGCCAAAATCAAAGAACGCCTTGACCGCGGCGAACCCATGCCACAGTATCTCAAGGATCACCCCATCTACTATGCCGGCCCGGCAAAGACGCCCGAAGGCATGGCCTCCGGCTCATTTGGCCCCACCACAGCCGGACGCATGGACTCTTACGTCGACCAATTCCAAAGCGCCGGCGGCTCCATGGTAATGATAGCCAAGGGCAACCGCTCTAAGCAAGTCACCGATGCCTGCAAAAAACACGGCGGGTTCTATCTCGGCTCTATCGGCGGTCCGGCTGCCATACTCGCCCAGAACTCCATCAAAAAAGTCGAATTACTCGAGTATCCCGAACTCGGCATGGAAGCCATCTGGAAAATTGAAGTCGAAAACTTCCCGGCATTTATTCTTGTCGATGACAAAGGCCACGATTTCTTCACCGAGATTTCCGAAAAGTGCAAAAACTGCGCGTTGAAATAATCCCCGGCCACAGATAAAAATCACAGACAGAGTGCAGAATCCGTCGGATTCTGCACTCTGTCCTTATAATAATATATCCTGCAATCTACAACCTGCTGTAAGGTATCGAAAACGTATCGCCTCCGCCGGCATTGCCCGTATCTATTCCCTTCTGAAGCCAACGCTGACGCTGAGCCGACGTGCCGTGATTAAATGCATCAGGCACAGTGTAGCCTTGCGCTTTCATCTGCAGATAATCATCACCTATCTTCGCGGCGGCATTGATGGCCTCCTCCACATCCCCGGGCTCAAGCGAACCAAACATACGGTTATCATGATGCGCCCACACCCCCGCATAATAATCGGCCTGCAACTCCAGACGCACACTCATCTTGTTGGCCTCGCTTTCGCTCATACGGCTCATTGCCGAATGCGCCTCACCAAGAGTGCCCAGCAGATTCTGCACATGATGCCCCACCTCGTGAGCTATCACGTAGGCGTATGCAAAGTCACCACCCGCCCCTATCGTACGCTGCATATCTTTGAAAAACGACAAATCGATATACACCGTCTGGTCTGCCGAGCAGTAAAACGGTCCCATAGATGATGAAGCGCCACCGCAGCCGCTCTGCACCGAGCCGGTAAAAAGCACCAGTCGCGGAGCCTCATATGTCAATCCGCTACGCCTGAACAGCTCTGTCCACACATCCTCCGTTCCGGCAAGAATAGTAGAGGCGAAATCCGCCAGCTGCTCATCTTCAGCCGTAAGCTCCTGCCGGGCGGTACCCGCACCGAACGCATCGCCCTGAAGAATACCGGTATTCTGAATTACGTCCGACAGATCTCCACCGCTGAACAAAGTTATAGCTGCAGCTATAATGATACCCACTATGCCGCCACCTACCAATTTACCCTTACCGCCCATACCGCGACGGTCCTCTACATTACTGCTTTTTCTACGTCCGGAAAGATTCATAATTATTCAATATTATATTTCCCCAAAATTAAGCAAATAATTTCACACCCCAAACACTGCCGTCAACCCCTGCATTTCTATTGGCAAAAAGCACTTAATATTATACCATTTGTACACCCCCCTTCGAGATACGCTTTACTATATTTGGCCACTAAGCTAAAAATCACTACTTTTGCAATAATAATAACGTGACCCCCACGTCAGTCACCTCGATATAAACCATCAAAAAAATGGAAAGACTTTCATATCTTATTCTCGCTCTTGTTATTTCATCTTCCGTATCGGCTCAGAAAATTGATTATTCCGTGGTCAACGTACCTGAAGAATCCGGGCTGGATTTTGTGAAAATAACCAAACCGAGCGATTATGTTGCTCTCCCCGAGGTGAAACGCAAAAGCAACGGCATCCAGTGGTATATCAATCGAATTTTAGGTATATCCCGCGACAACAGCCAGATAGCATATCTATCCATGCGCAACGGCGCCACCAATATCTTTCTGAAAGACTTGGACAAACAGGGCAGTTCCGTACAGCGTACCAACCGATCTGCCGTGATGGACTTCACATATTCCCCCGACGGCAAATACATAGTGTTCTCTGAAGCCCGCGGCAGAAACAACAATCAGCTGATTAACGAAGTCTATTCCACCGATGCCAAAAACGGATATATCTGCCGACAGATCACTTCGGCCAACAGTGACTATGCTCCCGTGTTTTCACGCGACATGAAGACCATCTATTTCACCCGCATGGAGCAACGAGGCTCAAGCATCTGGGGTTATGACACCGATAAAAATTTCCTTGCCACCTATGTTCCCGGCATGAGCCCTGCCACTATTCCCGGCGACAAAGCCCTCATAGTATCACGAAACAACAATGACGGTCGCGGTGAGATATGGAAGGTCAATCCCGAAAACGGCACGGAAGAATGTCTGATAGCCGACCCCAACCACAGTTTCTCCACACCCGAGGTGTCGCCCGACGGAGAGTGGATAGTATTTGTAGGCGATGGTCAGATTCCTCTTGGCAAAGGCAATAAGAAATTCTACAACACCGACATATTCGTATGTCGCACCGACGGCACACAGATGACACAGCTCACCTATCATGCGGCCGACGATTTGAGCCCCGTATGGAGTAAAGATGGCAGATACATCTACTTCATATCGCAGCGCGGCGATGCCGACGGCAATGCCAATATATGGCGCATAAGTTTCAATCACTAAAATTCCACATTCTATATAACACTTATTTTCTAACCAATTTTTTTAACAATGAAAGCAATCAAATCATTAGTAATCGCACTCGCTCTGTGCGTTTCAATGCCTGCAATGGCTCAATTCGTCGGTGGTGGCAAAAGCAACTCCGCTTCATCTGACAACGCCAACTTCTCACGCATTTATTTGGGTTATAATGTAGACATTATGGATGGTGCATCTCTCCATGGTTTTGGCGCAGGCTATGCCTACAACTACAGCCTTACCGAAACAATGCCCCTGTATTTGGATTTTGGCGGTCGATTGACATTTAACACCGGTGACCCTGATTTCAACTTCCTTGCTATCGCTGTTCCCGTCAACGTAAACTATCGTGTCAATATTGCTGACAATATCGCACTTCAGCCCTACACCGGTTTCACTTTCAGAATAAACGCTATGGCCGACATGAATGGTATCAATTTATTCGACTATGATACTACACTCAAACGTTTCCAGATGGGCTGGCAGTTCGGTACATTTGCTGACTTCGGTAAATTCGGCGCACATTTTGAATATGGCTATAAATTTATCGGCTTAGGCTATTCTACAGTTCAACTTGGCGTAAGCTACAAATTCTAATCATAGCTTAACCATCATATCTCATGCGCCCCGGAATGACCGGGGCGCATTTGTTTTTCCATCAATCCATCAATAATCAAAGATGGACTTTGTTGGCACTTTGTGTTTGTGAAAAGGTCTGCACTATAGCCTTAACTTTTGCTTCCAGCTGCTCCTGCTCCTTCAGACCTTTTCCTATAAGATTATCCTTAAGCTGCGGGTCCGACTTATAATTATATAAAGCCTTGGCACTCCACGTCTCCGACTCCATCACCAACAGATAGTCGCCCCACACTATCATCGGATAATGAATCCACCGAAACGCCCACGAATCATCGGACTGCCGGTTAAACACATTGCTGCCGTAAGCAAAAAAATCTTTATCATATCCAAGCAGCCACAGAAGCGACGGCATCACATCTATTTGCTGCATCACCCCCGGCAGCACCTGAGGCTCCAATATCCCCGAAGGGTCATAGAAAAACAATGGTATAAGCGTATTGCCCAAATAATTATCCTGACTCTTCAGAAACGTGTGGTGCATATAGCTGTGGTCGGCTGAAAAAATGAAAAGTGTGTTATCAAACCATGGTTCCTTCTTCGCCGCCTCAAAAAATTTCCTCAAGGCATAATCTGTATATTCAATCGTCTGCAATACTTTATCCACACTCTCATCTTCAAACATAGCCTTCTTATCCTCAGGCAGTTCAAACGGGTGATGACTCGAAAGCGTGAACAATCCGGCTATAAATGGCTGAGGCATCTCGTTCAACTGGCGACGAAAATGCTGCATATACGGCTCGTCCCAGATACCCCATGTGCCATCGAAATCTTTCATACCCCCGGTGAGCGGGTCATCAAGATACTCATTCAGCCCGAAATATTGCTTAAATCCGATTTGACGGACAAACGCATGAATACCCAGCGACTCATTATCGGCACCATGAAAAAAAGCGGAAGAATAGCCCTCATCTCCGAGCAACTCACCAAGTCCGGTAACATAATTGAGCGAATATGGCGACACCACGAATGGCGTATACATTCGTGGCGTAGAAGCCAGCAATGCAGGCATGGCATCGATGGAAAAGCCCGAATTTGACACCGTAACCTGTGCCGTAACACTCACATCAAGCAGCGAATCGATGAACGGCGTATATCCCTTGTAATTACCGCCATCTTCTTCCCTATTATACCAGCCCACAAATTCCCGGCTGAAATCCTCAAGGGCGAAAATCACCACATTGTGGCCACGCAGCGCTCCATAGAGCGAATCAGGAGTAAACGAGTGTACGGGACTATATATTTCACTCATAGCCTCTTCATCGGCATAAAATTCCGGCACCTCCACAGGCGTATTATTGATAGTACGAATCAACGCAAACGGTGTGTTCAGCACCAGGTCCACGTCCATTGGATCTTTGGCAAAACGCTGAGCGAATCCCACCGATATCGGACGTATGGCCACCGACATCGAACACCCTCTTATAAAAAACACCGTCATCACCCCAAAGAGGACGAGTCCTATGCTTCGGGATAAATAATAGACGCCCTTATTAATACTGTTTCTATCCGGCCTCACGGGCACATACAGCCGCCACATCACCCACACCATGGCTATGAACAGCACCACCAGATACCAATGCGACAAAGCCTCCATGGCAATAATCTTGCCTACGTTTCCATCGTTGCCGAACTCACTGAATATCGTAGCCGTGGTGCGATGCTGACGATAAGCGAAAAACACCGAATCACACAGATTGGCCAGCAATGCCAGCGAATTGACCGACACAAATATCCATTTCTCAGCGTGCCACACCCACTTCCGCTCCTTGAAATGCAGCGGCAAAGTTATAAGAAGCAGCCACAGGACATTAACATAAAATATGGTAGCCGAATCAAAATAGAAACCTCCGTAAGTGATAAGCCAAAAAGAATCCCATGTGAGATTAAAAGCATCATAATTAAGCCATAAGAAAACCAGACGGGTAATCTCCATCAGCACGTACAACAGTGCCAGATTGGCCAATACACGCCACACCAGCGAAAATTCCTCTTTACAAACCTTCTTTAGAAACGCGATAAATTTATTCATATCCGGGAGTACAACCATTTATGTGAAATTGGATTGTAAAATTAATCAACCTTAGCAACCTGTGCAATTCAATCCCCCTGAAAAGTAAACTTTCACTGCTTGTAAAACAATTGATTTCTCATAACCCGATCGGAATAATCCTGTAGCAAAGCCTTGCTCCACGCTTCCATTTGCCTTACCTCTGTCTCATCACAATCAGTAATTTCAACTTTTCGATACGGAGTGGCAGTGATGTCATACACGGTTGTCACATTTTTAGAAAAATCAAGAGCAACCATATATTTATTGCCGTACACATAATACTGACCAAACCATTTGACCAACGCATAATGGCATCGGGTATCATCAAACAGGCTCACACCCAATGAAACATGAGGTTTGTCATAACCCGCCAAATCCAAAATAGTAGGAGCCAAATCTATTTGACCCATTGGCTCATCGGTAATTACTCCGGGCGCGATACTCCCGTCAGGAGTATAGATAATCAAAGGTACATGATTAGCCACATACGGATCGCCGGAATATACGGTATCGCCATAATCGCGATTCCCATGGTCAGAGGTTATTATAAATATCGTATTGTAGTACCAGCTCTGCTTCCGGGCTTTATCGAAAAACAATCTTATGGCCTTATCGGTATATTCCATTAATTGAGGTGGCCCGGCCTCTTTATAGGTATAATCAGCGATATCCTCATTATCAGGCAGATAATATGGCGAATGAGCAGATACAGTAAACCATACGGTAAAAAATGGTTCTGATGTTTCGCCAATCTCTTTCACCACAAATTCGGCCATGGGCTTATCCCAGATCCCCCACACACCGTCAAAGTCCGATTTATCTCCATAATCATTTATATTTGACAGCTTTTCAAATCCTGCTGCCCGAGCCGTTTCCTCTATATGAAACCCGGAGGGCTCACAACCGTAATAAAACGAAGTGCTGTAACCCTCTTTTGCCAATAACCTTGCAGGCGTATCTATGTTTAAGCCTGCTTGCCGGGTATTAACAAAATACGAATCGTTGTTTCTGAAATACGGCACCCCGACCAACAGTTGAGTAATCCCTTGTGCCGACGTCCGTCCCGAACCGTAGAAATTCAGATTTATCAGACTGTGATTTGCCAATGAATCCATAAATGTCATCGCTTCCGAATAAGGAGTTTTCCCTATCGGACTAAACACTCCCGAATGAATCGACCCTCCGCTTTCCAAAACTATAAGCACAATATTTCTCTTATCAGGGATATTCTCACCGTTATACACCAGACTGTTTCTGATGGAAAGCATCTCATCTTCTTCATAAAAACGATATGATTCATCTATATCTTTTCCATGCAGGAAGGAGAAAGGTGTATTTATTACAGCCTCGGCGTGAATGGGATTATCAATATATAGCAGACGCGCACCTATCCCCAGCGGTCTTGCTTTCAGATTCCACCCCCTTACGTTAATAAACGAAATTACGCATATCAGCAAAAAACTGATTACGCGCACATATCCCCTAATACGGACATCTATAATTTTCACACGCAGTATCAACCACACATAAACGGTGACGAACCCAATCCAAAGCAGAAATAATCCCCGATATTCCATCAGATACGCGACAAATAGCCCTGGAGTAGCCGAATCGCTCATCAATGATGACAACTCCGCCAGAGTCAACCTGCACCCGGTGAAAGGAAAATATGCCGCATCAATAAAACTCAAGGTTAACAGCACAATATTGACTGCAACAAGATACCATGTGGTGACCCTAACCCAAAACCTATTGGAAAAAATCTTATTCGGGAAAAACCGCAATACAATCACCGGAGCATTGACCAGCGTAAAAGCAGACAAATCAAATATCAGGCCGCATAAAACCATATGCGCGCGTTTATCCGGGGTAATATCCAATAAACCCGCATTAATGCCGATAAACACAAATCTTGTAAGCCAAAACATTATGAACGCCACAATCAGTTGATAGAGCGTAGCCCATAATATATTTGCTTCAAATTTAAGACTTAACGGTTTCACTTTGCTTACAGAATTTCCGGTGACAAAATTAATGATTTTTCATTTCCCATTCACACCCATCGCTTTCTTGAAAACTTTTGCACAAGGTAATTCTCCTGCAAAAGATGTTATCAATGAATCATGACGGATATAATATGCTTTAGGAAAATCATTGGTCAATTTCAATACCGATTTATCCGTGACAATGCTGAAATTTGGCTTAAACTCTTGTCGGAACAATGCCTCATCGACACTATCACCTACAGCTACAGCTATCACCCTGTCCACCGCTTTTGCAGGGACATATTCCTTAAGGTTTGCTATGGAATTCATGCAGTGCGGGCATTTATACGAGAAAGCAAAAACCAGATAAGTACTGTCCTGACTAAACGAGGCATATGCCCCGAGACCGGTCTCGGCAAGAGGAACAATCTCCTTGATATAATTCTTTCCGCTATGTATCCTGCGAAAAGTCAACCCCGTCACAAACGAAATCCCGCAAGCCACTATCAATACCGACAATCCTTTAACCACCAAGTATTTTATATCTCTCACTTTACCGTTGTCACCCTTCACCATCACATATGCCAGCATTAGTATCATCACCGTATTTCTCACATACAAGAAAAGCGGAGTAGAAAATATATCGGATGACTGACCGAAACAGCCGCAGTCGGTAATATCCTTTACTAATAATCCGTAAGTGAAGCCTCCGGTAAAAATCAACAAGACTATCGCAGCCAGAACCGCCATTACTCTTGACCATATCTGCAATATAAGCGCCAAACCAAGCAACAGTTCGCCAATTATTACCACCGGAGCCAGATACTCGATATAAGGAATATCATACTCACCAAGCAGACGGGCGAAACTCCCCGAATTAAGACTTTTAAGAATCCCTGAGAAAATGAAAATGACGCCGCAAACAATGGAAAAAATCCTGGAAGCGAGCCGATTTCCCTGTATATTCATATCTTTGGAAACAAAAAATAAGGCGTATCAACAAATTGATACACCTTAATAGTAATTATTTTATCTGATTATTTGCAAGACAATGATTCGGTATCATCAGAATACGACAGATCTGAACAATTTACACCTTTCAGTTCATCTTCACTTATTTTTTCGGTTACGGTTTCACCGGTCTCGAAATCTTTATAAGTGCAAGTGCAATCGTCGTCACATGAACTGAATCCCACGCAAGCAATAGCCATCATGGCCACAGCAAAAATCATTTTCTTCATTGTTAAAAGCATTTAAGTTAATAATTATTTTGACCGTGCAAAGGTAACCATAACGTACGTAAATTTACCCCCCCCCAGTTAAAAATTGTTAAATATACATTTGCATTTTTCTTGCCGGCGAGCGCAATATTACTAAGGCTGGATCGCGAAATTCACGACTCAGCCTTAAGAAATCTTTATTCTGTCACAAATTATCAGTGACCTAATATCGGTAGTTTATTAAAATTTGATTGAAGTACGCTTTAAGCGAGTTGCATAGACGTTGTATTTATATTGCTCGTAGGAACCGTCAGCCGTGCCCATCTGATATATTTCGAGAATATCTCCGTCCAGCTTATATTTTATTTCCTGCTCCATGCTACCCATAGTCAAATAAATAGTATTGTCTTTTACCTTATATTTGGCAACACCTTCACTACTCCATTTATCCTCTGATGCACGATAATACCACACCAACCAGCT
The DNA here is from genome assembly GCA_964653375.1 of uncultured Bacteroides sp. GTDB lineage: Bacteria > Bacteroidota > Bacteroidia > Bacteroidales > Muribaculaceae > Paramuribaculum. The sequence goes on from CAZZFD010000008.1 coordinate 21,121, forward strand.
GCCATCTGATTTTAACTCAAGAACTCGACGGTTTTTATTCAAAGAATTTTCCCAATCTTCAGGTTGAGTTTGAATTTGCCTGATAGCGTCATCGTAACTTACATCAGAATGTCCTACACATATACCTGACACTTCTCAGCTGCCAACCAATGAATCTTCCACATCATCATCGTCGGAGCATGACCAGAATGTAAGTGCGGTGAACAGGATTACCGCAAAGGTATAAAATTGTTTTTTCATTGTAGAAATTTGATATTTAATATATGTGTAATTCATTATTATAATATTATAATTTGTAGCTCACACCCACCTGAATGGTTGAATATCCTTCGCCAAGAAATTTATAGCCGTATTCAAAATGTGCGCCGAATTTGCCGAAATCAGCAAATGTACCGATCTGCCAGCCCATCTGGAAACGCTTAACCGGACTATTTGCATAATCGAATAAACTAATACCATTCATGTCAGCCATAGCATTTACTCGGAAAGCCAAACCGGTATAAGGCTGAAGCGCAATATTGTCCGACACATTGACACGATAGTTTACATTGACAGGAACAGCAACAGCAAGAAACTTAAACTCAGGATCGCCGGCGTTAAATGTCAGGCGGCCGCCGAAATCCAAATACATAGGCATCGATTCTGACAGACGGAAATTATAAGCATAGCCGGCTCCGACACCATGGAGTGAGGCACCTTCCATAATGTCTACATTGTACCCTAAATAAATACGGGAGAAGTTGCCGTTGTCAGATGATGCGGAGTTACCTCCGTCAGTGAATTGGGCCATTGCAGGCATGGTGGCACACAGCGTAAGCGCAATTGCTAATGATTTGATTACCTTCATTTTTAGTAACATTTGAATTAAAAAATATTTTGTCGGTGCAAAGGTAACCATAACGTACGTAAATTTACCCCCCCCCGTTAAAAAATGTTAAGAAACAGATTCGAGGAGGCTCCGACGTAAAAAGAGAGGGAGGCCGTGCGGCTCCCTCTCTTTTATAAAATATACGGACTATAGATCAAAGATTGAATTTAGCAAACTCGAGGTCAGTTTTAGCTTTAGCAGCCATAGCGGGGTCGAGTGAAGCAACTTTATCAAGATTGCTCTTGACCATAGAAGCATTGTTGGTGCGGGCACCTACTATAGCAGTGAGATAATAAGTGGTAGCATCCGGACTGGCAATACCGGCAAGAGTAGATTTTGCGGCGCTGTAATCCTTGGTGAGTATCTGAGCCAGAGCGGCATTATTTGATTTAGTCGAACCGAATGCTTTCACAGCGGCAGCGTTGTCGCCCTGGGTAAGATAATATACACCGAGAGCCTCACCGACCTCCGGCAGACCGGCAGCGTTGCCGAAGCTGCTGTTGGCCGAAGCATAATCTTGATTGACAAGAGCCACCAGACCGCTATTCATATTAACTTCACGACTTGCGGGAGCCATACGCGATGCCTTGGCGAAATTAGCGGCTGCCGAAGCATAATCTTTAGCAACATACTGAGCTTTACCAAGATTGTTGTAGCCACGGAAATCGTCGGGATACAAGCGAACCACATCGCCATAGATTCTCATCTTTTCATCATTGTCGTTAGTGAGTGTGGCTGCATAGAGGAGTTCTTCCACACTGAGCTGTGAAGGAGCGGTCTTGGCCAATTGAGATATTTCCTGGTCGCTCTTACCGATTACGTTAACCGATGCCGTGATGCGTGAATAGCGCAACTGAGGCAGGATTTCATCGGCAAGGACTTCAAATACCGATGAGAGATTGCGAATCTCACGCTCACGCTCTTCGGGGTCCTTATACATTGAAAGGACTGAGATGATAAGGTCCTTGTCCTGAATATTACTTGCGGCTACAAGATTGCGGAAGCCTTCCCAATCTTCGGGAGTAAATTGAGCGGTGAGTTCACCGAACTCTGTGATTTTATCCTTCTTGAGCTGACCTGTAACATACTCTTTGGTGTTGGCTTCACGATTCTCGGCCAGGCGGGTGTTGAACGCCAGTGTACCGTCGGGTGAAGCGTACGACGAGATGTTGATTTCTTCTATCTCCTTGTTGGGAGCGGCAGCAGCATCGCGCATGATTTCCTGCAGGTCAGTCACCTCCTTGGAATCTATCTGATTCTTACGAATGTTGGCCTGATTGATAAGGAAGCGTATATCGGCACTGTATTTTTCATTGATGATACGCTGGAAAGCATCAGCCGCTGTAGCCGGTGTCACTGTTGCAGCGCTGGCAAGGGCAGCTGTAGCTATAACGCCGTCGGCTACTTTCACGCGAGGCAATGCATACTGTTTTTTGCCCTGCTTTACATTGAAAGTCAGGTAAAGCTCACTCTTATCCATAGCCGGAGCGTACTGATAGTTAACCGGGAAATTGAGTGTGCCGCCCTGTTCGTAATCTACTTCAAAATTATTGCCGCGCACATTCTCACCCTGGTAAGTGTAAGATGTCGACGCCTGCTCCGTACCGCCATATACCAATACGGGGGTGATGGTCACTTCAGCATCTTTTTTGAAAAACTTGGCGGGAAGATTACCGTAAACACGGCCGGGTACCTGCGTGCCAACCAATTCCAGTGGATTGGGGTTGACATTGAAATACTCCGATTTGAATTCACCCATTTTGCTGTTGCAAGAGGTAAACATCAATGCACCGCAAACTAAAACTATTGAAACGGAACTTTTACACATGATGATTTGATTTAGAATTTCTTCCACAAAAATACTCTTATTTTTCTAACTTTGCATAGTTTTTTAATGCTAAAAAACTGAAAATACTGAAAAATAAATCGCAACAATAACTTCATGTCATATAGCGTTTAATTCATTACCATGACTCAAAATCCTTCCATCACTCTGATTCTGACCGTAAGAAACCGATGCGAACTGCTCAACCGCACCCTCGGCAGTATTGCCGCGCAGAACGATACGGATTTCGACATCATAATCGTGGACAACGCAAGCACCGACGCAGCTCCACGCATCATTAACCGCTGGGCCGATGAAAACCGCAGCCGATTCAGATCGCTCACCGTTGTCAATGAGCCGGAAATAGGTGCTGCCTCAGCACGCAACTGCGGATTACGCCTATGCTCTACAGACTATGTGATGTACTTCGACTCCGACGATGAAATGACGTCCGACCATATTAAACGCGTCCGCAAATATCTCACTCAAAACCCCGACACCCAACTGCTCCGATGGGACATCGGAATACTCGATTCCGACGGCTGGCTTCAGGTGAAATCCCTGCCCGGGAAATGTGATGCCGCCCTTCAGATTATCCACTCGCCCCTGAGCACCCAGCGCTTTATCGTGGCCACACAGCTGCTGCGCCAAGCCGGCGGCTGGGATGAAAATCTCACTATATGGATTGATTGGGAGCTCGGGTGCCGACTTATACTCGACGGCACGGAAATAAAATATCTCACCGGTGAACCGACCGTGATCGTACACCCTACCGACAACTCCATCACAGGCTGTCGATGGTCCGACAGAGCCGAAGGCCACCGAAAAGCTATCGACAAAGGAAAAGTCCTCATACACAAAGCCTATTCCGAAAAAGAACCTTCAGCCGAGACTCGCCGACTGCTCCTTATCGCTGATGCAAAACTTGCAGCTGCCGCCGGACGCTATCGCCGTGAAGGAAACAAAAAATATGCCACAGAAGCTCTGCATGAAGCCTGCCGCGGGCATAAGCCGCGCCACCGATGCGCCTTGCGTATCATCTATTCCGTAGTGTTCATGACCGGACACGGTCTCTCACCGCTATGCTCACTTTTCTTTCCTGCAAAAAAGACAAGAGAGTAAATATTTGTTAAATATTTATTTGGAGTTTCTAACTGATGTTAAGCAAAAGTCCTTTTTACTCGCCATTTGTTAGATTTAATATAATAATGTGGCTAACTTTGCAAAATTATTTGTACAAGACTCTAATAAAATGTCAAATATACTCACAGACTTAATCTCTCTCCACACCAGCCTGCACCCTCACCGCACGGCCTATTGCATCAAAGAGCAGGATAAATGGCTGCCGGTGACATGGCTCCACTTCAGCGAAATGGCATGCCACGCAGCACGAGCCTTACAGATACTCGGGGTGGAAGAAACCGACCGTATAGCCATCTTTTCGGCCAACCGTCAGGAAATACTCATCAGCGACTTCGCCGCCTACAGCAATCGCGCTGTGCCGGTATCCATATACTCCACCAGTTCGCTTGACCAAGTCACATACATAGTCAACGACTCCGGAGCAAAAGCCATCTTTGTAGGTAATGAGGACCAATACCGAATGACTCTCAATGCCCGCAAAGAGATAAAACACAAATTTACAATTATAACGTTCGATAATATCCCGGCGGCTAAAGATGATAACGACACTCTCACATGGTCAGATTTCATCGAGCTCGGTAAAAACGCCTCCGAAGCCACAATCGACGAAGTGGAAGCACGCAGAGCAAGAGCCATCGATACCGACATCGCCACCATCATCTACACTTCCGGCACCACGGGCGAGCCAAAAGGCGCCGTACTCCCGCACTCATGCTTCAACGCCGCCATGCTTATTCACAAAGACAGGCTGACAATGCTCAGCGACAGCGACACATCGCTATGCTTCCTGCCGCTAAGCCATATATTTGAAAAAGCATGGTCCTATTTCTGCCTCTACTCAGATATCGTGGTATACATCAACACCGACCCGCGCGACATACAGACATCGCTCAAACAGGTGCGCCCAAGCTGTATGTGCTCCGTGCCACGGTTCTGGGAAAAAGCCTACACGGCCGTACAGGAAAAACTCATGGAAATGCGTGGGCCGAAAAAATGGCTTGCATCGGCAGCCATGAAAGCTGGCTACAGGCGCAATCTGCATTACCGTCGTTTAGGACTCAGAGTGCCCCGGCTGCTTGAATGGCGCTATCGCATCTTCGACAAATACGTATTTCAGCCTATACAGCGCGCCATAGGTGTGGAAAACGGCAACATATTCCCCACTGCAGGTGCAGCACTGTCGCCCACCATTGTGGAATTTTTCCAGAGCTGCGGTATAAACATACTCATCGGCTACGGCCTGTCAGAGACATGTGCCACCGTATCATGCTATCCCACTGTCGACTATGTTGTTGGGTCCGTAGGCACTACCCTACCCGAAATACAGGTAAAAATAGGCGACAACAACGAAATCCTGGTCAAAGGCCCCACCGTGATGTCAGGCTACTACAACAAACCTGAAGAGACTGCCGAAGCATTCACCGCCGACGGGTGGTTCCGCACGGGCGATGCCGGCACACTCGACGCCGAAGGCAATATCACACTCACCGAGCGCCTCAAAGACCTGTTTAAGACCGCCAACGGTAAATACATCGCACCACAGGCTCTCGAAAGCCGGCTGGGCGAAGACAAATACATAGAGCAGGTAGCCGTGATAGGCGACAAACGCAAATACGTCACAGCCATTATCATTCCTGCATTCGAGGCTCTAAAAGAATATGCCCGGAAAAAACATATCAAATATAAATCGGTAGAAGACCTTATCCGCAACGCCGACATCAAGGCCATGCTCCAGGAACGCATCGACAAGCTGCAGGCAAAATTTGCCGGGTTCGAGCAGATAAAAAAATTCACCCTTCTGCCCCAGGCATTCACCATGGAAAACGGCGAACTCACCAACACGCTCAAGATTCGCCGGCCGATCATAACCAACCGTTATGCCAAAATCATAGAATCAATGTATGCTTAATCATCATAATCACAACCATATATATGATTACTCAGGAACAATTAAAAGAGACCTTTGAACGCAAGCTCGCGTTGAGGAGGTATCTTTGACATCGACAACAAGAAAATACAAGTAGAAGAAGAAGAACTGCGCACCCACGTGCCCGATTTCTGGGAACACCCCAAAGAAGCGCAGATTCAGATGAAAAAAATCAAAGACCTCCAGGCCTGGATTATAGGATATGAAGAGGTAGAAAGCGCAGTTGACGAACTCGAACTGGCATGGGAATATGTCAAAGAGGGCGAAATCTCTGAAGAAGAACTCGACAGCATTTATGCCGACGCTATCGAAAAAATAGAAAAACTCGAGCTTCGCAATATGCTTCGACGCGAAGAAGACAAACTTGGCGTAGTTCTGAAAATCAACTCAGGCGCAGGTGGCACCGAAAGTCAGGACTGGGCATCGATGCTCATGCGTATGTATCTGCGCTGGTGTGAAAAACACGGCTACCGCACATCTATAGCCAATATTCTTGACGGCGACGAAGCCGGTATCAAATCCTGCACCATCAACGTTGAAGGTGACTTTGCCTACGGATTCCTCAAGAGTGAAAACGGTGTACATCGATTGGTACGCGTCTCGCCATACAATGCCCAAGGCAAACGTATGACCTCGTTTGCGTCTGTATTCGTCACCCCGCTTGTCGACGACACCATAGAGGTCAAAGTTGACCCCGCGCTACTTTCATGGGACACTTTCCGCAGCGGCGGCGCAGGTGGTCAGAATGTCAACAAAGTCGAGTCTGGAGTGCGTCTGCGCTACCAGTTCACCGACCCCTACACCGGTGAAAAAGAGGAAATTCTGATTGAAAACACCGAAACGCGCGACCAGCCGAAAAACAAAGAGAACGCCATGCGTCAGCTCCGCTCCATTCTCTACGACAAAGAACTTCAGCACCGCCTGCAGGAACAAGCCAAAATCGAGGCCGGCAAGATGAAAATCGAATGGGGCTCGCAGATACGCAGCTACGTATTCGATGACCGCCGCGTCAAAGATCACCGCACCAATCACCAGACCTCCAATGTCGATGGCGTGATGGACGGCGACATCGATGACTTCATCAAGACTTATCTGATGCAGTTTGCCGGCTCGGAATCAGCCGACGCCTGACCCCCCTTCCCGGTCTTCGGCATTTAACAATCTATATAATCAGAAACACGAGGGAGCGTGCCGCAGCACACTCCCTCGCTATATATCGTGAAACGGATTAAATCAATCCACCACTATTTCATCTACGAAAATAAAGGCAGGCTTATTCTCACCCACACCATGCCAAGCCGGAATAGCATTTTCAGGCTCAGCTGTAACTTTTACATACTTAGCTAAAACAGGGGCGAATTTCACAAGATGATTGATTACTTCTATCTTATGCTCGGTCATCTGAGGAATTTCTTCAGTAGCCACTTCTGTGAAACTGCTGCCGTCAGCCGATACTGCCACAGTGATTTTACGTGCATCGAAAATCCAGTTGGGAGTATTGACAAGGAAACGCATCGCCACTGAAGAAATCTCCTGTTCGCTGCCCAAATCTATAGTAGCCACAAACGAAGTCTCCACAAATCCGAGCCAGTCGCCTGTATTGAAGCTCGCTCCGCCAAAGCGGCCGTCGGTAAGCAGAGCCGCGCCACCTGAATTATATCTCGAATGAGGCTCATTTTCCAAAACGATATCATGAGCCGTAGCCTTATTAAACGACACACTGTCCACCCACACACGGCTATTCCCTTCAGGACGCACAGCCACAGCCTTGATCACAGTAGTCTTATCTATAACCAACGGTTCGGTAAGCACAGGCGAATTTTCCGTAGGTTCGCTTCCGTCGAGAGTATAATGTATAGGAGCATCATCTATGGTAGAAAGATCAGTGATGAAAGTATTATTCTCCGGATTTGCCACTAACTTACCGTTGATGTCAAAAATATGCTTTGCATAATTGTAACCAAGCAATTCATAGAGGTGGATAAGCGCAGGCAGACGCTTGGTAAATGCAGCATAATCTTTCTTTTCAGGTTGAACCCACTGCACCTCGGCCATAGCTGCCAGACGCGGCAGTTCCATATACTGCACCTGATAGAAATCCTTCATATATTCTGTCCAGAGATTGGCCTGAGCGCCAAGTATATGAGTGGCCTCCTCCGGAGTCAGGCTCTTGCCAACCGGTTCGAGCTGATAAACTTTTTCTACAGGCACAAAACCACCTATATTGATTGGCTCCTTATCGCGGTCAAGCGACTGCGAATAGTCAAAATAGCAATAATTGGTAGGTGTGAGTATAGCATCATGACCTTTCTTGGCCGCCTCTACGGCTGCTTCCTCTCCGCGCCATGACATCACCGTGGCTCCGGGGAACAATCCACCTTCGAGTATCTCGTCCCAACCTATCATCTTACGGTTATGCTTGGCCACGGTATTGGCAGCATGTTCCATGATATAAGACTGGAGCTTGTCCTCCTTAGTACCGTGAGCATCATCTTTAAGACCGAGCTGGCGGATACGGGCCTGACATTTATCGCAATCTATCCAGCGGACTTTCGGACACTCGTCACCACCGATATGGATATATTCCGAAGGGAAGATATCGCAAATCTCATCGAGCACATCATCAATAAATATAAGAGTGGAATCATTGCCCGCACAAAGCACATCATCGGCTACACCCCAGCGCTGCCACACTTCATACGGGCCGCCAGTACAACCAAGATGCGGATACGATGCCAGTGCACCGAGCATATGGCCGGGGAGATCTACTTCCGGAATCACAGTGATATGACGGTCCTGAGCATATTTCACGATATCGCGGGCCTCATCCTGAGTGTAGAAACCTCCGTAAGGTATGCTGTCGGAGGTATCGAAATCATGACCTACACAAGTACCGGCACGCTTGGAGCCAACCTCCGTAAGCCGCGGATATTTCTTGATTTCTATGCGCCAACCCTGATCATCGGTGATATGCCAGTGAAGTTTATTGATATTATGCAATGCAAGCATATCGATAAAACTCTTCACCGAATCAACCGGGAAAAAGTGACGCGACACATCAAAGTGAGCGCCGCGATAGCTGAAGCGGGGCTTGTCGTTGATAGTGACAGGAGCAAATATCACATTACCTTTGGTAGCTGTGGCAGGAATGGATTTGCGCAAAGTCTGTATTCCATAGAAATTCCCGGCAGCCGAAGCGCCATTGATAGTAATCAGATGGTCGGTAACTGTCAGTTCATACGCTTCAGGATTCTCATCCTTCAGATCTGCCAAAAGCACTATCGCATCATTGGTAGGGATAGTTACGGAAATCTCAGGAGTGAATCCGGTGAGTTCATTGATATATCCGGCAAGCAGCGATGCGTTGGTAGCAAGAGCTGTATCACCGTCAGTATAAGCAATTACGGTGTTGGACGTAAGAGTAAAATCACCTCCTTCACCCGGAGTAATCTCCTGGGGGAGAGGTACCACCTGATAATCGGCATGACGATCCGGAGCGCTGCTGCATGAGGCAAGCAATAAGCCTGCGCAGAAGCTGAGCACAGAAATTTTTTTCATGATTGTTTATTAAGGATTAATATAATGATTATTGAAAATGCTATAGAAATCTGATATTTGCCAAAATTACAAATAATTTCCGGCATTTCAAACTGCCACATTAAAAACTTTTTATTCACCCGATTGTTTATATGATATACAACTTGAATACTAACTTTTAATTACACAATTATGAAACCACTTCATGTAATTCTCGCCGTTGCCGGCGGTGTAGCAGTAGGAGCTGCTTTAGGTGTTCTCTTCGCCCCTCAGAAAGGTTCAAAGACACGCAGAGATATCGTCGATTTTATCAAAGCTAAATGCCCGCTCGTAAATCATGAGCAAGCCGAAAAACTTGCCGATGAGATAGCAGAAGAACTCGCACGAGGCAAATAATCACCTCTTAAAAAAGCTAATTATTATGTCAAAATCAACATTTTACGCATTCTTAGGCGGAGCCATTGCCGGTGGTGTACTCGGTCTGCTCTTTGCTCCTTACGAAGGCAAAGAGATGCGTCGAAGAATCAAAGAAATGGTTCGCCGCAAATGCCCGGCTTGCGCCGATGATGAACTCGAAGCTATAGTCGAGCAGATTACAGCCGAAGTCATGCAACAAAGATAAACATCAGATAACTATTTATTAAACAATATGTTTCCTACTCATTTCCGGTGTAGGAAACATATTTTGAAAAAAGGAATAAACACTATGGACGAACAAACCACGAGCTACACACGATTAATAGGCATCGGCAAAGAATATGTCCGGCTCAAAATTGAATATTACAAACTGCTCACTATCGAAAAACTTTCGGTTCTCGCTTCTGCTTTGATAATAGTATTGGTTATCGGACTGCTTGGCGTAGGATGCCTTTGTTTTCTGTCGGTAGCTTTGTGGGAACTGCTCAGCGACTGGGTCGGGTCTACTTGGGCAAGCGTCATGGTAGCCGGCTTATATACGATTTTGGCCATAGTTGTGGCCCTGCTTCGCAAGCAATTGATAGTTAATCCCATCACCAAATTTATCTCACGCAATATATTAAACTCTTAAATCTGTTGACGCTATGATGAATTTTTTAGATAACTCAGGGAATGAAGCCGCAGAAAAAGGCATGACACTGGAGCAACTTCGCTATCGTCGCTCGCTGGCATATCTTAAATGCGAGATGATAAAAGAGCAGCTCAAGATGCAATATTCCGGCACGATATCAAGTGTAAGCAATGTCAGCACAGGTTTGTTCGGCAAACTCAACACCGGCATCGACTATCTTCAATATGCAGTGAGCGGATACCGGATGTTCAAAAAAATATCTAAAATATTTCGTGGCGATAGCCGAAACTCCGATTAAAATCCGTAATTTCGTAACTGAATAATACTATCTCTTTTTAAGATTCAGTTATGAATGATTACATGGAAGTGAGAGTAGACTGCTCTCCATGTTCAGAAACGTCTACCGACCTGATAGCCGCGTTTCTTGCTGATGCCGGTTTTGAAAGTTTTGTGCCCGATGAATGCGGGCTTTCGGCATATATACCCCACAAACTGTTCACCCCGGAAGTGATGGATTGTCTTAATGATTTACCCATCGATTGCCGGATAAAGTGGCACGCTGATTTCATCGAAGGCAAAGATTGGAACAGAGAGTGGGAACAAAACTATTTTCAGCCTATAGTCATTGGCGACAAATGTGTAATCCACAGCACATTTCACTCCGATTTTCCCGTTTGTGAATACGACATCGTCATTGACCCGAAAATGGCATTCGGCACCGGTCATCACGCCACCACACATCTGATGGCGTCACGTTTGCTCTCGGCTGATGTCTGCGGAAAACACATAGTGGATATGGGCACCGGCACCGGTATTCTGAGTTTACTTGCAGCGATGCGTGGAGCCGAATCAGTGGTAGGAATAGAAATTGATGAAGCAGCCTACGTCAATGCGCTCGAAAACCGCAGTCTGAACCACACTGACAATCTAACACTCATTCATGGCGATGCCGGAGCGCTTGCTGACCTTACCGATTATGCCGATATTTTCCTTGCCAACATCAACCGCAACGTCATTCTCAATGATTTTGAAGCATATTCTCAATCCGTAAAAGCCGGTGGAAAAATGTTTTTGAGTGGATTTTATGAAGCAGATGTAGAGATGATCGTAACCCGGAGCAAGGAATACGGCTTTGATTTTATCGACACCACCGTGCGCGACAAATGGGCCTGCGTGGCGTTGGTGAGGAAAAATATTTGAGTTTAGGCAAATAATGTGTAAATTTGTGACCTGTTCACAGATTTATTTAACTTTATCACTCTGATTTATATCGCCCATCATGAAAAAATTGATGCTTATTATATGGCTGATGTTCGCCACCGTAGAATTGTCAGCTCAGAATTACCCTGAAAAATCAGTCTGGAGCCACTTTGTTTGGGGTGCCGAAGTCGGGGGTTCCGTCGATATGACCAGCAACAGTTTGTCAACAGTCAATCTTGATTCCTATTTCGGATACCGTAATACCTATATCGATGCTCTCGCCATAGGCGCATCGGTCAATATGGTTTTAAGCAGCAGCGCACGCAGCTTTCCCATCTATATGTTGCTTCGCACCAATTTCTGCCGCAAACCCACATTTGCATTTATGGACTTGCGTGCAGGTGTGATAATCAACAGCTTCGGATCCTCGCACGACCAGGCCGGTGCTTACGTATCGCCCGGCGTGGGATTTCGTCTCGCTACCGGCAAGACTTTCACTTCCTATCTGACCATAAGCTATGTCTACAACGGAATGCGCCCTTATCACAAAGCCAACGTCAACTATGACATCGACGGACTTCACCTTGCCTGTCTACGCTTAGGTATCAGTTTCTAAAAGCAATCGTACCACATGGATTCTGTAAAAATAAAAATCATCAACGAATCGCATCATTCGTTACCCGAATATTCCACTCTATTTTCTGCCGGCATGGACGTCAGAGCCAATCTCGACACTTCTGTAACTTTAGCTCCGTTAGAAAGAGCTTTGATTCCCACCGGATTGCGTATAGAGCTCCCGGCCGGATATGAATGTCAGATACGTCCGCGCAGCGGCCTCGCCATCAAAAACGGCATTTCACTTGTCAATGCGCCGGGAACCGTCGACGCAGATTATCGTGGAGAAATAAAAGTCATACTCATCAATCTCTCTGCCGAACCGTTTGTGGTCAACGATGGTGAACGTATCTGTCAGATGGTGGTAGCTCCCTATTCAAGAGTTCAATGGCAAGAAGCTGAAAGCCTGTCAGATACCGAACGTGGTGAAGGTGGATTCGGCCACACTGGAGTAAAATAACCGGAAAACATCTATCGTGAAACTTAGATATAAATATATTCTCGCAGCCCTCATGGCTGCGATATCGGTGATAAACTTGTCGGCACGCTCACGAGTAAGCGAAGCCGAGCGCGAAAACCGCAAAAGTGATTACATTTTCGGTGAAAGCCTCTATTACTATCTTTCGGGAGATGATGCTACATTTTTCGACATGGCCGCATACGCTTCCGAATATCCTGAAAGCGATGATTTTCTAAACGCCCTCAGAGGGCTGAAGATGATTATGGAAAATCACACCGATTCGATTGCCGTGCAATCAGGCAAAAAACTTACAAAAAAATATTTTTCAGACAACCCCGATGATTCGTTTCTCGGTCTGCCCTATGCACGCATGCTGGCATCTATAGGCGATGCCGATGAAAGCGTGGAGGCAGTCAGAAAACTGCATGAAGCAGCTCCCGATGATGCCAATATCATGCTCTATTATATACAGGCATTGGCTGCTACAGGCAAAGAAGAAAATATCAGGCAAGCCCTTGTGATGAGCGACCGGTTTGAAAATCAGTTTGGCCGCGATATCAATTCATTTCAGCGCAAGACTCGGTTGTACTCGCTTCTTGGCGATTCTCTCGCTGTAATGAATGAAGGACGCAAGCTGCTTAAAGAATCACCCGAATCTCCATTATCTCTTACCATGGTCGGTTCGGTATATGCTTCGTATAACCGCACCGACAGTGCCGAATATTTCTATAATAAGGCTATCGAATTTGACCCTTCATTTCCATACCCCTATCTATTTCGCAATCATCTCTATCTTAATCAGGAGGACACCACCGCCTACGTGCGGTCCAATATGCAGGCTGTACGTGAAATAGAGCTGCCTGAAGACGCAAAAATATCTATTTTACAGGATTTTCTGACCAACACACTTCAATCTCCTCAATTTGCTTCACAGGCCGAAGAGGCTTTAGCATACCTGATTGAGACATATCCTCACAATGTAGTGCTTCGTCAGCTTGGTGCCCGATATTACACCACCAATTCCCAGATTGATAAAGCTGCCGACTGCGCACAATTTGCCGTTGACCTCGACCCTTCCGACCCTGAACATCGCAAACTGCTTACCGCCATCTATCAATATGCAGGCGACTATGCAAAGGCTGCCGAAGAAGCACGGAAAGCCGCCTCTGTGTTCCCTAACGAGATAGACTTTCCACTTACTGCCGTAAGCAATTACACTCTGCTCAAGCAATACGACAAGGCTCTTTCACTGCTCGACACTCTCATACTCAATATAGACACGCTGGACATTGAACGCAAAGTGATGATTTTGCGCGGCAAAGGCGACGTTTATAACGCCATGGATTCTCTCGAGCTCGCTTGCAATATGTACATCGATGCATTGGCCATCTTCCCCGATGATGCTCTTACGCTCAACAACTACGCCTACGCGCTGGCTTGCGCTTCAAAAGACTTGGAAGTGGCTTATCTCATGATAAACCGCGCATTGCGTATCCGTCCAAAAGATGCTAATTCGCTCGATACACTGGCTTGGATTCTTTTCCGCATGAAGAAATATGCCGATGCCAAAGAAGCTATTGATTCTGTTTTTGAATATGATGCCGATACGGAAACCAATGCTGAAGTTCTGGAGCACGCGGGAGATATTTATTTCATGGCCGGATATCCCGAAGAAGCAGTAGAATTTTGGGAAAAAGCATTAGAAAAAGACCCCGACAACAAATTGCTCCAAAAAAAAGTAAAAAATAAAGCATACTATTACCGATGATTTACGGTACAAAAAAATATAGCCGGCTCAGTCATATAATCTTCCTTTCGATTATTGTCGCCATCACATCGCTTTCAGGGTGTAAGACTCAAAAAAGCACTATTGCCGACAATATGATTCAATCTCCTATGCCTCACAACAACGCAGAGAGGCTAAGCGAAATAGTCGGACGCTATGGCCGGTGGGAAAAACTGCGTATGCCTGTCACCGTCAAAGTCACTTCACCCTCCCACATGTCCGTATCCGGTACGGTCACGATGGAATATGGCAAGAGCATACTGCTGTCACTTAGAATGATAGGCATGGAAGTAGCGGTAATTTACATTAACGATGACTCTGTGCTGATTGCCGATAAATTTCATAAACGCTACTTCTCCGACAAGACTTCGCTACTGCTTGCCGGTTTTGATGCAAAAGTAGCAAATTTGCAAAATCTTCTTTTAGGAAGACTATTCCAATTAGGAGAAACCGAAATACCGCACAAAATTGGAAATTTCACCTCTGAAATCACAGGAAATGACCAATGGATACTGCAAGCTGAAAACAGACAACTTCAATACGGCTTCAAATTTTATCCCTGGAATATACTGATTGGAGCTGCTTTCTCTGTGGCCGGATATGACCCCGTAACAGTAGAATACGGCATGGAAAAATCCACCCCCTACGGGGTATTTGCTTCAAGCATTGAATTTTCAGCCATTGTCAAAAAGCGTCCTTTGGCTGCTTCTCTTTCTTGGAATGTCGACAAAGCACGTTGGAATGATGATGTCGAACTGCGCGTGCCATCTTTCGGGTCCAACTATCGGCCGCTCACCCTGGCTGAAGTATCCAATATGTTTTGAAAATAGAGCCTAATGAAAATGTTGCGGTTATTGATTCTGTTGATTGCGTTTTGGGGTGTAGCCGATATGGGAGCCGAACCAAAAAAGAAACGCACAGGAAATAACGTCAAGAAAGAACGCACCATCAAAGGCGTAAAAAAAGAGCAAAATGCTGCAGCATTGAAAATTAAGGAAAACGATAAAAAACTTAAGAACAACAGCATCGAGACCAATCGCAAGCTCAACGAACTTAGCGTACTCAAATCCGAAATCAAGCTGAAATCTCAAGAAATATCATTGGTAAAAGCTAATATTGACTCATTAAACGTGGGCATACGGACAGCCTCTGATTCACTTGAACGGCTCGAAATGGTATTAACCTCCGTACAGCAAAGCTATATCAAAGCTCTGCGTTCATTACAAGGAACCCAGCCTATGATGGACTATCTTGGCTACCTGTTTTCCTCGGAATCTTTCTCTAAAGCCTATGCACGTATGCGCTACATGAGCGAATTTTCACGCTGGCGCCAACGCAAAATCAATGAAATTTTACGAGCTAAGGATATGGTGGGCAAGCAGCGAAATTATCTCGACAGCCTGAATGCCGAAAAGCGTGGCTCATTGGTCGAACTCAACAAAAAAGAACAGGAACTGAAAGACAAAAAGCGTCAGACCGACAATGTGGTTAGTAATTTGCGCAAAGAACGTAAAAACCTGCAAGCCGCCATTGCCAATCAGAAAAAACAGATGCAGAAGCTTGAAAATGAGCTTAAGCGTCTGGAAAAAGAAGAGGAAGACCGCCGTAAACAAGCCGAGAAAAATAAAAATGGTAAGACTCAGGACAAAAACAAATCACAAGGTTCCTATACCGCCATGTCCGAAGCTGACCGAAAAATTTCCGGCGGATTTGAAGCCAATCGTGGCAATCTATTACTGCCAATTTCAGGCAAATACACCGTAGTCCGACCCTTTGGCTCGATTCACCACCCTGAAATTGACAATCTCGAGACAAAAAACCTCGGTGTGGATATGCTGGTAGCTGATGGCACTAAAGTCCGTTGCATCTACGATGGAGTGGTATCGGGAATCTTACGCGACAATCAATCTATGTGTACAGTAATAATCCGCCATGGCGAATACAGATCAATATATCAGTTTGTGACTAACCCCACCATAAAAAAAGGCGACAAAGTAGTCACAAACCAGGTCATCGGTACTGTAGCTCATAATCTCGACTACAGTCGACGCCCTGTCATTCATTTCGAGATTCGCAAAGGCACCACACCGCTCAATCCGCTCCAGTGGGCTAAATAGCATCAATTTATAGCTATGATTACCGAACTTAAGCGCCAGACCACAGGACACCGGATTTTGAAATACCTCACTATATTCGGGAGCATTGAAGCCATGACAGTGGTATGTTCCGTTGTCCGCAATAAATTAGTAGCCGTATTTATCGGTGTCACAGGAGTAGGTTTGCTCGGCCTGTTTTCCAATGCGCTTGAGCTACTCTCGTCATTCACCCAGATGGGACTGCGCATGAGTGCTGTCAAAGAGATTTCCGCAACCGAAGAAAGCCGGCGCCATGCCGCAATCATCGCCGTACACCGTCTTTCAGGACTTCTGGCGATAGCTGCCCTTCTGATATCACTGATATGTGCCCCGTTGTTAAGCTATATTTCCTTCGGTTCGACTAACCGCACATGGGCTTTCATGCTGTTGTCACTCGCTGTTCTGTTTAATTTGATAACAGCCTCACGCTCAGCCATACTTCAATCCCTCACACGTCTGAAGTCTATAGCCCGAGCATCTGCCGTAAGCACAGTGCTGTCACTTGTCATTTCTGTCCCTCTGATAATATATCTTAGGATTGATGCCATAATTCCCATGATATTAGTCTATTCGGGAGTCAACATGACAGCTTTTCTTTTCATAAACGTAAGCCACACCAAATCGAATGCCCAAGAGCAATTTTCTACACAGGAAACCCACCGCGTGTGGAAACGAATCTTACATCTCGGCCTTTTTCTGATGATATCCGGTCTGGTAACATGGCTTGCAAATTATCTCGTGCTCTCCTATATGAACTATGCCGGAGGCCCCGGACTGATGGGATACTATCAATCTGGCTATACACTCACCATCAGGTACACCGGTATAATTTTCACCGCCATGAGCATGGAATATTTTCCACGCATAGCCGCCTGCGGCAACCAAAACATTTGGCGCATGAGCGTGATGGTACGCCATCAGGCCATATTCAGTATGGCAGTAGTAAGCCTGCTTGCCTGCATCATGATGCTGTGTGCACCTTTTGTAGTTACCCTCCTCTATAGCTCCGAATTCAGTTGCATCGTGCCTCTTTTGATATTAGCTGCACCCGGACTTCTGCTGCGTGTCATCTCATGGAGCATGGCCTACATGATTCTTGCCAAAGGCGACGGACGCATATTTCTTATAACAGAATCCATCAGCGCAACCTTATCATTACTGCTCAATATCGCCGGATATACACTCGCCGGAATTGCCGGAATCGGAATATCATTCACCATGTGGTACGCTCTTTATGCCCTGATTATACGCACAGTAGTAGTCCGGCGCTACGGATTCAGAAGCGGTCCGCGCATGACCGCATGGTTCTGTTCAGCCATGCTGCTGCTGCTTGCAGTCTCCGCCCTTTCTCTCTACCTCTACACCTAAAAAAATGAGACCACGCCATCAGGCGCAGTCTCAATCATAAAATATACGTAACTCCCGCTGAGAGAAGTTGCTTATTTCTTAAGCTCAGCAACTTTTGCAAGAGTCAGCTTAAGCTGTTCATAGAATCGCTCTACTGCAGGTATATTCATGCGCTCCGAAGGCGAATGCACGTCACGCAATGTCGGTCCGAACGACACCATATCCAGATGAGGATATTTCTCAAGAAACAGACCGCACTCCAAACCGGCATGAATAGCTTTGATTGCAGGAGTGATGCCATAAAGTTCCTTATAAGCATCACTTGCCAGACGCATTATGGTCGACTGCATATTTGGCTTCCAGCCCGGATAACCCTCGCCATGCACCACTTCCGCGCCGGCAAGCTGGAAATGAGCCTCCACCTGATTGGCTATATCCCATTTGCTTGAGTTGACCGATGAACGCTGACTTGTAGTAACCACCACAGTATTGTCCGCACCCATCTTCACCGAAGCAAGATTTGTCGAAGTCTCAACCAATCCTTCAAGTTCACGGCTCATAGCCACCACTCCGTGAGGAGCTGAATAGATAGCTCTTACAAGATTGCCCGATGTAGCATTATCCATGCAGAATTCAGGTGCGTCTACCGATTGCATATCTATTTCAAGCGTAGTCTCTATATCGCCATATTCATCTTTCACATCTGCTATATATTGATTAAGAGCCACACGTATGGCCTCCTTCTTCGAAGTGTGGATACCAACTACAGCATGAGCAGCACGCGGAATTGCATTGCGCAGATTACCTCCGTCAAATTCCGATACCACCAGCTCATGCTCCTTAAGCATATTGAATAAGAAACGTGCCAAAATCTTATTGGCATTCACACGTCCCAGATGAATATCGCCGCCCGAGTGACCACCCAGACCTTTGCTTACCTCAATCTTGAAATAATGGAAATCCTTGGGCGCAAACGACCGGTTGTAATGAAATGTACACACCGTATCAAGACCGCCGGCACAACCCACAAACAACTCGGCATCATCTTCCGAATCAAGATTGATGAGTATATCCCCGTCGAGCATACCTTCACCGATATTAAATGCTCCGGTCATACCGGTCTCCTCGTCCATAGTAAAGAGCG
Organism: uncultured Bacteroides sp.; assembly: GCA_964653375.1. Lineage (GTDB taxonomy): Bacteria > Bacteroidota > Bacteroidia > Bacteroidales > Muribaculaceae > Paramuribaculum. Next base: position 40,156 of record CAZZFD010000008.1, read on the forward strand.
CTTCAAGCGGACCATGCACCACAGTAGGATCCGTGAGAATGGCAAGCGAAGTAGCCACACCTATACCGTTGTCAGCTCCAAGAGTTGTGCCGTCGGCACGCACCCAGTCGCCATCGACTATAGTTGTGATTGGAGTTGTAGTGAAATCAAATGACTTATCGTTTGCCTCACACACCATATCCATATGACCCTGAAGTATTACCTTCGGAGCATTCTCATGGCCTGCAGTGGCAGGCAAAGTCATAGCCACATTACCTACTGCATCGGTTTTACACTCTATACCATGCTTGGCTGCAAAATCAAGAAGATAAGCACGGATTTTTTCTTCTTTCTTTGAAGGGCGCGGTATTTTCGTAATCTCATCAAAAATCGAAAATACTCGCTTCGGTTCGAGCTCTGATACTTTCATAGCGTTGATAGTTGTTAAAAAGATTTTTAGTTTTATCGTATTATTCGGACCAATGGAAAAATAATGTTAAATTCCATTATTTAGGCATTGCAAGATACAAAATAAAATTGACTTATGGAGCATAAATCTAATCCGATTTCATATATTTGCATTGGAAATCTATTGAGATGCCCATGAAATTGTTCATTCTTGCCATAGCAGCTATCGGTATAAGCATATTGCTTTTAGGCGTAAAAGTGCTTTTTGTCAAAGGAGGCAGATTCCCGTCAGCCCATGTCCACGACATCCCCGCCCTGCGAGAGAAAAACATCACTTGTGAGCATCACTCTCAGAAACAAAATTGAAAACAAAAACATCATTTATCAATAAATTCAAGAAATGAAAAAAACTTTCTTTTCCACAAAAGCTCTCATTCTGATCTCCTCTATTGTAGCCGTTTCGTGCAGTTCCGGAAATAACACTGCCGACAATGCTGTTGCCACTGCTGACAGCACTGAGAAATCCGACTCCACCGGCTCGCTTTCCATACGATATATCAACGAAGATTCCATTATCAGCCAGTACTACTTGGCCAAAGATATCAAGGAAGCATCTATCAAAGCCATGAGCAAACTCGAAAGCGCTCAGAATTCACGCGCTGCCGAGATACAGCGCTTCGGATCGCAAATCGAAGAAAAAGCACGCAGCAACGGCTATCTCTCCGAGCAAAGCTATCAAGCCGATGTAAACAAATTCCAGAAAATGCAGCAAGACGCACAGACTTATCTTGCTTCACTTCAGCGCAGCGTAGAGATGGAAATGGCTCAAGGACAGATTCAGGTCACCGACTCTATCCAGTCATTCATCAAGCGCTATAACGCTGTTCACAAATACGATGCCATACTCCTCCGCTCGTCAGGTGTATATTTCAATCCCGCACTCGACATCACAGCCGAAGTAATCGAAGGTCTCAACGCAGCCTACAACAAAGTCCAGAAATAATACCCCGACACATATTCACTTTATAAACACCGAAGTCGCTCGTGAGCAACGCTCCCAAGCGACTTCGCTGCATATCATACGGTTGCATCACAGATACCGTCTGTAGAAAGCCGCAATCTCATCAACCGGTATTTTCTCAAGATTATCATAAAGATCACAGTGACTGGCATCATTGACTGTCAGAAACTGCTTATTGTCACCACGCAACTTCGCAAAAACATCTTTACCGAAATAATACGAATGAGCCTTATCGCCATGCACTATCAGCACAGCGCTCTCCAGCTCATCGGCATACTCAAAAAACTTAAAATTCATAAACGGAAGCACCGAAGTCATATTCCAGCCGTCGGTCGAATTACCCGAACGCTGATGAAAGCCACGCGAAGTCTTATAATAAGCATAATAATCCTTCACAAACTGCGGAGCATCCTCCGGCAGCGGATCCACCACTCCACCAGCTCTACTATAATGACCTGCACGATAATCTTCCGTACGTTGACGCGCCAAAGCCGCGCGGGCAGTATTGCGCTTCTCAGCCGAATCATCACCGTCAAAATAACCATTGGCGCTCACCCGAGTCATATCATACATCGTCGAAGCCACGGTAGCCTTGATTCGAGGGTCATTGATAGCGCTCTGAATAGCTATACCGCCCCAGCCACACACTCCCAGCACACCTATGCGCCCGGCATCCACATCAGGCTGAACCGACAGAAAATCCACTGCCGCCGAAAAATCCTCCGCATTGATATCCGGCGAAGCCACCCTGCGGGGCATCCCTCCGCTCTCCCCGGTAAACGACGGATCAAATGCCAGCGTGAGAAATCCACGCTCGGCAAGCTGCTGGGCATACAGACCGCTCGACTGCTCCTTCACCGCCCCGAACGGACCGCACACAGCTATAGCAGCCATCTTACCCTCCACACCCTTAGGTATATACATATCCCCCACGAGTGTAATTCCATACCGGTTCACAAAAGTCACTTTACGATGGTCCACCTTGTCACTCTTGGCAAAAACCTTATCCCACTCCTGCGTCAAAATCATCTGCTCGGCCGACGCTAATGCCGTGTTCGTATTCAAGTTTTGCATAATTTGAGAATTTGAAGTTAAAACTCCGGCCGCCACTGCTGCAACCGTAAAAACCAGTTTATACATCATTCCATCTTTTTTATTGACGCAAAGTTACTCACACGCCGGATATTTCCCCATACCCCGGTTACGGTTATTACTACCTTAAACACTGATATATAATATCACCGGGCTACTTATCTCAAGCAGCCCGGCAATCATGAAAAATTTTCATTTTCTTATTCTTATATTAATTTCCCATTCGTTTCATATTAATATGCTATTGTCCAAGATACGGTTTCAGCAATTTACTCTTGGCTCCCTTAAGGCGCCTGATAGCTTTCTCTTTAATCTGGCGCACACGCTCGCGAGTCAGATCAAATTTTGCTCCTATCTCTTCCAATGTCATCTCCTGGCAGCCGATACCGAAAAACATCTTCAGAATCTCACGCTCACGCTCATGCAACTGACGCAAAGCGCGATCCACCTCCTTGGCAAGGGATTCCTGAGTAAGATTAGCGTCGGCCATAGGCGAATCATCGTTGGTAAGCACATCGAGAAGGCTATTGTCTTCACCCTCCACAAACGGAGCGTCCACAGAGATATGACGGCCCGACACCTTAAGCGTATCTGCTATCTTATCCACAGGAGCGTCCAGACATTCAGCCAACTCTTCTGCCGAAGGACGGCGTTCATGATCCTGCTCGAATTTCGACAGTGCCTTACTGATTTTATTGAGAGAACCCACCTGATTCAAAGGCAGACGCACTATTCGCGACTGCTCCGCAAGAGCCTGAAGTATCGACTGACGAATCCACCACACAGCGTAAGAAATAAACTTAAAACCACGTGTTTCATCAAATTTCTGAGCAGCCTTTATCAAGCCTAAATTGCCCTCATTGATTAAGTCAGGTAAGCTAAGACCCTGATTTTGATATTGTTTAGCTACTGAAACCACGAATCGAAGATTTGCACGAGTCAATTTATCCAAAGCTCTTTGATCGCCCTGACGGATACGCTGTGCCAACTCCACTTCCTCTTCCACCGAGATAAGCTCCTCACGGCCTATTTCCTGAAGATACTTATCCAGCGAAGCGCTTTCGCGGTTGGTAATTGATTTTGTAATTTTTAGTTGCCTCATCTTATACTTTATGAGATTAAACGCGCAAAATTAGCAAAAAGTATGCTAAATAGCAAAATAAAATTCACTTGCACTACACAACTCAATACAAATCAATCGATAAACACCTATCATAGGTTACCCCTATTTGTAGCTCACCCACTTGATTAATTCTTTCACCGTAGGTTTCTTGCCATACATGAAGATACCTACGCGATATATCTTCGCAGCCACCCACACCATGAGGAAAAATGAGATATAAAGCACCACCAGCGATACCACTATTTCCCATACCGGAATACCGAACGGCACCCTTGCCATCATGACCATAGGCGACGTAAACGGTATGATAGATGTCCACACCGCTATACCCGACGACGGATCCGTCCCGGCCGACATACCGAATATCATACCGAAAACTATCGGAATAATCACAAGCGACTGAAGCTGACTCGCGTCCTGAATATTATCTACGGCCGAACCGATTGCCGCATAGATAGCCGCATAAAGCATAAATCCGCCTATAAGGAAGAGAAGAAGCAGCACAAACAGATTGATTATATACATCGGATCTCCTATGAGCGACATTGCCTGCAATATATCGATATCCGTGACAAGCGTTGATGTATCCACTCCTCCGGCCTGCATTGCCGCAAGATCCGCCGCCATCTGTGTCGACATCACCATCGGCACCACGAAAGCCGAGATTAAAGCCAGCAGCACTCCCCAGAGAACTATCTGGGTCACAGCCACAAGCCCGATGCCGCATATCTTGCCGAGCATAAGTTTTGTCGACGACACCGACGACACAATCAGCTCCAGCACCCTGTTGTTTTTCTCCTCTATGATACTCGTCATCACCATCTGGCCGTAAAGCAGGATAAGCATATACAGCATGAAAGTCAATATAATTCCAAGTATATAGCTCAATCCCGTCGAACTTTCGCTCATCGCGCCATCATCCTCCGCACGGATATTCTGCAGAGTCACATTGGATTTGACCGCATCGAGTATCTCCGACAGATTCTCTATATCATACGAGCGGAGGTTCTGTTGCTCGATTATATCGTTGACCTGATCAGTGATTTCTGTCTCTACCGTGATTGACGAAGCATTTTTGTTATATAGTTTCATCATTCCCGTGCCCTCCATGGCATTGTCCGGAATCACGAGCACAGCATCTACAGCCTCATCGGCCAGAAGCTGATTGATCGAATCCGTCTCAGCCTGACGGTATGTGATAGTACCCTTATCACTCAATGCCGGATATATACGCCCCGTCCGGTCCACGACGGCGATATTGCGCATCTCCGGCTCCGACATTGTCATAATCAGTGTCGGAATCACCATAAGCGCAAGCATCAGTATCGGCATCAGAAGCGTGGTGAAAATAAAACTTTTTTTCTTGACGCGCTCTAAATATTCACGTCGGATTATAATACCTACCATAATGATATTGATTATGCTGAATAAGAATATTGGTTACTGATTTGATTGTCCCACCGCCTCGATAAATATATCATTCATCGAAGCCTTTTTCTCATTGACACTGCGCAGGTCCACCATCGGATTGGCCAACCCTATCACCTCCCGCAGCGTTGCCTCCGGCTTCAGACGCAGCTCCAGTGACTTGGCGCCATCCTCTTTCAGCCGTATGTCTGTCTCCGACACTGCCGGTGCAAGCGCTTCCATCAGCGGCTTCTCGTCGCCCGTAAACGTAAGGATATACCGTCCGTCGGCAAATTCCCTACGCAACTTCTCCACATCGCCGGTAAGTATATTCTTTCCCTTGTTTATCAACGATATCCGGTCGCATATCTCCTCCACCGACGCCATGTTGTGCGTACTGAATATCACCGTTGCGCCATCATCGGCCAGCCGCAATATCTCATCTCGCAGCAGATTGGCATTGATTGGATCAAAGCCTGAAAAAGGCTCGTCGAATATAAGCAGTTTCGGACGGTGAAGGACTGTTACTATAAACTGCACCTTCTGAGCCATACCCTTCGAAAGCTCGCTGACCTTTCTGTTCCACCACGACGATATATCGAAATGCTCAAACCACCGCTTAAGCTCCCTTGTAGCCTCCGCGCGCGACAATCCCTTAAGTTGGGCGAAAAACAAAGCCTGCTCCCCAACCTTCATCTTTTTATACAATCCGCGTTCCTCAGGCAGATAACCTATGTGAGCCACATCGTCATGCGTAAGTTTATGCCCGTCGAAATACACCTGACCGCTGTCTGGTGCCGTAATATGGTTGATTATTCGGATAAGTGTGGTCTTACCCGCCCCGTTGGGACCCAGCAGACCATACACCTTTCCCTGTGGCACCGTAAGCGACACATGGTCAAGAGCATGATACGAACCAAACACCTTGGTCACATCTTCAATATTCAATAAATCCATTTCCTGTTATTAAAAGTTTTCCTTATTAGACGCCGCTGCCGCATCAGAAATTTCAGCACCCGGCGATTTTTTACCGAAAAATTTATCTACTATCACAGCCAACGCTCCGTCGCCAGTCACATTACAAGCTGTACCGAAGCTGTCCATCGATATATATAGCGCTATCATCAATGCATTTTGCTCAGCCGTAAAATGCAAGATGCTCGACAGTATGCCCAGCGAAGCCATGATTGCTCCCCCCGGAATCCCCGGAGCAGCTATGATGGTGATGCCTATCATCACTATAAAATGGGTAAAAATACCGATATCGTATGGCACACCCTCGAGTATCATTATGGCCAATGCACACGCCACTATCTTGAGTGTACTCCCCGACATATGTATCGTCGCACACAGCGGCACAGTGAATCCTGCCACATCCTCATCTACACCCATCTTTATGGTCTGGCGCAAAGTCACGGGTATTGTCGCTGCCGATGACTGAGTGCCCAACGCCGTAAAATATGCCGGCATCATTATTTTCAGCATCTTCAGCGGATTTTTGTGGTTAAACAGCGATGCCACACCATACTGAAACAGCAGCAACAGCACATGCAGCACAAATATCACCACTATGATTCGGGCAAACGTCATCAGGATGCCTCCCACCTGACCCACCAGCGTCATACACAAAAATATGCCGAATATATATATCGGAAGCAGCGGTATCACCGCCTTGCGTATCGTCAGCGACACTATATCGCGAAACTCCGCTATTCCACCGCTAAGTACACGGCTCTCGGTAAAAGCACATCCCAGCCCCACCACAAACGACAGCACCAACGCCGTCATCACAGGCATCACCGTACCCATCGGCATATTGAAATACGGCTCTACAGTTGCCTCCCCCTCCGCTATACCGCTACTCTCCATTCCCGTGAGCATCGACGGGAAAAGCCACGCCCCGGTAAAATACGACACATATCCCGCAAATATCGTAGCCAGATAAGCCAAAGCCGCCGTAAACACCAGCATCTTTCCCGCCTTGTTGCCCAGATCCGCTATTGCAGGTGCCACAAATCCCAGGATTATCAGCGGTATGATGAAATTCAGAAACTGACCGAACACCTCATTAAACGTGGCAAAAATCCTGCCGAACCACATCGGAGCCACATATCCGATAGCGATACCGCATATTATTGCCATCACTATCTTGCCGAGCAAACCTATTTTTACTTTTTTCATAACAATGCAAAGATAAAAAATTTCAGTGGCTTTTGTCACGATTCACCTTTTTTTGCGTCTAACAAATAAAAACACCCACTCAAAAAAAACACTTTTATTATGCTACAAAAATCCATCTGTTTCTTATTCTTCTCTCTCCTGCTCTATTCCACCGGCTGCACCAACTCTGTTAAATACTCGGGGTATTACTCCGAGGACAATACCGACTTAGGCAAAGTTATTTCCGACACCACACTATTTGACGGCAACATATCCACATTGTCAGTATCTGCAGGAATGCCCGTGAAATATATCGTATCCGATAAAAACTGCGTAATTATCGAAGCGCCCCGGTCAATCGTTGAAAAAATCGGCGTCAGTCAAAGCGGTAAAACACTCTCCATATCACCTAAAGAATCCATATCTATCCGCAAGCTACCCTTACCTCTGAGTATCAGCGTTTATGCTTCCGGCATTACCCTCTTCTCCGTTTCTTCAGGGGCTTCCGTTAAAACTGACGAATATCAGCTCCCCACTCTCACCATAACAGCCTCAAGCGGTGCCGATATTGAATTTGACTCTATCAAAACCACATCTGTCACCGCAAGCGTAAGCTCCGGTGCCGAAATCGAACTCGACGGCAATTGCGATTCCGTCTCCTTTGATGCCTCAAGCGGAGGCGAAATAGATGCCGATGATCTCGTTGCCGACACAGGTGTCGCTGTGGCTTCAAGCGGAGCCGGCATAAAATGCAAAGTCAAATCCCTCCGTAAATCCACCTCCTCCGGTGGCTCTGTCAAAAACATCTATTAAACTCTATAATTAACCGCACACTGCAGAGAGCGACTCCTCCTCGAGCCGCTCTCGCGCTTTCTATACCCCCTCCGACTTCTCTCCTCTGACTTCTGACCTATTTTTCGTGGGGATTGCCCGCCATAGCACATTTTCTTGATTATATCTTTGCCCTGAAGTTTATACTCAGAAAGCTATACTAAATCTTCCCCCTCTGAAAGACATCGTCTACATACCGCCCAAGACCTATCACCCCATCAAGGGTCACCCCTACTTCGCCGACTTCGAGCGACACATCGGCCGCACCCTTCCCAAAGCCCACCGCGATGTCATCTCTCAGCTCGAATCACTCCGCTTCCACCACCGCCCCATTCGCGCCGTCATCACCCAGAAACTTCCCCCAATCGCTCCCGAATCCGACCCCGCACCGGAGCAGACCGGAACCTGCCGGTATCAACGCCATCAGCCCGAACCACTCGACCCACTCCAGGAGCTCCTGCTCCAATACGCCCGCTGGATAATCGACCACATCTTCCGCGACCACGACGACCCCTTCGACCCATCGATATGCTGCATAGGCCGCCGCATGAGTCACACCCGCTACATGATACGCCGCGGTCTCCAATACAAGGTCATGGCACCCAACGTGGTCCACTGGACACGCCGCGCCATACCCGGCTCCCTCTACAACCCCGATTCCCTTCGCGGCTACACCTTCGACCACGCCCTGATCTTCGACCACGGCAAGATGCGCCTGCGCACCAGGACCATCCTGCGCAACCATCAGCGGCTCTACTCCGCCCTTGCTCCCGCGCTGCCCGCCCACGAGCGCTCACTCCATCTTATCTACTCCGACCGTCTCACCCCCGAGCATCTTCCCCATCTGCTCCACATCGAAGCCGAGTATGTGGCTCCGCCCAAGTCACCCGAGGCGACCAAGACGTCTCCGGCGCCCCGACATACGCACTTGCTCGAGCCGCCCGTAGTGCTCCGTGACCTCCGCTCCCTTCAGGCGCTCACCATGCTTGCCACCTACAAATCCGATGCCGCCCTTGCCGCCATCTACAATATCCCTGTCGACCAAATTCCCGCGCTGCTTGAAACCATTCCCCGCGACGGACCCTTCTGACGGGTCACCATGCCGGGTGACCCCAAACAAAATTACGGCGATAGCACATTTCCATTCTTACATATCTGCCCATTCTGTATTCTGTATTCAGCAATATAACTATTGTCTGATGCAAAGATATATGCTATCTTTGCAGTACAATTTGATACTTAAATGATTAAGAGTTGAAAACAAGTCTCAAAAAAATATCGGTTGTAGCTATATGCATAACTGCCATGTTTCAGTGCGTCGCTCAAGAAACCACACTTTCCCCCGACAGCATTCCACAAGACTCAATCACCCGGCACCAATCATCATTCAACGCCAAACAACTGATATTACCGACATCACTTATAGCTGTGGGAGCCGTAGGTGTATGGAGCAATGCCTTTCAAAAACTCAATCTGAAAATACGCGATGGTATAACTGATCTTCGGGGTGACCACTATTTCCGAGCCGATGACTACATACAATATCTGCCCGCTGTAGCCTATTTAGGACTTGGAGCCATAGGTGTAAAATCTCGCCACAGTTTCAAAGAACGATTTGCCGCAGGAGCTACAGCCGCCATATCCTTAACCATTTTGACCAACGGACTGAAATATACTGTCAAGGAACGACGACCCGACTCTGATGCGCACAACTCTTTCCCTTCCGGTCATACCGCCACTGCTTTTATGGGAGCTGAATTGATACGTATGGAATATGGCACAGGTCTCGCCATCGGAGCCTATACGGTAGCTGCCGGAGTAGCTTTTCTCAGAATCTACAATGGACGTCACTGGCTCAACGACATCATTGCAGGTGCCGGCATAGGAATCTTGTCTGCACGCATTGGCTACTGGATGTTGCCACTCTATCAGAAATGGTTTCATTGGGACAAAAACAGCGCCATAGCCCTGATTCCCTCCTACAATCCTGCTTCCCGCAGTATAGCCGTCGGATTAGTGGCTGCGTTTTAAGCCCCATTTTCACAAGAATACACCACCTTATGAATCGATGATGATGCAGCTTCCGGATCCAATTGTAAATCCGTAGTCATCAACATCAGAGGCACCGAAGGAAGATCTGGTGTATACGGAGGTTGCACATAGTCAAATTGTGACAGTGCTCTGAATCCGCATCGGGTATAAAAAGCTATCCTGCGGTCTGCCATAGGGGTACTTCCTGCAGGTTCCACTTCAAGTATCACCGGTAGATGCTGCTCGCTCACAAACGCTGTTATAACCTTTGTCCCTATCCCTTTGCCCCGCAGACCCGGTTTTATTGCGAAATGCTCGATATAAATCACCCCCTGAAGCCTCCACCAGCTGATAAACCCGGCCTGCCGTCCTCTATATTTTATCACAAAAAAATGATAAGGCAAATCACCGTCATTAACCATCCTGACTATATCCTCCCATGGGCGACGCTCTTCCACCGGAAACGACTCCTCATACAATCCGCGCATTTCCGGCATCAATTGTCGCGAACTGCTTGTCTCCACCAGCTCCACTGCTTGATATCTGTCTATTACCCGCCTGAGAACCTTCCATAACAACATCGGACACACCACAGCCCCCAAATCATCTGCCAGCCAATCAGCCATATCAGCCGAACGTCCCAGGCCCATGCCTCCCTGAAGCAACTCCACTACCGCTCCATAAACTACTGTGATGGCCATCGCCCCGATAACTATTCGCCCATTAAGACACCCCGCCTTACGTCCCAAATCAAAACAAAGCACCGTGCTTAAAGTCCCAAAAAGCAAAAAATGCACCACCTTGTCACTATATGGAATCCATGGCTCCGCATCTGACACCGGCATTGGCATCAAAGTAAGCACAGCAATGAAAACAACCGCCAGAGCTGAAAGCAAAAACAATGGCATCTCTGCCAACCGGTTAATCAATCGCGATATCATGTCACAAATATAATGATATTTTCAACAACAAACCTCGTATCAAAAATAGCACATTTGACACAAAAACGTGCAATTTAGCTGCACAATGAAAGCAAAACAGTATATTTGCGAATAAAACATTCTCCAATCATGGCACATAACAAGTTTTTTGCATCTAAAATAGGATTGATTGCCGCCACTGTAGGTTCTGCCGTAGGATTAGGCAACGTATGGCGTTTCCCTGCTGAAGTACAGGCCAACGGTGGGGCTGCTTTCCTTATCATATATGCCCTCTGCGTGATTCTGTTAGGCATTCCGGTGATGGTCGCCGAGTTTTCCCTCGGAAGGTCCGGGCGCAGCGATGCCGCCGGAGCATTTATCAACATCGGCGCACGTCGTGGCTGGAGTCTGATTGGAGGGTGGGCTATTCTGGCAAGCTATCTCATATTATGTTTTTATATGGTGGTAGCCGGCTGGACTATAGAATATCTCTGGCAGTCAGTCACAGGCGAACTGTTTGAACCGATAGCCTCTGCCGGCTCCTCTTTAGGAACACAGTTTACTGCGAAAATGGACACCATGACTGCCACAAGCTACAGTCCCCTGATATTCACCTTCGTTGTGATACTTCTAAACCTCGGAATACTGATAGGAGGAGTACAAAAAGGGATAGAGCGACTCTCCTCCATCATGATGCCCCTGTTATTTTTGATTCTCGTCATCTTTTTAGGCGTGTCGCTCACACTCCCTGATGCTGCCGAAGGCTTGAAATTTTTCCTTGACCCCGATTTCTCGAAAATCACACCCGGTGTATTTGTCAACGCCCTTGGGCAGGCATTTTTCTCTCTATCCTTAGGCATGGGCATATTGATTACCTATTCATCATACTTCCCGGCCAGGACACGGCTCACAAAAACAGCCATCACCGTTTCGGCACTTGACATGATGATTGCCGTGATGATGGGACTGATAATTTTTCCTGCGGTAACATCTTTCGGCCTCACCGACCAAAGCACCCGCGGAGCCACCCTGGTCTTCGTGACACTGCCTGAAGTATTCTGCAATATGCCATGTCCCCGGCTGTGGTCCTCACTATTCTTCCTTCTGCTGACACTGGCTGCCGTCACCTCCACCATATCTATTGCGGAAGTATCAGTGGCATTCATCAGCGACCGCTTCAGAATCAAGCGTACAAAGGCTTGCTTCATAGTCCTTTTACCATTGTTTTTGTTCAGCTCTATATGTGCCCTATCATTCGGTCCGCTAAGCCACATCACACTCTTTGGTCTCAATATCTTTGACCTCCTCGACACCATAGCCACCAACATCATGCTCCCCGTATGCTCTATAGCCCTTTGCATATTCCTGGGCTGGTTTGCTCCAAAAAATTTGCTGCGTGACCAAATCTCAAACAACGGTTCTCTGAAAGCCTCTTTCTACCGCCCCATTCTTTTCATGATTAAATATGCAGCCCCCCCGCTGATATTCATAGTCCTCCTCTCCTATTTCATCAACTGACCGATGGCTAAATTTACAGCTGCAGAACGTTCCGGACTGATATTTCTGCTTGTCATCATAGCACTGGTGACAATTGCCGCATGGCTCTCCCGCAATAACATACAGATTCACCCGGTCACCATCGCCAGTCAAACGACCGACAGCATTACCGCCACCACCGACACCCTGTCAGCTCCCCGGACCTCAGCTCGCAAAAACAATCCCGCACCACGTTCCCATCTCAACGAACCCTTACCCGCCCAACATTCACGATAGACACACCCCCGGGTTTTATCGGAGTTTTGCCGCTGTAAAATTTGGTCGATAGGATTATTGTCAGTAATTTCGCGATAGCTTTGTTTAATCGACTAAATGAAAAGTTTTTCGCTCAACATACGCGGTAACCTCGTTACGGTCAGCCGACCGCTGGTGATGGGTATTCTCAATGCCACACCCGATTCATTTTACACCCGTTCACGATGTATCTCCCCTGACGACATCGCCTCCCGCACACATCAGTTGATTGATGAAGGAGCCGACATTATTGACCTCGGTGGTTACTCCTCCCGGCCCGGGGCTGCCGACATTACCCCCGAAGAAGAACTGCGCCGGCTCACTGCAGCACTCCAGATAATTCGCCGTATCTCCCACGATATAATCATATCTGTCGACACTTTCCGGAGCAACGTAGCCCGTACTTGCGTGAAAGAATATGGCGCGGACATCATCAATGACATATCCGGAGGATCACTTGATGATGATATGCTTGCCACAGTAGCTGAACTCAAAACACCATATATAGCCATGCATATGCGCGGTAATCCCGCCACCATGCAGCGACACACCACATATAATGACGTCACGGCTGATGTCATTGCCGAACTGTCGGCCTTAACCACCCGCACTGAAGCTCTCGGCATTAACGACGTAATAATTGACCCCGGATTCGGATTCGGCAAAACCGTAGAGCAAAACTATCACCTGCTCGACAACCTGCCCGTAATCGAAAACATATTGCAACGCCCGATATTGGTGGGTATCTCACGCAAATCAATGTTATACCGTCCGCTCGGCATCACAGCCGATGATGCGCTCAACGCCACCACGGTGGCCAACACTGTCGCTCTTATGCGCGGTGCCGCCATTCTGCGGGTACACGATGTTGCCGCTGCACGTCAAGCCATAGAAATTACCGGATTGCTACCATCTCAATCACTACAGCCCGATAAAAAATGACCACATTCACCCTACTCGATGCCCTCGACATAGCCTTAGCCGCACTCCTGCTTTTCTATCTCTACCGCATAATGAAAGAGTCCGGCACCCTCAAAATATTTTTCGGAGTGCTCTTCTTTATAATCGTGTGGGTAATCGCCTCCGTAATACTTAACATGAAGCTCATCGGTACGGTACTCGACAAATTCATGAGCATCGGGCTACTGGTTGTCGTTATCCTGTTCCAGGACCAGATAAAACGTTTTTTGGTGGAGATGGGCGACCACAAACACTGGAAATTTCTGCGCAAACTGTTACGCCACGGACACTCCAACGAAAATGCCGACACAGTCAGAAAAAACATACTGCCCATCGTCTACGCCTGCATGAATATGTCAAAATCACGCACCGGTGCCCTGATAGTAATCCAGCAAGCCATTCCGCTTGATTCCTACGAACAGTCAGGCGATATAATAAATGCCGAAATAAATTCGCGACTGATTGAAAATATTTTTTTCAAAAACTCTCCCCTTCACGACGGAGCGATGATCATAGCCAACAACCGCATAGTTTCAGCGGGCTGCATTCTGCCGGTAAGCCACGACCGCAACGTGCCACGTGCCTTAGGTCTGCGCCACCGCTCTGCTTTAGGCATCTCCCAGGCTACCGACGCCATTGCCATAGTAGTGTCGGAAGAAACCGGCAACATATCCATAGCTCACAAAGGAAAACTAAGCACACGCCTGTCGACATCCGATCTCGAACGCCGTCTGTCGCAAATCCTCATCAACGAATAAACCCGGACCATGAATTTCATCAACTCCGAAAACATAATGCTGATCGGATCGATATTGCTTATAGCCGGTGTGCTGATAGGCAAATCAAGCTACCGCATAGGTGTGCCCATACTCCTGATATTCCTCCTTGTCGGCATGGGATTCGGTGTCGATGGTTTAGGCATACATTTCTCCGATATGCACACAGCGCAGTTCATCGGCATGATAGCCCTCTGCGTCATATTGTTTTCCGGCGGTATGGACACAAAGATCTCAGCCATTCGTCCGATTATACTTCCCGGTATAATACTTTCCACCATAGGTGTGGCACTGACTACCCTTTTCACCGGACTTTTCATCTTCTGGCTGTCGGGGCAATCATGGACCAACATTCACTTTGCCCTCCTCCCGTCTCTGCTGCTGGCCGCCACCATGTCATCGACAGACTCAGCTTCCGTATTCGGCATACTCGGAGGAAGGAAAATCAACCTGCGACACAACCTGCGGCCACTTCTCGAACTTGAAAGCGGCTCCAACGACCCGATGGCCTATTTGCTCACCATAGTGCTGATAGACACCATTCTTGCAGGCAACGATTCCATCGGGTGGATTATAGCCATAGATCTCTTGATGCAGCTCGGTATAGGCCTGTTAGGCGGCTACTTGATGGGAAAACTCACCATGTGGCTGATACACTTCTACACCGGCTTCAGCCAATCGAAATCAGCACCCACTGCAGCCATGACAAGCATACTGCTCATAGGCTCCATATTTCTGACATTTGCCATAACGACACAACTCAACGGCAACGGCTATCTGGCCGTGTATATCTGCGGCATGATTGTAGGTAACACCACCCTTCCCGACCGCATGAGCATATCGAAATTCATGGAAGGAATGACTTGGCTTGCCCAGATAGTGGTGTTCATCATGCTCGGCCTGCTCGTCAACCCCGCAGATATGCTTTTGGTCGCTCCAGTATCCCTGCTCATCGGAGCATTCATTATCTTGTTGGGACGTCCTGCAAGCGTATTCCTTTCGCTCACTCCTATTCGTAATCTTTCATTTGCATCAAAGACATTCCTGTCATGGGTAGGACTGCGCGGTGCGGTACCCATCATATTCGCTACATATCCGGTAGTGTCGGGCATCGAAGGAGCAGACGTGATTTTCAACATAGTCTTTTTCGTGACCCTGCTATCACTGCTCATTCAAGGCACCACGGTGATTGCAGCCGCCAAACAACTCAAACTCGTATCATACGACCATACGGTAGACCCCTCGGAATTCGGAGTAGAGATGTCAGAACAAGCAGGTACCTCTCTGCACACTATAATAATCACTCAAGAACTACTTGAGCAAAGCAACACCCTGCGCGATCTGCACCTGCCCAAAGGGGCTTTGGTGATGATGATAAAGCGGGGCGACAAATATATAGTTCCCAATGGCACACGCCGCCTCCTCTATGGCGATGTGCTACTCATAATCAAAGAGACCCATAACGAATAACACAAAATATCCTTCACCATGACTGATAAAGAAATAACCGAATTTACGGACCGTTTACGTGACATAATACAAGAATATATCGACCACGAAGACAGCTATTGCGATGATGTACAGCTGTCCATCGACCCTTCTAATCTGTCGCTTTCGATAGCAGACCCCGAAGATGACCTGCCTAATCTCGATTACTATCCGATGATGGAACTGATAAGCACCTCAACTTCCGAGCCCGGCAAATGGCTTCCCGATGAAGATGCTATCAATGAAGTAATATCCTCTTATATTATTGTAAGCTGATATCTGAGCCCACTGATAACTAATCCCACAAAGGGGAACATACCTTCACTGATTTGATTTGCGAAGGCAGACACACGGGGTGCCGGCTCACTCCGTCGGCGGTGATTTCCACTCCGCCATAACCGAATATCACAGCCTGCAACAATGCGCCTGCACCGGTCATAAAATAAATCGCATCGTTGGCCGGAGTTTCCGACAACATATGGAACGGACCACGCAAATTGGGACGGTATGCTTTTTCAACTAACCTATAGGCTTTTTCAGGTTTATTCATCTTCACATAATTGACAGCCATAGCGGCATGACTCATAGCCGGACCATCTATTGAATCAATACGCTGCGCATAGTAACTCAGATTTTCCTCTATCTGCTCCGAGTCCGTGAGCAGATTAAGCGGATAAGCCAACAATTCAACATCGGCCTGCTTGGTCATCTCACCTTGATAACGGGAATGCTGGCGAATCACCTTGCTCTCAGGAAAATAGTGATAACTCATATTGTCCGCTATCTTCAGCCACAACGGATTCTCCACCTCGCCTACCAGGGCGGCTGCCTGTGAAGCTATACGCAAAAGCACTTCCGCCGACCCGTTGGTAAAAGCATTGTCATCTACCCCTATGGAATATTCATCTGCTCCTACCACATTTTTAATCGAAAAACTGCCGTCGGCATTCCACGATACACGGCTCACCACAAATTCAGCACATTTCTCAATCAATGGATAACCTGTAGCAGCAAGCCATGCAGTATCACGCGAAACACAAAAATAAGTCCACGCACCAATTCCAACATCGGCGGTAACATGATGCTCAAGCGGCCCGGTCATGGCAAACAACGGAGTGGATTCCTCTCCCTTATAATCCGCTTCCCAGGGAAACATAGCTCCGCGATACCCTCGCGCCAAAGCATTGCTCTGAGCTGCTCGCACGCAATCAGCACGGAAATCAACTATGCTGCGAGCCATCGAAGGATTCAAAATGGCAAACACCGGAAGCATCCATGTATCGGCATCCCAAAAAATATGACCGTAATATTTGTCAGATGTCAGCCCCATAGGCGCTATACTCATGCGTGCGTCACCACGCATTGATGAATAAAGATTATAGATAGCCGAGGAAACAATGGAAGCAAACTGCTCGTCACCCTCAACAATTATATTTCCTCGCCACAAATCAGCCCAAAGCAGCTCATGTCCGGCAATCAGAGCGTCATCGCCCTGCCGAAGAGCAAACAACAACTGGCGCGGTGCTTCATGGTATGGATCAGAAAAATCCATAGTATTGCAAAGAGCTGTGAAGATATTCAATCCTGCCGTATGTCCGGCAGAAATAGTTATCTCCCACTCCTGATTTTTCAAATGCCAGTCTTTACACGAAGGAGTAACCGCGGAAGATGACACCAGCACTGAGTTTCCCTGATTATAGCTCCCGTAATCGCGCCTGATCCGATAGTCGCCTCCTGCCGTAAACAGATGTAATGTATCGGTAACGCAATCAGTGTATAAGTCAGGAATATCCGGATTAATCGTTACTGCCACTTCCGATGTAAGCGAAGCCGAAAATTTAAGCTGTGTCATCATCACATCGGGAAATTGCCTCAAAGCCCGAGTAGTGACAGTCATTTTCACTCCCGGCGCAACTATATATTCGGTCTGCACGCTTGCCGCGTCCATATTAAGAGTCTGACGCCACTGCGTCATCTCGTGTATCGATTCACCATTGACCTTCACTTCAAACCGATTAGCATTGATAGCCGGAATGATAGTGCTTACTTCGCCAGGCGAAGCCTCGGCAAACAATGTGACAGAATATAGCGCACCGGGATTAAGCCCGGTGACATCAAGCATCATTCCTAAATGTCCGTTGCCTACAGCCGGCGGGAAATAACCGATTGTATCGACAGCCGTAATAATCCGTCCGCCTGCATTAGACAGCTGTATAACAAGGAATGATATTAAAACTACAACTATACGTTTCATTGCAGCGGGGTAAATACAACAGCCTGTCCGCCGGCAGGATTCATTGATATTTCGATAGTGTCGGCATCAGTCACACTTCTTGATATCACACACACATCCTCGGGATTTACCGAACCGACCAAATCGCAATAAATGTCGGCGCGATAAGTCACATCGGGCCGCAAGAAATCAAGATTGACCGAAACTGTACGAGCCTCTGAATTTGTGCCTGCACCGAGGAAATATTTTTGTCCGGCTCTGCGTGCGACAACGATATATTGACCTATCTCGCCTTGTAATGCCCGAGACCAATCACAATCGGCATCAAAGTCGCGGAAAAACTGAAATGCCGGGTGTCCCTGATAGTTTTCAATCTGATCGGCAGCCATCTGCAGCGGTGAATATATTATTACCCAATTGGCTATCTGGCGGGCCAGTGTGGTCTTAATACAGCAATCGGCATTGGGGCCATTCCACTCCAACCGGCCTTTATCGGCCTTAGCTCGCGAATAGTCTATATCAAAAATGCCCGGAGTATAATCCATGGGGCCTGAAAGCAGTCGGGTGAAAGGGAGTATGCAAAGATAGTCGGCGGAATTACCGGCCGACCAAGCATTCCATTCCATACCACGCGCACCTTCACGAGTCATCATGTTAGGCCATGTACGACGAATACCCGTATCCTTGATGGGTTCGTGCGCATCTATCATCAAACCGTATTTTGCCGCCAATTCCACCACACGTTGGTAATGTCTCACACCATACTGCGAATGATGATAGTAACCGCCTTTGAATCCGCCGGCATATCCGGTCTTGAGAGTATGGATACCAAGACTTTTATAATAAGCAAAAGCACTGTCCATAGCAGCCTCATACTCCGGTATATTACCTCCGGTCTCATTATGTGCCCAGAGTTCTACACCATGCTCGGCAGCATACCCGGCTATAAATTTTATATCGAAATCAGCATACGCTTTAGAATAATCAAAATGCTGGTTTCCTCCCCAGTTTTCCCAACCTTCGTTCCACCCCTCGAAAAGTACGCCCTGAATATCGTTGGCAGCAGCAAAATCGATGTATTTAATAGCATTTTCAGTGGTAGCGCCATGTCGTGGGCCCATGACCCATGTCTGTGTACCAAGATGCATACCCCACCATATACCCACATATTTCTGTGGTTTAATCCACGAAGTATCAGTTATTTTAGAAGGCTCGTTAAGATTGAGAATCATAGCGGAATTTATCAGGCCTACTGCATCGGCGGCTATCTGCACTGTGCGCCACGGAGTAGAAAATTCAGAGGGTAGATAAGCCTTCACCCCATCAGGGAGAGGAGCTAACTCAGCTTTAAGCAAATCTGCTTCGGACCGACACAGAGTCATCTCAGGATAATCATAAAGAGCGGCTTCATGGATTGAAGCGAAAACTCCGTCAGGCGTCTGAAGAGTGAAAGGCGTGTTTGCATCTTCCACATCATCAAGTATCAATGATCTGAATTCATGTTCGTAACTTTCAAAATTTCCGGGAATAGACCATGTCATCGATCCGGAGGGAAGATTAAATTCCGTAAGTTCATCAGTAATCACTACCGTATCCTTATCCTTCAAATTCCATTCGTAGCGAAATGCAATACCATCGTCAAAAGCCCGAAAGCGTGTGACAAACTCTCCTGCTGATGATGTCTGTACAATAGCCATTTCATTGTAGGCACAGAAAATGCGCTTGTTTTCACCCCAAGGCTGATTCCACTCCCCGGAAAATGAAGATGAATGACTTTTGACTGAAACACTCTCTCCCATAGTGCGACCACACATCACCACACCCATACGAGATGGTGATATCAAATCCACACCGGCAACTTTTACCGAATAATACAAATCCTTATCACTTTCTACAGCAATAGCAACCTTACTATCAGGAGATTTCAGTAAAAACGATTTGGCAAAAGCGGGCTTTGCGCTTACTAATAAAAACAAACAAAAAATCAAATAAAAATTTTTCATGGCTGAGATTTTATTAACCACATGATTATCAACCACAAAGATAATAATAAAAATAAATTGTACCAAAAAAGTTGTACAGTTCAAAAAAAACGTCTAATTTTAACACACTTAAATCACACACACGCAACTAATACCAAAACTAATTAATACATTTTTACCTTATGAACTTTAAGTTGATTCCTCTCTTGGCAGGTATGTCTATCTGCTGGGGGATTGGTAGTTTCGAGGTATCGGCGGCTGATTATTGCACCTCCGGCAACCTGACTCGTACCAACGGGGACCGCAGCATGAACTCATTCGTAATAAGTGATGGTTCTAGCTCGGTCAATGTCAATGTAGGTCAGAGTAAAAACAGTGGGCAACCCACTTATTTTGACCGCACAACAACGGTGCTTACCACCGTGCCGGGTGCAACCATCTCATTCCCGTCAATCGACTGGACCGGAGGCTGGATGCACAGTTACGCTTATGTAGACTACGATGGCGACGGCACATTCAACACCACCCTTAACGCTAACGGCACCAACTCCGGAGAAGTGGTGAGTTATTCATTTTACAGCTCCAACTCCAGTGCCCAAACATCAACCAACAGTGCCGGTCAATCAGCAAACTACGGTTCAGGTATTTCGGCATCAGGTATGCCGTCATTCACCTTACCGGCAACAATGTCAGCAGGCGACTACCGCCTGCGATTCAAAATCGACTGGAATTCACTTAATCCTTGTGGTGCCACTATCGAAAAAGATGGTGGCTGTATAGTCGATGTAACTTTGCGCATAGAAACCGAACGCGAGCGCACCATCAGCGTCAAGAGCTCCGACCCGATTATGGGTACGGTAGCTATCGCGGGTACTGATCAACTAAGCATCACCACTTCGGGTACCGTAGAAATTTCGGCCACACCCAATCGCGGTTACTCATTCCTGAACTGGACAAATGACGCTAATGCCACAGTATTCTCCGAATTAAGCTCAGTAGCTGTAACGTACAATGACAATCTCAGTCTGACAGCAAACTTCACTGAATTTGCATACCCGTCGATGAGCCGTACGTTCACCAACGGTGCGAGTCAGCAAAACCGTTACCTGGGTCGTGTAACTACCACCGGCACCGAAACGCCCGAAGTATTCAACTGCACATCACAGGCAGAGCTTCCATACACTGCATTTACAGCAGCAACAGGTACATACGTCACTGAAGGGGCTGTAATAGACAAAACCGCCAATCCAATACGTATCGAAAACGGGACACGCTCATTTACAATCACCTACTATGCATGGACCAACAGCATCAACGGCAACTCCACCGAGTTAGGCTGGACTCAAGAAGCATATTTCGTGGACTGGAACAATAACGGTGTGTTTACTGATGCCGGTGAAATTTCGGGCAAAGGCAATACCAAGATGGAAAACACATCAATCAAAACCGGTATGACACGCACGGTCACTATTCCTGAAGATATCGAACCCGGTATCTACCGTATGCGTGTGATATTCTATGAACCCACCCTCGAATCCGATGCATGGCAAGAAAAAATTTTCACCAATTACGGACGTCAGATACGCAATGGTGTAGCCTACGACTTCAATATAGAGGTGATGGGTGATACCGAGATGGAAGTATCTACAATCACTGCATCTCATGTAAACGCCGATGTTGCTCCCGGCAACGACAATGTAGCCATAGCCTACGTCAATGTATCCGCTACAGGCAAAGTTAATCCCGTCAATGTGACCGCAATCGACATGAATTGGGTCAGTGGCGGTGAATATGTGGAAAATCTCCATTGGGAATATTCCACTACTGCTCCTACCTCGGGCACTAATATAGGCAATGCCGGTGCTGCGCTCAATCAATCACTCATTCAAGGCAACAACTACTTTATCCTCATAGGTAAAATCAAAGAAGATGCTCCTGAAGGAGAACGTATAAAAGCCAACATCAACAGCATCACTCTGGACGGTACAGTCACCACAGTCAATATGCCTAACAGCGACGGTCTGTACTTGATTTCGATGGCTGACCTCGGCTTCCAAAGCACATGGGAAGATTATTGGGAAAACCAAGCCATATTCGGTGTCAATAAGGAAGTGGCCCGTGCTACGGCTACTCCTTACGCCACTGTCGATGAAATGGAAAGCGATACTGAATTTTTCGCACATCCCTGGGTGGCCACTTCATCTTCACGCGTGAAACTACTTAACGGTGAATGGAGCTTCCACTTTGTCGACGAACCGGCTAAACGTCCTCAAGATTTCTATCAGGAAAACTATGATTCATCGGACTGGGACCAAATAACAGTACCGTCCAACTGGGAAATGAAAGGTTATGACCAACCACTGTATGTCAACGTGGATTTCCCCTTCGCCAAAAATCCTCCGAAGATAGAACGTCACCCCAGCTATTCTGACTATGGAGTCAACCCCGTAGGCTCATATATCACTACATTTGACGTCCCTGAATCATGGTCGGACAAACAACTGTTCCTCAACTTTGAAGGTATCTACTCAGCAGCTTACGTATGGGTTAACGGCCGGTTCATTGGCTACACTCAGGCAGCCAACACCAATCACGAATTTGATATCACCCGCGCAGTACGCAAAGGCTCCAACAAACTTGCCGTACAAGTGTTCCGCTGGAGCGACGGCTCATATCTTGAGGATCAGGATATGTGGCGCATGAGCGGTATCTATCGTGATGTGACACTCACCGCCGTACCAAAAACATTCGTGCGAGACCATTACATCACTTCAGAACTAAATTCTTCGTCCAACTATACATCGGGCAAACTCAATGTAGCGCTTGACATCAACAACCGTGCCGCCGGTTCTCATACCGTATCGGCTCATATCAAGCTGCTTGACCCCTCCGGAACCGTCAAACATGTGTTCCCGGCTCAGAATGTAACTCTTAGTGCCGGCGGTGAGTCGAAACTCAATTTCACCGCCAATCTTTCCGACCTGAAATTGTGGACGGCCGAGACCCCCAATCTCTACACTATGGAAATATGGCTCGAAGACCAAAACGGCAATCAGACCGAAGCATTCTCCACCAAATACGGTTTCCGTCATATAGAAGTAGTCAACAAGTTTGTACATATCAATGGCAAGAAAGTATTCTTCAAAGGCACTAACCACCATGATACACATCCATTGTATGGTCGTGCCATTGACACCGAAATGATGCTTAAGGACATCATCATGTTCAAGCAATACAATTTGAATACTCTCCGTACGAGCCACTATCCCAAACAGCCCAAAATGTATGCCATGCTCGACCACTATGGTATATATGTAATGGACGAAGCCGATCTTGAATGTCATGCCATGACTTCACTCAGCAGCGATGCTGCCTGGATACCTGCATTCGTAGACCGAGAAGAGCGCATGGTGTTACGTGACCGCAACCACCCCAGTGTAATCTTCTGGTCAATGGGTAACGAGAGCGGTGACAACTCCAACTTTGAAAACTGCTACAATGCTATCCGTGCACTTGACTCGCGTCTGATTCACTATGAAGGCATTGACGGTGATACCTGGCGTCATACCGATATCACATCGAAAATGTATCCGCAGCTCGCCACCGTATCAAGTCAGGACAACCGCGCCGATGACCGTCCGCATATTCTTTGCGAATATGCCCACGCTATGGGTCAGGCAGTAGGTAACCTTCAGGAATACTGGGATATCATCGAATCGAGCAAACGCACTATAGGAGGCTGTATCTGGGACTGGGTAGACCAAGCAATCTATCACCCGCAGGAAATAGCTTCCGGTAAAATGAAAGGATTCTATACCGGTTATGACTTCTCAGGACCTCATCAGGGCAATTTCTGCTCCAACGGTCTCGTGGGTCCGCTGCGTGAACCCACCGGCAAACTCATGGAGGTGAAGCATGTATATCGCTACATCAAGATGTCGAATTTCAATTCTTCATCAAAAACCGTATCGGTAAACAATACCTACGATTTCATCGACCTCTCGGGCTTCAAGGTGCTCTGGTCAGTAAGCCGCAACGGCAAGACTGTAGAATCAGGTGAAATCAACGACTTCAATTTAGCCTCCGAAGCCACAGGCACACTGAGCATACCTTTCACCACCTCCACCACTTCAGATGCAGAATACCTGCTCGACATACGCTTCGTCACCAAAGAAGCCTGTGACTGGGCCGAGGCCGGACATGAGGTATCGCACCAACAGTTTGCCCTCAATACCCGCCC
Source organism: uncultured Bacteroides sp. (assembly GCA_964653375.1). GTDB lineage: Bacteria > Bacteroidota > Bacteroidia > Bacteroidales > Muribaculaceae > Paramuribaculum. The sequence continues at coordinate 64,598 of CAZZFD010000008.1, forward strand.
GTCGCTTCCGGCTAAGACAAATATGCCCAATACTCTGGTCACAACATCGACCAGCCCGCTGCAACTCACCGGCAACGGATTCACTATCGGCTTTAACGAGCGTGGCGAACTCATCTCGATGAACTACAATAAGACCGAGATGATTCATGAAGGCAACGGCCCGAAATTCAACGGCAACCGATGGATTGAAAATGATGCACCTTACTCCGGTATTCCTCCCACGAGTCTTACATCATATACATTCACAGCCGGTACACCGACCATAACTTATGGTTCAGGCAATGCTTCGGGTGCAGGCTCAGTGACAATCACCACCACTTATACCGGTTCATCGGCAGTGAACTACACAACAGCCTATACCGTGTACTCCGACGGTACGGTGGATCTGGCAACTACTTACAATCCACGTGGCACGCTGATGCGTATGGGTCTGACTATGTCAATCAATCCCGAATTGGAACAAGTGGAATATTTCGCACTCGGTCCGTGGTCAAACTTTGCCGACCGCAAAACGGGTTCGTTCGCAGGTGTATATAATACCACTGCCACTGAAATGCATGAGCAGTTTATCCGCCCACAGACTATGGGCTACCGTCAAAACCTGCGCTACGCACGCCTGACAAGCAACGGTACATTCGGTCTGTTAGTAGAAACTGAAGGTACGGTCAACTTCTCGGCTCTTCACAATAATGAAAATGACTTTATCCAAGTGAGCCATGACCATGATCTCACTCCGCGTCAGGAAGTAATCCTTGATTTCGACTACGCAATGAGAGGTCTGGGCAACGGTTCCTGCGGTCCGCAAGTAATGAGCCAGTACTATGTACCATCATCGGGCACTTACACTAATCGCCTGCGCTTCACTCCTATGGTCAACGAAGGCGGCGGCTATGAGATTCCTGAAGGTAATGCTGCAAATGATTACATGACATCACTGACAGGGTCTCACGACAATGAAGCCATCTACGAAGCCACTGAAGCTCCGGAAGAACTTTATACACGTATTCCCGAACCGATGCTTCAGCTACCTCATTCGTCTCCTGCTATCGATGTGACAGCCACTTACACTGACACAAAAGCCAAAGCTACCCTATGGATTGACTTTAACCGTGACTTCACCTTTACAGACTCAGAGATGATAACCCCCGCAACCGAGGGTGCCATGCAATGGAAAGTGTCTTGTCCCGACGATATCACTTCAGGAACATTCCGTGCTCGCCTGGTCTTCGACATCAATACTCCGGCCGCACTCGGTCCGATAGAGTCAGGACGCGCGTATGACTTCTCCATCACCGTCACCAAACCGACCTCCGCTACCGGCTACTCTGTGCCCGACGGAACGATGCACCCCGACGGTAATGCTTACCTGACACATATATATACTGACGGTGCTTACGAGGATATGGATTTTACCGCCACTTCCACTCCCAAATCAGTATATACTATGCTGAAAGAAACACCGGAAGCCATAGCAGGCAATACATTTACCCTGTCGCTCCATGCCAAAAATCTCGGCGACACTTCGGTAGCTCGTCAGGATCTCCGCTACAATCAGGCTTATATCTATCTCGATGCCTATGGCTCGGGTAAATTCAAAGAAGTAGGCCGCTACGGAGATTTCGCACCCACCAATAATATCGCTGCCAACTACTCTTCAGTGCTTGATATCGATCACAGTATCAGCATACCTGAAGATGCAGGCTACTGCACCGCACGAATCCGCGTGATTTATCAAAACGCCTGGCGGGAGCTGTCGGGTCCGGACGCTAAAGATATAGAAGAAGGTGTGGCTTACGACATTGCCGTAAAAGTATATGACCATGATCCGAACCCCACATACTCTATTCCCGGCGGAACAATGCATTCTGAAGGCAATGCTTATGTGAAGACTCTCAATACAGTCGATGCATATCAGGATATAGCCTACGAATGGGACACTGCTCCGGAATCGGTATATACTTGTCTTGTTGATGGCCTGCAACTTGAAGCCGGCTCAACATTCTTCCTCCATCTGATAGCCAACAACCTCGGTGACACCAGCCGTGTGCGTCAGGACCTCCGCTACAATATAGCCTATATTTACACCGATTTTGATGGTGACGGCACATTTACGCTTGAACAGACGTATGGCAACCAATTTACAGGAGGCAATACTCCGGCTAACTACAACATAGTGATGGATATCAATCACAGATTTGATGTTCCTGAAAATATCTATCCCGGCAAAGGACGTATCCGCGTGATTTACAACAATGCCTGGGGTGGTCTCAGCGGTCCGAATGCCACAAATATCCTTGAAGGTCAGGCTATAGATATACCGCTTGAGGTAGTTACCGGCCTATCAGACATTGATGTTATCGACGCAGACGATGTACGTAACACAATGCAAGGTACTTACGACTTGTGCGGACGTCGCATCTACGGCACTCCCGCACCGGGTATCTACATCATAGACGGACAAAAAGTATACGTACGTTAACCATCTGATTCACTTCATACTGCAGGTCGCAACACAAGTTGCGACCTGCTTTTTTATATCTATGTCAAAACGAAGTTGCCGGCTCGTGTGTTATAATTAAAAGATTTTCAAAATTCATATACCGACACCTATGCTCAACTACCGTATTTCAACTATTTTTGCGATAGCTATGGCTCTTTTTGCCACTTCAGTGAAAGCACAAAACCGTCACCCCCAACCCAATGACACTATACATATCCCTTTAAGAGCTCTGATAGTGACCGGGGATGCCTCGAAAGGGGCCGACATAGTGGGTGTGATTTATGATACTTCCGACCGACACCACTCGGAGCCTGTGGGGCCGAGATTTCTGTTTCTTGACCAGAAAGGCCGGGTTGCGCTGGGTATAGGCGGATATGTAAAAGGGATTCTTCAGTATGATTTTGGCGGAGCTATTGACAACGGCGTTAACTTTACACCGTACGATATCCCGATGGGCAATGACGGTGGCCAGCGAAGCCGATTTTACGGGTCGGCCAATCAATCGACAGTGTTTCTGCAACTGGTGGGCCGAACATCGCGCTGGGGCTACTATCAGATGTATGTGCAGACCAACTTCACCGGCTCAGGCCCTTCGGGCTATGGATTGAAACTCGACCAAGCATATCTGAAATTGGGATATGTCACCGTGGGTCTGACCAACTCCTTGATTGTGGACGGTGCAGCCGGCACTCCGGTAATTGACCCGGCAGGCCCCGCAGGAGAAATGAGCCATAAGACCGTGACGCTGAAATATACACCCAAAATCAGCAAACATATCTCTGCCGGTATAGGCCTGGAGGTTCCAACGGCCACTTACACAACTAATCCTACCGTAAGCTCCATCAGCCAACGTGCTCCGGATTTCCCGGCATATCTGCAATATCAGTGGGACGAAGGCCGGAGCCATGCACGACTGTCGGGAATGGTACGTGCCCTGTCGTATCGCAATAATATCACATCGAGCAATCATTTCCAACTCGGCTGGACGGTGCAACTGAGTGGTATGGTGAAAATACTTCCGGAACTGAAACTGCTGTATCAGGGCGCCTACGGCCGTGGCTATGCTTCTTTCGTCAACGACGTATCGGGCGAAGGACTTGACCTGGTGCCATCGGAAACTCCGGGCAAAATGATAGCTCCGCGCATGAGCAATTATGAACTCGGATTATTATGCGATATCACTCCCAATGCCTATGTCACCGCCAGCTATAGCGAAGCTCGTCTCTACGGCATAAAATATCTTGGGGAAAACAATTATCGCTATGGCCGCTATGTGTCGATATCAGGGTTCTACAATGTAATAGATGACCTGCGTGTGGGAATAGAATATCTCCATGGCACACGCACCAACTTCTCGGGAGAACTTGGCAAGGCAAACCGCGTGAATATGATGCTCCAATATAGTTTCTGACCGCATCGGACTACACACAATAGCAAAATATTTATTAAAGAAGTTTAGTCAATATTATTTTCTTTTATGCCTGATTACAGGCTTTTTAACTTCCCACACCCGCAAAAATTATTTCGCGGGTGTAACTTTTTAAGTAATTTTGCGTCAAATTTTATATAGCTGTCAAGCTGAATACTATACAAATTACATACTATTCTCAATCATTAATTTTTACGATGAAAAAAATTTCAAGTATTTTCTGTGTGCTGCTTCTGGCCTTGATGCTAATGCCGGCAGCAGCTCAGATGCAGCAGGTTCCGCCTATGGGTGTGGACCCCGAAGTAAGAGTAGGCAAATTGCCTAACGGCCTTACTTATTACATTCGTCATAATGAATATCCTAAAGGACAAGCCGATTTCTACATAGCCCAGAAAGTAGGCTCTATACTCGAAGAAGAGAATCAGCGCGGTCTGGCTCACTTTCTTGAACACATGTGCTTCAACGGCACTACTCACTTCCCCGAGAAGAACCTCATCAACTGGCTTGAAAGCGTGGGCGTGAAGTTCGGCCAGAATCTTAATGCCTATACCATGGTAGACCAGACGGTTTATAATATCTCCAACGTGCCGGTAGCGCGTACGGGTGTGCAGGATTCGTGTCTGCTTATCCTACATGACTGGGCCAATGACCTTCTTCTGCTTCCGAAAGAGATAGATGATGAACGCGGAGTGATACATGAAGAATGGCGCCGCACTATGGTGGGCCAGATGCGTATACTCGAGAATCTGCTTCCGGTGTTGTTTCCCAACAATAAATATGGCGAGCGTCTGCCTATAGGCACTATCGAGGTTATCGACAACTTCACTCCTCAGGCTCTGCGTGATTATTATGAGACATGGTATCGTCCCGACCAACAGGGTATCATAGTGGTAGGCGATATCGATGTGGACCGCATAGAAGGTAAGATCAAAGAGTTGTTTGCCGACATAGAAATGCCTGAAAATGCAAAAGAACGTGTCTATCTCCCCGTTGAAGATACTCCCGGCACCATCTATGCAATCGGTCATGACAAAGAGCAAGACTCTTATATGGCTGAACTTATCATCAAGAGCGATGTACTTCCGCGCGAATACAACAACACTATGCTGCGCTTGAGTCAGGACTATGTGATGGATATGATTACTTCGATGCTCAATACCCGTATGGATGATCTCTCGTCCAAACCCGATGCACCTTTTGCAGCTGCAGGAGTGCGCTACGGCAATCTGTTCGGCATCACTAAGACGAAAGATGGTCTTGACGTGATAGCCATAGGCAAAGATTCCGACATAGTATCGGCTTTGGCAGCAGCCTATCGCGAATTTCTGCGCGCTGCCCGCGGTGGTTTCACTCATAGCGAATATGAACGTGCCCGCGCTGAATTCCTCTCGCATGAAGAGAAGAAATTCAACAACCGCAATCAACGCGAAAATTCTGCATTTGTCAACCAGTATGTCAACAACTTCCTCGACAATAAAGCGATGCCTACGGCAGAAGAGCAATTCCAGACCATAAGCCAGATAGCCAACTTAGTGCCGGTAGAAGCCATCAACCAGGCTATGGCTCAGTTCATAGCCAGCAACGACAACCGTCTGCTTGTGGCAATGCTGCCTGATAATGCCGAAAACAAATATCCTACTGAAGCTGAATTTGCTGCAGCACTCGCTGCCGTGGATGCTGAAACTATAGAACCCTACAAAGAAGAGATTAAAGCTGAACCACTCATTCCTTCCCTACCCGCTCCCGGCAAAGTAGTAAGTGAAAAGAAACTTGACCAATGGGACGCTATCGAATGGACTCTGTCAAACGGAGCTAAAGTCATAGTCAAACCCACTAAGTTCAAAGATGATGAGATACTTTTCTCCGCTAATGCTATCAACGGTACCTCGGAAATAAGCAATGACTATGCAAATTCTCTCATATTCATGCCTGTGGCACTCGGCAGCTATGGTCTGGGCACTTATTCCAACTCTGACCTGAATAAATATCTTGCAGGCAAACAGGCATCTCTCAATCCTTCGTTCAATGCCTATACCCGTACATTCTCCGGCAATTCGACTCCGAAAGATCTGCCTACGCTGATGGAACTCATCTATATGGGCTTTACAGGCATCAACTTCACTGCTGAAGAATTTGAAGCGCTGCAAAATACTTACAAAGGCTTACTCCACAATCAGGAGGCTAACCCGCAGTATATTTTCCAAACCAAAGTATTAGAAGCTCTTTATAATTCACCACGCGTAAAAGCTCTGTCGGTAGAAGCCGTACAAGGCGCCCAGCGTGCACAGATAGTGGAAATTGCATCTGAAATGACTAAAAATGCCGCCGAATATACCTTTATTTTCGTGGGTAATGTCAACCTCGATACACTCCGCCCGCTCGTAGAGCAGTATATAGCAACACTTCCGGCTGACGCCACTACTGCCCGCAAGGAAATTAAATTTATCGATGACTTAAAGGCCAAAGGCGGCGTAGGCACGGATACCTTCACCACCAAAATGGAAACTCCCCAGACTTGGGTTTATATGCAGATGTTCGGCAATGAGCCTTATTCGACCAAAAATACACAGCTTGTATCGACTGCAGGCCAAATCCTGTCAAAGCGTATGCTCGACAAGGTACGTGAAGAGATGGGCGCCACCTACTCTTGCGGTGCACAGGGCGTCATGGACCGAATCGATGATGGCTACTCCAATACAGAGATTATCTCGGGATTCCCCATGAAACCGGAGATGAAAGATGAGGTACTCACTGTGGTAGCAAAAATGTTTGAGGATATGACTTCTGATGTGACACCTGCCGAACTTGACAAAGTCAAAGAGTTCATGGTTAAAGACTATACTGAAGGCCGTGAAAAGAACTCGCCATGGCTTAACGCAATCGGTGGCTGGAGCATGAACAATGTCGATACATTCAATGACAATATCGAGTCAATCAACGCCATCACCGTAGATGACGTCAAAGCATTCGTGAAGTCACTTATCGAACAAGGCAACTATCGTGTGGTAGTGCTTGACCCGGAAAATTAATCAGCAATATTTATTACTACTATCTCGAGGTTGCGTCAGATAAAGCGCAACCTCATTTTTTATACGCACTCGCGATTTTTATACGCACTCACGAGCATATCGCGAAGCACAAGAGCGTTGTTATGCTCCATGTCGTGACTCGAATACAGCAAAGTCACTCTGCTTTTATCTGCTATCTGCTCAAGAAGTTGGATAAAAGCAGGATTATGAGACAACTCTGACCGATAGCGTTGCTCAAACTCTGTCCACCCGGCCGAAGGATTTTGATGAAACCATTCACGCAACTGTGTGGAAGGTGCAACGGCCTTCTGCCACAGGTCGTAATGAAAAGTAGCGTGCGATAGCCCACGAGGCCACAATCGGTCGATATAGACACGAAAACCATCGTCGGGAGCCTCTGGTTCATAAGCTCGTTTTGTTACAATATCAGGTATCATCATATTTTATAAACAATATCCAGAAAGCAGATGTTTTGGCAAAGCAAAGAGATGCCTGTCCCTACCGTTTCCGAAACACTTAATTTAACTCAACCATTGATAATAAGGCGGAAGCCGTTCTAATCAATATGATAAAAAAAATGGAGTGCAACCTTATGGGTCACACTCCATTGATATGAATTTAAATATTTCTAACAGATGGATTATTTCACTTCTTCAAATCTAACCATATCTGATTATTAGTGATTTAACTTTATATGGTACAAATATGTGATTTCAAATGGCTAAGAATTATATCGTTTACTTCATCATTTCTTATTTTGGAAG
>CAZZFD010000009.1:0-66404 GCA_964653375.1 uncultured Bacteroides sp.
AAAATGGTGTTTTAGTCGGCGACTGGAAAACTACATGGCTTATATTCTCAATCTATGCACTCGTAGTGGCCGTAGCATTCTGGATTGTATTCCGCGACAAAAAAAATTCAACCGATGCCAATATACCTGCCAAGGATATTGACATTGTGGAAGATGCTCCCGAAGGATTCGTTACCACTACCTCCAATGAAGTGATATGATACAGTTCTATGCTCCCGACATAGAATCTACACTGACTCTACCCGAATCAGACTCGCAACACTGCATAAAAGTGTTGCGTATGAATGTAGGCGATAATCTTACGGTAATAGACGGTAAGGGAAATAGGTTTGTATGTTCAATAGTCGATGCTCATGCAAAGCGTACCGGAGTAAACATAATATCCAAAACTGCTGTAGCACTTCCATGGGAATATAATATTACGGTAGCAGTAGCTCCGACAAAACATCTCGACCGAATCGAATGGCTCACGGAAAAACTGACTGAGATAGGTGTCAACCGCATTATCCCGATACAATGCCGGAGATCAGAACGCAAAGTCCTTAAGACAGACCGACTTGAAAAAATCTCCATTTCGGCTATGAAACAATCTCTTAAGACAGTGCTCCCGGAAATATCACCCATGATGACATTCCAGCAATTTCTTAAACATGAACATCACGGCATGAAATTTATAGCTTACTGCGACGATACATTGCCAAGAAAATTACTCGCCAAAGAATATCAGCCGGGGCAGTCCGCTACGCTTCTTATAGGCCCTGAGGGAGACTTTTCTCCCGATGAAATACACTCGGCACTGGATACCGGCTGGAAACCTGTCACTTTAGGCGACAATCGCCTGCGTACAGAAACCGCCGCCCTTGTGGCCTGCGATACAATCCATATCATTAATCAGCTAAATTCATAACCGATGGATAGAATCATACATAAAATTACGCCCGACCAAAATTTCTTCCTTCTCGCAGGACCATGCGTGATAGAAAACGAAAGCATGGCCCTTGAAATAGCAGAAAAAGCAGTTAGAATTACTGAAGAACTTAAGATTCCATATATATTCAAAGGCTCATACCGCAAAGCAAATCGCTCTCGTATCGATTCTTTCACAGGTATAGGCGACCTGGAAGCACTCAATGTACTTGCTAAAGTACGGGAAACATTCGGGTGTCCGGTAGTTACAGATATTCACTCACCGGAAGAAGCGGCAATCGCTGCGGAATTTGTTGATGTGCTGCAAATCCCGGCTTTTCTTTGCCGCCAAACGGACTTACTTATCGCTGCCGCCAGCACAGGTAAGACTGTCAACATCAAGAAAGGCCAATTCCTTTCGCCCGAAGCCATGAAGTTTGCTGTGCAAAAAGTACGTGATGCCGGCAATGAAAATGTAGCTGTGACTGAGCGTGGCACGTCATTTGGTTATTACGACCTGATAGTAGATTATCGAGGTATTCCCACCATGCAGAAATTTGATTGCCCCGTGATACTTGACGCTACACATTCACTACAGCAACCCAATCAGGAAGCAGGTGTGACTGGAGGTCGACCCGATCTGATTGAAACTATAGCCCGTGCGGGAATAGCCGTGGGCGTTGACGGCATTTTTATCGAGACTCATCAGTGTCCTGCCAAAGCAAAAAGCGATGGGGCGAATATGCTCCCGCTCGACCAGCTGCCTGACTTACTGAAAAAACTTACAGCCATACGTCAGACCGTAGCCAATTTCTGAACTCCGTCGTTAGTAAGAATCAATTGATAAATTAAAGCGTCCTCATAGGTTTCTCCTATTCTGACCCATGAACGCAGACGCCCTGATGTTTTGAATCCTACCGATTCAAACAACCGTGCCGAGACAGTATTTTTTACTGATACCACAGCCCACAACTGATGCAATCCGAAATGCGCATGACAGAACCGAATCAATTTTATCATGCTGCGTTTGCCAAAGCCTTTGCCTCGGTAAGCCTCATCAATGACTATCCCAACTGCTGCCCGCCGGTTAATAGAATCAACTTCATATAAATCAAGAGCTCCAATCGGCTGTTTCGTATCCATCTCCTCCACTATCAGACGCAACTGACCGGCCGAAAAAATATTAGGATTATAATTAGTCACATAATCCACAAGCAACTGACGCGATACGGGCGCACGGTCCAAGCCATACTGACGCATGGAGTCCTCATTCTCCCAGCGAAACAATGCATCAACATCGTCAGGCTCAAGCGCACGCAATATAAGATTCATATTAAATATCAATATTCGGTAAATGAATCAGAGAAAAGTGTACGTTGCATCAAAGAACGTCCTAAAGTCACCTCATCGGTATACTCGAGCTCGTTGCCCACAGCCACACCACGTGCGAGCTGCGTTATTCTAAGCTCGGGATATGCCGCAAGTTTACGGTAGATATAGAAATTGGTGGTATCGCCCTCCATTGTCGCGCTCAGAGCCAGAATTATCTCTTTTATATTTTCAGTGGCAACACGCTCCACAAGCGATTCAATCTGTAGTGCATCAGGACCGACCCCGTCAAGAGGAGAAATCAAACCACCGAGTACATGATATATGCCACCAAACTGGCGTGTGCGCTCTATGCTCATGACATCATTGACATTTTCCACAACACATATCAAAGTATGATCCCGGTGAGGTGAACTACAGATATCGCAAACCTCAGTTTCAGAGATATTGTGGCAAACAGAACAATAGCAGATGTTCTTACGCAAGTCTATTATCGCCTCGCCCAAAGCCACTCCTTCCGCCTCATCACGGCGTAGGATATGAAGCGCCAGACGAAGCGCCGTTTTCCTTCCGATACCGGGTAGTCGCGATAACTCTGTTACGGCTTTTTCAAGCAACCGTGAAGAATATTCCTGACTCATCAATCTATAGTAAGAGGCGAATAATCACGCGAATAGCGTAACATCTGTTCGGTATATCCTTCACCATAAGTAACCTCCACATCTATAACTTCGCCTTCGGGAGATGTTATGAGCTGATAACGAGGATTGACAAAACCTTTATATGGTGCTATATTGAGATGTGCATAACGATCGAGTATTTCTGCGTGTAATTTGGGATCGATTTTTACAGCATAACGTTCCACCAGATCGCGTCCGGCTGCATAATCTCCTTCACTTTTGATTCGCTGTATCTCAGCAAGTAATTGCCCAAACAAACCACGCAATGCTTCAAAATCGTTCACTTTAAGATATGTCTTGCCATTCAGTTGGTACAATTCCACCACATTATTCTCGGCTCCATGCTGTAAAGCCCATTCAGCAATGAGTTTGCGATTGCGCATATGAGCTTCTTCCACATCTTTACCAGGCTCAATACGCATCAATTGTGTCATCAAACCATTTAGCATATACTTGTAATATTCAGCTTTATAAGCCTCCGGAGAATCAAGCAGAGAAAGTTCAATCAGTTTCGGATCAGCAAGATAATAAAGGGCAAAAAGGTCGGCGCGTGCCTCTTCAAGGGTGGAACCATGAGCTTTTAATGCATCAGGATCAACACCGGGAAGTAATTTACCCGAACCATGACCGAGGCATTCATGCAAATCGGTGTGAAGATTATCAGTGATAAAAAGATATTTATCCATCAAATCGCGCATTGTCGTATCGGGTACAAATTCTTCATTGAACCCGTTGCCATGCGATGCCTCATCGTAGGCGCGCGTGATATTTTCTATTGTCACGGATTTTGACCCGTGAGCTGCACGTATCCAATTGGCATTCGGCAGATTTATACCTATAGGTGTAGCCGGATAAGAATCTCCGGCAAGAATAGCGGCAGTAATAACTTTAGCACTCACGCCTTTCACTTCTTCTTTTTTGAAACGAGAATCTACAGGCGAATTATCTTCAAACCACTGAGCATTGTTACTGATTACCTCAGTACGATGAGAAGCGTCCAAATCCTTGAAGTTGACTATAGATTCCCAATTACCGGTCATACCCAACGGATCATCGTAGCTTTCAATAAATCCATTAATGAAATCTACACGTGAATCAGTATCTCCCACCCACATGATAGAATATTCATCAAACGTGCGTAAATCACCGGTAGTATAATATTCAATCAACTTGTTGATTACATTACGCTGAATATCATTCTCAGCAAATTGTGCAGCTTTGGCAAGATTGTCAATGATGCGAGTGATAGCTTTGGAATAAAGTCCGTCTTTCTTGAATGGAATCTCTTTCACCTTACCATCTTCTTTAATAACTCGGGTATTAAGTCCATAGGATATCGGTGACAGATCTGTGGTGTCTTTCAATGCATTGTAGTAATCTTCTACTTCTTTCTGTGTGACTCCCTCATAAAGATTAGTGGCAGAAGTCAATATAAGGTCTTCGCCTTCAGCCTGATTAACTTTCTTCGCCATAAAAGCAGGGTCAAAAATCAACTTACGCAAATTGTCCAAATTCTTATATTGCTTTTCTTTTGGCAATTGAGCTACGCAACCATCGAAAAACTCAACTGAAAATCCGGGAACAAATTTATCCATCGAATAATGGTGATGGATACCATTGCCAAACCACACCTGCTTAAGATAAGTTTCAAAAGCCTTAAAATCAGCAGAATTACGGTCTCCATTATAATTCGTATAAATCGCCTCAAGCAGTTGGCGCAACTCCAGATTATATTTATTATTTTGATCCCAAAGAATATCCCTACCGGCAATAGCAGCCTCGGTAAGGTAATAGACCAATTGTTTCTGATTCAACGAAAGCTCGTCAAATCCGGGTACTTGATAACGCAATACCTCAATGTCGGCAAAGCGGTCGGCCACATAATCAAACTTATTATTATCTGATGCCATGATACTTAGTGAAATAGTTGCAGCAAAAGCACTTGCCGCGAAAAATCTTAACATAACGATTATAGTTTATTCAATATATAGGATTAGTCCTTTGAGATACTCTCCCTCAGGATGATAAATATTAACCGGGTGATCGGCAGGTTGAGTAAGTTGATGCAGAATTCTCACCCGACGCCCTGTCTGTGCTGCAGCCGAAAACACAGCCAGACGAAATTGTTCTTTGGTAATAGCCTGCGAGCAAGAGAAGGTAAACAATATACTCCCCGCAGGCATCTTCTCCATAGCTTTGGCGTTGAGTCGCTGATATCCACGCAATGCATTATGAATGGCTCCTCTATGTTTGGCAAATGCCGGAGGATCAAGAATTACAAGATCGTAAAAGTCCGATGGCATATCAGCAAGGAATTTGAACGCATCTTCAGCATAAGCTACATGACGAGAGGTATCGTCGAAATTAAGTTTTACATTGGCATCTGTGAGTGTCACCGCTTTGGCCGATGAATCAACTGAATGAACCAATTCGGCACCGCCGGCAAGTGCATAAATAGAAAAGCCTCCTGTATAACAAAACATATTCAACACTTTTCTCCCGGAGGCGAACTTACGTAACAATGCTCGATTATCTCGTTGATCAACAAAAAAGCCCGTTTTCTGCCCTTTCAACCAATCTACATAAAACTTCAAGTCATTTTCCTGAGCCACATTGCCATTATACTCTCCAATTATATAATCATTCTGCGGGTCAAGACTCGCTTTATAAGGTAAAGTTGTCTCAGATTTATAATATACATTTCTGATACCGGCTCCGGAAAGATTAACCAGACTGCGGGCTATGGTTTCACGAGCATAATGCATACCCGGAGAATGAGCCTGCATTACGGCCGTATCACCATAAATATCCACAATCAATCCGGGCAAAAAATCCCCTTCACCATGCACCAACCGAAATGCATTATTATCTTCACGAAACAGATTCAACGCTCCCTTGCGCAGCTGAAATGCTTCGTTCAATCGCCGGGCATAAAACGACTCATCAATTGATTCAATGGCCGATGTCAACATTCTGACCGCTATACTGCCAATCTGGTAATGACCTACCCCAAGCGGCTTATCATCGTATGAAAATACCGCAACGGTATCACCTTCTTCTATCGATTTATCAATATAACCGATAGCACCTGAAAAGACCCAAGGGTGGAATCTCAATAAAGATTCTTCTTTACCTTTACGTAATTTGATTATAGGATATGTAGTGTCCATATTTATCAATTATTGAAAAGCCCTTATTATATCCGCTCCATTGGCATAGACAAGAAGGAGCAACAAGAATATCATACCGGCATACTGAGCATATATAAGTACTTTATCACTCGGTTTACGACCTGTAAACATCTTATATACACTTTCGTATAGTACGAACATCACATGACCTCCATCGAGGCCGGGTATCGGAAGGATATTCATAAACGCAAGAATTATCGAAAGAAATGCCGTAATATTCCAGAATGAATACCAATCCCATCTGTCGGGATACATACCTCCGATTGCACCAAATCCACCGATACTTTTCGCGCCTTCAACTGAAAAAAGATGACGGAGCGAACTTACGTAATTGGCCATGGTAGTACACCCGAGTTCTATACCTTTGGGGAACGATTCAAAAAATCCATATTTTATCATCACCGTCGGATAAATATCCGTTATGGCCATCAACTGAAATCCCAATTTACCGCCGTCGGAAGGCGTAATCGGCAACACGATTTTCTCTCCGTTACGTTCCACTGTCACTGTTGTCTCTTTACCCGCAAACGCATTCAATGCCTCTGTAAGCATTGGATAGGTTGGTGTCGCCAACGAATCAATCGCCACGATATGGTCTCCATGCTGAAGTCCCGCTTTTGCAGCAGCATCACCACCGGTGACCTTATCAACAAACACCGGTACACGGTAAGCCATAAACTGATTTTTACCTAACTTCAACATAAAATCATCAGGAAGACTCAGCGTCACGGTATCCTTGTGATTTCTGAGCACTGTGACTGTCTTGGCATTAGCGATATCAAAAAGCACGTCGGGCTTCGATGAATCTATTTTTTCTCCATTAACCAACAACGGAATATCACCATTGCAAAAGCCATATACCTGTGCCTCTGTACTGTAATCCATACCCTCGAAAGCACTGTCTACGGGAATATATTTATCTCCCCAGTACCATGCAATACCGGCATAAATAAAAATAGCAAGCAAAAAATTAAACAGCACACCACCCACCATCACAGATATACGCTGATAGGCAGGTTTGACACGGAACTCATAGGGTTTCGGCGGTTGCGCCATCTGCTCGGTATCAAGCGACTCATCTATCATACCGGCTATTTTCACATATCCACCAAGTGGCAACCACCCTATGCCATATTCAGTATCACGCCATGTGGCCTTTTCATTTCCTTTCTTATCGTATTTAGGCGCCTTCTTTTTAGGCTTCCACTTAACCAAAGAAAACCATGGATTGAAAAACATATAGAACTTTTCAACCTTGATGCCGAAAATACGTGCCATCACATAATGACCAAACTCGTGAATAGTCACAAGAAGTGCCAAAGCAAGCACCAGCTGACATCCTTTTATCAATATTGATTCCATTAAAAAAATTTGTCTGTATTGTGATTTGATTCTTTATCTCTTTTTGTTTACCTCCGACTCCGCCACTACGCGGGCTTGCTCATTGACATTTACATAATCTTCATATTCAGGACCATGTATTATATCTATCTTATCAAGCGTAGCCGCTATCACATCGTAAATATCCGTATAACCGATTCCTCCGGCAAGAAACGACGCCACAGCAATCTCATTGGCAGCATTTATAACACAGGCTGTTGTTCCGCCCGATTTCAAAGCATGATGAGCAAGAGCCAGACAAGGAAAACGATCCATATCCGGACGCTCGAAGGTCATCGATGCATAATCTTCAATAGAGAGCTCACGACGCTTTGACGGCAACCGACGGGCATAACCTAATGCATAACTGATGGGAAGATGCATATCGGGCACTCCTAATTGGGCTTTCACGGCACCATCGGCAAACTGCACCATGGAATGAATTATTGATTGCGGATGAACAACCGCCTCAATCCTTTCAGCCGGAATACCAAAAAGCCATCGGGCCTCGATTATCTCAAAAGCCTTATTAATCATTGTAGAAGAATCCACCGTAATTTTGGCTCCCATCTTCCATTTGGGGTGCATCAGAGCATCTTTTACCGTGACACGCTTCATATCCTCTTTCGACAACGAGCGAAACGGACCTCCCGATGCGGTGATAATCAATTTACTGACATTTGTTTTATCCTCTCCCACAAGACACTGATAGATAGCCGAATGCTCGGAATCAACAGGATATATCCTTGAATCGGACTGAGCGAGCAAACGCTCTATTAATTCACCTGCCACCACAAGTGTTTCCTTATTAGCCAGCGCAATATCCTTGCCGGCCTTAATAGCACTCACCGTAGGAGCTAAACCGCTATAACCGACAGTAGCTGTAAGTACTACATCGACATCATCACGCTTCACTGCCTCCGACATCGCCTCAGCACCGGCCATCACCTCGATATCATAACCACTCAATGATTCTGATACATAACGATATTTACTTTCATCGGCAATAATAGCCACCTGAGGACGATACTCCCGACATTGCTTGATAAGCAAATCGGCATTTCGTCCGGCAGCCAATACGGTTACTTGCAGGATTTCATTATGCTCAGATATAATATCAAGAGCCTGAGTACCTATCGAACCGGTACTTCCCAAAATGGCCACGCGCCGCAGTGAAGATGTAATATTTTTCTTAGTCATTTCTTATGCAAAGGTAATCAATTTTGAACTAATGAACTCACTTTGCACCCCACAACCTTGAAGCAATATTTTTTATTAATAAAATTTTAACAACTTTTTCATGACTGCACCTAAAAACTTAATGCACCAACGTTGTTTTATCATTAGAATTTTTCTACTTTTGCTCCTACTACCATAATTTCATGTATACTAATAAATCCTTAAATTTTTCATAATATGGACACAAACGATCAACTGTTGAACTCAGTGATTGCCAAAGCCAACGTATGGTTAGGCGATGCTTATGATGATGAAACTCGCGCTTCTGTAAAGAAAATGCTTGACAATCCTGATAAAACAGAATTAATTGATGCATTTTACAAAGATCTCGAATTTGGCACCGGAGGTCTGCGCGGTATAATGGGTGCCGGTTCAAACCGCATGAATATCTACACTGTAGGTGCTGCTACACAAGGTTTGGCCAACTATCTGAAGGAAGCATTCGCGGATCTGCCCGAAATTTCTGTAGCTGTAGGTCATGACGTGAGAAACAACAGTCGCAAATTTGCAGAAATAGTAGCAGACATATTCTCTGCCAACGGTATTAAAGTATATCTTTTTGATGATTTCCGTCCTACTCCCGAACTTTCATTCGCAATCCGTACACTGGGCTGCCAGAGCGGTGTCAATATCACTGCATCACACAATCCAAAAGAATACAACGGATATAAAGCATATTGGGCCGACGGAGCTCAGATTATCGCACCTCATGATGTCAACATCATTGACCATGTAAATCGTATAAAAGGTGTGGAAGATATCAAATTCAACGGTGACAAATCCAAAATTCAGATTATTGGCGAAGATATCGACCGTCAATTCCTTGATGCCATCAAAGGCCTTTCACTCAGCCCCGATGCTGTAGCCCGCCATCGCGATTTGAAGATTGTATACACCCCGATTCACGGCACCGGTGTCAACCTTATTCCCGCTTCACTCAAAAACTACGGATTTGAAAACATTATTCACGTACCCGAACAAGATGTTACTTCCGGCGACTTCCCCACTGTGGAATCTCCTAACCCCGAAGTTCCTTCCGCTATGGCCATGGCTATCGCGAAAGCTAAAGAAGTAGGAGCTGATTTAGTAATGGCGTCGGATCCTGATGCCGATCGTATTGGTTGCGTTCTGCGTGATGCCAAAGGCGAATACGTGCTTATCAACGGCAACCAGATAGTGATGATTCTGCTTAACTACATCATGACACGCAATGCCGAGTTAGGGAAACTTACAGGCAACGAATATATAGTCAAAACAATCGTTACTACCGAGACCATAAAATCCATTGCCGATGCCAACCACATCAAAATGTTTGATTGCTTCACCGGCTTCAAATGGATTGCTGCCGTTATACGCGATCATGAAGGCACGGCCCGTTATCTTGGTGGCGGTGAAGAAAGCTATGGTTTCCTGGCCGAAGATTTCTGCCGCGATAAAGATGCTGTGTCAGCTATCTCATTGATGGCAGAAGCCGCTGCTTGGGCCAAAGATAAAGGTCTGGATTTCCTGCAGATGTTGCAAGATATCTATGTGCGCTATGGATTCTCTCACGAAGAAGGTATATCGGTAGTTCGCAAAGGCAAGACAGGAGCTGAAGAAATTCAGGCTATGATGAAAAACTTCCGTGAGAATCCACCGAAAGAAATAGGTGGCAGCAAGGTTCTCGTTATCAAAGACTATGATACACTTAACCTTACGGACACCGCTACCGGCAAAATCACCAAAATGGACATGCCTACCACTTCAAATGTGCTTCAGTACTTCACTGAAGACGGTACAAAAATATCTGTACGTCCATCAGGCACAGAACCTAAAATTAAATTCTATATTGAAGTTCATGGCAAAATGGAATCAGCTGCCGACTACGACAAAGCTAATGCCGAGGCTCTTGACAAGATAGAAGCCATCAAAAAGGATCTCAACATAGCTTAATATCGCAAATACTATCACAATCCTGGACTAAAAGGTTTTTATCAAGCGGGCGAAAACAAATTTTCGCCCGCTTTTTTATATCTTTGTCGCAAAATTAATCAATTACTTTCTTTGTCATGTATCGCATTCCTTCTCTGATTTTCACCGCCATTATGATATTATTGGTTCCGTGTAATTCCGTGGCCGAAGAGAAACCTATCAAACCATCGTTTTGGTGGGCTGTCGACTTCAGCACAATTTTTGACAATCGAGAAGGTGATGCGACATACTGCGAAAATCAGACATTCTTCCAAACACAACTTGCTCCCGAAATCGGGTTATCACTTCTCGATGGAAAGCATCGCATAGCTGCCGGAGTAGTATGGACCCAACCGATTGACGGCAATTGGGATAATTACAACTTAAGCCCGACAGTGTATTATCGTTTTGAAAGTACACGCTGGAGTTTATCTTTAGGAATGTTTCCCCGACACCAGATGATACGTCGAATACCTAATTATATATGGAGCGACTCAAACTATTATAGCCAACATAATATCCGTGGTGCATTAATTCAATATCGAGGGAACTCCGGATTTTTTGAAGCCATTGTAGACTGGCGCAGTATCCCAACAGATACTAAGCGTGAGGCCTTTAACGTAATAGCCCAGGGCGAATGGCAACACTCCAATCAGATGCTTGTGGCGGGTGGAGTAGCTATGATGAATCATCTTGCCAAAACCAAACATCCTGACCCGAGCCAAAACGTAGCCGATGACTTTATGGTCAATCCTTGGATAGGTGTTGAATTAGGAAATAAAGTCCGGTCGCTCGATTCTCTCAGTATAAGAGTTGGTGTACTCGCCAATATTGCCCGTGACCGTGTAAGCGATTCTGCATTTAAGACAGCTGCAGGTCTATGGTTTGATGCAGCGATGCGCTGGCACTGGCTTGAACTGAAAAACACACTCTACTGTGGCAAACGATTGTTTCCCTTCATCAGTCGCTATGGCAATCTGCTCAATCAAGGAGAACCGATGTATGCCTCAAAATATTTTGACAGAGCTTCCGTAAAAGCCTATATTTTACGGAAAAGTTATATGGATTTATCCGCGTCACTTGACTTCAACTTTGCCGAAGATTGTTTTCAATTCTACCAAAGGCTCCAACTGCACATATACTTCTAAAACAAATATTACCAATTAAATAAATCGAGATGCCGTAAGTCACGTACTTCAAGGCATCTCGATTTTTAGTCAGTATTTACAAAATCGTGTTTACACGTACCCGCGAATGATACCGCGTTTGGAATTACGCACAAACATGATAATCTCATCTCGTTCGGGTGTAGCCGGCAACTCTGCTTCAATGCGCTCCACAGCATCAGTATTGTTCAACCCCGACAAATAAAGATAGCGATATGTCTCCTGAATGTCACGAATCTGCTCGGAAGTAAACCCACGGCGACGCAACCCGATTGAATTAATACCGGCATAAGAAATCGGCTCTCGACCGGCCTTTACGTATGGAGGAATATCTTTGTTTACCAACGCACCGCCTTGAAGCATCACATGAGGACCGATATGACAGAACTGGTGAACCAAGGCACCACCACCTATCACAGCAAAATTGTCCACGACTACTTCACCGGCAAGTTGAGTGGCATTTGACATAATCACATTATCGCCTACCACACAATCATGTGCCACATGGCAATAAGCCATAATCAGACAGTTGTTTCCAACGATGGTCTTACCTTTGGCGGCTGTACCGCGATTGATAGTGACGCACTCACGCAACGTGGTGTTATCTCCGATAATGGCCAAAGTATCTTCACCCTTGAATTTCAAATCCTGAGGTATGGCGGAGACTACAGCACCGGGGAAAATAGTACAATTCTTACCGATACGGGCACCGTCCATAATGGTCACATTACTACCGATACGGGTGCCTTCACCAATCTCTACATTAGCTTCGATAGTTACAAACGGGTCGATGACCACGCTGGGAGCAATCTTAGCTGCGGGGTGGATATATGCTAACGGTTGTTTCATATTTATTTCTATTGTATTGATTTATCCTTTGTTCTTTATAATTTGTGCCATAAATTCACATTCCGATACAATCTTTTCGCCTACAAAGGCATAACCTTTCATGACTGCACACCCGCGACGCATCTCTGTAAGGAAAGATATATGGAACAAAATTGTATCTCCGGGGACAACCTTCTGACGGAATTTCACATTATCTATCTTCATGAAATATGTGGAATACAATTCAGGATTGTCAACTGTAGACAACACGAGCAAACCGCCTGTTTGAGCCATTGCCTCTATTTGAAGCACACCGGGCATAACAGGTTCCTGCGGGAAGTGACCTTGGAAGAAAGGTTCGTTTGTAGTAATATTCTTAACACCAACAATATAATTATCGCCTTTTTCGATTACCTTATCAATCAACAAGAAAGGATAACGGTGAGGAAGAAGTTCGCGTATGCGATTGTTGTCCATAATAGGCTCTAAATTAGGATTATATGTGGGAGCCTGAATATCCTGACGCTTGATTTCCTTTCTTACCTGCTTGGCAAATCGGGTATTGATTGAATGACCGGGACGTGTAGCGATAACCTTACCTTTCAACGGACGTCCCAGAAGTGCCAGGTCGCCCATCACATCCATCAGTTTATGGCGCGCAGGTTCATTATCAAAACGCAAAGGAACAGCCTGAATATATCCGAACTCCTTGACTTCCTTATGATTGACGCCCATCAAATCAGCCAGATGGTCAAGTTCTGTCTGCGGCATTTCTTTGTCGTAAATCACCACGGCATTTTCCAAATCGCCTCCTTTGATAAGATTGCCTTTGACAAGAGGTTCAATCTCACGGACAAACACAAATGTACGGCATGCGCTTATCTCATCAGCAAATTTATTCATATCTTCAAGCGAAGCAAACTGATTGGAAAGCACCGGAGAATTAAAATCAATCTTTACGTCTACACTAAATTTGTCATCGGGCAAAACTAAAATCGAAGCTCCTGTCTCAGCATCTTTTACTTCAATTTTCTGCTTCACCACATAGAAATCTTTATCTGCTTTCTGCTCTTCAAGCCCGGTTTCAGCTATCTTCTGACAAACCTCCTTGGCACTACCATCGAGAATAGGCATTTCAGGCCCATTTACCTTAACCAACACATTGTCAATACCGGCAGCATATAAAGCAGCCATTGCATGCTCGATAGTGCTGACAGTCACAGCACCTTTACCGATAACTGTGCCACGTTCGGTAGCCACTACATTTTCAGCTACGGCATCTATGACCGGTTGACCTTCAAGATCAATACGCTGAAATTTATATCCATGATTCTCTTCTGCGGGCAGAAATTCCGCTTCAAGCTCCATGCCTGTGTGCAATCCTTTGCCACAGATCTTAAACGGAGCTTTGAGTGTGATTTGCTTCATATTGATATATTCTTTTTATTGATTTTTCAAAAGATTTTCAAGCTCTTCGACTTTTGCATAAAGCGAAGGCAGATTACGTATGTTACAAGCCTGACGGCCATAAGCCAATACGTCCATGGCCGGATAACCAAACATTCTTGCCCCCGGCTTTACATCTTTAGGTATACCCGATTGTGCAGCTATCTGAGCCCCATCGCCAATTTTGATATGACCGGCCAAACCTACCTGTCCTCCTACCATCACGCGGGAACCAATCTTGGCAGAACCGGCTACTCCGGCCTGCGCGGCAATCACAGTATGCTCGCCCACCACACAATTGTGTCCGACCTGAATCAAATTATCAAGTTTGACACCTTGCGCTATATAGGTACTGCCCATCATGGCTCGGTCAATAGTGGTATTAGCTCCTATTTCAACATCATCGGCTATTTCCACATTGCCTATCTGCGGTATTTTATCGTATCCCTCAGAAGTAGGTGCAAAGCCAAAACCATCAGCTCCTATCACAGCTCCCGAATGAAGAATACAATTACGGCCTATCTTGCAGCGATGATACACTTTCACACCGGAATATAAAATGGTATTATCACCGATTACTACATCATCTCCCACATACACCTGCGGATAGATCTTCACATTCTTACCAATCTTAGCCCCTTTTGCTATATATGCAAAAGCACCTACGTAACAATCATCTGCTATCTCAACACCCGGGGCAATGAAACTCGGTTGCTCGATACCCTGCACTATTGGCGTCATCATCTGCTGTACCATTGTAAGCAGAAAAGCTACCGTAGCATACGGATCATCAACACGTATCAATGTAGCTTTTATCGGTCCTTCCGGAACGAATGTTTTGCTGACAAGCACCACGGAAGAATTTGTGGTATATATATAGTGAGTATATTTGGGATTGGCAAGAAAGGAAATCGCACCGGGATGTCCCTCTTCGATTTTAGCGAAACTATTGATTTTCACATCAGCATCGCCTTCAACCACACCATTGCAAAGAGCGGCTATCTGTTGCGCGGAAAACTCCATTATATGAAAGTTATTTTTTGTATTAAAAATCTACTGCAAAGATGCAAATTTTTTTTCACATTTCGGACTTTAAGTATCTAAAAGTGACAATTTATGGGTATCTCTACCAATAATTCTTCCCTTTAGCAATAAACCGATTGCCTTTTTGAAATCTTTTTTGCTACAGCCAAATGCAGCTTTTATATCATCGGGCGAAGAATCATCACCGAAATTCAACGTACCTCCATCAGCTTTGAGCTTTTCCACAATTTTATCGGCAATTACTTTCACTCGGTCAGCCGAACCGGCACCGGCAGTCAAATCAATTTTACCATCAGGGCGCACACGCTTTACCAAACCTGTGTAACGTTTTCCGGGAATCACATCAATATACAGCTCATTATCGTAAAGCATACCCATATGCAAATCATCAACCACACATTTCCAGCCTAAGTCCACATGATTCAATACAAACACCGACACGGCATCTCCTTTCTTATATCGAGGCATAACGTTACCTAAATATTTTCCTAATTTAGCCGAGGCTGCCACACGCTTTGACGCATCATCGAGATATACATACACCGGATATCGGCGACCCTTTTCCATAGGTACTTTCTGTTCTCGGAACGGTACCAGCAATTGCTTCTCGAGGCCCCAATCAAGAAACGCACCTATCTTGTTCACGTCCACCACTTTCATGCTTGCCACCTCTCCCACTTGCGCATAAGGTTCAAGCGTAGTAGCTATCAGGCGATCCTCAGAATCAGTATAAACAAACACTTTCAGTTCATCGCCCACCACATTGTCGGGAGAAAGATATTTATTAGGTATCAATATTTCCTGTCCGTCACCACCGTCGAGATAAGCACCGAAATCCACGAATCGGGTTATCATCAATCGATTGTATTTACCTATCTTAACCATATATTCTAATGCTTTTTCACTTCAAAGGTACGGATTTTTTCACTATTTTTGTCAAAAATCATTCATTGAGTCACAAATGGAAGAAATCATCAAATACTTTCCCAATCTTTCTGCCGACCAAATAGCTCAATTTGAAATGCTTGGCCCTCTTTATCGTGATTGGAATGAAAAAATCAATGTCATTTCCCGTAAAGATATCGACAATCTTTATCAGCACCATATCCTTCACTCGCTCGGCATAGCTAAATTTTTAACGCCATGCAACGGTACTACATTTCTGGACCTCGGCACAGGAGGTGGATTTCCGGGTATTCCGCTGGCTATTATGTTTCCCGAGTGCTCATTTCATCTGATAGACCGCATAGCCAAGAAAATAAAAGTAGCACAAGATATTGCCTCGGCAATAAATCTTACCAACGTGACTTTCCAGCATGGTGATGTGGGCGAATGCCATACAAAATTTAACTATGTTGTCAGCCGCGCTGTAATGCAATTACCCCTACTGATTAATCTGAGCCGTAAAAATATTTCCCGAACAAACAGCAACGTTTTGCCATCAGGTTTGTTATGTCTAAAGGGAGGTGATTTGGACAACGAAATCAAATGCGCCGGACGTCATGTTCTCCAAATACCACTAAGCGATTATTTTACCGAACCGTTTTTCACCACTAAAGAACTTATATACGTAGAACTATGAGAATTGCTTGCTTTCCGGTCAATCTGTTTGGGGTAAATACTTACGTCGTATGGGACGAGACAACACATGAAGCTGCTGTCATTGACCCCGGAATGTCATCTATGTCAGAGCAGACCAAAGTCAGTAAATATATCACGGAAAACCGGCTTAAACCGATAGCAATGATTAACACTCATCTGCATATCGACCATACACTTGGCAATGACTATATCAAAGAAAACTATGGAATAGGCACGCAAGCCAACAAGCTCGATGCTCCGCTCGGATTAATGCGGGCCGAACAAGCTGCACAGTTTCATCTGCGAATACCTGCTCCGCAACCTCTGTCGGTCGAACATCATCTGACTGATGGAGACCGAATATATCTTGGCAAAGAATATCTTGAGGTAATAACCGTACCGGGCCATTCTCCGGGTTCTATAGCACTATATTCCCCATCAGGTAAATTTGTCATCACAGGCGACACACTGTTCAACAGCAGCATCGGTCGCACTGACCTATATGGAGGTGATTTGCCTACTCTTATCGATTCTATTCAACGTAAACTATTTGCTCTTCCCGATGATACACGAGTATATCCCGGACACGGGCCATCTACCACTATAGGTCGTGAAAAGCAATTCAATCCTTTTCTGTAATATCCTCCGGAGGAGTAACCCCGGCGGCAAACTGATAACAAGGATTATAACTCTCCACAGGCATTGAATTGCCATTTATATGCATATAAAGATTCTGCATATAATATAGTGCTGTCGGATTACCGAAACTTACAGTAGAGTATGACAAACTTTCACAAGAACTCATAAAAAGATTCAGGTAATATCGCAACTCTTCTTCCACAACCACATTCGGGATATTCCCTGATTCATATTTACACAATATATTCATCAAACATAATGGAGCAGCTCCCAAATAATAGCTGCCATGTGAAATATTAGAGTTGAAATCAAGCACTAATTCACGATATTTCTGTTGAGCGTATAAAGAGACATACTGAATATACTTGAGTCTATAATAACCGAAATTCAGAGATACATCTCCTTTTTCCTCCATACCTTGAACCGCTTTGGCACTTATGTATTCAGCTAATTCCGGCATACCTCTATTCAGCATACTGTCACACCAAAATTCAATTTCCGAACAAGACATATTATCGAGTCGCTCGCTCAACCTTGCATCTAACCAAATATGTGTATCCGCGGAAACTTTACCCAAGAACGCAATAAAAACTTCTTCCGGCACATTATGTGTATTCTCAAGATATTCTTGAAGATAATCACTTGCACCATCGCTATCGCCATTTTCCAATAAACTTAACGCTTTATAGTATTTAGCCAGATAAAGCTCGGGATCAGAAGCTATGCACCGGTCCAGATAATCGCTATCGCCATCTTTATCCCCACAAACAATATGCATAGCCAATAATGCCGAAGCATTATCGGGATTAATGGCAAGAGCGTAATCGGCCGAATCTTTTACTTGGTCAACAGTATCTACGTTATAGCTCTGATAAAGAGCTACAACACCCCACACATCATCATTAAAGGGATCTAAATCAGTGATTGCCTTGCCGTATTTTATCACTTTCTCTATATTCCCCTCATTAATAAAGTATTTATACAGAGAAGCGTACACTACCACATTGTTAACACTGCGTTCGGCAATCATATCAGCGTTTTTCTCCAGATAATCCGTAAGATTCAGATTAATCAAAACCTTACAGAGAAATATCACCTGCATATCATCAAGTACGCCGGGTTTTACATCTTCCAGCATTGATGTCAGATACGAGGTCATTTCCGGTATCGAAGTTACCGAAAACACCTCAAATAGACGTCGCACGAATGAATTAGCCGATAATCGGTCAGCATAATTAATTACCGCATATAACGGTAAATATTCATACTGAATCATTACCTTAAGATCATTAAACTTACGACTATCCGGATACTTTCGCAATGCACAATTTATCACCTCTATACAGATGTAAACATCATTTTCCGAATAGGCATAACAATAAATAACCTCAAGCTCATTTTTATCAAACGAGCTTGTATCTCCTTTCTCGGCAATTAACTCTACAAATTTATTATAGAGTTCGGTTTGCTGCTCATCATTAAACTCCTCTTCCACGCACTATGATTGTTCTTATTATTTATCTTTTGTTTTTTCCCAACTATCTTTAAGAGCAATCGTACGATTAAATATCAGATTTTCAGGAGTTGAATCTTTATCAGCTGTAAAATATCCTATGCGCTGGAACTGGAATGGCCTACCGGGTACTGCATTTTCCGCCAAAAATGGCTCTACCTTGATTCCTTCTACCACTTTAAGCGAATCCGGATTCAACAGTTCTCTAAAATCTTTATCAACTTCAGCCGACGGATTTTCCACATTAAACAATCGATCATAGATACGGGCTGTTGCATCAACCGCAGTATCTGCAGCCACCCAATGCAGCGTACCTTTGACTTTACGCATACTACCTGGCATACCGCTCAGTGTCTCCGGGTCATAACTACAATGCAATTCAACTATATTGCCTTCATTATCCTTAATCACCTCTTCACACTTGATGATATATGCACCCTTCAGACGCACTTCGCCACCCGGAGCAAGACGGAAGAATTTTTTTGGAGGATTCTCCATGAAATCATCTCGCTCGATATAGATAGTACGGGCAAAAGGCATCGAATGTGTACCGGCTGACGGATCCTCGGGATTATTCTCCATTTCCACCATCTGCACTTTATCTTCAGGATAGTTAACAATCACTACTTTAAGGGGATTCATGACTGCCATCACGCGAGTGGATACTGCATTAAGATCTTCACGCACGGCATGTTCGAGCAAAGATACACTATTGAGAGCCTCATATTTAGTATAACCGATGCGGTCTATAAAATTACGGATAGACTGAGGAGTGAATCCACGGCGACGCATACCTGAGATTGTAGGCATTCGGGGATCATCCCAACCAGCCACGAGGCCTTCTTTGACAAGCTGCAGCAACTTGCGCTTACTCATCACGGTATAAGTAAGATTTAACCGGTTAAATTCTATCTGACGGGGACAATAGCTGTCATCAGCAAGCTCTTTAACAAAATATTCATAAAGTGGACGGTGTACCACAAATTCAAGGGTACAGATGGAATGTGTAACGCCCTCGAAATAATCACTTTGGCCATGCGCAAAGTCATACATCGGATATACTTTCCATGTGGTACCTGTGCGATGATGCGGGTGCTTGATAATGCGATACATAATCGGATCGCGGAAATGCATATTGGGCGACGACATATCAATTTTGGCGCGAAGCACGCGTGCTCCCTCATCAAATTCGCCCGCATTCATACGCTCGAAAAGATCAAGGTTTTCTTCCACGCTTCTATTGCGATACGGACTTTCAACACCGGGCGTGGTAGGTGTCCCCTTCTGGGCTGCAATTTCTTCCGAGGTCTGATCATCGACATAAGCCTTACCTTCTTTAATCAGTCTGATAGCAAGATCGTAAAGCTGAGGGAAATAATCGCTCGCATAATATTCGCGGTCACCCCAGTCAAAACCGAGCCAATGAATATCCTCACGTATAGAATCCACATACTCCACATCTTCTTTCACCGGATTTGTATCATCAAAACGCAAGTTACACGTACCTCCGAATTTTTCTGCTACACCGAAGTCCATACATATAGCTTTAGCATGACCGATGTGCAGATATCCGTTGGGTTCGGGCGGGAAACGGGTATTCAATCGTCCGCCATTCTTTCCTGCCTGCAAATCATCGTAAACCATTTGCTCTACAAAATTCAATCCTTTTGGAGCATTTTCTTCTTTAATTTCTTCTGCCATAGCTATATATCAATGAAATTTATTTTATATAATATTTAAGTACAAAATTACTTCTTATTCCTCAAATCTCAAACGTTATTTAACTATTAATTTTGTAGTATAAGTCTTATCTGCAACAGTCACACTTACTATCACCACCGGCATCTGCAGCACACCCACAATCGCTTCACAAGTTCCCGGATTAGACGTATATATTACCCTGCCGAGCAAATCCGTTACAGTTACAGATGCTATTTCCTGGAAAGCCGACACATAAATAGATTTATCTGCCAAGCATTTCACTACCACTGATTGCGATTGCATCGCTATATCTTCTCTCCCGGATAAAAATTCGGGATAGTCCACATAGGGAGTTCCCACAGGCATAATCTGATGCAACACCGGCCTGTTAATATCATTCCATTCTATTCTCACCGTGGAAATATTTTTGAGATTGCGAGTATCCACTATCGTACGACATTTGTCTACTTCACCCATAGAATACCATTCCCCATCAGCAAAAATCTTAATTTTAGGCAAATCGGCAGTAGCTGCAAAATCCGACTTATGATATATCTCCACGCTCTCCACATTGATATTTTCTATTACAGTATAATCCACATAACCCGCATTCTGAGGAGCATAAAATGTAACCAGGCTGCGGTCATCAAGAGCTGAAATATATTCACCGTGATTATCTACAGCCACTTCTGTCAAACCAATGGTTGAAGTAACGCAATTGACTTCAAATTCCGCCAGCTGCACCCATTCAGCCGAGGGTACGGTAAGGTAAAACATCTGCACATACCGGGCTTTTTCTCCGGAAAACACATGAGTATAGACATCACCCGTAATATCCGATTTTGTAAATGTCGTCACCGTACTCCAGTTTATTCCGTCAGATGACACCTGTAAAGCCACTTCTCCCGCAGGGCGGTCGTTTTTACAGAAATAAAGTTTTACATCACCTAAAGTAAATTCACCTCCCATATCTACTCGGATATAAGATTGTCCGGCTTTAGGGGCGCCGCTACTCCAATAAAACGAGCTCATACTCCCGTCTAACAAATTAGTCAGTTTATATGAAGAATATGTTCCCATATTGGAACTTACTGACATTGAAGGAGCTGCGCTACTTGTTACACTTGACAAAGCGAATTCAAATAAATCGCCCGATACTGACCGGACATCTCCACGGTTAATCAACCGAAGATACGCTGCACGGATTGGCTCATCGGACTGTTCACAATCAAACCATGTCTTTCCATTGACCGAATACTGTAAACTCAATCCTTCTATCAGATCTGTTTCGTTTAGATTTATGTCATAGATATAATTCAGATATACACCCGCATACTCACCCTGTCCGAGTTCTATTCCGGACGGACACAACAATGTGTATGACTCACCATTCCGTATAAATTTCACCGGTGAAAAATCATCCAGATTACTTATCACCTGCATATTGCGGTCACGCTGTGGCAGACTCACCGAATAGTCGACAACCACATCAGCAAGCCAATCGACAAACGGTTCAAAATAGCGCGGAGCCGGCAACGCTTCTATTGACACCACGCGTTGACTTGTAGTACCTTCAAGAATATGCACCAAAAAATCTTCCGAATCATGATATGACCGTAATTCTTCCGCTATATTCGACACATTAGTCCAATTATCCAAAGCTATATCATTCGCCCCTCCTGACATCAGTGACAATGCAGCATCTGAAAGTTGACACATACGCTCTATCTTCAAAAACCATGGACGCATATCGTTATAAAACAGATAATGGTCAGGATTGGAAGAATATTCCAATTCATGCAATTTCTCACACGCTTTTACAGCGTTAGCCAATACCAAACGCAGATTACCAGCATCGGGCAAATTGATTGCAGAAAATGAATTCCGGAATTGACTGAACAGACTGGCATATTTTTCACCTTCAGGAGCCTGCTTCTTACATGAATTGAAGCCATTGGGCTTCGATGAATCACTGCCTCCGGTCTCCGTTGTCGTGTAAGCACTTACCATATTGATGAACACAGCCAAGGCATCTCCATATTCATTACCGCCCATGATGGCCGGAATTGAAGCAATCCAACTCTTTTCCGCATCAAATTTCCCGGGATTCCAGCTATAATCAGCACCATTAAAAAGAGCGATTTTTGATGGCCCCGCTTGATTCATAGGATTCATGAGCAGACCGCCCATGTTTGTCACTACACCATTTGCCTCAATAGTCCAACGCTGAGTAAGACCATGCATATACAAAAAATCATCATAATCATCATTCACGGGATTATTCCACCAGAATATCGGTTTACGATTGAGATATCCGGCAGCAGTGTCAAACGATGATTCCCTTATATTAGAGAAACAGTCATAGCCCGTAAAAGCCACGTTGATATTGCCGCTGACCGAGGCAAACTGCGAAAGCACCGAAGTAGCGCCACTGTAATTAAGCGCGTATCCTGTAGGCACAAAAAGCAATCCTCCAACACGGGCCTCAGGCAAAACCGATGCCGTATTGTAAGCCTCATCAAGTTTTGCCTGTACCATAGCAGCAAGTTGTCCCTGAGTAGACGGGTGACCCGACATATCATCAACCGACACACCAAAATGTCGTATGCCCAACGCATACATATCAGCAAATTTGGTCATGATATCTTCCACCCCCGGATCAAGATTATAAAAATTGATACCGCCCCCTTGCAAAGCAGGATGCACGGAATAAACCAAATCTACGCCACATTCATGAGCTTTTCGGGCAAGCGCAGCCACATCGTTGCGGGTTAATACACCTTTAGATTTTTGATCCTCAGTGACTGTCTCCGGATAACCAAGCCGCCAATTACCGGCATGATAAGGATCACCCTTAGGGCCATAAACGTAAGTATTCAGTTTATAATGCTTGCAGAAATCAAGTAGATTAAGACGTGTCTCTACCGGATATGGAAATCCATAAAAACCCTCCACAATACCACGCATTTTCACAGCAGCATAGTCTGTTATATCTACTTCTTTCAATTTATTATCAATGCGCTGCTCGAGCATCTGCTCCAAAGTAGCCAATCCATAGAAAGCCGAACCCGTCGAATCACCCACTATCAATATCATACCGGCAGCGTCATCACCGACCACAGATAGAAGATAGGGATCATGGTTGCAGTCGCGGTCAGGAAACACTGACAAATCAAGCGACAATTGTTTGGCATAATCCATCGCCACATCACCGGACATATTTGCTCCGACCACTATATCAGTCATATCAATGGAGCGACTTTCGGATACAACAAACTCTATATCAGCTTTTGTCAACACCTCTTTAGCACGATCCGCAGTAATATCATTAACATTATCTGTCAGAACCAGATTGACTATCGGGGTCAACGTTATTTCTGCCATTCTGACTGCCTGCTGTTGAGGCACAGGATAAATTTCATATGAATAGACCTGCTTGGGAATGAACAGCAACACAGTCATTACGATTGGTAGCAGAAATGTCTTCATCATGGCAATAGATTGATTATAGGTTATATAAAATTAATGAATTACAAATGTAATAATACTTATTCACAACGGCGTAATATCAATCATAAAAAAAATGTCATCATGCGATAAACACGACGACATTTCTTATATAACATATCAAATTTGACTATGCTATATCTACTGCTCACATTATTCAGCGGCAGCAGTTTCAGCCTCAGCTTCGGCCGGAGCGGCTTCTGCAGCAGCGGCAGCTTCTGCCTCAGCTTTAGCAGCAGCAAGTTCAGCTTTCTTCTTAGCCACTTCCTGAGCTTTAGCCTGATTCTTGGCAGTTTCTTCAGCAAGACGCTTTTTAGCTTCTTCCTGTTTTACACTTGCCATAGAAGTACGCATAGCGTCTACGGCAGCCTGCTTTTTCTGCTTCCACGCTTCAAAACGACGCTGTGCTTCCGCTTCATCAAATGCGCCCTTCTTAACACCACCCAGAAGATGCTTCATCAGAAGAACACCTTCCTGTGAAAGGATAGTGCGAACGGTGTCGGTGGGCTGAGCACCTACATTAAGCCAATACAAAGCCCTGTCGAAATTCAAAGTTACTGTAGCAGGATTAGTGTTCGGATTATATGAACCTATCCTTTCAATAAATTTACCATCTCGTGGTGCCCTGCTATCGGCGATTACAATTGGATAAAACGCATAGTTCTTGCGACCATGACGCTGTAATCTGATTTTTGTTGCCATTGAAAAATTAATTAAAAATTTGGTTTTGTATTGAATTGCGACCGCAAAGTTACAAATTATTTTCCATTCTCCAACCTTTTTCCCTATTTTTAATTTTTTAATCACTTCAAATCCAATCCATCTCACCCCCATATCATCATATCATCACATCACCATCTCAATTTGACATTTTAACAATTTGTCACCATAACACCCAACCCTGCACTTGTACGGCCGTTATATATACGGTCGTTTCTTGAAACAACCACCATAAAATTATGATTCCTAACAACTTGTAGGGGAGCGCCAGCCAAAGCCAACGGAATTCTGCATTCAGCTATTTTTACCCCGCGTCAGCACATGGCTCGGCGTAGCCGGGCGTCGATGGTAGCCTATGGCCAGCTCCGCGTAGCGAGCGCAGACATAGGTCAGCAGCTCCACCTTGATTCAGCTCCGCATTGCGGGGTGTCTATCTCCCATCTTGTTAAAAATCTTTAATTGCGATGTAAATACTTGCAAAACACCTCTTTTATGTTATATATTAGCATCACTAATATCTTTTCACATAATCATAATCATTATCATATTTATCATGAAAATAAATCATTTCCTTAAGTCCGCTATTCTTTGTTTGTTGTTTACTCTTAGTTTCTCTTTTTGGAGCTGTAATGACTCCCAAAGCTGTATGCCCCCTAATTCCGTTGACCATAATCACGCAAAACCTGTTACAATCAATTCAGAAACTGCTGTCAAATTAGGCATCAATGCTGTCAATCGCTTGAAATATGGTGATGAAGGATTACAATCACGTGCCAACGAATTAACGGTTAAAGAAGTCCGTAAATATCCGGAAAAATCACGAAGTTCACAATTGCGTCAATGCTATATCGTGAATTTTGATGAAGGCGGCTTCGCAGTCGTAGCTCCTAACGGCGAAATCCTTGCACTTAACGATACCGGAGCTTTTTCTCCCGAAGAATACGAACCGGATAATTTTTTCATGGAGTTAGCATTAAATTATGCCAATAATCCTTCTATTATTGATGATCCCCTCAATCCTATTCCTTTTGATTCAACAGCTGGTTTTGAACCCGCTTTTGTCTGGCATAATGGTCACAGATGCGGATTGCAAACTGTTTATTCGAACCCTATTCCAAAATTCAAACTACTAAATACCGTTTGGCATCAATGGGGGCCATATAATAACAATTGCTCTATAAAAACAAACGCCGAAGGGAATGCCAGACGAGCTCCTGTGGGCTGTGGTCCATTAGCTGCAGCTCAGGTTATGGTATATCATCAAAAACCGGAATCAATTAATGGTTGTGTTTATGATTGGGATGCTATGAATAAACCCCAAATTTGGAGTTATGAAACTATATCCGACCAAGTCGCACATCTTTGTCATCAAATTGGATTAAAAGCTGAAGCTAATTATGGATACTATAGTACAGGTACACTTACATCATCTATCTATAACACCTTGAAATTTTATGGATATAATAATGCTATTTTGTATAACGATTATTCGGAAAACATTATAATTAATGATGTCTATCAAAAGCGTTATCCGATACTAATTAGAGCTGAAGGCACAATAACTGTGAACCAAAATAACAATGGAACAGCAACTAATACAAACGATTCAGCTCACATGTGGATAATTGATGGTGCTGTTCAATATCAAATAGAACATATCCATACTAACCTTGACAACAATACACATTGTTATACATCTATTCACAAGACCACCTATTTACATTGTAATTGGGGTTGGGGAGAATTCAATGACAAAAACGAAGGATATTATCTCTCAAAAGTTTTTGACCCTAAAATCAATTCATCTACATACAATTATAATTCTTCCTTCCGAATAATATATAATATCTATTAATAGCTACGATATAAACACATTATATAACATTAAACATTCTTATTATGAAAAAGTTACTCATAATTTCCGCTCTCGCCCTCGGGCTAAACGCCTGCGACAATAGCGACGAACCCGGTGGCAACATGGATAATAAGCCCCAACTATATATAGCATTATCAGATACTGAAACACCCGCAGTCGTATCAACCAACAATTTCGGTTTCCGACTTTTCAATTCAATCAGCAATGATGCTATAGACGAAAACGTATTTTTCTCGCCATTAGTAGCTTCACTCAATATGTCAATGGTTGCTAATGCCGCCGCCGGGGAAACTCGCGCGGAGATTCTCAATGCGCTTGGCTTAAACGAATCACAAATTACCGACCTAAACACGGCAATGAACAAATTAATCACAGCTTTGCCCGATGCCGACAATAAAACCAATCTTACATTGGCGTCTTCGGTATGGCTGGCTGATTTGTGTAAGCCTTCAGATGCTTTCAAAAACATTTGCTCTAACTCTTATAAAGCAGGCGTAAACACCTATCCATTCAATTCACCATCTATTGCTTCCGAAATCAACAAATGGTGTTCAGATAAAACTTGTGGAGCTATCAAGCAGATTGTCAATCAGAAAGAAATGGAGCAAAGCAAGTTTGCCATAGCCAACGCAACCATATTTAAGAGTGAATGGTATAGAAAATACTCCAATTATACAGGAGATGGAATCTTTCATACCACAAATCATGGCGACTGTAAAGTGCCGATGATACAGAAACATTTTGACTCGAGTGCTATTACGGTAACCAATAAATTATCCATGACCACCGATGCATTTGGCAATGGTTCTTTTCGTATAGCTTTTATATTGCCTCACGAAGATGTGTCAATAAATGAAGCCATCCAATCTCTTGATGCTGACACATGGATTTCTATTCAAGATGCTGATTATTTTGGAAGAGACTTTTATGAAATAACCTTGATCGCACCCAAACTAAACCTGAATACTGAATATGATATGCTTAAATACTATTATAAGTTAGGCATAACATCAGCTATGACTTCCGATGCGAATTTTTCAGAATTAGGCACTTCGGCAATGTTGACCTTATCACGCCAGAAGGCACAATTTAAGATGGACGAAAAAGGCGCTGAAGCTGTTGTCGCTCAAGTTACTGTGGGAGGAGAGACCAGTCCCGGGCCTAATTGGACAGAAAAAAAGGAATTCCGCCTTGACCGCCCCTTTGCTTTCGTCATTTACGAATCTTCCACTAAAGCCATAATCTTCGCCGGCAAAGTAGAAAAACCGTAAAAATCCATTCAACGCATACTTCAGAGAGCGACTCCCTTCCCGAGCCGCTCTCTTGCGTTCTTCTCCCCCCACAAAAATTAATTCTATCATGTACGGTCGCTTCCTTGGAACGACCACCTCACATAGCGAGCGCAGCCATAGGTCAGCAGCCCTCCCCACCTCTACGCTCCGCATCGCGGGACGCCTATCCCATTGCCCCGCTCCCCCATAAAACTAATTCTGCATTATTATGTCGCTTCTTTGGAACGGCCCTACTTGTTCGCTCACACAAATGATGCTCGAGCAGCTGCAAGGGTATCAGGCTTGCCGATGTCAAACCAAACAAATTCCTCCGTCGGTTCAAAACATCGAATATCAAGTTTATCTACCGAATCAATATAAAAATCTGTTATGGGAAACGGCTCTCCCACAGATTTATACTTCGCCAACAAATCAAGCGCCCGGCTCGAAAGAATATGCACACCGCAAAACGCCACCGGCCGCAAAACCGAATCGTCTATATCATGCGGACGTACCTGGGAAGTCTTTACGTTTTTCCAACCACACATCTTCATAGTCTTATCGACAAGCAAATAGCGCGATGTAGCGCGATCGTTGACCAGCAATGTCACATCAGCACCAGACTTTTTATGGCAGACAATCATCTTATCCAAAGGTGCATCCGTGAGAATATCGGCATTGTGCAACATTACATCTTCACCCTGCAACCACGGTAACGCGTTAACCACCCCGCCACCGGTATCAAGTAATTTTTCGCACTCGTCACTCACCTGTATTTTCAAATCCGACCGATAATTACGCAAAAAATCCGTCACCATATCGGCATGATGATGCACATTTACCACCGCATCATTCACTCCTAATGCCGGTAATTTATTCAGCACATGCTGAAGCATAGGCTTTCCACCCACTTCAACCAATGCTTTAGGTATATTAAGCGTAATCGGATAAAGCCTTGTACCCAATCCGGCTGCAAAAATCATAGCTTTCATCGAGGCAAAAACACTTTTTTCACCGACTGACGTGTGTGCTCAAGCACCACACGCACACCATATTTATCACTGAGATGCCGAGCCATTGTCTCTGCACCATAGACAGAACGGTGTCGGCCGCCGGTACACCCGAAATTAACCATAAGCGATGTAAATCCCCGCTCTATATATTTCTCCACCGCCCTATCAACAAGCGCATAACATTCCTCCATAAACAAAGGCATTTCACTTTTTGTCTCCAAAAAATGCGCTACAGCACTATCCATACCCGTTAGTGGTTTATACTCATCATATCTTCCGGGATTATGCACGGCCCTGCAATCAAACACAAACCCTCCACCGTTACCGCTCATATCCTCCGGTATCTCGTAACGATATGAAAAGCTGTTAACTCTGACGGTAAGTCCGGCATAGTCAATCTCTCCGGCAAATCGCGGAAGCGATGCTATCCGTTGAAGCAGTGACATCAGATAATCCAATCCATCAAACTTCATATCCGAACATATCGCACCAAGATTTCGCACTGCCGGAACAATACTTACCAGAAAATGTGATTTACGCTCGAAAAAACCTCGAAATCCATACGCTCCAAGCACTTGCAACGTTCGGAACAACACCATCAGCTCATATCGGCTGCGCATATCCTCTATCTTGCCGCCAAGAACCTTTTCTGCCGATGCAACATACGTATCAAGCAACTCCTCACGCTGCTCCATACTCAATCCGGCACGTGCCTGCCAGAGCATGGAAGCCACATCATAAAGACAACACCCCTTACGGAACCCCTGGTAATCAATCAAATATTCACGACCATCGTGAATCATAACATTACGTGACTGAAAATCACGCATCATCAAGGCTCCCTCAGGATTGTACACTACTTTTTCAGCCAAAGCTAAAAAATCATCCTCCAGCCTATCTTCATCAAAATCTCCTAATACAGGTTTCAGAAATGAATATTTGAAATAATTCAAATCCCACATCACAGCACGGATATCCATAGACTGTCGCACAAAACTATAAGTGATATCTATATCCTCATGGCCAAACTGAAATAGCGGCAACTCTTTCATAACGCTGTGATAATGAAGCATGACAGCCGGCGAATCCACCCCGTCGGCAGTCAATAAATCAAACAGACTCGTCGACCCCAAATCTTCCTGAAGATAACATCTGAAATCATCACTTACGCCATACACCTCAGGCACAGCAAGATTTTTAGCACCAAAATATTTTGACAAATATATAAATGCCTTATTCTCACTGATATTATCGCCGATTGTAGCTATCACATTCCTCACTCCTTTCACACGGTAATACCTACGCGATGAACCCGAAGCCGGCAACAACACCACTGATTCAGGCTCTGTACCAAACACAGTATGATATAAGGAGTTGATAATATCTTCCGACATATTTCTTATTAGATTTGATGCAAAATTAATAAAAGCCTGTGATTTTTCACTATTTTTGCAATCTGATATGACCGGTAAAACAACATACGGATTAATCGGACGTACTTTAGTGCACTCCTTTTCTCAGCGATTTTTCACCGAGAAATTCACCCGTGAGAATATTGATGCCACGTATCTCAACTTTGAATTGCCCGACATTACGCTTTTACCTGAAATCATAGCCGCCAATCCCTCTTTACGCGGGCTAAATGTTACCATTCCCTACAAAGAAGCCGTGATGTCTCTGCTTGATGGCATCGATAAAACAGCCCGGGACATCGGAGCGGTCAATACTATTAAGATCACACCCGATGCCATTACCGGCCACAACACCGACATAATAGGTTTTCGCGACAGCCTTATTCCTCTGCTAAAGCCATATCATCGCCACGCCCTGATTCTCGGCACAGGAGGCGCATCTAAAGCAATAGCTGCCGCCTTATCCGAATTAGACATAAGTTTTTTCAAAGTATCACGCACTCCGTCAGATGGCCAACTATGCTACTCTGCCATCACTAAAGAAATTATTGATAAACATTTAATAATAATCAACACCACACCATTAGGCACATTCCCCGATATTTCATCGGCTCCGTCTATTCCCTACCAGCTACTCACCGACAGACATCTATGCTATGACCTGGTCTACAATCCGCCGCTGACAGAGTTTCTGCGCCGTAGCCGGGAGCGGAATTGCATGATAAAAAACGGCCGGGAGATGCTTCAATTACAAGCCGAAGCCTCATGGCGAATATGGAACAAATAATAAACTAACTATAAACCAATGATTACCGAACAACGAGCAAGTATGCTTCATGGAGTCCTTCTGATGGCTCTTTTTTCATGCGCCGCCTTCTATATAGGCGAAATTAATTTTCTAAAAGAGATTTCACTCAGCCCGATGATTATCGGCATAATCCTGGGCATGGTTTACGCCAACAGTCTGCGTAATCATCTGCCGGCCACATGGGTTCCGGGCATACTGTTTTGTTCAAAACGTCTGTTACGCCTTGGCATCATACTCTATGGATTCCGGCTCACATTTCAAGATGTAATGAATGTAGGCACTGCAGGCATTCTCATCGATGTGATAGTAGTCACAGTCACTATATTCTTAGGTGTAGCCATAGGACGTGCGCTCAAAATGGACAAAGACCTCACGCTGCTCACATCCATTGGTAGCGCCATCTGCGGTGCCGCAGCTGTGCTGGGTGCAGAATCTACTATACAGACCAAACCGTACAAAACAGCAGTGGCCGTAGCTACTGTAGTGATATTCGGTACGATATCCATGTTTCTCTATCCGATAATGTATCGCACCGGACTGCTTGACCTTTCCCCCCAGCAGATGGGCATTTACTCCGGCTCGACACTCCATGAGGTAGCGCACGCCGTAGGTGCAGGCAATGCTATGGGTGCGGAGGTATCAAACGTTGCCGTAATTGTAAAAATGATTCGTGTGATGCTGTTGGTTCCTGTACTTATCATTCTTGGTTATTGGGTGGCCGCACGTATGGCAAAAAGCAGCGATACCTCCGGTGAAAAAGGCAAATTGACAGTTCCATGGTTTGCCTTCGGGTTCCTTGCCGTAATCGGGTTCAACTCATTTAACCTGCTACCCGAAGCGGCTATCGATGCCATCAACTACTTCGATACATTCCTTCTCACAATGGCCATGACCGCATTGGGAGCTGAAACAAGCATAGACAAATTCAAGAAAGCCGGAGCCAAACCATTTGTTCTTGCCTTCTGCCTCTTCATCTGGCTGCTCGGTGGCGGATATCTGATGGCTCGCTACCTTACTCCCGTATTGCTTTAACCGCTCTTACCCCCATGCTCCGGCGCACTGCAATCTCCGCCTTTCCACTTCTGCCTATGACGGCAATGTATGTGATAGGTACAGCAGCCGGACTCTATTGGTGGAATATCTACACTGCCGTGGCTATAATAATTATAGCTGCGGCTCTAATATTGTTGCGTCACAGCTATTTGGCCACTATGTCTCTCTCGTTATTCGTGGCATATATGGCTGCCTCATTCCATTCAGTCACAGCCGGTCAAGCTGTCACGGAAAAAGAATACACGTGGCAAGGCAGAATAAAACAACTGAAAATCGGCGACACGTCACAACTGATGACTATCGAAATATATGCCGTTGCAGACAACACGAGCATTAATCTTCAGGCTATCCGTCCATTCGACGCATCTGTCACACTCGCTGACTTCACTCCCGAACTACAACCACACGACATTATCACTTTCAAAGCCACTTTCAATAAGCCTACACCTCGCTTCGACTTACCCGATGAGATTGATTATTCCACAATTCTACTCAATCGACAAATATACTATTCGGCCATAATAGATCGTAATAACATCATCGACGTTGCTCCGGGCACAAGCATTGCCGCATATGGTTACGGTTTACGCCAACATCTCACCGACATAATCCATCGAAGTCAACTTTCTCCTTCCTCAAAAGAATTTCTCGGAGCATTAATCACCGGCGACACATCAGAACTCTCTCCCGACACACGCCAATCTTTTCGCGATGCTGGTTTAGCCCACGTACTTGCGCTTAGCGGACTCCATGTAGGCATCATCACAATCATTTTCTCTCTCGCCCTATGGCCACTGTATGCTGCCGGACATCGGCGCCT
Organism: uncultured Bacteroides sp.; assembly: GCA_964653375.1. Taxonomy (GTDB): domain Bacteria; phylum Bacteroidota; class Bacteroidia; order Bacteroidales; family Muribaculaceae; genus Paramuribaculum. Next base: position 33,074 of record CAZZFD010000009.1, read on the forward strand.
GCGCTCTGTCTTAGTCATGCTCATGCTATGGAGCTATTGCATCATCACTGGTTTTTCTCCGTCTGTAACCCGCGCCGTAATCATGGCTACAATACTGATTACAGGCACGCTGCTTCAGCGACGTGTAGCGGCTCTGAACTCTCTTTGCGCAGCCGCACTTGTCATCTTGATTCTTGACCCGAAAGCTATCAGCTCGATCAGTTTCATTATGTCGTTTGCCGCAGTTGCCTCAATACTTATTTTTGCCAATGATTTCAATCCTGTCAATCAACGTCACCGATTAGCATATAATCTGACCGGCCTTATCACCGTATCCATCGCTGCCATGCTCGGCACCGGACTGATATCCATACTCTACTTCCATACATTTCCTGTCTATTTTTTAATAGCCAACATATTAGTCACGTTTCTCCTCCCGCCACTGCTATTGTCAGGTATTTCCGTTATAATCTGCGCCATATGCGGATTCTCAATCAAAATTCTTTGCTCTATTACAGACTTTCTTTGCCATAGCATCACTTCAATATCCCAATTCATTGCTACCCTCCCGGGAGCCACAATCGACTCTGTCTACTTGCCTGCATGGGTTCTCTTCCCTTTCATTCTGATGCTGATTGCACTGAAACTTTGGCTTGTCAAAAAGGATAAAATCTATGGTATAGTCACCGCCACATTTGCCTCCACATTAATAATAATATTCTGCACTATTAGCCATCGGGAGCACACCCCACACATTTATGTGACTCGCACATCATATCACACCGACATCATTATAGACCATGGCAACGAAGATTTGGATATCGTGACCACCTCATGGCAAGACACGCTACAGGTCCGCAACCGAGCCGAATTTCGCTACTCCGACTTCATGGGACTCCGTGGCATCAACTCCTTGTTTATTTATCCTGTGAATCCGGCTCAATGCGATACCACACTCCAATATGGCAAACTGTCACTTACCGTATTATATCGTAATCCCACGTCCGGCACATCTTCCCGGTTATCCGACTATCTACTTATCTGTCGTGGTGTCACTTGCCCAATAAGCACAATATCCGAATTTTATCGACCTGACACCATCTTACTCAGCTATGACCTCAATCCACGCCGAGTCGAAAACTATTCCCGACAACTCCACCAACTCAATATGCCGTACATTTCCCTACGCGACACAACATTTTCCATCTCCATACCACAACATACACCCGGAAATCAAAAAACAACTAAGAAATGACATATTCCGAGTTAAATCACTTACTCTGCAGCGATTGGTAACCGATTTGAAAATACATCTGCTTGTAATCTTGCGGACGAATAATTACATCATCAAAAATAACTATATCAAGATCTATAGGCACACGACGTGCAATGCGGGCAGCTTCATCTCTACCCCGACTGCATTCCCGACGTTTGAGACTGACATTCAATTCCTCAACATCTAAAACAGTATCCACACAGGCAACGGCATTGAAATAAATACTGCCGTCACCGGAAACAGCTGGAGTAGTGTAGATATCTGACATCTCGACCGACCCAAAACAATCTGCCATATAATCCCTGGCAAGCCGAATCTCATTTTGACCGTCTGCGATGTTACTGCCTATACTGATATAAGCTCTGTGAATTGTTAGCTGTCGGAAAGTCATCTCACTCAGCCTGGCGAAGTGTAAACAATGTTACTTCAGGAGGTGTCCCCATTCGCATAGGCAACCCCACAGCTCCTATACCTATATTAACATATAGCCGGTGTTGCCCGGATTTATCTTCATACAAGCCGGCCCAACAAGGATAACGCAATGCGGCAGGAGACCACCCGAAAAGTTCCATCTGCATGGCATGAGTATGACCTGACAACGACAACGCCACATTTACCGAATCATTATCAGCTATCTCCATACTCCAATGAGCCGGATTATGTGTCAGCAATAATTTGACAACACTGTCATTCAATGTCGGATAAGCATCACGTAAAGAGCCATAGACCTTAAAAGGTGGATCACCTATGTTTTCCACACCTATCAATACTATCGAATCATTACCACGACGCAGACTCACAGTCTCATTACGCAACAATCTCCACCCCATATCTCCATAATAACCATACAATTCCTGCATATTGGCCTCCTTAGCCTCCGGAGTGGACCAGTCACAATAATCGCCATAATCATGATTACCCAGAATAGCAAACACACCGTCGGAAGCATGAAGCCTTGAAAAAGTCGACACAAAAGGCTTAAGCTCCTCGGAACGCCTATTGACAATATCTCCGGTAAACACCACGGCATCAGCATTCAAATTATTAACTTCCGCAACCAGATGACTCACATACGACGTATCCTTACCATACGTCCCGACATGAAGATCTGATATTTGAGCTATACGATATCCGTCAAACTCCTCCGGTAAATCCCGGATAAATATTTCCTGTGGCACCACATTGATTTCAAACCGGGTAATCAAAGCTCCGCACCACATATCAACCATCAAAAACAACGATGCTGCCAATCCTATCCACGTCAAAATTCCCCAACGCTTACCGTGCCACAACTTCGGCAAATTTCCCGCGGAATCAAAGAGTATAAACAGCAACTTAGGCAGATATAACGTCAATGCACCGAAAAACACCCACATTATCAGCGATAACTGACTGTCGGCCCCATTTCTGCGTGGCAGACACAATGTAGCCATGAGTATCACATATATGACACACGAAATAATTGTATAGCAACGCGCCCACCTCGCCGACTTGAATCTATGCAACAACACCCGGCGGATATAGAAATCAGCCAACACACACACCGCCATAAATGCGATGAATGGAATCAAAGGTAAACGCATAATTCAAACGTTAAAACAATTGAAATCAAGCATCACTTCCTTCAATAACAGCCAATTTATTAATCAGCGGATTAGCATACATGCTCAAGATCAGCCTGCGCATATAAGCCTTTTCCTCAGCGGTGATGTCCTCCACTTCCACTTTACTTAACTGGCCATTGATATACTCATTGACACGATGGTGATCTTCATCGGTATAATAATCGCAGAACCGAGCAGTATCATTCACCTCGTCAAAAGCAATATAATTAATCGGATATATCTTATAATTAGAGTGAATGCTATTATCGATCATTGAGCATACACACTTGATATAATCGGCTCTATCCATATCATCTGGAAGATGTGACTGGGGGGCGTCTATACATTCACCCACCTGAAAATGCACGCGACCTTTATACTGCATGATTCCCGTCTCCATACTAAGCAAATCATCATGCTGCGACTTCTTGAACTCCGGATTGCGGCGACGCATCAAAAACTCCGTGGCTTTCAGATAATCATTGGGGTCAAATTCATACGATATCGCCACAGGTACAATATGTACACTCATCAGATTTTCCTTAAGCGTACCGCCACCCTCGAGTCCGAGCATCTTCACCAGACTCTCCTGCGTCACATCGTTGGAATCCTTGGCTCGTCCCTCACGCTGGGCTATCCACACACTCTCTTTCTTCTCATTGATGGCATAATGAATGTAGGCTGATAGCTGATGTGCAGCTTCAAGAGCCTGAATCATACGAAGATTTCTCTTAACTATAAAGCTCTTGTTCAGTTTGACCAGATCTGTTATCCAATCATAAATAAGCAGATTGTTACCTATAGCTATCTCCGAAGTGGGAAAACCATGACGTATGAGCGAAAAATTAAGGAACGAAGCATCAAGTACTATATCCCTGTGATTCGACATAAATGTATAGGATTTATCACGCTCGAGATTCTGGAGTCCGCCTATTGTGATACCATCGGTAGTTGAAGATTCAAGTCGCTCTAAAAACGGCAAAATAATCTGCTGCTGAAACGATTTTCTGTCCTTTACCTTCAGAAGTTGTGACGCAAATTGGGTATAATCCACACCCGGCATTACATATTTGATGACATTTTCAAACTGCGGTTCTTTGACCAGATGCTCCATCTTCGCCGGAAACTCTTCATCAGAATAAGGAGCTATATCGCTAAAATCTATATCGCAACTCATGATAGATCGTTTCAATTACTGAATTTTGGAAATTCAAATTTACACTTTTGATTTCATTCAACAAAATTCACACCTGTTTCTTAGGATTATTTAATATTGCGCCACTTATTTATTAGCTGAACCATATCATCGGGCACTGCTGCTTCAAAGTCCATAGCCTCACCCGTGCGCGGGTGAGTAAAACCAAGTGTACGCGCATGAAGTGCCTGACGCGGACACACTTTGAAACAATTGTCAATAAACTGCTTGTACTTGGCCGTGCGCTCTCCGCGCAATATTTCATCTCCGCCATAGCGCGCATCGTTGAAAAGCGGGTGACCTATATGCTTCATATGCACCCTTATCTGATGAGTACGTCCGGTTTCCAACCTGCATTTCACTACCGACACATATCGAAGTGGCTCTATCACAGTATAGTGAGTCACAGCGTGTTTCCCCATAGAACCATCAGGGAACACCGTCATCTGCAATCTATCTTTAAGGCTGCGACCTATATTTCCCACCACAGTACCGGACTCAGGCTCGGGAACACCCCAAACCACTGCCACATATTCACGACGGGTGGTCTTATCAAAAAACTGTTTTCCAAGATGCGTTTTGGCATCAGGCGTCTTAGCCACCACAAGCAGACCCGATGTATCCTTATCTATTCGGTGTACCAAACCCATGCGTGGATCATTGACATCATAATCTGGATTATCTTTGAAATGCCAGGCGAGAGCATTGACCAGAGTCCCTGAATAATTACCATGTCCGGGGTGGACCACCAAGCCCGCCGGCTTGTTCACCACCAATAAGTCTGCATCCTCATAGACTATATCGAGCGGGATATTTTCCGGAATAATCTCAAGCTCATATCGCGGACGATCCATCACCACAGTCACCACATCAAGCGGTTTTACCCGATAATTTGACTTGACCGGTTTACCATTAACCAATATACACCCGGCTTCAGCTGCCTGTTGCACACGATTTCGCGATGATTTTTCCAAACGAGCCACCAGGAACTTATCCACACGCAGCAATTGCTGCCCCTTGTCAGCTACGAAACGAAAATGTTCGTACAGCCCTGACTCCGACTCTTCATCAGATAACTCAGGCTCAAATTCAGGTATATCTATTTCATGCAGATCTTCCATCAGTCCATCATATCAAAACTGACTGCTGGCTCTTCACCGCTAATCACAAAATCTCCGTCCACAGAAAGAGAATCGACCTGTGGCATATAACCGGTACCTACTTCTATCACAATTGAAGCATTGACCGGAACACGGAGTCCTGGAGTCAACGGACGCCCGTTGTATCGCGCCGACAGCACCAACCCCTCAAATTCTGAAGGGATTTCTCGCACTATAATATTACTGAACCCAAGACTTTCAAGCGTTGAAATAGCCTGACGCTGCGACATATCCACCAATTGTGGCACCTTCACCGTCTTGGGCGAAAAAGCATTTACAGTGAGATAAATCACACGTTTACCCTTCACCTTGCTACCCTCTTTAGGCAACTGGGCAACCACCACGCCGGGCCGCATTTTAGTATCATAAATTGAATCAGCTATCTCACACTGAAACTCATCATCTACCAATCGTCTTACAGCATCATTGTAACTCATGCCTTCTACTTTAGGTACCACGGAATACTCACCGTGATGAGTCCAAATATCCAGCCACAAAGAAGCCAGCCACAAAATAACAAAAAATGCGACCGCCATCAAAGCCAGATTTATACACACCTTAACCCAAAATGGCAAAGGACGTCTCTTATTGTTATTGTTTTTCTTCTCAGGAATAGTCTGCACTTGATAAAATTTTTCAGGTTATTATACTCAACAATCTGTTTCAAACCTTGCAAAAATACATAAAAAAGTAATAATAACACCTATCGGCACCATTCTTTAGATTTTTTTTATAATAATAAGTGTGTGCTCAGCAAAAAAAATGTAACTTTGCACACTGATATCAAATAATCTACATGACTAATCGTATTTACACCTATATTATCCTTACGTTTGTTTCGCTTTTTGTCGCATCTTGTGGCGAATACCAAAAAGCGCAGAAAAGCACTGACTACGACTATAAGCTCGACTATGCCAAGCGTGCCTTCGAAAACAAAAAGTATGTACAGGCAGCCACGATATTGACTGATGTAATCACCGTATTCAAAGGCACTGAAAAAGCCGAAGACGCTCTGTATCTTCTTGCTCTGAGCCATTATGAAAACAAAGACTATCCTAATGCCGCCGTATATTTCAAGACCTATTACAATCGTTTCCCTAAAGGAAAATACACCGAATTGGCACGCTACTACTGCGGATACGGTTACTATCTGGATTCTCCCGAAACCCAGCTTGACCAATCGGGCACAATTAAAGCCATCGAAGAACTTCAGGGATTTCTTGACTACTATCCCAAAAGCGATAAAGTAAGCATTGCTCAAAATGCCATCTTCGAGCTTCAAGATAAACTTACACTTAAAGAACTTGAAAACGCCCAACTATATTATAATCTCGGCAACTATATGGGCAATAACTACGAATCAGCTGTTATCGTAGCTAAAAACGCCGTAAAGACATATCCCTATTCGCGCTACAAGGAAGATTTGGAATTCCTTGTGCTCAAAGCCCGTTATCAGGAGGCCAACCAAAGTGTCCCCGAAAAGAAAGCCGAACGCTTCCGCACAGTCATTGATGAATACTATGGGTTTATCAACAACTACCCCGATAGCCCTAACCGCAAGGAAGCCGACAATATCTACAAAATAGCTCAGAACTACGCAAAAGAATAAACATCCCTATATCAATCATAAAGTATGGATTACAAGAAAACTAACGCGCCGCTCAACACCGTTACCCGCGATATGATCGAACTCTCGCAGGACACCGGCAACATCTATGAAACAGTGTGCATCATTGCTAAACGCGCCAACCAGATTTCGGGCGAGATGAAACACGACCTTGAAAAGAAACTTCAAGAATTTGCTTCACTCAACGACAACCTCGAAGAAATATCGGAAAACCGTGAGCAGATTGAAATATCACGCTACTACGAAAAACTTCCCAAACCCACTCTGATTGCAACCCAGGAATACGCAGAACACAAAATTCATTTCCGCAATCCCTCCAAAGAAAAACTCAACATGGATTAATCATAACTATGACTTAACATAATCCTGTCGCGCCGGTTTGCACATCGCATCCGGCGCGATTCTTTTTCATAACAATTTCTCCATCAAGCCATTTTTTAGTTAAAAAATTTGCAGATACACCCTAATTTATCTAATTTTAACGCACAATACTAAAAACACGCTACTAATACCAAATCTAATTAATACATTTTACCCCATGAACTTTAAGTTAATACCGCTCTTAGCAAGTGGTTTACTATGCTTAGGATCCGGCACCATCGATGCTTCGGCTGCTGATTATTGCACGTCAGGAGCGCTGTCTCCTGCAGCCGACAGAAATGGCCGCCATCTGAATTCATTTACACTTTCCGACGGCTCAAGTTCGGTCACTGTTAATGTCGGTCAAAACGAAATTATCGGTGCTCCCACTTATTTTGACCGTACCACGTCAGTACTCACAACTACCCCGGGTGCTACCATCGTATTTCAAAACATAGACTGGACAGGCAGCTGGATGCACGCTTATGCCTACGTGGACTACAACAACGATGGCTCTTTCAATACCACCCTTAACGCAAACGGCACAAACTCCGGCGAAGTGGTAAGTTACACTTACTATAGTACTAACTCCAATGCCCAGACTTCGACTAACAGTGCAGGCCAATCGGTAAACTACGGAGCCGGTGTAACGACTTCAAACATGCCTTCATTCACGTTACCCGCCGATATTGCTGCCGGCGACTACCGCTTTCGCTTCAAAATTGACTGGAATTCACTCAATCCATGCGGCTCCACCGTTGAATCGGATATCGGTTGTATCGCTGATATGATTTTACGCATTGAAGCCGGACGCGAACGCACCGTTACCATCAAAAGTTCCAATATAGAAATGGGCACAGTGGCTATCGCCGGAACTGACCAACTGAGCATTACCACTTCAGATCCGGTAAATATATCTGCCACGCCCAAATCAGGTTACTCGTTCCGAGACTGGACCAATGATGCTACTGCTCAGGTATTCTCCGAATTAAGTTCTGTAAAAGTAAGCTACAACGACAACATCAGTCTGACAGCAAACTTTACTGAGCTTACCTATCCCGCAATGACTCACACATATACCAACAATGCAAATCAGGGAAACCGTTACCTTGCACGTGTAACCACTTCCGGCACCAATACTCCCGAAGTATTCAATTGTACGACCGAGGCAGAACTGCCCTACACCGCTTTCAGCACCTCTCCCGGCACTTATACATCAGCTGGCGCCTTAATTGACAAGACAGCAAATCATATATGCGTCGACCATGGCACCACATCGTTTACGATTACCTACTACGCATGGACCAATAATATCAATGGCTATGAACCCCAGTTAAACTGGACACAGGAAGCATATTTCGTTGACTGGAATGGCAACGGTGCATTTACCGATGCTAATGAAATATCCTCTAAAGGAAATACAACTGTACCAAACGATGCTATTCTTACAGGAATGACTCGTACTGTTAACATTCCTGCTGAAGTTGCTCCGGGCACATACCGTATGCGCGTTGTATTTTTTGAACCGTCAAACAACTCCGATTCCTGGCATACCAACCTTTTCTCATCTTACAATCGTCAGATTCGCAATGGTGTGGCCTACGACTTCTGCATAGAAATACTCGAAGAGCGTGATATGGAGGTAACATCAATTACCGCTAACCACAACTCCGGAGAAGTATCCCCCGGTCGCAAGAACTTACCTATCGCTGTAGTTAATATTCATGCATCCGGTTCCAACAAACCATTGACCGTAAACAACATTTCCACCTCATGGGAAGGCGATGAAGAAACCATCGAAAATCTACATTGGGAATACTCCGCCACATCTCAGACAAGCGGAACCACTCTTGGTAATGTTAACACCAATTTCAATCGGCAACTCACTCACGGCAACAACTATTTTATCCTCAAAGGTGACGTAAAAGAAGGTGCAACTTTCGGGTCACACATCAAAATTGCCCTTAACTCCATATCAATAGGCGGAAACATCACACCTATAGAGACAACCGTAAGCAATGGCTTTATAGTATCGGACATCATAGATTACACCTTAGGCAATGCACTGTGGTTTGACACTCCCAACTCTTCAACTACCGGTGCAAGTGTATGGAATATCAACGATTTCTCTTCTACCGACGTAAATGCTGACCAGATCTGGGAGCGCAAATCATTCCCTATCGGCAACGGTTCCTTCGGTGGTAACATCATAGGTGGTGTAAATCGTGAACGCGTAGTGCTCAACGAAAAGACACTTTGGAAAGGTGGCCCTGGTACAGGCGCATCTTCTTATTGGAATATGAACAAGACAGTGTCGGCCTCAACACTTGCACAAGTACGCACTTACCTTGCCAACGGCAGCAATTCATCTGCCCATAGTCTGGTGGCCAACAACTACCGAGGAAATACTAATTACGATAAAACCAGTTTCGGCACATACTCTACCATGGGTGAGGCATATGTGAGCACAGGCATAAACGAATCCGATGTAAGCGACTACAAACGTATTGTCAACATGGATCGGTCACTTGTGGTAGTCGAATTCAAAGCCAACGGCACTTCATATCAACGTCGCTATTTTGCTTCATACCCCGATAGCGTTATGGTATGGCGCTTTACCTCCGACGGAGCCACTCAGAACCTTACTTTCACATTCAATACTCCACAAACCGTCAACTCCGTGACATCACCGGCCCAAGGAAGTCTGCTCTATGACTGCAAACTGCCCAACAATAACAATATGCAATGGGCGCTTCGCGTAATGGCTCGCACTAACGATGGCGGTACTGTAACGGCTAACCCCTCGGCAGGTACCATTACCGTAAGCGGGTCCAACGATGTAGAGTTTATTCTTGCAGGCGACACTGATTATATCATGAATTTTGACCCTGATATGACCGACCCCGGGGCCTTTGTAGGAGTTGATCCCGTGGCAAGTGTCAACTCAATGATTGAAAAAGCAGCCTTGAAAAGCTATGATGAATTATACGACACACACTATGCCGACTACTCGGCTATGTACAACCGCGTAGATATAGCCATCAATCCATCTCAGACATTTGACAATCTGCCTACGCCCACTCGCCTGGCTAATTATCGCAATGGCACTCTTGACCATGGACTCGAACAGCAATATTTCCAATATGGTCGCTATCTCCTGATTTCAAGCTCCCGTGCAGGCAATATGCCCGCCAACCTCCAGGGTATGTGGCATAACAACACCGACGGTCCCTGGCGTGTTGACTATCACAACAACATCAATCTCCAGATGAACTACTGGCCTGCTACCTGCACCAACTTGCTCGAATGCTTCCAGCCGTTTATCGACTATGTCCGCGGCTTGGTCAAACCGGGTGAAAAGACAGCTCAGGCTTACTACGGCGCACGTGGCTGGACTGCCGAAGTATCTACTAATATATTCGGTTTCACAGCACCACTCAACTCTAATGATATGTCGTGGAACTACAATCCCACAGCCGGCCCATGGCTCACTACCCAGATTTGGGAATACTACGATTACACCCGCGATAAAGAATGGCTACGCGAAATCGGTTACCCGATAATCAAATCATCGGCCAACTTCGTAAGTGACCTCCTTTATATGCATAACGGCACCTACACATCAGCACCATCTTACTCTCCCGAACACGGCACCTGTGACCTCGGTGCCACATACGCCAATGCCGTAACCCGCGAAGTACTCAAGGAAGCAATCGCCGCAGCCGAAATACTTGGTGATAACCCGGCCGAAATGTCGGAATGGCAGAATAAACTCAACCAAATGTATCCCTATCAGATCGGTCGCTACGGTCAGCTTCAGGAATGGTATAAAGATATCGACACCTACAACGACACACATCGCCACACCAACCACCTGTTCGGACTCCACCCGGGCACCACAATCAACGCCCTCGAAGATGAAGAACTCGTAGCAGCCTGCAAAGAAACCTTACGGCAGCGTGGCGACGAAGCCACCGGTTGGTCTATGGGCTGGAAACTCAACCACTGGGCTCGCCTGCTCGATGGCAACCACGCGTATATCTTGTTCCAGAACCTTATCAAAAACGGAACTGCCGATAACATGTGGGATCTTCACCCACCGTTCCAGATTGACGGTAACTTCGGTGGCACAGCAGGTGTATCCGAATTATTCCTCCAGAGCCATAACGGTATGCTTCATCTCCTCCCGGCTCTTCCCGATTCATGGACCGACGGCCACATCAATGGTCTGCTCACTCGCGGCAATTTTACTGTCGACATCGAATATGCCAATGGAAAACTTGATCACGCAATAATCACTTCCAATGCCGGTGAAGATTGCCGTGTGTACTACAATGGTCTTATACTCGACTTTGAAACCACTCAGGGCGGACAATATTACGTTAACTATGATGCTACCGACAATAGTCTCACATTAGATGAATTATCCTCTATAAATGAGCTTACCGATGCCGCTGCCAACAATATCAATGTAACTGTTGCAGGAGGCCGAATAATAATAGATATCGATGGCGCATCTTGCGGACTGCTCAATATTGACGTTTACTCTACTACCGGACAACTTGTTAAATCCGTAAAGACACTCAAGAAAGAGCATCACGCATCTACATCGTTTACTTCCCCCTCGGCCCCCGGCATTTACCTGGTGAACGTATCCGGCACTTCTCTTTCTGAAACAGCAAAAATAATAGTAAAATAAAACTTCCTCATATCATTTACTGAGAGTCGCGCCCCGTGGTGCGACTCTCTTTTGCCATTACGGCCAAATTATTATCATCTGGATTTTTACACCAATTGTTTATGTAAGTGATGTAGATGCTCCACAAATATTTGGAAAGATTTGGTGGATTGAGATAATTGTGGTAACTTTGCGGTCGGAAAAGTCGGTTGGCTTTTCAAATAACTAATTATTAACCAAATAAATTTTCCAAGAATGCATTTGAATTCTGACGAAAAAGTAGAAATCTTTGAGAAATACGGTAAGGGCAAGACTGACACTGGCTCACCTGAAGCACAGATTGCATTATTCTCAGTCCGTATAGCTCATTTGACTGAACATCTTAAGTCAAATCACAAAGATTATACCACTGCGCGCGCTCTTAAGGCGTTGGTAGGTAAGCGTCGTCGTCTGCTGGATTACCTTATCCGCAAAGACATCAACCGCTATCGTGCCATCATCGCTAAAAAAGAGCTTGGTATCAGAAAGTAACCCGCAGGGACTACTTGAAGATTACACTTACGGAGTTGTGCTCATAGCATAACTCCGTAATTTTTTTGCCCGTCACCAAGAAATTACTACTTTTGTATTCGCTCACCACACTGACTTTCGCCTATGTCAAAACAGCATCACGACAGCAAAGATAAATTTTATAATCGAGTCAGTAAATCGATTATGAAGCAATGGACGTATGTGAGCGCAGGTGTATGGAATGATCCTCGCAATAAATTCAGTGTTAATGCCATAAAAACTATCAATCTATCGGTAAAAAGTTTTCTCCGGCGCGACCTGCAGTCTATATCGTGTGCGCTTACATTCCGGACAATACTTGCCATTATTCCCGCATTAGCATTGATTTTTGCCATCGGACGTGGTTTTAATATACAAAATGTCATAGAACGCGAACTAATCCATTACTTTCCCGCCCACGAACAGATGCTGCGCAATTCGTTTGGCTTTGTCGACAACTACTTGCGGCACGCTTCAAGCGGAATATTCGTAGGTGTAGGCATAGTATTTCTGTTTTGGACTCTGGTATCGCTGCTTTCATCAGTAGAAAAAGCATTCAATCAAATCTGGCAAGTATCGATCGGGCGATCATTCTGGCGCAAAATATCAGATTATACCGCAATATTCATACTGCTTCCCGTGCTGATGCTTTCGGCCAGCGGTATCACACTCTATATGTCCAACGGTCTTAAGTATCTTCTTCCCGAAACTACATTTGCGCCTGTGATATCATTTATGATAGATGCTGCCGGAGTGGTGCTGACATGGCTGTTCTTCACCGGTTCTTACATACTCATACCTAACATTAAAGTAAAATTCAAAAATGCTTTTTTGGCCGGAGTAATCGTGGGCACGGGATACCAGCTGTTGCAGTGGATTTTTCTTAGCGGTCAGCTATATGTGGCAAAATACAATGCCATATACGGTGGTTTTTCATTCTTGCCACTCTTCCTTATATGGCTTCAATTAGTGTGGTTGCTGACCCTTATAGGTGGTGTGATCTGCTATTCATCACAAAACATCAATAACTTTAACTTCGGTGATAATATCAGAAATGCATCGACAAACTACACCCGTCAAGTAACCCTTATTGTCATGACGATAGTGGCAAAACGATTTGCAGAAAATCAACCGCCTCTTTCCGTAAATGAATTAAGCCATAAGTATTCAATTCCAGTCAATGTAGTGACACCGATTGTCAACCGCCTGCGGTGCATAGGATTAATCAGCTTCGTTTTGCCTAACCAGAAGCGACAGACTGTTACGCTGATTCAACCAAATGTCAATGTCAGCACACTTACAGTCAAAGAGTTGCTTAGTAAACTCAACGACCATGGCGCAAGTAATTTTATCCCTTCACTCAAGCATCACTACCAGCCTGTAATCGACACTTATAATCAAATAATCGAAGCAGCGTACGCTCAGGCCGAAAGTATCCGGCTTATTGACATCAATCTAACTGTATAATCAATAATATAATTATGAAAAAAGCTATTTCAACCACCAACGCACCCGGTGCTATAGGCCCCTACAGCCAGGCTATCACTATCGGAGATTTTATTTTCATCTCAGGTCAGATTCCCGTAAATCCCTCCGATGGTTCTATACCTGAAGGCATCAAGGCTCAGACTCAGCAATCGATATCCAACATCAAGGCTATCCTCGCTGAAGCCGGACTAAGCATTGACAATGTAATCAAGACCACAGTATTTTTGGCCGACATGAGTCTTTTCGGCGAAATGAACGAGGTATATGCTGAAAACTTTACATCTCCCTTCCCTGCTCGCTCGGCTGTGGCTGTGAAAGAATTGCCCAAACAAGTGTTAGTGGAAATCGAGACTATCGCTACCCGGTAACATTGAGCAAATCGGCAACGACAAAACCGCTGCCACCCACAAATATAGTATCGCCTGCTCCTGCTTCGGAGCGGGCTTTATTGTATGCTTCCCCGACAGTGGGCACTGTATCACACTGTAATCCGAAAGCCCGGGCCTTCATCTCAAGCTGATTTACATCAAGACCGCGCGCCACCGAGGGTGAGGTGAGATAAATTTTAACCACATTGGTCAGTTGAACCACCATGCTCAATATGGTGTCGACATCTTTATCAGATGCAAAACCGAGCACCAGTCGCACGCGCCCGTCTATCGAACTCAACTGCCTGCTGATATATACCCATGCTCCGGGATTATGTCCGGTGTCACATATCACGCGCGGAGACTGAGATAATGTGGTCCAACGTCCCATCAAACCTGTCAGCTCCACTACCTGAGAAAAACCTCTACGAACATCATGCTCATTGATTTCCAGACCGTTTTTAACAAGCAAATCGACAGCAGTGAGAATAGTTGCTGCATTGTGTGGCTGGCATTCACCGGTCAATTCACCGGTTATCTCGCCATATTTTTGAGTCTTATAGCACCATCCTACGGCTGTAGATTCACTACTGAGCAACTGATTGGCCTCTTGCGCAAATATTAACTGTGAATGAGCCTCTGCTGCCGCTTTCTCAAAGACAATGCGTGTAGACGGCATCACCTCACCGACAACTACAGGAACACCCGGCTTGATTATACCGGCTTTTTCAGCAGCTATAGCTTCAAGCGTATTTCCAAGTATACCGGTATGGTCAAAAGAAATATTGGTGATGATACTAAGAACGGGCATTATGATATTTGTGGTGTCCAACCGTCCACCCAATCCGGTTTCTATCACCGCAATATCAACGCCGGACGCAGCAAAATAATCAAAAGCCATGATAGTGGTCAGTTCAAAAAATGAAGGCTGAGGCATATTGCCGAGCATCCGATAACGACTGACAAAGTCGGCCACAGCATCAGGCGTAATCATCTCACCGTTGACTCTGATACGTTCCCGAAAATCTACAAGATGAGGCGAAGTGTAAAGTCCAACCTTATAACCATGACTTTGAAGAATAGCTGCCAATGTATGGGTCACACTCCCCTTGCCATTGGTTCCTGCCACATGAATGGTGCGGAATCTGTGATGTGGCGACCCGAAAGCGGCATCAATAGCAAGTGATGTATCCAACCCGGGATGATAAGCCTTTTGCCCGGTGTTCTGAAACATCGGCAATTCTTCCACAAGCCATTTCAGAGCTTCCGGATATGATAGTTGGTTAGCCATTTATTAAAATATTATATAACCGACAATGCCACTGAGCACTATCACTAATATAGGGTGTAACTTAATGTAATATACTGCAATAAAAGCTGCCACGCATATTGATATCGAAGCTATCAGTTCCGATGAACTCTCCCCGAAATTTGCACTGTTCATCAAGAGCAATGCCGCCGAGGCAATAAGCCCCACCACTACAGGACGAAGTCCCATAAACACACCTTTGACAATGGAGTTCTCACGATGACGGGCAATGAAATGACTCGTATATAGAGTGAGCAAAAACGACGGCACTACCACAACGAGTGTACACAAAACCGATCCGAGTATACCCCATAACGGAGTGGCAAATTGTGCCGAATAGGCTGCGGGAGCGACATAACCGATATATGTGGCCGAATTTATGCCTATCGGCCCGGGGGTCATCTGCGATATGGCAACTATATCGGTAAACATCTGCTCGGTAATCCAGCCATTGCCAACGATTATATTCTCAATAAGCGACAGCATGGCATACCCGCCACCGAATCCAAACAAACCAATCTTAAAATAAGCCCAAGCGAGTTTGAGATATATCATGACTCCACCTCCTTTCCATCAGCAGAATCGCGCTCTGCCAATTTACGTTGCAAATAGTTGAAATACAGATATCCGCCTATGCCGCCCAACACAATATAAAGAATAGGATTCGATACCACAGGCCACTTCGACCATATAAGCAGCGCCACAGCTACAGGAATTATCACCGTGCGCCAAGAGATACGGGCAGTCTTTGCCGAAGTCAACACAGGTGCAATAATCAAAGCCACCACTGCGGGACGGATACCTTTGAAGATGGCTGAAAGCGTAGCATTATTCTTGATTAAGTCCGGCGTAAGGAAAATGGCGATAGCAAGTATCATTAGAAACGACGGTAAAATCGCACCGAGAGCGGAAGATATGCTGCCACGCGTGCCCCGAATTTTATCACCCACAGCCACAGCTATATTTACGGCCAATATACCGGGAAGTGATTGTGCCACAGCCAGCAGATCCATAAATTCCTCGCGCTCAAGCCAGCGGTGTTTGTCGACCACCTCTTTTTCTATAATCGAAATCATAGCCCAACCGCCGCCAAATGTGAAAGCGCCGATTTTGAAAAACGTTAAAAACAACTTCAACATCATACCATAAACGGTCAAATATTACTCCGCAAAATTACTCAAAATAACAGCTAATTGCCAATTTTAAGCATTAACTTTGCCATAAATAAAAGATAAATCTTAAGTAGCTGAACATTTCGCCTTTTTACTCCTTATATATAGTAGAGATATTTAACAATTTAACCGTAACCCAAAAGAATAAAAACAATGAAAGCATTATACCTCTTTGCAGCTACAGCTTTATCGGCAGTTACTTTCTCCGGCTGTAAATCCACCACGCAAATTGTAACCAATGAAGCAGGTCAAGTAGAAACCGTCACAGCTAATGAAACAGCTATATTGATTCATGACGTACTTTACGGCAAATGGAGTGCAGTGACTGTGGGTAATGCAACCGTAACCGGCGAAAACCGTCCTTATATAGTATTCGAGAAAGAAAATGCCAACCCATATATTGTAAAATATTATGCCAACAACGGGTGTAACACCATCAACGGTACAATGGCTGTAACCAAAGGCGGCAAGATGGAAGCAGCCTCGCAAGCTGCCGCCACCATGATGCTTTGCCCTGATGCACCTTACGAAATGGGGGTTACAATGGCTCTCAACACAGTACGCTCCTATACTGTGACCCAGTCAGGCTCCGATTATATTTTAAGTATGATCAATGCAGCCGGAAACACCACCATGACACTCCAGAAAGTCAATGAAAATATACTCAACGGTGTATGGTCCGTAACAGCTATCGGGTCAGAGAGTATCGATGAATCGATGGGCATGGAGATGGTGATTGACATTCAGGAGCAAAAAATACATGGTAACGGAGGGTGTAATGTGTTCAACGGCAAAATCACGGAGAATACTCCCGACGGTAGCAATATCACAATATCTGACGTTAGAACTACGCGTATGACTTGTCCTAACATAGCATTGGAAAACCGATTAATCAACGCCTTACAACAAGCAGCGAGTGTTCGTAGTCAAGGTAACAACACAATTCAACTGATCTCGGCCGACAATACTCCGCTTATAACTCTCGCACGTCAATAATCACAAACTACATACGTATCTTAACTGAAAGCGATTCTTCTCGAATCGCTTTTTTAATACGGAAGGCTGGCCGGAGGGGGGGGTGATGAAAGAATGAAAATGTGCGCTTGCTGTGATGGAGCCGGCTCCGCACCGGTGGGAAAGTGATTGCGTAGACGGCTTTTGGCTTCAGGGCCGCGACAGCGGGGCAGCCCGTCAGAAGGGTCCGTCGCGGGGAATGGTTTCAAGCAGCGCGGGAATTTGGTCGACAGGGATATTGTAGATGGCGGCAAGGGCGGCATCGGATTTGTAGGTGGCAAGCATGGTGAGCGCCTGAAGGGAGCGGAGGTCACGGAGCACTACGGGCGGCTCGAGCAAGTGCGTATGTCGGGGCGCCGGAGACGTCTTGGTCGCCTCGGGTGACTTGGGCGGAGCCACATACTCGGCTTCGATGTGGAGCAGATGGGGAAGATGCTCGGGGGTGAGACGGTCGGAGTAGATAAGATGGAGTGAGCGCTCGTGGGCGGGCAGCGCGGGAGCAAGGGCGGAGTAGAGCCGCTGATGGTTGCGCAGGATGGTCCTGGTGCGCAGGCGCATCTTGCCGTGGTCGAAGATCAGGGCGTGGTCGAAGGTGTAGCCGCGAAGGGAATCGGGGTTGTAGAGGGAGCCGGGTATGGCGCGGCGTGTCCAGTGGACCACGTTGGGTGCCATGACCTTGTATTGGAGACCGCGGCGTATCATGTAGCGGGTGTGACTCATGCGGCGGCCTATGCAGCATATCGATGGGTCGAAGGGGTCGTCGTGGTCGCGGAAGATGTGGTCGATGATCCAGCGGGCGTATTGCAGCAGGAGTTCCTGGAGGGGGTCGAGGGGTTCGGGCTGATGGCGTTGATACCGGCAGGTTCCGGTCTGCTCCGGTGCGGGGTCGGATTCGGGAGCGATTGGGGGAAGTTTCTGGGTGATGACGGCGCGAATGGGGCGGTGGTGGAAGCGGAGTGATTCGAGCTGAGAGATGACATCGCGGTGGGCTTTGGGAAGTGTACGGCCGATGTGTCGCTCGAAGTCGGCGAAGTAGGGGTGACCCTTGATGGGGTGATAGGTCTTGGGCGGTATGTAGACGATGTCTTTCAGAGTGGATAAGTTTGGGATAGCTTTCTGAGTATAAACTTCAGGGCAAAGATATAATCACGGAAATGCGCTATGGCGGGCAATCCCCACGAAAAATAGGTCAGAAATCAGAGTTCGGAAGTCAGAGGAGAGAGTTTTTATGGTGGACAGCGCGAAGTGTTAAAAATAGATAAATAACATAAGCTGAAAGGCCGTAACCTTGTGAGTTAAATCTATTTATGCTAAATTGTGCAAAAATTAAAAAAGTATCATGAAAAGACTTTACATTTTGCTATGTGTGATTTCTTTGTCGGCTGTCTGTGGTCAAACGGTTTGCTCTCAAATAATTTACAGAGCAAATCAGCTCGATATTGAAATTGATTCATCAAAAACAAAACCGGGGTATCTTAACATAGGCATTCCCAATGGCCTTTTTGCGCAAGGAAGCACTGATAATCAATGCTTTAAGATTCATATTCCGGAAACTTCACTGTCATCGCCCTGCATAGGGAAAAATACAATAAGTTTTTACTATGAGGCGTATGGAATGAAGCAAACCATACATTTCAGAGAGGCTTTCATATTATCGGATGCCAAGTATAAGAGAAATATAAAAACACTGACATCGGTATCGGACAGATTTTTTTCAAGTGAAGATGTCATGAATTTGAAAAGCGGCAACCGCATCATTGATAAAGAAAATGTAAAAGAAAAGGAATACCTGTGGCTTAAAGAAAACTTTCCTTCAACAGTCAGTATTGTTGACAATGATACCCTGATAGATAATGCGCAGGTAGTATCACTGCTGTTTGCGGTATATCAGGATTTAAGCGATAAGGCGGAAATACAGGCGGAAAAAATAAATGACCTGAAGCAACAGGTATATTCGTTGGGCAAAACGGCTGACAACAGCGCGGAAATACTCAGCTGCTCCCCTAATCCGGCAATCAGTTCCATTAATGTGAAATATTTAATCCCTGAGGATTCTAAAAAGTACAATTTGGAATTGTTTGATAAAAACGGATATAAAATCAAATTAATAAAAGCAGATGCTTATACCGATAACGCCGATATGGATATAAGCGGAATGGAAAAAGGAGTGGGCTATGTAGTGCTGACTGCTGACGGCAAAGTGGTGGATGTGGTTCGTATAATAAAATTGTAATATCATGAAAAACAAGATAGCAATCATCATAATATTCATAGCGGGATTCTGCAGTCAAATGCAGTCGCAGATTTTTTACAGAAACAATAAACTGTCAGTCAACGAATCAAATCCGGAATGGTATGCGGCTCTGCGAATCAAGGGTTATGACGGGTTGTACTGGACAAACTCTTCCGGCTCGTTCTTGAAAATAGATTTGTCGAGCGATTCAACGCTGATATCAGGGTCGAACGATTGTGTCAACTTCTATGATAATGATGAACAGCATTACATTGCCGTTTTCGCGTACAAATCACAAATACTTTCAGATATCCGGCATAAACAGAATATAGCGACAATAGCCGATTCAAAGGCATCGTTACTGCGGCCGGTAAGTTATGATCTGATTTTTTCTAAAAATAAGAAATCCGATATAAGCAAAGTGCAGACGGAAGTTGGCGAAAGTACGCGTCTGGGATTTATAGCCCAGGAAGTAAAGGCTATATATCCTGAATCGGTGAAAGAAGATGACTTCGGTAATCTGATGGTAAATTATTATTCACTGATACCAGTACTGATAAAGGCAATCCAGGAACTGGACTTAAAGGTGGAGGAACAGACGGCAGATTTGCAAACTTTGATAAAAATGCTTGTCCCGGAAAAACAAACGGAAGAAAAGATTACATCAAAATAAAAAGAATCGGATTATGAAAAGATATATACGACACTTATTTATACTGACCATAGCGGTATGCTGCTTCACGCCGGCATTTTCTCAAATTCATTATGAAACCGGGAAAATAGTAGCAGGCGATACTTGTAGGAATTACAGCCCGGGAATAAATATATTGAATTGCACCCATATAGAATTATACGGAAATGGCGGGTCAAGACTCTGGATTAACACGCAGAATCCGCTAACCTACATCACGGGGAGCGGCTGGGATGTCTATTTTTACGACCGTGAAACAGGAACGTACAATGATTTAAGAGTATCAGACCTTAGAGAGCATTCAAACGGTGAGATTTATCCGACATCGTCACCTGCCGTATTGGCTCTGCTTCACTCAATCCGTCCGGTCACATACGAATTGAAGCAGGAAACGGCATCTGCGGAAAATGAGGCGAATCAACATATAGGCGTGATAGCACAAGAATTGGAACAGGTTTTACCTCAGGCCGTAAGCAGTGATATCAAAGGGAATAAAACCGTAGACTACACATCGCTGCTGGGAGTGGCATCATCGGCATTAAAATCGATATATCTCAAGATGGAAGAAAATGATGCTGTTATTACAGAGATAGAGAATCTATTGAAGTCAACCAATCAGTAAAACAATAGGATTATGAGGTCAAATATTTATCGATATATTTATGCTTTGTTACTGACAGTTGCAGTAACATCGGTGGGACAAGCCCAGGAATCCTACACATGGAATTTCTCAGAGAATGATTTTGAGTTAATCAGCATCGGTGACGCCATAGAAGTCACGGCAACAGATAAATTCGATGTTATAGCATCGCAGGCAGGAGCTCCAAAACTACCTGTCATGATAAAGAAAATAATCAATCCCCTGGGATATGAAGTGAATGATTTCGATGTGACTTTTCAGACGACCCCTATTTCCTCGGGCAAAGTCATGATAGGTGCTACAGATTTTTTAATGTGTAATACAAATACAGATTCTGATACAAATGCAGAGCCGTCATCGGTATCGATGCCTGCTACATCAGAAAAGAACCCGGTGATTCTGATTGATGGTGCCAACAGTCATCACGGAGTTGGCTTTGCTTCGTTCAAAATCATGCCATTGCTGTATGATGCCGATGAGCGTATTTTGAGTTTAGTAACTCAGGTGACACTGACGGTAAAAAGATCACCCAAAAACAATACATCTGTTGACTGCAAAACAGTAAAAGTACGTCGGGACTTGTTTAATACCGCTGATTATCTGAATCTTCCGGCTTTTGAGACATATACCGGTCATTTCACTCCTCAGGGTATAACACCCGGTAGGGAATATATAGATTATGTGATTATTACAGCAGACAGTCTGCGTGAGGCTTTTAAGGAACTGGCTGAGTGGCGAAATTTTCAGGGGTATAAGACAAAAATTGTCAGTGTGGACAGTATTTACAATCTTCCCTGTATATATTCAGGAGAACAGGAAAAGATAAAATCATATCTGTATGACTTATATCAGAATCACGACCTTAAATACTGTATGCTTGGAGGCGATGACAGTGTTGTACCATGTAAATACTGTTATGTAACAAGTTCCGGACACAGACCTGATGATAGCTCTGTCACTTTTGAAGAAGATATACCTGCAGATTCATATTATGCCTCTTTTGAAAACAATTTCTTGTGGAATGAAAATGGAAATGATATCACAGGTGAAGAAGAAGACAATGTGGACTTTACAGCAGAGATTTATTTGAGTCGACTGCTGGTCAGAACAACGCAACAGGTAAAAGATTACACCAGGAAATTATTGCATTATGAAAAAAATCCCGATAGAGGGTACTTAAAACGTATATTATTAGGTGGTATCTATCGTAATGAAGAGAAACATCAACAGACCGGTTCTTCTGAAGGGAAAGATGCAATAGAAAGGATAAGTTCGATAATCGACAGTTTAGATATGACATTTGAGATATCAAAATTATGTGATGATGGTATACCGGAACTGAATATGGGGCCATTTACCGCTCCTGTAATAAAAGATTATATAGATCAGGGATATCATCTTATAGGGTTTATCACATCAGGTGATGACCGGGTTTACCGAACAGAACCTCAGTCGGAAAAAAAATATTACAATTATGTCCATGCAGGTAATCAAAAAAATCAAGATCCATCAATAATTGTAACTACGGCTGCGGTTACAAATAAATTTGATTTAGAAAACTATCCATGCCTGAGTGAGGTGTTTTTAAGAAATCCGAATGGCGGGGCTATAGCATATTTTGGTAGTACAAGTAATAATTGGACTGATACTGATGAACCTAAAAAAAACGTAGGAGAATGTTTTTTTCATATGCTAAGCAAAATACACCCGTTTGAATATTTTGACAATTACAATAAGTTAGCTTATTATACAGCTTATATAAAAGAATACGCAAGAGACCTGCGTGTCAGTGATATAAACAACAGCTCAAATACAAGAGCAAATTATTTTGGACACAACATTATGGGTGATCCTATATTGCCAATTTTGATTTGTGGAGATTATGAATTAGATGCAGATTATAAAAATAACAAGTTAAATCTTACGTATACATCTTTATATCAAAATAATGACAATACACAGGATAAGATTGTTTATTATAGGATTAACTATGCGGGCTCCACTGTTTTAGGGTCTGTTAATTTGAATTCTAATTCAACTATAAATGTACTCAATCAGCAGTTTGACGCTTCGTTGAATCTTAATAACGGTATTCCGTTGACATATAAATATCGGAAAACAGGAATTTACGAGCTAAATAACACTATTGTGGATGAGAATTTAATAATTAAAGCTCCAACAATCAAGATAGGAGAAAATGTAGTTGTTAAAAGGGGTGCGAAATTACGTTTGATAGCGCATGAAAGTATCGAGGTGGGGTATAATGTGGACTGCGAAAAAGATGGAACATTAGAAATGATTGTGGAATAGTAAAAATCAAATATCAAAGTATATGAAAAAGATAAGCATACTATTTACATTGCTGACAATGATATCAGCAACTGTATCAGCACAAATAGAACTTAATCCGGAACTTATATGGAAAGGAGGGGTTACAGTTAAAGTACATTGGAGTTATATATATGTAGAGTATGACCATCGCGCTATGGAATATATATATACTCCGTATGATTTCGTCAGATCATTTACTCTTATACCTGAAGCAATTGAAGGACAAACTTATATGGCAGACGATATATATGGAATAGAAGATGAGAATTATAATTTTATAAGTGATGGTTGTTACTCATTCAAGCGTTACGAAGATGGTAAAATTTATTGTTACCTCTTTGATGCAGACCTTTACAAAAAAAATAGCGAAATTGCAGGTGCGGAATATTTGGTTCATGACTTTGATGAATGGGCAGAAGGAAAGACTATAACATACACTATTCCAACTATTTATAATTCTACCGGATTTAAAGAAGAAAAATATGAGATAGCCAATCTCCAAAAAATATATACACCCGATGGCAAATATTGGTCATGGGGATTTAAGAGCGATGACAACTGGCATATAAAGGGCCTCGGACCAATAGACGAGTACCGTTCATTTTTGATTTACAATCTTGAATCTAATTGGATGTCCAATGGTATATTTGAAATATTGGACCAAAAGATTCAAATCGTAGAAATTCTTTCGCCGGAGGGAGAGCTTTATTTCCGTCACCCGGAATATACGCCCGAAGATGAGTTGGGTGCTTTGGATATGGTGACACATGACAATCATGTGAATATCACCTGCAATGCGGGTGAAGTGACGGTGACTTCCGGAACTCCGGTAGAAGTGGAGATATTCACTGCCCAGGGTATGAAGGTGTTTGGCAAAAGCGCTGAAAGCCAAACCGTATGCAAGCTGCAGCCGGGGCTCTATATAGTCCGCGCCGGTTCGGCGGTGAAGAAAGTAGCCGTCAAGTAAGCAGCCTGCCGAGCTGCGGATAGCAAAAGGGAATTGGCGGAAATTTTGAAATGATAATTGAAAATAACAATTAAGAAATTAATGATTATGAAGAAGATAATAGCGGGTGTGTTGTGGATGCTGATAGGAGTAAATGCCATGTCGGCACAGACTGAAGTGACGCCTGATATGATATGGCGGGAAGGAGTGACGTTTGTGCGTGAATTTACAAATATCACAACCCATGAAAGTTACGAAGACAATGAATATAAAGTCACATTTGATACTTTGGTTTATTATTGGGAGTATGTGCTGACGCCGATAAATGTGGAGGGTAAAACATTTCTTGTGGATTATAATACCATGGCTGAATGGTATGAACATTCTTTTCGGAGAGAAGAGAATGGGAAAATGTATGGATTTGTATTTAATGTAGATTATGAAGGAGTGGGTTACGCAATATTGGGAGATGAAGCCGAAGTGAGCCGCGATGGAAGAGATGGCTCAATGGGAAAAGAATTTTTCATGCATGATTTTAATACATGGATTGAGGGGGATTCTGTAGAATGGACACGTCTGTATTCTGTAGGTGAATATTGGGATAAACAATTGGAAACATACTTGTATCAGCATAATTATAAAACAAATAAGGAGAAGATAACTAAACTTGAAAAGATAGAATCTCCGGATGGAAACTATTGGATGTGGGGATATCAGAACAATAGGAACGAATGTATAATAAAAGGATTAGGTTCGTTGAATAACACATTTGATAGCTATGATGTAGTGTTTTTTCCATTAGAACATACTTATGGACTAACCTATAAAGTGTGTGAGGTACGGTCGCCTGAAGGGGAGGTTTATTACCGTCACCCGGATTATATGCCCGAAGATGAGTTGGGCGCTTTGGATATGGTGACACCTGACAATCATGTGAATATCATCTGCAATGCGGACGAAGTGACAGTGACTTCCGGAACTCCGGTAGAAGTGGAGATATTCACAGCCCAGGGTATGAAGGTGTTTGGCAAAAGCGCTGAAAGCCAAACCGTATGCAAGCTGCAGCCGGGGCTTTATATAGTCCGCGCCGGTTCGACGGTGAAGAAGGTAGCCGTAAAGTAAGCAGCCTGCCGAGCTGCAGACCGCAAACAGGAATTGGTGGAAGAATGTCGGAGGTCAGAAGGCAGAGGAATGAAGCGGGAATCTATACGATAAGGAAAAAATATGAGGCACGATGCGTAATGCAACGTGCCTCAAATATTATTATAGTACAGTATATATTTCTGCAGAAAGATCAGGCTGTGGCTTCATTTTCGGGTGCGATGAGCTTGTAGCCTTTACCATGGATGTTGATGATTTCGATTGAAGGGTCTTCACGCAAGTGCTTGCGGAGCTTGGTGATGTAGACGTCCATACTACGGGCATTGAAGTAGTTATCATCAATCCAGATGGTTTTCAATGCGAAGTTACGCTCAAGAATCTCATTGACGTGAGCGCAAAGAAGACTGAGCAACTCGGATTCCTTGGTGGTGAGTTTAGTAACCTTGTCATCAACCATAAGCACTTGTTTCTGGGTATCGAATGTGAATTTACCGATACGGTACATGGTGATGTCTTTGCCTTTCTTGCCTTTTACGCGACGGAGAATCGCTTCAATTCTGAAAACGAGTTCTTCCATAGAGAAAGGTTTGGTGATATAATCGTCGGCTCCGATTTTGAAACCTTCGAGGATATCTTCTTTAAGAGATTTGGCGGTAAGGAAGATAATGGGCACTTCGGAATTGACAGTGCGGATTTCCTGAGCAAGTGAGAAGCCGTCTTTTTTAGGCATCATCACGTCGAGAACACAAAGGTCGTATTTACCTTTAAGGAAAGCTTTATAACCGCTTTCGCCATCAGCGAAGAGGTCGGCATTGTAGCCTTTGGCCTGAAGATATTCGCGGAGCAACATTCCGAGATTTTCATCATCTTCGCATAACAATATACGCAAACGTTCTTCCATAATGTTTCTGTTTTTTAGTAGTTAATAATATATTTATGATTTAATTTTTTATCAACGGGAGCAATAGAATGAATTTTGTACCTCGTCCCAACTCGCTTTCAACGGATATGGTGCCGTGGAGTTCGGTCACCATCTTGCGCACATAGGCAAGGCCGAGGCCGAATCCTTTGACATCGTGAAGATTGCCAGTGGAAACGCGATAGAATCTATCGAATATTTTCTTCAAATCGTCTTTACGAATGCCAATACCGTTGTCGGCAATAGATATCTCAAGATTGTCGGCTACGTCGCGGGTGGAGATAGTGAGAGTAAGGGGTTCTTCCTCACGACGATATTTGACGGCATTGTCGAGCAGATTAAAAATGACGTTGGTGAAATGCATCTCGTCGACCTCAACGGTGGAGTTTTCAGCCTGGAGATTGCAATCGATGGAACCCCCGTATTTCTCAACCTTGATTTTGAATGTGGAGACAATATTTGCAATAACCGGATTGGCATCGAGTTCACGCAGATTGAGTGTGGCGCTCTGTCGCTCAAACATGGACATCTGCAGTACCTTTTCGACCTGGAAACGCAGACGCTTGGTCTCATCGTTGATGACAGTGGATATATGCTCAAGCATCTTAGATGATTTGCGGACGGAGTTGTCGTTGAGCATCTGAGCAGCAAGCGAGATGGTGGATATGGGGGTCTTGAACTCGTGAGTCATGTTGTTGATAAAGTCATTTTTCATCTCGGTGAGTTTCTTCTGCCGAAACGCCACAATGATAGTGTAAAGAAAAACCACGAGCAGAATCAACGTAAACACAAAGGAGGGGAAAAGGAACTTTATAGAGTGATAAATATAATCACGTTTGTCAGGGAAATAGACCTTGAGATAATTCATGCGACTCTGCGAATCGTTGGGAAAGAGGGTCTGCATGAACACGGAGTTATCGGGTCCGTTTTTATATCCTGCAGTCTTGTACACCACCGAACCCATACGGCTCATCACCGCAAACTCAAACGGCAGGTCAAGACCGTTGTTGACAAACTCAGTGTGGAGAATCCGGCTTACAGTAGATGAATCGGCGCGCTGCTCAATGGGGCGATTGCTTGCCTGAGAAATAATCTTAACGATAACTTCGTTCATCAAACCGCGCTGATAGAGATACTGCTCACGAATGACATCGTTGACCGATGTGGTCTTGTCGCTGAGTGTACCGTTAGGGCTAAGCAGATTACCGGAAGTGGAAGGGAGCGTGCCCTTAAGGGTGAAATCACCCCTGACACCGGTGGAGGAAGTGAAAGAATATTTAAGTCCTTCAAGGTCGCCCGAAGCAGGGGTGTAAGTGGGCAATACGGACGACCGTATTCCGGCAACATCCTCTTCGAGAAAGCGACGTGTCTCGGAGCGCTCCAGCTCAGATGAAACAGCATACAGACTACGGCGCACACTCTCGGCAAACTGTTCGTTGCGGATAGTGACGATATTCTTCACATACATAATCTGTATGTAAAGCAGGCCGGCGAATGTAATTGCCATAACAGCCGTGAGCAGCCAAATCGTGGACTTTTTCATATTCTAAAGGCAACAGTTTTAACTCTATTGCATAATTTTATTTATAATATTAACAAACGCTATGCCACATTTGTTGACCAAAGTTAAAAATAGGTGACATGCTATTTTAACTTTTCATGTCAAAATTAACATAAAAATGTGAATTTACAAAATTCTATTATATAAATATGCTTAATTTGATTCATCGGCCGGTTTTTCCGCCTTTTGGGGGAGTAAACGATGCAGCATAAAGAATGCAATGGCACCGGATAGCACCGAACCGACAACAATGCCTATCTTGGCATGGTCGAGCAGATACTCACCTGCTTGCCCCATATTGCCAAAGGAAAGATTGGCAATGAAAAGCGACACGGTGAATCCGATACCACCGAGCACGGCAACCGAAGCAAGCATCTTCCAATTGGCATTTTCGGGCATAGGGGCAAGATGCGTCTTGATTGTAAGCCACGAAAAGAGGAATATTCCGAGGAATTTACCTAAAACCAATCCGAGGATAATGGCCAAGCTGATGCCTTCGACGATGGTGAGAGGATTGATATTGAGCAAGAATATACCGGCATTGGCAAAAGCAAACAGCGGGACGATAAAATTGTTGACCACCGGGTGAAGCGAGTCTTCAAGCTCCTGAAGGGGAGATATCACCTTATCGGAAGCTGACTCTATCTCTTTAAGCCAGTTCATCTGATATTTGTTAAGAATCGAACGCCGGTTGAGCAATTCATCATCTTCTTTATTAAAATGCGAGATAGATTCGCGGATAGACCTGATATATTTTTTAGGAGCGAAAACCGGCACGGCCGGTACACAAAATGCCACCAACACACCGGCAATAGTGGGGTGGATACCTGAATTGAGAAACAGGAACCAAACCACACCTCCTAATCCAAAATAGAAAATCTTGCTCTGAATACGCATCCAGCCGCCAAGCATAAGCACTACCAGAAGTAAGGCCGCAGCAACGAGCAGAAGCACCTCGATATGACTGGAATAGAAAATGGCAATGACAAGGATGCCACCAATATCATCGACAACGGCAAGTGTGGTAAGAAAAATCTTGAGCGACACGGGTACGCGCGAACCAAGCATGGCGAGCACACCGAGCGAAAATGCGATATCCGTAGCCATAGGGATAGCCGCTCCTGAAGCATAGTCGGTGCCATTAGCCAATAAAAAGAATATGACCACTGGCAAAATCATACCACCGACAGCACCCATGATAGGGAGGAGTGCCTGACGGAACGAGGATAACTCACCCACAAGAATCTCACGTTTTATCTCCAGGCCGATAGTGAAGAAAAACACAGCCATCAGGGCATCGTTGATAAACTCAAGCATGGTCATGGGCTCACCGCCATGACTGAAAATATTGAATCCACCTATCTGAAGGCGTATTTCCTGATTCCAGAAATTGAAATAATAGCTGTTTATGGCAGGTATGTTAGCAACTATCAAAGCGAGGATAGTGGCAAAAATCAGAATGTTGCCACCATTGGCATGGCGTCGCAAAGCCTGTCGAGCAGCAAAAGAAGGCGCATGGGGAGAAGGGGTAATATCCGTATTCATAATAAATAGTTGATTATTCTTTGTTATTATTAACATATCGGCCCGTAGGTTTGTTCCACGAGCCGATTAAGATATAAAAGATTTAGTCGAGTTTCAGCACAGCCAAGAAAGCTTTTTGCGGCACTTCCACAGAGCCAATCTGCTTCATGCGCTTCTTACCTTTCTTCTGCTTTTCGAGCAATTTTCGTTTACGCGATATGTCACCGCCATAACATTTGGCCGTGACGTCTTTTCGCACCGCCTTGATTGTTTCACGGGCAATAATCTTTGCCCCTATAGCCGCCTGAATAGCGATATCAAATTGCTGGCGGGGTATAAGTTCCTTGAGCTTTTCACACATGCGGCGACCGAAGGACACGGAATTGTCAACATGAGTCAATGTGCTCAGTGCATCGACGCTCTCACCATTGAGCAGGATATCGAGCTTGACAAGTTTTGATTCGCGGAAATCGTGGATATGATAGTCAAATGATGCGTAGCCTTTGGATATGCTTTTAAGTTTATCGTAGAAATCGATGACAATTTCACCAAGCGGCATATCGAATATCATCTCCATGCGATTGCCGGAAATATATTCCTGACGGACCAACTCACCGCGTTTCGAGAGGCAAAGCGTCATAATAGGACCGATAAACTCGGCGGCTGTAATGACAGATGCCCTGATATACGGTTCTTCAATTTTGTCAATAAGAGTTGGGTCAGGAAGCCCGGAGGGATTGTGCACTTCGGTCATCTCACCCCGCTTGTCATAAACACGATAAGATACGTTGGGCACAGTGGTGATGACGTCCATGTCAAACTCACGGCCAAGTCGTTCCTGGACTATCTCCATGTGAAGGAGTCCGAGAAAACCACAACGGAAACCGAATCCAAGAGCCATAGATGACTCGGGCTGGAATGTAAGAGAGGCATCGTTGAGCTGAAGTTTTTCGAGCGATGCGCGCAAGTTTTCAAAATCCTCGGTCTCGATAGGATATACACCGGCAAATACCATGGGCTTGACCTCCTCAAACCCGTCAATGGCTTTTTCGCACGGACGGTCAACATGAGTGATGGTGTCACCTACCCTGACCTCGCGGGACGTTTTGATACCTGAGATAATATATCCTACATTTCCTGCGGAAAGTTCCTGACGCGGCGACATATTAAGTTTCAGCACGCCTATTTCATCGGCATGATATTCTTTACCGGTGGACACGAACTTCACAAAATCATTTTTGTGAATAGTGCCGTTGACTATCTTATAATATGCTATGATGCCTCGGAAGGGATTGAATACCGAGTCGAAAATAAGAGCCTGCAACGGAGCGTCGGGGTCGCCGACCGGAGCCGGTATACGCTCTACGATGGCACGAAGCACATCTTCCACACCTTCGCCGGTCTTGCCGCTTGCACGCAATATCGATTCACGGTCGCAACCAAGCAAATCAACTATCTGATCCTCGACTTCTTCAGGTTTAGCACTGTCGAGGTCAATCTTGTTGAGGACTGGAATTATCTCCAGATCGTTTTCGATAGCCATATAGAGATTGGAGATGGTCTGTGCCTGAATGCCTTGGGAGGCATCGACTATGAGCAATGCTCCTTCGCAAGCCGCTATCGAACGCGACACCTCATAGGAAAAATCGACGTGTCCGGGAGTGTCAATCAGATTCAGCGTATAGTGCTCTCCATCGAGCGTATAATCCATCTGTATGGCATGGGATTTGATGGTGATGCCACGCTCACGCTCCAACTCCATATCGTCAAGCACCTGGTCTTGCAAATCTTTGCCTCCGACCGTGCCCGTATATTCGAGTAACCTATCGGCAAGTGTGCTTTTGCCATGGTCGATATGAGCTATTATGCAGAAGTTTCTGATATTTTTCATCTAAGTCTGAATTTCTGATACAAAATTAGAGAAAAATCCATAAATATCAAAAACTTCACCCGATGCCATATCGACAGTCAACGGGTGAAAAAAAATGGAGATGCGCCAATCATTGACGCATCTCCAAGTATAGTATAATTACAAAGTTATGTTTTTAGATGCAGTTCATCAGAAGTTCCACTGGCAAGCAACCATGCGGAGGTTATCGCAACCGATAGTGCGGAAGTCGGTGATGAAGTTATAACGACAGTTGACGTAAGAGAGCTGAGTGTCAAATGAGAAGTCGACTGTGTTGAGCTGATTGTTGTTGCAGAGAACACGCTGGAGGAATGTCAGATTTGACAGATTCAAAGTAGTGAGGTCGTTGTAAGAGCAATCTACGAAAGTCAACTGAGGACAACCTTCAACGGTAAGGTTGGTAAGGTCGTTGTAAGAGCAAACGAGGTCGATAAGGCGGTCGCAGTTGAGTACACCAAGTGATGTCATCTTGTTGTCAGAGCATACAAAGGTGGAAAGAGCCGGAAGTTTTGATACGACCATAGATGAAATCTTGTTGTCATCGATGTTGATGTTTGTCAAGTTAACTACGCCGTCGAGAGTAAGCTCGGTCAACTGATTGTAGCCTGCATAGAGGTTTTTGAGGTTGGCGCAACCGGTAACACGAAGTGATTCGATTTTATTGCCCTGGCAATTGAGAGTCTCAAGTGTTGTGGAGTTGGAAACGTCAAGTTCGACAAACAAGTTGTTTGACACATTGAGGTTTGTCAGCAAAGGCACATTCTCCAAAGTGACGTCACTCAGACGGTTTTTGTTAAGAGCAACTTTAACCAATGCGGTACAACCGGTGAAATCGGCAGCCTTCAACACGTTGCGCGAAGCGTTTACTTCGTTAAGAGCAGTGGCGTTGGCTACATTGATACCGGTGAGTTTGTTGCGAGATACATCTACTTTAGTAAGAGCGGTAAAGCCTGAAAGATTAAGATCACCGGCAAGGTGCTTGTCTTTCCATTCGATAGACACCACGTGGCCGTTTTCTACTTTCACGCCTTCGATTGAAGCAAGATCGTTGATATTGCTGACCTTCAAAGCAGCTGCATTGGTAGCTTCTTTTTCAGCGGGCTGAGAGAGGAATGCTTTTAGTTGCTTAACCTCATTTTTGTCAAGTTTCTGAGCAAATGCAGTAGTGAAACCGAGCACAACTGCTAACATTAAAATAGCCTTTTTCATAACATAAATATTTTGTTGTTTATTTTCATTTTATAGATAAACAAAGATAAGCAAAAAAAAGTTTTTACAAATCATTTTTTATCACAATAAAATTAAACCGATTAAAAATCGGCCGTTCCACGTTCCTGCAGAAAGTCAGCTGTTCCGCCCGATAATCCGGAAGTTTCTCCCCCGAATCCTGCTCCCGAACCGGAGTTTAATTTGGATTCGGCCCTGCCAATCGATGACTCAGAAGAGTCAACACGATTTTCGAAGCGGGCAAATTCAGCACGGAAATTCAACTCGACATCATCGACACGACCGCTACGGTGCTTAGCTACTATAAATTCGGCAAGCCCACGGATATCACGGTCAGTACCGTCAGTGGAGGAACGCAGATAGTATTCCGGGCGATGGATAAAACATACGATATCGGCATCCTGCTCTATGGCACCACTCTCGCGGAGGTCGGACAGCTGCGGACGTTTACCCTCCTTGCTGTCGCCACG
>CAZZFD010000010.1:0-59277 GCA_964653375.1 uncultured Bacteroides sp.
AAGTTATCCCCGAACTCAACGGCAAACTCACCGGTATGTCAATGCGTGTTCCCACTCTCGACGTATCAGTAGTAGACCTCACCGTAAACCTTGCTAAACCCACTACTTACGAAGAAATCTGCGCCGCTATGAAAGAAGCCTCTGAAGGCGAACTCAAAGGTGTGCTCGGCTACACTGAAGACGCAGTGGTATCAAGCGACTTCCTCGGCTGCCCCTTGACTTCAATCTTCGACGCTAAAGCAGGTATCCAGCTGACTCCTACTTTCGTAAAAGTAGTTTCTTGGTATGACAACGAAATCGGCTACTCTAACAAAGTGCTCGATCTCATCGCTCACATGAAGAAAGTCAACGGCTAATCCCCGTCTGCAAAAGATACAACACTCCGGGAGGCAGCGCATCAGCGCTGCCTCCCGCTTTTTTTGTAAGAAAATGGAGGAAGAGAATATATGAACTTTATCAGTGTACTCTTACCGTGATTTTACCGGACAACAGTGTGTGGCCCGGGACTTATGAGTGTCGCGACGGCGGGGAAGATAAAGATTTCTAACACATTTTTTAAGCCAGTCAATCTTTGTCTAAATTTGAGATATACTTTTGAAATCTACTTGTAGGTTTATCCGGTATTGTCATTTGAATACGAGACCCAATTAAGGGATTAAGATAACGTTCCCTAAACTTACGTTTGTTCAGAAAGCCACAATAAGTCGCTATTTCGGATAAAGTGCGAGGCTCATTACAAAATTCAACAATCTTTTCAGCAATTGATTGACTTGTGCCCTGACTTGTGCCCTGACTTGTGCCCTGACTTGTGCCCTTCGGCAAGTAGGACTCTTTTGTCGAGTGAACATTGACACGAAAAGCTGTGATAGTATTCACGTCAAATTGTGCCGGTGGGTTACCGTTTTCCTTCAGCATCTCCTGAACACGAGTAATACCACGGTTAAACTTATTGACATATTTCATCACTTTCATAGCTTCTGCCACAAGAGGATTACGATAGTCATTGACCGAAGGAAAATTCTCCGGGCGCGCTTCACCATAAAGGCCACCTGCATTCATCACTTCGATATAATCATCAAACTGATATAAGCGAATTGGCATATTGGCTTGATAATCCCGGTGCATACAGGCATTCATCAGAAGTTCGCGAATTGCTCCTTCAGGATAATTACATTCGGTTCTTTCCCTGAAGAGTGATTCCGGTACAGGACGTTGAGTTATGATGCCATCTCGAACGAAGGATTCCAGTGTCGGTAACATCTTATAAAGAGGTCCGGCAAACTGTCGTTCATTGAGAATATCACCGCCCTTGTCTTTTCCGGCAAACCTTACGAACTGTACATAATCACCCAAAATAAAATGCTCTGGATTTTTACCGAAAAGTATTATTCCTGCATAGGTGGGGCAGTCATTGTTTCTGTCATAGAGGTGGATTGAAGCAAGCTGTTCCTTAATTTTACGTTTGTCATTTGCAATCGTTTCCTCATCAAATGCCATTGGAAGATAATTAGTCAAAATATAATCTATATCCAAATCTTCCAAGTTGGCACTTAAACAAGGATAAGCATCGAAAGTTGCCATAAAAGAGCAACGACGTTCGATAAGTATTCGTTCTTCAGCTTCCGAAGCTATGTCACGTCGTGGCCCAATACGGATAAAAACTCGGCCCCGATAACGCACGGGAGGTAAATCAGACGGGCGAACCTCAGCAACCAACAAATCACCTTCAGGATAAGAAAAACACTCAACCGCCATAGTCGGCAAGGGTAAAATATTTCCATCGGAGCGTATTGCGGCAATCTTTTTCAGAAGAGTGTCATCAACCGTCATTCCCGCTATTGTACCGTCATCTTTCGCACCAATAATCAAATAGCCTCACAAAACTTGTCCATGTTGCTTGTACTGGTAGTGCGCTCCACACGATATGATTCCGTAGACTTTAATAAGTCCAATACCTCTTCTTTAGCTATCATTTTGATTTGTTGAGTTTCAAATCTCAAAATTACGAAGAATCCGCGAAATATGGAAGTGGAGTATAAATTACAGAACCTGGTAAAACACGAAGAGTGGGAAGGGTGGAGTGGAAGGAGTGTGGATTAAGGGATTTTAACGAGAGGGGGTGTAGTTGGGACACAGATAAGTGTTATCTTTGCGTGAGATGAAGATACGACTTTTGACAGCTATATTGATGGCGGCTGCTATTATGCCGGCAGCCCGATGTGGGGCAACGGCAAAAGCTGAATGCTGCGAGCGACCGGCAGAAGAACAGGTGGAGGTGCTGACGGCTGCCGAGCAGCCTGAGGTGTATCTGCCGCTGCTTAAGGGGAAGCGTGTGGCATTGCTTTCCAACCACACCGGCATACTCCCCTCGGAGGGCGGAAAACATCTGCTTGATGTGTTGATTGACAGCTCCGTGACGGTGACAACCATACTCTCGCCCGAGCATGGTTTCCGAGGCACAGCCGATGCGGGCGAAAAAGTGAACAACAGTGTCGATGCTGCCACAGGTGTGCCTATAGTGTCGCTCTACGGCGGGAAAAAGAGTGAGAATCTGAACAAAGCCGTGGCCGGAGCCGATATAGTGGTGAGCGATATGCAGGATGTGGGCGTACGCTTCTACACCTATTATATAACTATGATAGAAGCTATGGAGGAAGCGGCACGCCAAGGGAAGGAGTTCATGATACTCGACCGCCCCAATCCGCTGGGCATGAAGGTCGACGGCCCGGTGCTGGATAAGTCGCTCTTTTCAGGCGTGGGACGCCTGCAGATACCGGTGATTCACGGCATGACGCTGGGCGAGCTGGCCCGTATGGCTGTGGGCGAGCGTTGGCTCAACACCGACAAGGAGCTGCAGCTCACGGTGATACCCTGCAAGGGCTATACCCACAGCACCCGCTATCAGTTGCCCGTGGCTCCGTCGCCCAATCTGCTTTCGATGCAGGCAATCCTTCTCTATCCGTCGATATGCCTGTTTGAAGGCACGATACTGAGTCTCGGGCGCGGCACCGACACCCCCTTCTGCGTCTATGGTCACCCCGATATGACCGACTGCGACTACAGCTTCACGCCCCGGCCATGCCCCGGTGCAAAAAATCCACCGCTCAACGGACAAGTATGTCACGGACGGCAACTGAACGATGTGCAACCCGAAAGAATCATAAACCGCGGTCTTGACCTGAGCTATGTGATAGATGCCTACAGCAATAAAGGCATGAAGCGGGCGCCGAAATTCTTTACCCCGTTTTTCGACAAACTCATTGGCAACAGCCGTGTACGCAAAATGATTGAAGCCGGCCATACGGCCGATGAGATAGCCGCCACATGGCGCGATGAGGTGGAGCAATTCATCAAGCAACGTGAACCCTATCTGCTGTATCCGCTATGACACCCACATTAGTAATAATCACAATAGCCGCTTATTTCGCTCTGCTGATAGGCATCTCATGGATAGCGGGCCGTGGCGCCTCTAACGCTACCTTCTTCACCGGCAACAGACGTATGCCATGGATATTGGTGGCTTTTGCCATGATAGGGGCAGCCATCTCGGGAGTCACCTTCATCTCCGTGCCAGGCATGGTGGCGGCCAAAGGCTATTCCTACCTGCAGATGGTGCTGGGCTTTATAGTGGGCTATGTGGTGATAGCCTTCGTGCTGGTGCCATTGTTCTACAAACTCAACCTCACCTCTATATATGCGTATCTGGCCGAGCGGTTCGGTCACCGCAGCCACCGCTCGGGAGCGGTGATGTTTTTCATCTCCAAGATGCTCGGTGCGGCAGTGCGTTTCTTTGTGGTGTGTGCCGTGCTGCAGATGCTGGTGTTTGACCCGCTGGGAGTGCCGTTTGCGCTCAACGTCCTGCTGACGATAGCTCTGATATGGCTCTATACCTGGCGCGGGGGGGTCAGGACCCTCATCTGGACCGACCTGCTCAAGAGCTTCTGCCTGATAGTGTCGGTGATACTGTGTATCTACTATATAGCCGACAACATGGCGCTGTCGGTAAGCGATCTGCCCGGTGTCATAGCCTCGCATGATAGCGCGCGTATCTGGTATTTCGATGATCCACGCTCCGGCTCCTACTTCTGGAAACAGTTTATAGCAGGTGTGTTTATGGCCATAGCCACCAACGGGCTCGACCAGGATATGATGCAGCGCCATCTGGCCTGCAGCGACTCGCGCGCATCGCGTAAAAACATGATATTGTCGGGTGTGATGCAATTTTTCGTCATAGCCCTGTTTCTGCTTTTAGGCACACTGATGCTCATCTATGCCGAACGCACGGATATAGAGCTGCCGGCTAAAAGCGATGAATTTTTCGGGCTGATAGCCACACACCCCACGATGCCGGTAGTGGTGGGACTACTCTTTGTTGTGGGCCTGATTTCCGCAGCTTATTCGGCAGCAGCGTCGGCACTGACTGCACTTACCACCACGTTTACACTCGATATCATGCGTCATCGCCCCGACAGCCCCGACACCACCCGTGTGCGCCGGAGCGTGCATCTGCTCATGTCGGCGATAATGGGAGGCATAATCATAGGATTCTATTATCTGAGCACCGACGATGCCATCAGCGCCGTCTACACGCTTGCCTCCTATACCTATGGCCCGATACTGGGGCTGTTTGCCTACGGTATCTTCACCCGCGCCAACGCCTCGGACCGTATGGTGCCCTGGATATGCGCGGCAGCTCCTCTGCTGTCATTGGCTATCCGACATATCCTGGAGCGACTCTGCGACTATACCACCGGCTTCGAACTGCTGCTCCTCAATGCCGCAGTGACAATGGCCGGACTCTATATCTCATCACTCT
Organism: uncultured Bacteroides sp.; assembly: GCA_964653375.1. GTDB lineage: Bacteria > Bacteroidota > Bacteroidia > Bacteroidales > Muribaculaceae > Paramuribaculum. The sequence goes on from CAZZFD010000010.1 coordinate 4,817, forward strand.
TTACATCAAGTAGATATGTCAAAAAACCTGCTTAACCGCTATATATGGCTGATAGATGTGATACGCCGCCACGGCACCATCACACGCGAGCGGCTCAACGAACTGTGGATGCGCACGGAGTTCTCGGAAGGGCAGCCGCTGCCGCGACGCACCTTCTACAACTATCGCATGGCCATCGACGAGCTGTTCAAGATAGATATCCGCTGCAATCCATCGACATTTGAATACTATATCGACGAGAGTGACAACAGTGGTCTGGAGACCGTGACCGACTGGCTGCTCAACACTGCCTCGATGAGCGACTTTCTGACCGATGCGCGAGATATCTCCGACCGTGTGATACTGGAAAACGTGCCCTCGGCGCGACAGTTTCTCTCGCCGCTGATAGGCGCGATGAAAGATAATGCAGTGATACGATTCAACTACAGCCCCTTCACACGCACCGGCACCCCCAAGCCTGTGGTTCTCGAACCTTACTTCCTGAAGATATTCCGCCAGCGATGGTATATGACCGGACGCAACGTCAAAGAAAACAAAATCAAGACCTATGCGCTCGACCGCATGAGCAACCTCGCCATCAGCACCGACCACTTCGAGCTTCCTCCGGATTTCGACCCGGCAGAATATTTCCGCCATTCCTTCGGCATAGTTTTCTCCCACGGCGACCCCAAAAAAGTGACTATCCGCGCCACTCCGCGCCAAGCCAAATATCTGCGTGCCCTACCGCTCCACCCCTCGCAGAGTGAAATGATAGGCGACACCTACTCGCTGTTTCACTACACCCTGCGCCTTACACCCGATTTTGTACAGGAACTCCTCAGCCAAGGACCTGAAATCACCGTACTCGCCCCACCCGAACTCCGCGCGATGATGACATCAAGCCTTCAACAATCGTTAGACAACTATAAATCATGAGAATAGACATAATCACCGTATTGCCCGAAATGCTCGAGTCGCCACTGAACTGCTCGATACTGCGCCGGGCTCAAGACAAAGGTCTCGCCGAGATTGTGGTACACAATCTGCGCGACTACTCCGAAAACAAGCATCGTAAAGTCGATGACTACCCATTCGGCGGCGAAGCGGGAATGGTGATGACCATAGGCCCCGTAGACCGCGCCATATCGGCCCTCAAGGCCGAGCGCGACTACGATGAAGTGATATTCACCTCGCCCGACGGAGAGCAGTTTACCCAGCCGATAGCCAACGCCATGTCGCTGCTGAACAACATCATAATACTATGCGGGCACTACAAAGGTGTGGACTACCGCATACGCGAGCATCTGATCACCCGCGAAATTTCCATAGGTGACTATGTGCTTACCGGAGGTGAAATTCCCGCCGTGGTAATAACCGATGCCATAGTGCGACTGATACCGGGAGCGATAGGCGACGAACAGAGCGCACTAAGCGACTCCTATCAGGATAATCTGCTTGCCCCTCCGGTCTATACCCGCCCTGCCGAATATCGCGGCTGGCGTGTGCCCGACATTCTGCTGTCAGGTCATGAAGCCAACATCAGCCGCTGGCGTCACGAGCAGGCTCTCGAGCGCACACGGCGCCTGCGTCCCGACCTGCTCGACTAAGTTCATAGCCAAATCACCGAATGAAATCCGGCCAAATCACCGAATGAAATCCGGCCAAATCACCGAATGATTAAAATTTTTATTATCTTTGCCATGTAAACAGATTGATTTTGATTATGGATAGCACATATACATATCGTCCCCGACTGGCAGATAAAATACTCGCACGCAAACTTCAAGGCAAAGGAGCCGTGGTGATAGAAGGCGCTAAATGGTGTGGCAAAACCACTACTGCTGAACAGCAAGCTAAAAGTGTATTGTTTATGTCAGAACCGGGAAAAATTGAACAAAACATTCAATTGGCATCGCTTAATCCATCACTCCTTTTAAGAGGTGAAAATCCGAGACTCATTGATGAATGGCAAATAGCACCTCAACTATGGGATTCAATAAGATATGAATCTGACCATAGACACCAATTAGGCTTATTTATTCTCACGGGCTCATGTGTGCCACCCGACATGAGTCACATCATACATAGTGGTACCGGACGATTTGCATGGGTGAGAATGAGACCTATGTCGCTGTGGGAATCGGGCGAATCGACAGGCGAAGTGTCATTATCCGATATTTTTGATGGGAATCATGACATATCAGGTATTTCACATCTTGATATTAATCAAATAGCTTTTATAGCGTGTCGGGGAGGGTGGCCCTTATCTATAGATATGAATGATGAAATCGCTCTTGACCAAGCATTTGATTATATTGATGCTGTAAAAAACAGAGATATTCAGAATGTAGACAGAATAATGAGAGACCCTTCAAGAGTGCATAGATTACTTCGCTCTTATGCACGCCATCAAGGAACACAAGTGGCATATACTGCCATACGAGAAGACCTCATTCAAAACGAAAGTGAATTACTTGATGTTGACACCGTGGCATCATATATCAAGGCTCTTAAAAACATTTTTGTGATAGAAGACGTTGAGGCATGGAATCCAAATTTGCGGTCAAAGACAGCCATTCGTTCATCGGACACACGATATTTCACTGACCCGTCAATTGCCACAGCCGCTTTAGGCATTGGCCCTAAAGACCTTATAGCTGATTTGAATACATTCGGCCTGATATTTGAGACATTATGTATGCGAGATTTACGTACGTATGCCGAAAGCCTTAACGGAAACATTTATCACTATCGTGATAAAACAGGGCATGAGTGCGACGCAGTAATTCATTTGCGCGACGGCCGATATGGTCTGATAGAAATAAAATTAGGTGGTGAAAAATTAATCAACGAGGGAGCATCTACTTTACTAAAACTGGCCGACAAAATAGATTACACAAAAATGAAAAAACCATCATTTATGATGGTACTCTCCGCCACAGGCTCTTATGCTTACCGCCGAAGTGATGGCGTGATGGTAGTGCCAATAGGGTGTCTCAAAGACTAATAATCAAAACCAAGCGAGCGGAAGAGGGCAAAATCTTCATCGACCTTATTGCCCACAGTGGTAAGCAGGTCGCCTATCATCACCCCGTTCATACCTCCCGAAAGGATACGCCGGGTGGCGGCTTCGCTCAGGCGCGCCCTGCCACCGGCAAAACGCATCACCGCCCGGGGAGCCACGAGCCGCATCAGCGCCACACTGCGTATGATTTCATCTTCCGACAGCGGCTCCATATTCTCCAGAGGAGTACCGGGGATAGGATTGAGAATATTGACGGGGATTGAGACAGCTCCGGCTTGCCACGCCTCACGAGCCAGCAGCAGACGGTCGCGCATACTCTCGCCCATACCTATGATGCCGCCCGAGCACACCTCCATGCCCACCTCACGCGCCAAAGCTATGGTGCGCAACTTATCGGCATGGGAATGTGTGGAGCAAAGTTTCGGAAAAAACTCGGAGGATGTCTCCAGATTGCAGTGATAGCGGCGTACTCCGGCATCATAAAGCATCTGCAGGGTATCGCGGTCCACCAATCCCATGGAAGCGCAGAAACTCATGGACGAAATGCCGGCCATCTCCTTATACAACTGACAGAACACGGGAGCTTCGGCTTTAGTGACACGCCGGCCTCCAGTGACGAGCGACAGCCGGCGCACACCGCTGGCATCGTTGGCCCGTGTAAGCTCAAGCACACGGTCGCGCTCTGCCACTGCATATTCGGTCACTCCGGTAGCGTAGTGACGCGACTGGGCGCACCACTTGCAGTCTTCGCCACAACGACCCGAACGCGCGTTAATAATCGAGCAGGTGTCGAGCATATTGCCGGAAAACTTCCGACGCACCTCATCGGCCATCTCACAAAGCCGGTCGGTAGTGCATGACTCATCGAGACGTAAAGCCTCATCTATATCTATCTCTTCACCCGCCAGCAAACGAGCCAATATATCTGCGGTCATAATCAAAAAAACAACTAATTATTATATCGGCAAAATTACTAAAATTTTAGCACAAAACACCAAAAAGTGGTATTTTTGTAATATTATTAAGTGCAATATAAACATTAATGGCATATAGGTGGTTATATTTGTAATCAGTTCTCTGAGGGAGATGGCGCCGTGATGCGTAATCAACCTTGAAAAGTCGTCACAAACTATTTATTAACAATACTTCTATGAGCATTCGTAAAGCAATCCTGAGTGTTGCGGTAATTATGGCAACGACCACCCCCGCCGCTATCACAGCTCAATCACCGACAGTATCGCTTGACTCCTGCCGCTCGATGGCACTTAACAACAATAAGCAGCTGCGTATCCGTAGCGAAGCTATCCGCCAGGCCGGATATCAGAAAGGTGAGGCCTTCGCGGCCTATCTGCCGGCCATAGATTTCAACGGCGGGTATGCCTATAATCAGAAAAACATATCGATATTCGGTTCCGACCAGTTGCTGCCGGTCAAACAGTTTGACCTTGCTTCGCAGAGCTACCAGTTTAACCTGGTGAAGAATCCTATGACGGGTGAGCCGATAAAAAGTCCGGACGGACAATATATCCCTGAATCGGTGGCGCTGATACCGAAAGAAGCAATGGAATTTGACATCCACAATGTGTTTTTCGGAGCTGTGACTCTGACCCAGCCTATATTCATGGGAGGCAAGATAGTGGCTATGAACAAACTGACTCATTATGCCGAAGACCTCGCCAAAGCAATGCATAATTCGGAGGCTGAAAATGTGATATATGCCGTAGACGCAGCCTACTGGCAGGTGGTATCGCTCAAAGCCAAAAAGAAACTCGCCACGAGCTATGTGGCACTGCTCGACACTCTTCGGTCAAATGTCAAAAGCATGGTAGACCAAGGCGTGGCCACCAAGAGCGACCTTCTCACCGTAGATGTCAAACTAAACCAGGCCAATGTGGACCTGACGAAAGTAGACAACGGTCTGGTGCTCTCGCGCATGGCCCTGGCCCAAGTATGCGGCCAGCCGGTCAACACCGTCTTTACGCTTGCCGACGAGGATGCCGAGTTTGCCGACTACAGCTCGCCCATAGCCACCTCCTATAATATGGAAGATGTGTATGCCCGCCGCCAGGATCTCAGGGCACTCGAAGCCGGAGTGAATATCTATCATCAGAAAGAGAAAGTGGTACTGAGCGATATGCTGCCTAAATTAGCCTTGATAGGAGCATACTCGTTCAGCAATCCCAATATGTACGACGGCTTCTCCAAGAGCTTTTCAGGAGCATTCTCCGTAGGCGCGACCCTGTCGATACCTATCTGGCACTGGGGCGGAAACTATAATAAGTATCGCGCCGCCAAGAGCCAGACCACCATGGCACGTCTGGAACTCGAAAACGCCAAAGACCTGATCAACCTGCAGGTAAGCCAGAGCGCATTCAAGGCACAGGAAGCCGTGAAGACTTACAACACCACCCTGACCAACCTCGACAAAGCCAACGAAAATCTGCGTCAGGCCACCCTCGGTTTCCACGAAGGAATCATGACTACCGACAATGTGATGGAGGCTCAGACCGCATGGCTCAAAGCCAACTCCGAAAAGATAGATGCCCTGATAGATGTGCATCTCTGCGATGTATACCTCTCGAAAGTACTCGGCACTCTCCCTTACACCCAAAACAATTGATAACAAACATAAATATAACTGTATAACAAAACAATATCATCATGGCTGAATATCAAAACTCCGCAACCGACAGCAACGCCGAGCGCCGTGAAAACCGCATAGTGATTTTTTCGCTCCTGGCAATCATAGTGGCTGTAATCGTACTGGCGATAGTAGGTTTCTTCATGCTCAAGGCTCCCGATGAAATCATCGAAGGCCAGGCAGAAGCCACTTCCGTAAGAATTTCAGGTAAACTCCCCGGACGTGTCACCGACATCTATGTCAAAGAGGGCGACATGGTCAAGGCAGGCGATACCCTGATTCATATCCATTCATCACTGGCCGAAGCCAAGCTGCTTCAGGCTGAAGAGATGAAGAAAGCCGCTTCGGCACAAAATCAGAAAATCGATGCCGGCACACGCTCGCAGATAGTTCAGGCTGCGGAAGGCATGGTGGCACAGGCTAACGCGGCGCTGCAGATAGCCCGCAAGACCTATGACCGCATGGAAGCGCTCTATAAGGAGAATGTGATATCCGCCCAAAAACGCGATGAAGCCAAGGCTGCCTACGAAGCAGCCCAGGCAGCCCATCAGTCGGCACAAGCCCAACTTAGTATGGCCCGCCAAGGCGCACAAAACGAAGACAAAATCAGTGCCGCAGCAATGGTGGGCGTAGCTCAGGGTAGCGTCGATGAAGTGATGAGCCTGCTCGATGACCAATATCTAACCGCTCCATGCGACGGCCAGATTGACCAGATCTACCCCGAAGTTGGCGAATTGGTTAGCCTCGGCGCCCCTCTGATGAATCTGCTCAAGGTGTCGGACAAATGGATTACTTTCAATGTGCGCGAAGAGTATCTCAACACACTCAAGCTCGGCAGCAAAATCAAGGTAATGATTCCGGCTCTCGATAAGAAAGAAGCTGAAGCCGAAGTCTACTATCTGCGCGATATGGGGGCTTACGCCACATGGCGGGCCACAAAATCGACAGGCCAATGGGATAGCAAGACTTTCCAGGTCAAAGCCCGTCCGACTACCGATATCGCCGACCTTCGTCCTGGTATGACGGTGGTATATTATCCCGACTGAATCCTGACGGTCCGGCACGACTCTATCAACTATCAATAAGTTAAACTTCAGCAAATCAACAAAAGTGGCACTAACTCCGTTAAAGAATTCCATCATACGCGGTTGCCGTGAATTAGTCTCACGACGCATCTATCTTGTGTGTCTCGTGGCCATCCCGGTACTTTTCACCCTGTTTTTCATCAACATGATGGACAGCGGATTACCGCTCAAGGTGCCTACCGCGGTGGTAGACCTCGACCAGTCGTCGCTGTCGCGACAGATCACCCGCAATCTGGCATCATCGGAATTAGTGGCCATAGACCATAAAGCCGAATCCTATCATGCGGCAATAGATATGGTGCGCAAGGGTGAGATATTCGGATTCTTCATGATTCCTGAAAACTTTCAGCGCGATGCCATAGGCGGACGCACTCCCACCATCACCTACTATTGCAATATGACGGTGTTTGTGCCGGGCACACTGTCGTTCAAAGGCTTCAAGACCACAGCCGTGACCACAGCCGGCGGCTTGGTGCAGACCACACTTGTTAATTCAGGTATGCCGGAAAATACTGCGGGCACACTGATATCTCCCGTATCGATACAGCAGAACGGCATCGGCAATCCGTGGATGAACTACAACTATTATCTGACCAATTCTTTCGTGCCCGGCCTGATAGAACTGATAGTTATGCTGGTGGCTGCCTTCAGCATCTGCGATGAAATCAAGCGGCACACTTCGCGCGAGACACTGCGTCAATCGGGTGGCTCGATATTTCTGGCCATCTTCGGCAAGCTACTGCCGCAGACCGTGATAGCTATAGCTGTAGGTGTGCTTTGCCAGTCACTGATGTTCGGGTTCAATCATTTTCCGCTCAACAATCATCTGAGCCACATAATATGGGCTATGGTGCTTATGGTGATAGCATCTCAATCATTTGCCGTGATAGTGTGCTGCGCCATACCCAATCTGCGTCTGTCGCTGAGTATCTGCTCGCTCGTGGGCATATTGGCTTTCTCGATAGCAGCCTTCTCATTCCCTGTGGAGCAGATGTATCCTTCTGTGGGCATATTCAGCTATATCCTTCCCGTAAGATACTATTTCCTCATATATATAGATCAAGCTCTCAACGGCATACCTATATACTTCTCACGTTATTACTATATAGCGCTGCTGATTTTCCCGCTTCTGTCGCTGATTGGGCTGCCACGCCTCAAAAAGCATTATCTCAATCCGGTATACGTACCATAACCTCCTAAAGTCGCTCACACTGATGAAATCTATAGCAAAAAACATATCATCTTGGTTTACGTCACTTATGAAAGTGTGGCGCCGGGAATTCCGACTGGTGTTTTCCGACGTAGGTGTAATGCTGTTTTTCTTTTTCCTGCCGCTCATCTATCCGCTCATCTACACCATCATCTACAATCCTGAGACGGTGAAAGATATCCCGGTGGTGGTGGTAGACGAAAGCCGCTCGCCAGAATCACGCCAGCTGGCCCGAATGATTGATGCCACCGATGCCATCAAGGTCTATGACTATGCCTCCAATCTGAACGATGCACGTACGATGATGAACGAGCATGAATGCTTCGGCATACTTCAGATTCCGGGCGACTATGCCAAGAATATAGGCCGAGGCTCCCAAAGCGTGGCCACTTTCTACTCCGACATGGGACTGCTGCTGCGCTACCGCGCTTTCGTAAGCGCTCTGACCGACGTACAGCTTGCCGTAGGCACTGATATCCAACAGAAAGAACTGTCGCTCATAGGCTTGCCGGCACAATCGGTGAGCGGTGCGCCCGTAGAATCAAAAGCCATAATGCTTGGCGACCCCACGCAAGGATTTGCCTCGTTTATCATACCCGGCATTCTGGTGCTTATCCTTCAGCAGAGTATGGTGCTGGGCGTGACTATGCTCGCAGGTGGCGTGCGCGAACGCCGGCGCCGTAACGGCGGTATCGACCCGATGTCGGTGGAAGCATCTCCTTCGGCCACAGTGCTGGGCAAGATGCTCTGCTATGTGGTGATATATATCCCCATTTTATTTTACATCATCAATGTGGTACCCGAAATATTCACCCTGCCGCATATCGGACATCTGAGCGATTATATACTGTTCCTCATACCGCTGCTTATCAGCTCGGCATTCTTTGGCATGACGCTCGGTGTGTTTGTCAAAGAACGCGAATCATCAATGATGATAGTGGTATTTACCTCAGTGGTGTTCCTCTTCCTGTCGGGCCTGACCTGGCCACGCTATGCAATGAACTGGTTGTGGACCACTATAGGTGACATGATACCGGTGACATGGGGCGTGGAGGGATTTATCAGACTTAACTCAAACGGCAGCACTCTGCAGGAGCAATCTTATTCCTGGACAATGATGTGGGTACTCGCAGGAGTGTATATGGTCACCTCCTATCTGATAGCCCGTCACGACAGACTGAAGCCTAAAACGACAAAATGAAAGCACAAGAGATACAAGAATTATTCAACAACCTCGAAACCATAGCCATCGAATATGATGGCGTTGAATGTTGGAGTGCACGAGAGCTTGCCTCGGCAATGGGATATACTCAGTGGCGTAATTTTCAATCAATTATTGAAAAAGCTAAGGAATCGGCGCAGAATGCAGGAGAATCCATATCAGACCATTTTGCTGACATCAGCAAAATGGTCATAATCGGCTCAAATGCTGAACGACAGATAGATGATGTAATGCTAACGCGCTATGCATGCTATCTTATAGCACAAAATGGCGACCCACGCAAGCCGGAAATTGCTTTTGCTCAAAATTATTTCGCAGTACAGACACGACGTGCAGAACTTATTCATCAACGTATTATTGACTATGAACGTGTTCAAGCCCGCGCAAAACTTGCCGAAACAGAACATACTTTATCAGGAGTACTTTATGAACGAGGTGTTGACTCCAAAGGCTTTGCTATAATCAGAGCTAAAGGTGACCATGCTTTATTCAGTATGGATACCGCTATGATGAAACGCCGAGTCGGTGCTCCTGAAAAACGACCATTAGCTGATTTCCTCTCAACTATCGCAATAAAAGCTAAAGATCTCGCTGCAGAAATGACTTCTGTAAACGTTCAACAAAAAGACCTTCACGGACAAATCAATATTGAACGCGAACACATTGATAACAATGCAGCCGTTCGTAGCATGCTTCTTGACCGGGGAATCCGCCCAGAAGCTCTTCCGGGTGCAGAAGATGTGAAAAAAGTCGAGCGCCGACTTAAATCAGAAGAGAAAAAGATTCTTCCCAAGAAAAAGAAAAACTGATTTTCATCGCTGCTTTTCATTTTGATTTGCCAATTTTTCCGTAAGTTTGCCTTATGGAAAAATTGATGCAATATGTGTGGCAACACCGCCTGTGGCTCCAACGCGATATGCACACCGTGGACGGACTGCCCATACAGGTCATCGATCCCGGTCAACTCAACAATGACTCGGGTCCGGATTTTTTCAATGCTAAAGTCATGATTGACGGTAAGCTATGGGCGGGCAATGTGGAAATACACGTCAAGGCTTCAGACTGGCACCGTCATAACCACGACAGTAATCCCGCCTACGATTCAGTGGTGCTTCATGTGGTGGACACCGACGACGCCGTGATACACCGCAGCAACGGGGAGATAATCCCGCAGACAGTGATGCCATGCTCGGCTGACTTCCACATTCATTATAAAAATCTCACCTCCGGCTCTGGCGGACCGCTTTCTTGCGGCACCCATATAGCCTCATTAGAGCCAATCTATATCACCGACTGGATTTCAACACTCGGGTTTGAACGGGTATATGAAAAAGCCGACCGCATACATGAACTGGTACGACGGCTATGTGGGGATTATGAGACAGCCTGCTACATAACCATAGCGCGCAGCCTCGGCTTCGGCATCAATGCCGACCCTATGGAACGGCTGGCGCAAAGCCTGCCACTGCAGTTCATAGGCAAACACAGCGACTCCCTCACTTCCATCGAGGCTCTGCTACTGGGCCATGCCTCACTTCTCGACAATGCCAACCCAGACGACCCATATATGGCTACACTGCGCAGGGAATATGAATTTCTGTCGAAAAAATTCGGTCTGCGACGGCCTGAGCTACTATGGAAAATGTCGAAAATGCGGCCTGCCAACTTTCCCCACCGTCGCATAGCCTTACTGGCGACAATGCTTCACGGAGGTTTCCGAATGCTGGCCGATATATTGCAGATACACAATATCGATGATGCTACGCGGGTATTCACCTCACGGCTCACGGGTTACTGGACCCATCATTATCATTTCGGAGAGTCCACTCAGCGCCCTGTCGCCGACCTCAGCGCCTCATCGCTGGCGGGAATAATCATCAATGCCGTCATACCGCTGCAGATGGCCTACGGCGAAAGCCACGGCGACAAAGAATTGGAAGCATCAGCTTTGGATCTGCTGCAGTCTCTTCCGGCCGAAAACAATACTGTGGTCCGGCTATTTGCCGAGAGTGGCATCAAGGCACACAATGCCTTTGAATCACAAGCCCTCATACAGTTGCGCAGAGCCTATTGCGAGCAACGCAAATGTCTGTATTGCCGCATCGGCCACCGGATGCTTGCCCAAAAGGCACGTCGCGGCAGCATCTGAGCCGCTCCAACTGAAAATCAATATATGGCCGGGGCGAGAGGACGGCAATTGTAGGTTGAAGCCATCACCTGGCCGTAGGCTCCTGCCGAACGAATGGCCATGATGTCGCCGCGACGAGTCAGAGGCAAAATCTCATCAGTGGCAAAAACATCGGAAGATTCACAAATAGGCCCGACTACATCATAGCGTTCCGTATGCTCCGAACAACTCGTGAGATTTTCTATCTTATGATAAGCCTGATAGAGCGCCGGCCGGATAAGATCAGTCATGCCGGCATCAAGTATCACAAACCGTCGCTCCACACCCTGCTTGACATAGAGCACACGCGTGATAAGCGAACCACACTGGGCCACCACAGCGCGTCCCAGCTCGAAATGCAACTGCTGGCCCCGGCGCAATGGCAGACAGCGACGGAAAGTATCGAAATAGGCTTGAAAATCGGGTATCGGATTGGCATCCGGATGATCATAATCGATGCCAAGACCTCCGCCGACGTTGATAACAGGGACTGCGACAGAGAGCCGGTCGAGCTGCTCCTGCAGATACAATATGCGACGGCACAATTCCTCATAAGCAGCCATAGATGTAATCTGCGAGCCGATATGAAAGTGCAGTCCCTTGAACTGCAGATAAGGACTGCCGACAACACGACGAACCGTGTCGTCCAGACGGCTCATGGCCACACCGAACTTGTTTTCAGCCAGTCCGGTGGTGATATAGTGATGGGTGTGGGCGTCTATCTCGGGATTGACTCTAATTGCCACGGGGGCGATTTTACCCATACGGGCAGCAATCTGCTCGATTACCTCCAGCTCCTCGCCCGATTCCACATTAAAGCAACCGATACCTTCGCGCAGAGCCAACTCTATCTCGCTGTCTGTCTTCCCGACACCTGCAAAGACTATCTTGGCGGGGGCAAAGCCACAATCTATAGCCTTCAAAATCTCGGCCTGACTCACTGTGTCGGCACCAAAACCGCGGCTGCTGATAGTGCGGAGGATAGGATCGTTGGCATTAGCCTTGATTGCGTAATGCACACAGTATCCCTCGGTGGCAGAAGCGGATTCGATAACATTGAGTGTGGCGCGAAGCAACTCCATGTCGTAGTAATAAAACGGAGTATCGAGGCTACGGAAACGATCGGTGGGGAAATTCATCAGTGGAAGCTGTATTAAAAGAGTATTTAATTAAATAAACGGCTGCTGAGCAGATTGAGCGCTTTCACCTTATCGGCTTTGCTCACCAGCAGGGAAATATTATAGTTACTGCCGCCGTAGCTGATCATACGCACGGGGATATCCTTGAGGGCATTGACAACCTCGGCCTCAAACCCGCGGTTGTTCCACTCAAGATCACCTACCACACAGATTATCACCATATCGCGATCCACGGTCACAGTACCGTACCGGGCGAGCTCGGCCACGATAGCATCGAGCATCATCTCATTGTCGATGGTAACCGATACACCCACCTCCGAGGTTACAATCATATCAATCGGTGTGCGATAACTTTCAAAAATCTCAAAAACTTTACGCAAAAAGCCGTAAGCCAGCAGCATACGTCCACTCTTAATTTTTATGGCCGTGATATTGTCTTTGGCTGCTACAGCCTTGATGGTGCCTGTGGGCGGTGTATTAAAAATCAGCGTGCCGGGTGCTGACGGATCCATAGTATTGAGCAGACGTACCGGTATGTTGTTGAGTTTCGCGGGCAATACACATGTGGGGTGAAGGATTTTCGCTCCAAAATAAGCTAACTCAGCCGCCTCCTCGAAGTGAAGCTGACTCACCGGCTGAGTATTCTCCACATATCGGGGGTCGTTGTTATGCATTCCGTCGATATCCGTCCAGATTTCTATCTCGTCGGCTTTTATAGCAGCTCCAATCAATGACGCGGTATAATCGCTGCCACCTCGCTGCAGATTGTCAATCTCACCGGCTGCATTACGGCATATGAAACCTTGTGTAAGGAATATTTCCGCATCGGCATTGGCCTGCATCATAGGAACGAGGCGCCGGGTTATAAGGTCTATATCAGGCTCGCCGTCGCCGGATTTCACCATAAAATCGAGAGCCGGCAACAGTTCAGTCTTAGCCCCCTGCTCCGAGAGATACGCAGCCATGAGAGCCGTGGATATCAATTCTCCCCGGGCCAAAATTGCCCGTTCATCCACGTCATCAATAGCATCTTTACGACACATCCGGCGCAGCATATCGAAATGCGAGGTCAGAATCTCGCTGACCTCACCACGAGCCTCAGCGGTGGCCAACAGCTCAGTTATCACGTCGTCATATTTTTGTTCAAGGGAGGCTATGATGGCTCCGGCTTCATCGCGATTGCCCTGGCGCAACGCCGCAGAGATAACCGTGAGCGTATTGGTGGTGCCCGACATAGCACTCAACACCACAAAAGGCTCTTCCCGCTCCATAATCAGAGCTGCAACATTTTTTATCCTTTCGGCAGAGCCCACTGACGTGCCTCCAAATTTCATTACTTTCATTCTTCCAGTCACTTTTTTACGCTGCAAAATTATCAAAATCCTCCCGAACACACAAACGCCCAAACGCATACATCTGTTTCAAAAGATGAAATAGATGCGTTAAACAAAGTTAATGTAACGCTATTGTAACTAATTATTTTTTTCGCAATTCATGAATCAAATTGTTGACAATATGCATATTAACCTCAGATATATTAAAGCAGTATGTTATTCAACAAATATTCTGTGTGAACTTTTGCACCACTTTGTAACGTTATAGTAACACAAAACTCCTTCAGATCTTGACCGACCGAAATATCTCAATCATTAAAAAAATAAAAAACTACGCTCCATATATGCTTTACACGATACTGACCGCCGATTACACAATCAGGACCGACGGTAGCACCGCGATAAAAAAGTTTTTCCCAACAACTCTGACACCAGGTAACCTTATTAATATCTTAATCTAACACCGAAAAACTATTCAAGAGACTATTGTTCAAGAGACACACAATGATTTGATTTGTAACACAAAAGGAATTCAATCTAAGAATTGAAAAACATCACATAGGTTTCATTTCTTAAGTAAATCCGCCACCGCATCACTCTGCCGACAGAGCCATTGCGGTGGTAATGCTTTTATCGAGTTATTGGAAATAGGGGGATAGGTAAAGTTAAGGGGCCGGCTTCGAGGGGTGAGAGAAGCCGGCCTGATTATGTCTAAAAGGGAAAGGAGAGATGATATGAGGTATATCAAAGGTCTTCTTCTATGGAGAAGTCATCGGTGACGTCGTCATCAAAGGTGATGTCGTCGAGATTCACATCATCGAGGTCACCGGAGTCAGCGTCAGTGTCTGCATCGACTGATTTTGATTCTTTCGATTTAGATGACGGTGCTTTTTTTGTCTTGGGAGAGGATAGGGCTTCCATGATGAGGGCTTCGAGTTCCTCAGCCAATTCGGGATTGTCCTGAATCACGCGCTTGGCTGCATCACGACCCTGAGCAAGCCGTGAGCCGGCATAACTGAACCATGAACCGCTTTTGTTGATGATGCCGTATTCCACACCGAGGTCAAGAATCTCGCTGCTGCGAGAGATGCCTTCGCCAAACATGATGTCGAATTCGGCGCGCTTAAATGGAGGAGCCACCTTGTTTTTTACCACTTTCACTTTGGTGTGACGTCCAAGCACGTCATCACCGTCCTTGATGGTGGTACTTGAGCGGATATCGATACGCACAGAGGCATAGAATTTCAAGGCGTTGCCACCTGTGGTGGTCTCGGAGGGACCAAACATCACACCAATTTTTTCACGCAGCTGGTTAATGAAGATGCAGGTGGTGTTGGTGCGCGATATGGTACCGGTGAGCTTACGCATGGCTTGCGACATGAGTCGTGCCTGAAGGCCGACATTGCGGTCGCCCATATCTCCTTCAATCTCGTTTTTGGGCGTGAGCGCAGCCACAGAGTCAACCACAAGGATATCGACGGCAGCCGAACGAATGAGCTGTTCGGCTATCTCAAGCGCCTGCTCGCCATTGTCAGGCTGCGCGATGAGCAGATTGTTGACGTCGACACCGAGCTTTTCAGCGTAGAAACGGTCAAAAGCGTGCTCGGCATCGATGATAGCGGCGATACCGCCAGCCTTCTGAGCTTCGGCTATGGCGTGAATGGCGAGTGTGGTTTTACCGGAGGATTCAGGGCCGAAGATTTCGATAATACGGCCACGGGGAAATCCGCCTACACCCAATGCCCAGTTCAAACCGATAGAGCCGGTGGGTATGACTTCCACATTTTCCACTTTTTCATCACCGAGTTTCATGATGGCACCTTTACCGAAATTTTTCTCGATGCGGGCCATAGCCTCGCCGAGAGCGCTAAGTTTGGCTTTCTGAGGGTCTATCTCTACTTTTTTTGCTCCTTTGGGAGCGGCTTCTTTTTTAGCCATAGTTATGTGTGATTTTTAATGTTTATATTCAGATGTCGATTAATTGTGATACAAAGATAACGCACCATGTGTGCTAAATATATGCCCGAATTGGTTAAAACACACAAAAACGGGCTATTTTTGCGCCCGACGCAGGATATTTTGCAGCTCAAACACGGTGGCGGGGTTGTCAAGGGCTACGTTGCTACGTTCACCGGGGTCGGAGCTCATGTCGTAGAGCTGCGGAGTAGAGTCGTTGCCCAGCTCGATTTTCTCATAATATGAGATTTTGCTGCCATCATTAGGAGCAATATATTTCCAACGGGGTGTACGCACACTCAACGCACCGGCGTGTTCTATAATCCATGGCACGGGGGTCGGGTCAGTACCGAGCAGATTACCGATCCTGTCACGACTGTCGGGAGCTGCTCCCGCCGGCAAACGGGCGCCGATGAGCGAACCAAGCGATGCCATCAGGTCGATATGGCTCATGAGCAGGTCGCTTTCACGTCCGGAGTCGACATGGCCGGGCCAGCGTACGATAGCAGGCACCATGGTGCCACCTTCGAATGCGCTGTATTTGTTGCCGCGAAACGGGCCAGTGGGACTGTGCGACCCCACGAGTTCCACAGCCCGGTCCTTATAGCCGTCGTTAAGCACGGGACCATTGTCACTGGTCAGAATCACTAATGTATTGTCGGCAATACCAAGCGAATCAAGGCAGTCAAGCACCCGGCCGACTGTCCAGTCAAACTGTACGATGGCGTCGCCACGGACTCCCATGGGGTTCTTGCCGCGGAAACGTTCATGGGGGAAGCGGGGTACATGGACATCGTTGGTACAGAGATACATGAAAAACGGCTGTTCATCGGCAGCGTGTGTGCGTATATAGTCGATAGCATGAGAAGCTATCGAGTCAGCGATATTCTCATCTTTCCACAGCGCTTTTCCTCCACCCTTCATATAGCCGATGCGGCCGATACCGTTGACTATGGACATATCATGACCGAAATCGTGAATCTGATTGGTAAGCAGTTCGGGGTTGTCGCGGCCTGTAGGCTCGCCTTCAAAATTACGCTCGTAGCTCACGTAGATAGGGGCTTCAGGATCGTAGTTGGCCACCTGTCCGTTTTCTATGAACACGCATGGAACACGGTCGGCCGTAGCTGCCATGATATAGTGATAATCGAAACCGATGTCGGCCAGATGCGATGGTAGCGGCGCATTCCAGTCCTGCTCACCTGTGCGGTCACCCAGTCCGAGATGCCATTTTCCTATGGCAGCAGTGCTGTAGCCTGAGTTCTTAAACATATCGGCCATGGTGTATTGGGCAGGGCGTATAATCATACCGGCATTACCCGGAGCCACACCGGTGTCCGGTCGGCGCCATGAGTATTCGCCTGTGAGCAATGCATAGCGTGATGGAGTGGATGTGGAAGCCACGGCATGCATATTGGTGAACTTTGTGCCTTCAGAGGCAAGGCGGTTGACATTAGGCGTGCTGACACGTGTTGCACCGTAGGGTTGCAGATCACCGTAGCCGAGATCATCAGCAAGAATGAATATGACATTGGGCCGGGAGGATTCGGCAGGTTTAACCGATTTTGGTGTTTTAGCCTGACAAAAAACAGGAGTAAGCAGCGTAGCTACCAGCGCAAAATTTTTCAACATGAGTCAAAAAAGGTGGTGAAATTAATGATAGGATATATACGCAAAGATACGAATAGGAATCCAAAAAGCCATTATCAGCAGTAAAAAAATAATCTCGCACAAGCGTATAAAAGGAGCCTGCCGGGGGGCAGGCTCCTTAATATAGAATAGCGCGGAAGCTATATCATTATAACTCTATGATGGCGCGGATATTTGAGAGGCATAGCACGGCGCCGTTGGTCATCGTTACCGAGCCGTTGATAAATGCGTAATCAGCATCCGCTGTATCGGCAGTAACCGTGATGGCGATTCTGGCTGCATCGTATTTAACACCTTTGACTGTTAAGTTCATATCGTTGTAATTATAATCGCCATAGATGTCATCGCGGGCAATATCTTCCACCACCAGGAGGTCATAATCCGTTTGGGAATCTTTTGATGTGATGTAGATACCCGCCACATCGCCATCGAATGTGAGGACAGCTTCGCTGACGTCGGCATCGGAGATGGTTCCGTTCACCGAATCGATGACCATAATGCTGACAGGCTCGGAAGAGACGCCGTCGGCAGTCGCCGTTAAAGTTATCTCTCCTGTGGCCAGAGCAGTGAGGCGAACCGCATTGGGCTTGCCGGCAATATTTTCGACAGAAACAATGGAAGGGTCACTTACGGTAAATTCACACTGGGGTATCCATTCATCAGAACCTGATGACATACGCACATTGGCAGAGACTTCCACCACGTCGCCCTTCATGAATTTGGCAGGAGCATCATTGAGATTAATGCTCAGCACTTTATCGACTACATAAGCCATCATGGTCTTACTCTTATTGCGGGCAGTGGCTGTAATGACAGCCTGACCCGGCTTCCGGGCTATGAACTTGCGGGTGTAGCCACCTCCATATCCATTAGGAGCGACGTCGATAATAGAAGGGTCGGAAGATACGACTTCAATATCATAGTATTCATTATTTTCATAAGGAAGAAGAATAACCTCGAGAGTGGAGTTGTCGGTTTCCCCCATCACGAATGTGCGTTCATCAAGGTCATTGTGTTCGATGAGTGTACCATCATATCCTGAATTCGAAAATTCACGAATGATAATCCGCTCAATGGGACGAACCACATCAAAATTCTCAACTTTAAGTTTTGACCGGCGTGTATAGTTTAGAGTTGAAAATGAAATATCGGCAACGCCTTCTTTTTCACTTGATTCGAGGGTTAAATAGATTAATAATCGGGGATTTGAATATTGTGAATTGTTTTCGATGTCATGTTCTTCGCTTTTTACCTCTATACAATCACCATTTATCTCCCATTTATACAAACCGGCCTTATATGCTTCAATGGCGGCATCAAAATCTTTTTCGAAGATGGAATAAACTGATGCACGACATTTTATAACCGTATTGATATCTACAGTAGCAGTAACCACTTCAACAGGGTGAGAGACAGGCTCTCCATCATGATAATAATCATTAACTGAATAGACAAGATACACATGGGCTTTCGGAGCAATCACTATTTCGGCATCAACTGTCGATACATTTTTACCATCGTCGACAGCCACAGTAAGTACGGCTTTGCCCACACCCCGCGGAGCCCGATATACCACGCCTACCCAATCCATCATATCAGTCCGAGGCTGATTATCGGATAAATAATGAGGCTTGTCAAAAAAGTCACGACCATAAACTATGTCGGCACCTTCTTCGGGAAATACAAAATCCCAAATATCACCATTGACATCTTCAGAATATTTCTCAGTGATTTTGACAGAATACGTCACTTTAGCCGTAGAAATCAGAGAGACAGGATTAACTTTCACCCATACGGTGTCGAAACCGAGGCTCTCATAAGACTGCTTGCTCTCAGTGATGAGAGTCAGAACCTCATCGACGGGAACAGGCTCGGGGTTGGGTGCGGAGATTTCATCGCTGCATGAAGCGGTAACAATGGTTAAGGCTAACATTGCCAAGAAAAGTCGGATATTCATGGTAACAGGATTTAGAGATGGTGAGATATGAATGATGAAAAAGAATTATGTGGAACTAATAATGCTTGAATAGGACGCGAAGATTGGAGAAAGTTATTATCATGCCATAAGGCAATAGGGTAGCGGTACCGTTGACATATGCATACTCCTCATCGTCGGGGTCGGCGGTGACCGTGACAGATAGCCTGCCATCATCAATATCAGCTCCTTTGAAATCTACCATATCCGGGTGATCAATACTATAATCACCATATATATTTCCGCTATCGTGCTTATAATCTCCGCTTATAACAAAGCATGTCCCATCATTAAATGAAATGCCGAAATCTGCATATGGACTATCTAAGTAAAAATCTGCAGATTCAACATCATCATTGGTGATAGTAAAATCGGCCGTATCTAATACCTCTATGGTAGCGGAATTGGAAGAGACGCCGTCGGCAGTCGCCGTTAGAGTTGTCTTCCCGGGAGTCAATGCGGTGAGACGGACAGCATCAGGCTTGCCGGCAACATTTTCGACAGAAACAATGGAAGGGTCACTTACGGTAAATTCACACTGAGGTATCCATTCATCAGAACCTGACGACATACGCACATTAGCAGCAATTTCCATCTCGTCGCCCTTCATGAGTTTGACAGGAGCGTCAAAGAAAGAAATGCGCCTCACTTTGTCGACCACATAGGCCGTCATGGTCTTGCTCTTCCCACCCGCTGTAGCCGTGATAACAGCCTGACCGGGCTTTTTAGCTATGAAGATACGGTTGAAACCATCGCCATATTCCTTAGGGGCAACGTCGATTATAGAAGGGTCGGAAGATACGACTTCAATATCATAATATACATAGGACAGGTCAGGATATACAAGAACTTCAAGTCTGACAATATAAGGATCACCAATAACAAATGTACGTTCATCAAGTTCCTTACCTTCGATGATTCCACCATAATTGTTGTCAGATGAAAGCTCACGGATAATAACCCGGTCGACCGGGTGCCATTCGGCAAAATTCTCAACACTAAGATTGTAATGACAAGTATGATAAAGAGTGGAGAACGAAATATCGAGGTCTCCTTCGGTAGTGCCGGATTCAATGGTCAAATAGGAATAAAATCCTGCATGAGAATATGAAGAAGAAGTGTTTTGCTCACATAATCCACCATATTCCTCTCCTTTTATTTCCA
Source organism: uncultured Bacteroides sp. (assembly GCA_964653375.1). GTDB lineage: Bacteria > Bacteroidota > Bacteroidia > Bacteroidales > Muribaculaceae > Paramuribaculum. The sequence continues at coordinate 25,364 of CAZZFD010000010.1, forward strand.
CACAATCGCCATTTATTTCCCATTTATACAATCCGGCCTTGTATGCCTCAATGACGGCCTCCAAATCGTTTTCGTATTTAGGAAAAACAGAAGCTCGAAGTCTTGCCGTGGTATTGATATCCATAGACTGTTCTGAATAACAAGAACCGGGAAACCTATCATGGGGAAAGGCATCCTCAGAAAAAATAAATTGCACAAAGGCTTCCGGAGTTACCACTATATCTGCTTCTACAGTCGATACATTTTTACCATCGTCGACAGTCACCGTGAGAGTGGCCTTAGCAACCCCATGAGGAGCTTTATATACCACACCTACCCAATCTTTCATTTCATCGCGGGCAGCCGAAGATGTAGCGGTTTTATAAGGTGGCTTGTCGTAGAGGTCGATACCATAAACTATATCGGATCCCTTGGGGGGGGAAATTCAAAATCCCATGTATTATCGCCGGTATTTTCGGAGTATTGCTGAGTGATTTTAGTTTTATAGGTCACTTTAGCAGCCTTAACCTCCGCGCCGGAATTAAGTTTTACCCACACTGTGTCGAAGCCGGTGGTAGAATGCGAATGCTTGCTCTCGGTGATTAAAGTCAGAACCTCATAGACGGGAACAGGCTCGGGGTTGGGTGCGGAGATTTCATCGCTGCAGGAAGCGGTTACTCCAATGAGAGCTATTACAGGCAATAAAAATCGGAGATTCATTACAACAAGATATTGAGATATATGATTGATAATGCAAGATAATACGTAATATACCGAAAACCAAATAATTGCAAAATATTTAATGTTTATTAACCAAATAGCCGTTGTTTCGGTGGTGTTGTATAAAAAAAGGAGCCTGCCGGGTGGCAGACTCCTTGATATTGAGAATAGCGAAAGCTATATCATTATTGCTCGAGGATTGCGCGGAGATTAGAGAATGTAACTACAGAACCGTTGGGGAGAGTTACAGTACCGTTGATAAATACATACTCGTCATCATCGGGGTCGGCAGTGACTGTAAAGGACAGTTTAGCACCGCTATACCCGGCGCCCTTGAATTTCACATATATATCCTCATATTCATAGTCGCCATAAACGTCTTCGCGCTCAAGGTCTTCAGCAGTGAAGAGGTCGTAATCACTTTCAGAATCTTTAGACGTTATGTACAGACCTGCAACCTCATCCTCGAATGTAAGAATAACTTCTTTTGTATCCTCGGTGGTGATGGTTGTATCTGATGAATCTAAGACTTCGATGGAAACAGGAGTAGCGGTAACACCGTCACAAGTCACACCCAGAGTAACCACGCCTTCAGCCAAAGCAGTGAGGCGAACCACATTGGGCTTGCCGGCAACATTCTCTATAGAGGCTATAGACGGATCATCAACAGTAAACTCACACTGGGGAATCCAATTGTCAGTTTCCGATTTCATACGCACGTTGGCAGAAATTTCCACCACGTCGCCCTTCATAATCTTGGCAGGAGCGTCATCAAGATTAACAGCCAGCACTTTGTCGACCACATAAGCAATCATGGTCTTGCTCTTATCGAGAGCGGAAGCTGTGATGACGGCCTGACCCGGCTTCTTAGCTGTAAACTTGCGGTTATAGCCTTCGCCATCCACTTTAGGCTCAACTTCGATAATAGAAGGATCAGAAGATACAACATCCACTTCATGGAAATCGTTAGCGTCTTCAGGCGCTACAAGAATCTCGAGGGTGGCATTATCGTTTTCACCAATGACGAATGTACGTTCATCAAGTTCCTTACCGGTGACGATTACACCATCGTTGTTGTCAACTGAGAGCTCACGGATAATAACTCGTTCGACAGGGTGAGATACGGCAAAGTTTTCAACAGTGAGGTTACAGGTAAGCACCTGGTCGGGCATAGTATAAGTAATGACTGCGAGACCTTCGCGGATACCGGACTCAAGGAGCAAGTATGACACATAACCTTGCGGATAAGCCTGACCGACCGGATATTCAAGGTCATATTCGATACCTTTGACAAGCACACTGCTTCCGTTAACATCCCATTTGAACAGGCCATTGTCCTCGCAAGCAATTGCATTCTCGATATCTACGGTATGAGCCTGACCGATAACGCCAAGACATACACCCAATTTGTAAGATGAATTGATGTCCATAGAGACATTAATCAGTGTCTGCTTGATATTAGATGGATTGGGCTCCTGTGGGAGAGGACGTTCGCCGTTGACTTCAAAACCGGGAGACACCTTGGGAGCGACAAGCACGTTGGCTTCAACTTCTGAGGAGCTCTCGCCGTCGCTGAGAGAGACGGTGATTACAGCTTCGCCTACCATACGGGGAGCACGATATACCACGCCTACCCAATCTTTCATCTCGGTGCGGGCAGCATCATTTTCTGTGAGCTTATACGGAGGTTTGTCGTAGACATCGGCACCATAGACAATGTCGTATCCTTCAAGGAATTCAAACTTACCGCCGGTGTCGGTCTTGTCTTCAGCATAAACCTTGGTAAATTCAGCTTTGTAAGAAAGCTGGCAGTCTTCGAGAAGCGACACGGGAGTTACTTTCACCCACACGGTATCGAAACCATCGTCGGTGTAAGAACGGCGCTTTTCGGTAATAAGGGTAAGAGCGCCATCGACACTGCCGGAAACTACGTTGAGAGGAGCCACGGCATAGCGACCGTCCTCCAGAGTGGCGCGTACGAGGGTCTGCTTGCCTTGAGAACCTTTGAGCGCACGCACGGCATAGTAGAGGAAATCACCATCTTTAGTAATGGTAATTGTCTCGGTCTTGCTTGTGTCATCGTCGCCTTCCACATCTTCGGTATCGCCTTCGGCAGCAGTTTCGCTTTCATCGCCTTCATTGTCGTCACCGGTCACGGGTACTTCGATTTCTTCAGTAATCTCTTCATAGACGGGAATAATTTCGGCAACGGTTTCGTCAAGCACACTCCAGGTAACGGGAGTGTCGATTACATCACCCGAGCCATTGGTTACGCGGCAGCTGAGAGCCAACTGGTCGCCGGGCGACAAGCTGATATCGGAAGGAGTGATTTCGATATATACAGTCTTTGCGCCCTCCAATGTGGTCTCATCGTCATCGTTACATGACTGGAAGCCGGCCATGAGAGTAAGGGCGGCAGTTCCTAAAAATATCTTATTGATAAGTTTCATGAGTCAAATTCAGTATTAGAGGTTATTATTGGGAATATATTGACCATTCTCATCTTTGGCCCAGTTGACAGAGTTAACATCCCAGAATACGCGTGTACCACAGTCGTTGGAACCTCCCATAAGCTCAGTAATCTGAGCGATTTCAGCAGCATTGTTGGGGTTAGCCACATAGGGAAGACGACGTATCTGCATCTCGGCGTCAACGTTAGCCATGTTGTTGAACTTAGGCGGGAACAGACGGGGATATCCGGTACGACGGTAGTTAGTCCAAGCCTCGGCACCCATCGGGAAGTTGGCGATATATTTCTGAGTGATGATTTTTTCAAGTTTGAGCTCGTTGGAGTCAGATTCTTTCCAAGCCACACCGCAAGTCACACGACCGGGAATGTCGTTGCCACGGTTGTAATAATCGCGATATTCCACAGCGGGAAGCTCATCCTGCTTGAGATATTTTTCAATCTGGTCATCGGTGATGTTTACATCGGGATATTCAGCATTCTCCTTAAGAGAAAGGCGGATACCTCTTTCATAGAAATCTTTTGCGGTACCACCCATGTTCCAGCCGCGGAGAGCACCTTCAGCCATAAGCATAAGGCCTTCCGTGCGTTTGAAATAAGGCTGACCCATGTATTGGAAACGAGTGGAGAGCTGACCGAAAGGACCGTAGCCACCGGAAGTGGGGGCGCCGGTATCTTCCATCATCAGGCCGATACGCACACCGTAAACACCATTGGGACCGGGAACGCCCTTGGCGTTTTTGATGGGAGAAGAGTTTTTGTCAAACCAGGCATCGAGCAGCGGGCTCTTGAAGTGCTTGAGGATGTTTTCAAGAGAAGCGCAAAGACGGAGGTCATTCCAGCCGTTACCAATCTGATACCATACGCAGCTTGTCTGCTCAAGATGGTAACCGAAATCGCGGGGGTCGGCATCGGTAAATACGCCGATTTCATCAGCCACAGCTTCTTCAGCGATATTCTTGGAAACGAAGGGCTTGCTGTCGGGGCCGTAAACGGGGTCGGGGTCGACATAGTCAACCATATTCATGGCCATACGGAGCTTGATGGAGTTGGCGAGTTTCACCCAATTGCGCCAGTCGTTGCCTGAGAAAGTTTTTTCAGGAACGATACCTTCGACACGACGCATATCGGCAGGTGAAGGCTGAGCTTTCTTGAGTGTGGCGATAGCCTCATCGAGGTCAGCGAAAATCTGTTTGTAGACTTCGGGGCCTGCCTCATAGTTAAGAGGCATGGTCGACTTTTTGTTACGCCAGTCATTGAAGGGGCAGCAACCGTAGAAGTCGATAATCTCGTGAGCGGCATAGCCCTGAGCTATGAGGGCGAGAGCACGCCATTCAGGACGGGGTTGAAGCACTTTAGACTCCTTACCATTACCATCGACAACGGTATACTCGGCCTTATTCCAGAAGTGAATAGCTGAGTAGCTGAGCGAGAATACTTCATGGTCGCAAGGGCCACCGAGATAACCATTATTGTCGGTATAAAGAGTGGCGAGCGCCGGACCGAACATGAAGTTGGCTTTAGTAGTGGTCCAGTAGCCGGCATAGTTATCGATACTATTAAGACGTGAATACTGATAACCGTGACCACCTGATTCATTTACCTTAAAGTATTTGAGCATCTGGGGCAGAGCTGAAAGCATCTGAGCCTCCAGTGCACCCATATCCTTTTCTGAAATATCTTCTTCTGTTGCAGGACCATCTTCCGCAACAATCCAGGGATAAGCAGCGAGCTCATCACCGCAGGAGCTGAGTGAGAATAGCGCCGAAGCAGCCATACCCGCTATTCCAAGTGATATTAATATCTTTTTCATTGTGATAGATTCAGATTAAATTAGAAATTAAATTTCAAAGTGATGCAGTAAGAACGCAGGGTAGGCAGCGCGTAAGAATCGATACCTGAGAGACCGTTGGCAGCCGATACAGAGATGTCGGGGTCAACGGGAGCGTTCTTATAAAGGAAGAATGCGTTCTTAACCGAGAATTGAGCGGTCATACCTTTGGAAGCACCGAAGAGGTTGGGCATGGTGTAAGAGAGCGAAATATCGCGCATACGGAAGTTTGTAGCATCGTATACATAGTCTTCCATAGGATTACCACCGGTGGTTTCGAGATACTGACGCACACTGATCTTATTGCCTGAACCGTCGGGGAGATACATCAGGTGCACGGGGTCGCCGGTGCTGCTGTACCACATCAGGTCGGGATTGCTTTCAGCTGCGGCACGCAGGTCGCCGGAGCGTTTTGATACACCGAAACGGTCGAGGTCTGCTTCAGTAAGCGACATCACTTTACCGCCGATACGTCCGTCGATGAGGAAGTAGAGAGTGAAGTTTTTCCAAGTGAATGTGTTGCTCCAACCCAAGGTATAGGGAGAAGTGGTGTTGCCTACATAAGTATCGTAGAGATTGTTCTTGACACGGCTCGGCACTGAGGTGCTGTAGTCGATATTACCTTCGGCATCGCGGTTGTAGGTCACGTTGATGTGGCCGTTGGCATCGCGGTCCCAGGAGTTAACATAGATATCGCCGTAGCGTCCGCCTTCAAGCCATTTGATTGAGAAACCGTTCTGTGTGGACTCATAGATGTAAGGTACACCATTTTCCTGCATATAGGTTTCGAGAATCTTATTGTCATTGTAAGCGAAGTTGACGTTGGTCTGCCAAGTCCAGTCGCGGTTGATAGCCCAGCGGTAGCCTGCAGAGATTTCAACACCCTGGTTGCGGATACGGCCGGTGTTGATAGGCTTGCTGCCGATAGGAGTGGCAATGCGGAGGAACTGGTTTTCGAGAGTAGAATTATAGTATGTGAGGTCGATATTGAACTTGTTGTTGAAAAGCCAAGCATCGATACCGGTTTCAAATGCCTTGGTGGTCTCGGGTTTGGGGTCGTCGAAGAGAAGCGGACGGGTAGAAATAGATCCGTCGCCGAAATTGATAGTCTGACGACCGAAGAACTGGTTGGGCACCGCGTTACCTACTACAGAGTAGCTGCCGCGCCATTTCAACTGGTCAAGCCAGCTGAGCGGCTCGCTGAAGAATTTGTCGATGAGAACGTTGGCACCGACAGAGTAGTAACCGAACGACATATAGTCGCCTTTATCGGTAAACTGCTGGAATGCCTGGCACCAGTCACGACGGTAGCTACCGTCGATGTAGACCTTGTCCCACAAGCCCACAGACACTGTTCCGAAGAGAGCGGAACTCCAGTCGGTGTAGTCCCATGAGTCGGAAGCGGAAGTAGCAGAACCTACACTTACGCCGTTGAGTTTCTTATTGGCATTGCTCGGGAGGAATGCATTAGGCACACCTGATGTGTCGATACCGGTGAAGATAGATGTACTGCGGCTGTAATGACGGGTGAAACTACCACCGAACGCCACGTTTACGTCAATCTTATCGGCAAAGCGGTCGTTCCAGGTTAGCATATAGTCATTGTAGATGTCGCTTGAACGGCTGTTGGAAGAATAATATTTACCGCCTTTGTAGTCGAAAGCCGCACGCTGTACGGTAGCATATTCTTCGTTAAGACTGTGGTCCATAACCATATCGACGCTCAGACGTGACTGGAGTTTGAGGTTTTTCCAGATGGTCCAGTCGATGGTGAGGTTGCCGATGATACGGTCGCGGGTAACCTCGTCATCAATCATGTTGTTGAGCCAGAATGGGTTGTTGAGGTAGTCGGAAGCCCAAGGCCAAGTCTGCACGGGCTGGCCGATAAGTTTGCGGTTACCATCACCGTCGCCATCGGGGTTGGTCCAACGTTCACCTGCCACACCGATATGCTTATAGTTGTTTTTGAAGTAGCGCATATCCACATCGGCGGGAGCACGATAGATACCGAGCAGCGATGAAAGCGCTTTACCTACCACAGGACCGTTTTCAGTGGTCTGGTGAATCCAGTTAAGAGAGGCGCTGACGTTGACTTTCTTGTTGAAGAGTGAGAAAGATTCTTTCAACATGACGTTGTTACGCACGAATTTGTTGTGCGGCATCACTCCTGACTGATAAGTATTATTGTAGGAGAAATAGGTGCGTGAAAGTTCAGTACCGCCGGAAAGAGTGATACCGTTGTTGAGGGTAACACCGGTCTGGAAGAAGTCTTTAACAGTTTCGCGCGCACCATTCATAAGCCATGGGTTGGCGGCAACATCATCGGGGTCACGGGTACCGATCTTGGGACCCCAGCCGGTGTACTGGCTGTGAGCGTAAGTACCGGTGTTGGTGATACCGTAAAGCTGCTGCTGACGGGGATAAAGAGCGATACAGTCGATAGAAGTCGAGCTGGAGATATCGACTTTGACGGCACCTGTGGCACCTGATTTGGTGGTGATGACGATAACACCGTTGTTGGCGCGGCTACCATAGAGGGCAGCAGCGTTAGGACCTTTAAGAATGGTCATGTTCTCGATGTCCTCGGGGTTAATGGTAGAGAGGAGGTCATCACCGGATTTAGAACCGCCCACACCGAAGTCAGTAGCCTGATTTTCGGCACCTGATGACAGGGGCACACCATCAACTACGAGAAGCGGCTGGTTAGTACCGAGAATAGAAGTGGAACCACGGAGCACGATACGCGAAGCACCGCCGCCGGCACCGGAGTTGTTAGGAGTAATGGTAAGACCGGCACTCTTACCTTGGAGAGCGTTGACGAAGTTAGTCTCCTTGATACGGGTAACCTCATCGCTCTTGATGGTCTGCACGGCATAGGTCAACGTCTTTTCTTCACGCTGAATACCCATGGCGGTTACAACCACCTCATCGAGTGTCTTGGTGTCGAGCTTCATAGCCAGATCGATGGGTGTACCGTCCCACACCACTTCGATAGTCTTGTAGCCGACTGCTGAAATTGTCAACTTGGCGCCGTTTTTCACATTAGGAATGCGAAATTCACCGTCGATGTTGGTTGATGCGCCTTGTTTGGGGTCATTTGCAACACGAACGGTAGCACCGATCATCGGGTCATCAAATTCGTCTTTGATCACACCTGTAGCAGCGCTTGTAGCCTGCGGAACAGCTGCAGCCACCGGCTCTGCCTTCACGAAGTCAGGAGCAGCGATGACACCTATCAAGGAAGCGAATAAGATAAGTTTGCTTACTGATTTGATTGGTTTTAGCATAAGGTATTAAAAATTACTATTTGTGATTGTTCAGTTAGATTGGTTAAAAAAACAGGATTGACAGGCAAAATGACAGCAACAGACCCCGCGAGCTCTCTCGTACAGGGATTTTCACAAGTGTCCTTTTGCAGAACTTAACACCTGCCTATCAGCGCGTTAAGCTAAGGACACATTAATACACAATACATTATCATGGCAAAGATATAAATAATTATGGAGATTTTTGTTGGTTTTTTAGCATTTTTTCTCGTTTTAACATCTTAACTAATATTTTTCAAATAATCCCTAAAACAGCACAAGCAGCCCCCAAAACATGAGATGCACTTCTTCACAGAAGCGCACCTCCCTCATAACCAAAATTCAAGTATATAAAATCCTCATCATCTGTCGGCGACAAACGATGTAGCAGGAAAATGCATTGATTATAATATGGGTGGATAGACATAAATGGAGAGAGTGTGTGTTTTTGACCCGCAATACGGGGATAAAGGTTTATAACAATATGCGATAGGAATAAATATATATGTGTGTGTTTCTTTTCGCATTACAAAATTAATCACAAATAATTAATTATCAATAGAATTAGTGTAAAAAGATTATAAAAATTATAAACGATTGCTTTAACATTTGGCGGATTTATATATTTTTGCAGGTAAAACCGACGAAATTCACACCTTAATATATATGAACAGTGAAAACCGACTTATCCCTCTGCTTGGCAAAAGCGAAGCCGAACTGCGCGAGATAGCCTTAGGAGCAGGTCTCCCGGTCTTCAGCGGCAAGCAGATGGCACGATGGCTCTACGACAAGCGCGTAACGGACATAGATATGATGACTGACCTGTCGAAAGCCGGGCGCGAACGGCTGAAAGCCTCCTACTGCGTGGGACGCCGACAGCCGAAACTAAGAGTGGAGTCGGTGGACGGCACGGTGAAATATCTCTTTGACGGCAAAGGCAACCGCGATATCGAAGCCGTGATGATACCCGATGGCGAGAGAGCCACGCTATGTGTCAGTTCGCAGGCGGGCTGTAAGATGAATTGCCGGTTTTGTATGACCGGACGCCAGGGGTGGCACGGCGATCTCCCGGCTGCCGACATCATCAATCAGGTGCTGAGCGTGGACGAGTCGCAGCGACTGACCAACATAGTGTTTATGGGCATGGGGGAGCCGATGGACAATTACGAAGCCGTAAAAGCTGCCATAGAGGTACTTACCTCAAAATGGGGTATGGCATGGAGTCCGAAACGCATCACTGTGTCGAGCATTGGCAAACTTGACAATCTGCGCCGACTGCTTGATGAGACCTCGGTGCATATAGCCATCAGCGTCCACTCGCCTTTCGCAGAAGAACGCGCCGAACTGATGCCGGTGGAAAAGGCTTTCCCGCTGACCAAGGTGATGGAGCTTCTTCGCAGCTACGACTGGCGGCACCAGCGCCGGCTGAGCCTGGAATATATACTGTGGGGCGGACTTAATGATGATGCCCGCCATGCGCGGGCTTTAGCAAGATTGGTGCATGGGGTGGAATGCCGTGTAAACCTGATACGTTTCCACACCATACCTGACACCGATCTGCCCGCAAGCGACGAACGACGCATGACCGCATTTCGCGATACTCTCAACCAGAGCGGCGTCACTGCCACCATACGCGCTTCGCGCGGTGAGGATATAATGGCCGCCTGTGGCATGCTCGCCGGAAAAAACCGCGAGAATTAGCCACAGACCACCATAATTTCATCTGATACTCAGGGATTCGATATCACGCTGCAGGTCGGTAACCGTCTGCGAAGTGGGAGTCCACGAATTGAGAGCGCCTGAACGAATGGGCAGCAATGCTTCCTCAAGCAGTGCGAGAGCTTCCACATCACCTTTACGCATAAATTCGCTGCGCAGCAGGCGCAATTTTTCCGACATCTGCACACCTTCTACCATGCGTTCATAGCGTATGGAAGTGCGACCGTCGGGGTAGACCATAAAGGTATCGCCGGGCGCAAACATACGGAAGCGCGAGTCTTCGAGCGGATTATCGTGCCAATTCATAAACGACCAGTGAAGATACCCGTCGTGACCTGTGGCAGTGGCATATAGCGGCAGATAAGCCCCGTCGGCAGGGTCACTGTTGCTGAACTGGCTCGGAGCGGGAGTGGCGCAGCAGGTGTACATCAGCGTCAACTGACCGCGCTCCCGACGGTCGTGAAGCACCCGTGAGGGGAAGAAGTCACCCTTGATGAGTGTGTAGCTGCGGAGCTTATCGACCAATTCGGGGTGATAACTGCCTGCCAGCGACATAGCTATGCCCGGCACTGCTTCCTGAGCTATCTGATAGGCTGCAAGCATATCCTCAAGACCGCGTTCGTCCATGGCTATCATGGTGCGGTCGTACCACCCGCGCTCACGCAGATGAGAGGCAAACGACTGCAGAAACGATGTCCACAAATCGCGATATTCATCGCTGCCCGCCTTCGCCTCAAGAAAGCGCTGTTCGCCCGAGGCCTCATCTTCGTAACGGAAACGCATCTCCCAGGGAACCATGGAGAAACACTCTATATCACCCGTTATACCCTCCTCGGCAAGAAGCGACACCCACCGGTCAAATACAGTATAATCATAACTCCAGCTACCGTCGGCACGACGGACTGTACGTACCATAGGCTCAAATTTATCGTGGCTCTGTTCGCCCCACGGCTCATAGAACAACACGGCTGACACGGCTTTCTGCCCTGCACGTGCAAGCATCTTAAGATACGGACGCAACAGATTTATATGCTCCTCACTCCAGGGTTCAACTCCATAATACCGTGACACGGCATAGGGTTGCTGCCACATATCGAGATAAAAGGCATATTCGGCGGGGGGAGGCAAGGTGCGGTCACACACTTTTACGGTGGCCTTGAGTGTGGCGATAACCCGCGATGATGCCGTGACGGTGAGAGTCAGCTCATAGTCACCGGGGGCAGCATCGGCAGGCACCTCTACCTTACACCAAAGCGGGCGGACGGATTCGGCCGGCATATCCGCCGCCGTACCGGGAAGGTCAATCATATCCGGCACAGTGAAAGTGGGAAGCGTATCGGAAGGATAGCCGCACGCACGCCAGGCTGTGGAAGTGACATATCGCATCAGAGCCGCCTCACATTGAAGCGGAGCCTTTACGGAAGCCGACACTCTGACATCCGTGAGCGGCACACGGGTCTGAACCAGCGCTTCCAGCCCCAACCGCTCTCCGCGCCAAGCCTGCAGGAGAGTATCGGCACATGGACTTACCGCCACGAAACTGTGCTGCCTGTAATGTGTATCTTTCGGCACCCAGCTGACCACGGGAGAAGCGGGAGCCGAAGCCCATGCCGACATATCCACCCGGGCTGTATCAGTAGGTTCAACATACTCACGCTGCATAGACGCGACTACCTGCCAAGGCAATAACGCCATGATTATCATTGCAAAAACAGACTTATTAAATTTCATGACAGAATGATTAATTTTTACTACGGATATGCAAATTTATTAATTTTTCCTTATCATGCTTGACAATGACGCGATATTTGTTAATTTTGTAGCATATACACTCCCTGAAAACAGAACGATGAGAATAGTCATACAGCGCGTCACCTCCGCATCGGTAAGCATAGCCGGACAGCTTCACAGTTCGATAGGACACGGACTGCTTGTGCTTGCAGGAGTGGAAACGGGCGATACGGCCGACGATGCCCGCCGGCTTTGCGACAAACTCACGGCTCTGCGGATATTCAACGATGATTCGGGCGTGATGAACCTCTCGGTGAAAGATGTGGGCGGAGAAGTGCTGTGCGTAAGCCAGTTCACCCTCACCGCCTCGACCCGCAAAGGCAACCGTCCAAGCTACATACGCGCTGCGGCTCCGGCTGAAAGCGCACCGCTCTACAAGCTGTTTTGCGACATGATAAGCCACTCTTTAGGCAAGCCCACGGCTATGGGTGTATTTGGCGCCGATATGCAGGTGAGCTTAGTCAACGATGGCCCCGTAACCATAATAATCGACACACGACTGCGCGAATGACCACAAACACTGATGAAAATATCACATTAGCCAAAATACAACAGACCGTTGACCAATGGATTACAGGGCCGGGAGTAAAATATTTCTCGCCACTGACCAATATGGCCATCTTAGCCGAAGAGACCGGCGAAGTGGCCCGGATAATGGCGCGCCGCCACGGAGACCAGTCGTGGAAGCCGGGCGAACACGCCGATCTGGCCGATGAATTAGCCGATATGCTGTGGGTGATAGCCGCCATAGCCAATCAGGAGGGTGTGGATCTGACTACAGCTTTCACGAACAATCTGCATAAGAAAAACATTAGAGATATTGAGCGGCACAAATCAAACCCAAAGCTCACAAATCAAGCGTAATCAACTGAATACAAAAACAATATAAACACATCAACGACTATGACTGACAAATATCATGACACCGTGGCTCAAAGCCAAGTCACCACCGACGATGACAAAGTGAGAGCTGAAGTAGAAAAAATAATCAGCGACAACATCGAAGCGGCCCGCACGACCGACGTCTACAAATTTCTCTTCAACTGCATCGACCTGACCACTCTGAAATCGACCGATTCACAGCAATCGGTGGCTAAATTTACCGAACGCGTCAATGATTTCGAGCAGGAACACGGAGATTTGCCCAATGTGGCAGCTATCTGCGTATATCCCTGTTTCTCACCAGTGGTGCGCACGGTGCTCGATGTGTCGGAAGTAAATATTGCCTGCGTTTCCGGCGGATTTCCCTCGTCACAGACATTTCCTGAAGTAAAAGTAGCCGAAACCGCGCTGGCTGTAGAAGGTGGTGCCGATGAAATCGATATCGTGCTCAATCTGGGCAACTTCTTCGACGGTGACTGGGAAGAGGTGTGCGACGAGATATCGGAAATCAAACACGCCTGCCGCGATGCCCATCTCAAAGTGATACTCGAAACCGGAGCACTCAAGACGGCAGAAAACATACGCGCCGCATCAATTTTGGCCATGTATTCAGGCGCCGACTTCATCAAGACTTCCACCGGCAAAGAGATTTCCGGCGCATCGCTCGAAGCTGCTTATGTGATGTGTAAGTGCATCAAGGAATATTTCGACAAGACCGGCCGCATGGTGGGTTTCAAGCCCGCAGGTGGCGTGAGCACTACAGAAGAAGCCCTCGGCTACTACTGCATAGTCAAAGCCGTGCTCGGCGACAAATGGCTTAACAACGAGTATTTCCGCATCGGAGCAAGCCGCCTGGCCAACAATCTTCTTTCCGACATACTCGGCACTCCCACTAAATTTTTCTGATTGCCCCCATGCTTTATTGGATTATCATCAACGGCCAAAAGACCGGCCCGCTGACCCTTGAAGAAACACTGAAGCAGCCCCTTCGACCCGAGACTCTCGTGTGGCATCAGGGGCTTGCTTCATGGCAACAAGCGTGCACCATAGCCTCACTGGCTCCGGCACTCAGCCCACGCGAATGTGAACTGTCGCCGGCTGCACAACCTGCAAGCGCCACAGTGGCAGCCCCTGTAGTTAAAACGGACATCAACAAACCTCACAGCTACTTAGCGTGGTCGATTGTGTGCCTTATTTTCTTCTTTACTATCGCAGGCATCGTGGCTTTGATCTACGCTCTACAAGTCACTCCCGCCTATGAAAACGGTGAAGATGAAAAAGCACGTAAAGCCTCATCGATAGCCGAAATGTGGGTCATCGTGTCGATATCGCTCGGGGTCATGTTCATGCCTTTCAACTTTCTGATGATAGTAGGCTGAACATCAACTAATTTTCCTGCCAATCAATCACATTTTCATGCTGCGTACGTCATCAATCTTTCTGCTTATCACCGCGCTTCTGGCGCTGGCCTCATGCGACTCTGAACCCCGATTTACTATATCCGGCCATGTAGAAGGCATTGGCTCGCGTCCTGTCACACTCACTTACTATGCCGGAGGGAAACTTTGCCAACTGACCGCAACACCGGTCGATGATAATTTTACATTCAATGCTTCAGCTTCGGAGCCCTCGCTGGCCACCATCACTTTGGCCGACGGCACCCTATGCGCAGCTCTCATTGTAGAAAACGGTCAGAAAATCACCCTACGATCCAATCCCTCCGACCCTGACAAAAATAAAATCGAAGGAAGCAGTGCATCAGAACGCCTGGCTCAATGGATTCGTGAAAATCGCACCACACTCACCGACTCCACCGATGTAGCCGTTAACTCCGCAATAGCCACCTATGTAGGCAATAACACTGCTGATGTGACTTCAGGAGCGTTGCTGGTGCTCTATTACCGCACTCGCGGATTTGAGCCACAAGCTGACTCCTTACTGTCTCTTTTAGCTCCCCAGGCACGCACTCAAGCCATATTGCAGAACTTCAACTCTACACTTGCACCGCAACTGCTACCCATCACCAATCCCGAACCCCTCACAGGCTTCACACTCTATCTGGGTCCCGACTCCACCCGCTATGTCTCTCCTCGCACCCATGAGCTTAACCTGCTGGCATTTTTAGGTGAAAACAAGCAAGCCCGCGACAGCATCATACCACAGCTGAAAACGCTGCAAAATGATGAAAAAATATCGGCTCGCGTGCGCCTGATAGAAATCTCCACCGCTCCCGACTCAGCCTCATGGCAAGCATCCATAGCCAGTGACTCGGCCAAATGGATCCGCGCCTGGTCGCCGGCCATTATAGCCTCGTCGACATTCTTCCGCGTAGGTATCCCCGGCTCCCCTTACATACTGCTGCTCGATCGCGAAGGCCAGCAGATATATCGAGGCTCGGCCATCAGTGTGGCTGTCGACACCATCACCAAGCGCATCAACAAGTAAAACTCTCACTGCCATGCTCGTAAAAATCTATTCGGCAGCCCTACAAGGCATTGACGCACTGCAAGTAACCATAGAAGTAGCTTCCGATTTCGGCATATCATTCAATATGGTCGGGCTACCCGATACGGCAGTCAAAGAAAGCTATCAGCGGGTCATGGCCGCCATGTCACACACCGGGATAGACTTCCCCCGGCGCCGAATCGTGGTCAACCTTTCGCCCGCCGACATCAAAAAAGAGGGTGCAGCCTACGACCTGCCTATAGCCATAGGTGTTCTCACCGCCTCCGAAAAAGCTCCTGTAGAACGACTTAACGATTATATGTTTGTGGGAGAACTTTCTCTTGACGGCACCCTGATGCCTGTGCGGGGCATTCTACCCATGGCTATCCTCGCTCGCCAAACAGGCTTCAAAGGGCTGGTGCTTCCCAAAGCCAATGCCGATGAAGCCGCCGTGGTCGAAGGTCTTACCATAATAGGTGCCGAATCTCTGGCTCAGGTACTCCAATTCCTCGCCGATGAATCAGCTATAGCCCCTACACCGACCGATATATCCAAAGATTTTGCAGCCGAGGTTACCGAATTTCCCTTTGATTTCTCCGAAGTAAAAGGACAGCCACTGGTGAAACGTGCCTTTGAAGTGGCCTGCGCAGGCGGACACAATATACTGTTGGTAGGCCCTCCCGGATCAGGTAAATCAATGATGTCCAAACGACTTCCATCTATATTACCCCCTCTGACTCCGGCCGAAGCGCTCGAAACTACCAAAATTCATTCTGTGGCCGGCAAACTTGCCCGCGGCTCGCGACTGATGACCATACGGCCATTTCGCTCGCCGCACCACACCATCTCTCCGGTAGCACTGGTGGGCGGCGGCACCAACCCTATGCCGGGAGAAATTTCACTTGCCCATAACGGGATTTTGTTTCTCGATGAATTTCCGGAGTTCAACCGCTCAGTGCTCGAAGTGATGCGCCAGCCACTTGAAGACCGCCACATCACCATATCACGCGCCAAATACTCGATAGACTATCCGGCCGGCTTTATGCTTGTGGCAAGTATGAATCCCTGTCCGTGCGGCTACTACAATCACCCCACAAAACAGTGTCAATGCCCGCCCGGAGCCGTAAGAAAATATCTCGGGCGCATCTCCGGTCCGCTGCTTGACCGCATCGATCTGCAGGTGGAAATTCTCCCCGTGCCTTTTGATGACTTAGCCTCGGCGGCGGCTGAAGAACCGTCGGCTGAAATCCGGCGTCGCGTAATAGCAGCCCGTGAAATACAGGCCAGGCGTTTTGCCGATGAACCTACGGTTCACTGCAATGCCATGATGAATACCCGTCAGCTACGTCGCTACGCACCGCTGTCGAACGAGTGCATGACCCTGCTGCGCGATACCATGACGCGCCTCGACATGAGCGCCCGTGCCTTTGACCGCATCCTGAAAGTAGCCCGCACGATAGCCGACCTCGACGGCTCGGCCGACATTCTCCCCCACCACATGCGCGAAGCTATCGGCTACCGCACCCTCGACCGCGGCAACTGGGGCTCTACAACTCCCAAGCTCCCCTTCCAACGCTGATGCGGAGCAATAAGAGCCTGGAATATCATTACTTACAAAAGATTAACGCCATCGAATCCGATGAACGTGAAGTTAGCGATGCCTAACGGCGTAAATGACGCAGCCGGGGGAAAATCCCGAAAACGACAGCTGCTATGAGAGCAAGATAAATAGCGATGATGGCTATGGTAGCTATGGTACCGGTGACATGGAGCGAATCGGGGTCGAAAGAAAGTTCTATATCATGGTCGCCCGCAGGCAGGTTGAGAGCTCGCAGCAGATAGTTGACACGCCCTATCTCCACCGGATTGCCGTCGACCGTAGCTTTCCAGCCCCACGGAAAATAAACTTCGGAGAGCACGGCTACACCGCCATTGGTGGTACGTGCTTTATAAGTAAGACGATTAGGAGCATAGGAGGTGGCATATATGGTATCGCCTTCCACTACGGGACGCGAGTCACCCAATATACTGCGCATCGATTCATCGGCCACAGCCTCATGGGCAATATCTATCTGCTCGATAGCAGCAATCTCCTGATCGGGAGTGGTGGTATAATTCACTTTATCAACCAGCCACGCATTGCCCAAAGCGGCATCATTGTAGATAGGAGCCTGCTCAGGATCCTGAATGATAAAACTGGTGTTAAGCATATCAATCATATTTTCAGGATTACGGCCGGAAAGGAAATAATAGTCTATAAGATCCTGATAGCGTGTGAGCTTGGCCGCATGATAACCGCCTATCATCTTATGGAAATATGATGGCTCCGGACTGGTAAAGCGTCGCAGATCAAGGACGCGGTAATTAGTGTTTCCGTCGGCCAGACGCAGATGGGCGTCATTGGCAAGTATAATTTCATCAGCGGGTTTAGGCATGATGCCTTGCGGATTGGAAGGCATGGAAAAGGTGAATGATTCGTGGTCGATATATCGCTTGCCCACAGTATAAAGGTCTCCCGCAACTATAAGAGCTATACCTGCCACAGCCACAGTAAGATTTACCTTTTTGTTGAAATAAAGAAGCAACACACCGAATCCGGCAGCTACAATCAAGAATGAACGCATGGAATCATCAGCCACCATTGCGTAACGGAGAGTCTCTATGGCAGGGTAATAAGCTGACCCGGCATAACCTTGCATCAGCTCGGGTTCCGTGAGCGGAGAGCCATAGACCGAAGGAAATATCACTCCGGCAAGACATAGCACGAGAGTGATACCGAAAGATATAAGCACCGGCCTGCGATAAGTGGTCCATGCATCGGAGGCCGGAGGCGTCAGCAACTTTTGCAGCCCCAGCATAGCCAGCAACGGCATTGTAAATTCTGCTATCACGAGAATACTCTCGGGGGTGCGAAACTTATTGTACATCGGAGCTACATCAAGCATAAAATCAGTAAGCCACATACAGTTGCGCCCCATGGCAAGCAATATCGACAGCACGGTCATGATCAGCAACGCCCATTTGACAGGACCTTTCACTATCACACACCCAAGCAAGAAGAGTGCGAAAATCAATGCCCCGACATAGACAGGGCCGTTGGTACCCTCAGGTTCACCAAAATATTGTGTCAATCCGCTTAAAGCCTGCATAGTATCGGCAGAGAGCGCTCCACTGCGATACATCTCCTGTGCCTGAGGCAAGTCAGCCAGTGTAAGCAGGCGGTTATCTCCCTTCTCGGGACGCAACGATGCTCCACCCTTGACGTTAGGGATAAGCAGCGAGAAACTCTCGGAGCGACCATAGCTGTACATCGTGATATAATCGCGGTCAAGACCATCGGATGTGGCATTGCCACTGTCGCCACGCGAGAGCTCGGAGTGACCGCCGCGCATAGTCTGCTTTGAATATTCATAGGTGTTATAAAGACTTGGCAGATTGGCAAGAGCTCCGGCCGAACCGGCAACAAGGAGTACACCGGTGGCAATCAGCCAGCGGCGTATCTGCTTCTGCTTATAGGCTATCACCAAGTATGCAAGCGCCATAGCCAGCATCACGAGCAAGAAATAATAAGTCATCTGGACATGATTGCTTGCTATCTGCATCATGGTGAAAAGAGCCGTCACTGCACCTCCGACAAGAAAGCGACCGCGATAACAGAGCACCAGTCCGGCAATCGTAGGGGGGATATAGGCCAAAGTGACAAACTTCCAGATATGTCCGGCACCTATGATGATGATAAAATAGGAGCTGAACCCATAAGCCACCGCACCTATCAGCGCAATATACCAGCGCATACCCATCACCAGGAGTAGAATGAAAAAGCCGGCCATCATCATAAACAACAGATTGGACGGCTGCGGCAGTCCCAGTCCCATTACAGTATCGATCCATGAAAACAGACTGTTGGACTCATAACTGGGCGCTATCTGAAATGTGGGCATACCCGAAAAAAGCGAGTTAGTCCACCGCGATTGCTCTCCTGTGGCCTGACGATACATCTCTATCTCATGTCCGTTGGCCATACCCTGCACCATATCATGCTGACGCAATACGTTGCCCTCGAAATTATCGGGATAGAAAAACGCTATGGCTATCACGGCAATAACTGCTATCGATCCTATCACGCCCCACACCGACTTACGGTGGAAAAAATCGGAAATCGCACTCATAATATCTGTTATAGTCTATTTATGCTGAAAAAATTTGTGTAAAGCTACAAAATATTACCCAATCTCGCCCGCTTACACGTCAAAATTCACTATATTTGCCGGGTAATTTCTTTCGCGGACACTTTTTAGCCGCGATATTATTAACCAAAACCTATCCGACTTGGACTTCGACCCTTTACCTATTGCTGGCTTTGTGCCCCTCGTTACCACCGCCCTGCCACAGACTTTCGGGCTTGGACAAATCATAGCTCTCATATTTGCTTTTTTCGCTCTTATTCTGTCGGGCTTTGTATCGGGCAGCGAAATGGCATACTTCTCTCTGACCGAACAAAATCTGGACGAGATAGAAGATACCCCGAAAGGCAAACGCATCATAGAGTTGCTCAAGCAACCCGAAAGGCTACTCGCCACCATCCTGATAGCCAACAATCTGGTCAACGTCACCATAGTTATCCTCTGTAATTTCGCTTTTGGCCCTATTTTCACCAATATGTCGCCGGTGCTGAGTTTCATACTTCAGACCATATTGTTGACATTCCTGATACTCCTCTTCGGTGAAATCCTGCCCAAACTGATAGCCAATGCGCGAAAACTGCAGTGGGCGCTCACCTCAATAGGCGGTATAAAATTTTTGTCGACAATCTTCCGCCCGCTGTCATCACTGCTGGTACGCAGCTCCGGATTCGTCAACAAAGTGGTCACAAAAAAGACCCACGACGTGACCACCGACGAGCTTGAACATGCCCTGGAAATCACCGACGTCAAAACCCGAGATGACAAAGAGATGCTCGAAGGAATACTCCGATTCGGCGCCACTACAGTGGCCGAAGTGATGACCCCGCGCGTGGATATGACTGATATCGACATCACAGCTAATTTCGATGAGGTGATGAAGATAGTGCTCGAATCGGGTTATTCTCGCCTGCCGGTCTACCGCCATACGCAGGACACTATTGAAGGCATCCTGTTTTCACGTGACTTACTGCCGTTTATCGGCAAAGCCGACAAAGATTTTAATTGGCAACGATTGTTACGCGAACCATATTTCATACCGGAAAGCTGCCGTATCGATGACCTTCTGGAAGATTTCCGCAAACTCCACATGCACATGGCTGTGGTAATCGATGAATTCGGCGGCACACAAGGTATCGTCACATTGGAAGATGTGCTCGAAGAAATTGTAGGCGATATCAACGATGAATACGATGATGTACAGAAAATATATAAAAAACTGGCCGACAACACTTTTATCTTTGAAGGCAAAACGTTCCTCACTGACTTTTTCCGAATCACCGGACTCAATGAGGAGGATTATGCCGAAGTAACCGAAGATTGCGATACTCTGGCCGGTATGCTGCTGAGCATACGCGGTGATTTCCCTAAAGAGAAAGAACCGCTGGTCTACGGCCGCTGTCGGTTTCTGATACTCGAAATCGTCAACCATCGCATCAACTCCGTGAGAGTAAGAGTGATGCCCGATGTACAGACTCCACTTAAACCGGAATCATGATAATGCTTCGCAAACCTTGGTGGCTCGCAATGGTCCTTTTTATCCTGACTGTAAGTGCCTGCGGAGGGAAGGCATCACAATCGGAAGCCATACCGCGCCCTCATTCCTATCCCCGACTGAACGTCTACCCGGCTCACTACACCTCGCCCGGCTCTCTGCCCTGCGGATTCCGTATCAACAACTACACGGACCTCAGCTGCACCTCCAATCACTCCTCGCTGTGGGCCAACATATCCTATCCTCTCTACAATGCCACTCTGCGCTGCACTTTCACCCCCGCCACACAGGCTCAACAAGCTGAAATTATCGACAACCGACTGCAACGTATGGGCATGAATTTAGGCGATAATGCCGCCGAGCAAACCACTGTAGCCTCAGCCGACTCCTCATTCACTTCCACTTTACTCCGCTCTTCCGGACCCACCATCACACCGCTGCAATTTCTGAGCACATCGCCACACTGGGTCGTAAGCGGAGCTCTCGAGATGCCTTCGGCCGCTGTCAATATCGACTCCGTACGCCCGCTTATCGATGCCGTCTACGCCGACATACTCCACTCACTCACCCACCTCTCCGACAAATGACACCCGCGGCCATAATCCGAATCCCCGCAGGCGAAGTAAAAATATATACCGCACCGATTCCCGATGTGGACCGATTCCTACGCCGGCAGACCGAAAAGGAAGTGGTGACAGCCTTGACAACATCAATATTCGGACCCGAAGCCAAACTGTCACATCACCCTTCGGGACAACCATATATAGAAAACTCCCTGCTTAACATCTCCATCTCACACAGCTCTCTGACAGCGGCCATAGCCGTCAGCCCTACAGCCATAGGAATCGATATCGAACTACCACGGCAGGCTCTCATTCACATTGCCCAAAAATTTCTATCCCCTTCCGAACTTGCCCTATGCACCACTCCACATCAGCTGCTGCAGGCATGGACAGCCAAAGAAGCCGTATTCAAATGCGCCGGTCGACCACAACTGCTTATATCCGACATCACATATCCTGCTGCCGATGACTTCACCCGCGCATATCTGAATGCCTACAACGAAGAATATAGCATAGCCCATCTCCCATTAGATGACCAACTGATAGCCATTGCCACTCCGATTGTGAATTTACCATAATTTGTTTGGTAAATTAACCACAAAGAGATACCTTTGTCGAGCATAACACTCCGAATAACCAACTCATGCCTGAAAACAACATCAACCCCCGCTCCGTAGCCGAACGTATACGCTTCCTGATGCGACAGCAACGACTCACACAAGCCGAATTTGCCCGACGCATAGGGCTCGATGCCGCCAACCTCTCGAAGCAGCTCAATGGCCGACTACCCATCACCAAAGGCTTGATTAACCGCATCACGGCCGATATAGGTGTGTCGAAACGCTGGCTGCTCACAGGTAAAGACCTGCCGTTTGCCAAACCGGATACAGCCACCCATATCGCGCTGACTGAAACTTCCCTTACAGAAACACCCTCCACCGGCACACCCATCTATGATATCGATGTCACAGCCGGCTGCACCGAGCTGTCGCGCGAGTTTACAGCCGACCGCATCATAGGAGCCATGACCATACCTTCGCTCAGCCCGTCGGCCGTGATAGTGAAAGTCAATGGCGACAGCATGGAGCCTGAGATTCTCAACGGCTCCTACATAGCCATTCGACCCATCACCGACCTGCAGTGCATATTCTGGGGGCAGATCTATGTGGTGGTCCTCGATGACTTCCGTCTGGTAAAGCATCTGCGCCGTATGCCCGACCCCGCAAAAATATGTCTGCACAGTGCCAATCCGCTCTACGACGATATGGAAATCGACCGTGACAAAATCAAAAATCTCTACCTGGTAGAAGCCATCTTAAACCTCAAAATACAATGCTGAAACCGCTCCACACATTCGTCACTGCACTGCTTTTTCTCTCGGCAACAGTAGCTACCCACGCCTATGCCGATACACCGACCGACAGCGTTGCCGCAGACGCCGAATATGACCAACTCGCAGCACGCGCAGCACGTTTTTTCCACTACCGTGAATGGGCCAGTGCCGAAGCCATGTACACACTCATGATTCAGAAGCAACCCAACCGCTGCGACTCATACTCCCATGCCATAGTGGCAGCCGGAATGCTCAACGACACACTCAACACATCGCGTCTGACCATCTCGGCGCTCAACGCCCGTATCCCGGTGGATTCACTCTTCTCCGATATAGAAAAAATCAGCTTCTCCATAGGTCGCACATCACTTTATGAAAAATACCTCCTCTTCACCCAACGCGACCAACCATGGCTAAGCCGCGTCATCGATACCTACCTGATGCGCTACTACTCCTATCGCCGTTACGGGCCCGGCATGGTATGTTATAGCCTGGCCATACTCGAGCGCCTGCCTGACGACATTCCGGCCCTCTACTCCCTTGCCCAGGGATATCTAATATCCGGTAAAACCAACGAAGCCATAGCCACCTACAGCCATATCGTATCCTTAGACCCGAATGCATATCTGGCACTGCTGTATCTGGGCAACTATTACGCCACCCATCTCGACACCGGGACCGATGCCCGCGCCAAAGCCTGTATATACCTGAATCAAGCCCATCGCCTGCGCCCCACACCATATACCGAAAAACTCCTGAACACCCTCCGCCCATAAAAAAGCTCACAAAAAACTTGCACCTATAGAATATTTAACCTACCTTTGCACCATAGACCACCACATGGGGTATTAGCTCATCTGGCTAGAGCGCGACACTGGCAGTGTCGAGGTGAGCGGTTCGAGTCCGCTATACTCCACCCGGCAGCGAATCATAAACTGATTCGCTGCTTTGTTTTTTATAGCACAAAATCGACAAAACACTTGGTGGTGTAAAAAAATGATTGTAACTTTGCGGAGCAATTGCGGAAAATAATTCCGTGTAGCACCTGACTCCGTAGCTCAGTTGGTAGAGCAAATGACTCTTAATCATTGGGTCGAGAGTTCGAGCCTCTCCGGGGTCACAACAAGAAAACGGCAAGATGCCACAAAGCACTGAAATCATTTGATTATCAGTGCTTTTTCTTTTTAACAAGTGGCAGAGCGCTGCAATATACAGAAGCACTGTGGTGAATGATGAGTGAATGGTTGCGCAGTGAGTAAAATCATTCACTGGAGGCTTATGGAGGCAGTGAGTGAACTGATAGCCTTTTCCTTAGGTCGTTTTCACTCTGTGGAAGTGGGGTTCGCTATGCCGTTATGAACCTCTGACCCCTGTTGGGATTGTGCTTTTATGGAAAGATAGGCATCTTTTAACTTTTGAAAGACACTTTAACTCCAAATCTGCCTTTCCCGGTCAAATCGTGCCAACTTCACCCCGAAATCCGGTGTATGCCGTTCACTGAGGGCAATAATCTTGTTATCAGACTACGTTCGATGTTCTTCGCCATTTGGAAATCACGCGAAAAATTCGTATATTTAATTAACATTCAAACAAATGACAGAGAACAATTATTTCAAACTTCACTTCTTTCTAAGGAAGCCCTACGCCGAGCGTGCCGATTGGCCGCTCTTCGTGAGAGTCTCTGTGGGCGGTCAGCGCATAGAGTTCAAGATTGGCAGAACAGTAGTGCCCGACAATTGGGACCAAACACGCGGCATGAGCAAAGGTCGCACTCGTAGAGACCTCGAACTGAACAAGTACCTTGAACTTGTCAGAGCAAGATTCCTTGAAATACACAACATGCTACTGCGGGAGAAAAAACTTATCACGCCGGCAGTGATAAAAGCACACTTTCTCGGCACAATCGAGAAACCGAAGATGATGTGCGAGGTTTTCCGCGAAGCCAACAAAAAACGCAAGGAGGAACTTGACCGAGGAGACATAGTCAAGCCTACCTATCAGCGTTGGACCCGATGCGCGGACTATATGGAGGAGTTCTTTCTCCTCAACTACAACACATCAGACATTCCGATAAAAGAGATAACACCGGGGCTACTTGACGATTTCGAGCATTTCTTACGCATGAAGAAATCATGTGCCAATAATGCAGCGGTGCGTTATATGCGTTCTGTCAAAAACGTCATGCAGTATGCGTTAGCCCACAGATGGATTGACCATGACCCTTTTATCGGAAAGAAATACCAGCGAACATATATTGAGCGGCAATTCCTCACCGAGGCTGAACTGCGAACAATCATGAGCCTCGATTTCACTGAATTGCCCAGATTGGAGATTGTGCGTGACACTTTCTTGTTCTGCTGCTTTACAGGACTGGCATTCTGCGATGTGAAAACTTTGATGGCATTTGACATCACTACCGATGATTCAGGACACACATGGATTCGCAAAGCACGAGCCAAAACCGGCGAAATGAGCATAATCCCGATGCTTGAAATACCAATGCGCATAGTTGAGAAATACCGAGACCATCCCACGGTTGTTTCAACAGGCGTCGCGCTTCCTGTAATTACAAATCAGAAAATGAACGCTTACCTGAAAGAAATAGCCGACCTTGCCGGTATCAAAAAACATCTCATAACACACGTTGCTCGACATACTTTCGCTTCGATGAGCCTCTGCAATCACGTATCCATCGAAGTGATTTCAAAAATGCTCGGTCACTCTGACATCAGAACGACTCAAATCTACGCCAAGATGTAGGATCAAGCCATCTATGACGATATGGAGAAGATGCGCCGCAAATTTGACGGAGTCAACCTCTAAACTTCATCATCCAATCAAGAAAAATGCGGTCATCGGAACAAATCCGGTGACCGCAT
Source organism: uncultured Bacteroides sp. (assembly GCA_964653375.1). GTDB lineage: Bacteria > Bacteroidota > Bacteroidia > Bacteroidales > Muribaculaceae > Paramuribaculum. Next base: position 50,954 of record CAZZFD010000010.1, read on the forward strand.
TTTAATTAGAATTTGGGGCGATAGGAAATCCTCAATATCAGATTCTTCATAGAGAATTTTTCCGTCAAGCCGATAGTAAGGAATAACATGACGATCCCTGAAATCCTGAAGGGTACGACGGGATATGCCTAATTTCTCTGAGAGCTGGGCATCGGTAATAAACCTTTTCCCTTGCAAAGAAGGGCGACAATGTTGCTCCAACTCCTTTGCTACCCGAAGGATAGTCAACATGTCAGAGAAAAAACGCTCTATCTCTGCCGTTTCTCGTAAATAAATCTTACTCATTGTTCTTTCGGTGGTAAACTCGTTCAAGCAGCTCCCATGCGTCGCCGGCATGGTAAAGGCATTTCTTTCCGCACTGAACAAAGCCTATTTTACCAATAGCTTTCAATGCGCGGGCTTTAGTTGCGGATATATTCAGTAATCCGCAGAGGTCCTCAAGCGTGAGCCAGTCATTAGCCTCCCGATTTCTAACGCGCTCATATAGGGACTGCATGACTGACATAAGGTAGTTGGCGCGATTGAGAATCTCCAGAAGCAGACTCTCCTCAATTTGAACTAATGCCATTGAAAAACAGTTTCAACGGTTTCACATCCGTTACTCCTACGGCAACGCAGTTTGAAAATGGGGGACACGACTTTGGAGTGTGCCCAACCCTGCAAGGCCGTTTTGAGGTTATGGGTCCCTCAAAACCTTTTCAGTAACTGAAAAGACACCTTGCTGTGTTCATGTGAACACCTTGATACACTCACGTATGCGTGCTATAGAAGTGTGCTTTTGCGGTACGAATGCTTACCTTAAAGATACGAAAAAATCCTGACATTTCCAAACGGCACCCACGCGATTGAGAAATCTTCGCACTCCAAATGTTAGAGTTTTCGTCTGATATTGCGTTTTTTCGGTTGCCAAAACGTGCAAAACCGCGCCAAGTGGCTGAACATAAATATTTTGATAAAAATATCGGTTTGCAATTCCGCAGAAAATTTGTTATCTTTATATAGCATTCTCTACATAGGTACATCTCCATAACGCAATAAAGTAATGAAGATAGAAACGGCTGTTTATCGAGAGAAATACCAATATAGAGATTGCAAAAGAGTCTTTTGAATGTATTTATAGTCAGTAAAATCTACGCTGATATTTCTATCCTTCCATAAAGTTCAACCTTTATAAAGATACATAGCTGATTGGAACTGTTTATAGAACGATGGATATATTAACCGGGAGTTTCACAGACATATAGATATACTCAAAGAGTCACATCTATATAGATTTAGACACTTCGACATTGATTGACGGGTCTATAAGTCCCAATGGCCATACAGCCGTTGGTACTATCGTTAAACCCGTACGTGAGCACATAAAACCTGTTAACATTATGACAAAACAAGACTATTACTCCACATTCCTCCGACCCAAAAGTTTCTACACAAACCATCGGCTTTACGTCTCCCCTGAAAACCATCGTAAACTCCTCAACATCATCAGCGCAGTAAGTCACACCCGCGCTACCCTCTCCTCCTACGTCGATGCCATTATCGCCGAGCACCTCCACACACACGCCTCCCTCCTCGCCGAAATCCACACCGACGCCACCGCTGAGCTCTTCGGAAACAAGCCAAACTAAAGTATACATCCTGTCCTACTGTCGGATTTTTATGTTATTAAACATAAACGTTTGGTTATTGTCTACAACTTTATTAACTTTGCGTTCATATTTAATTTCTTATTTCATGGAGACAAAAATAGAGCGTCAAAAACTAAATAGAATAAAAGCAGTACTAGCAGAAACTGGTCATACCGGCAAATGGCTTGCTGAGCAATTAGGCAAAGATCCTGTTACCGTCTCCAAGTGGTGCACTAATACCTCCCAACCGGATTTGCATACTTTGTATGAAATATCTCTCATCTTAAAGGTTGATACTAGAGTATTAATTTCATCATCTACACAGCGCCTATTCAATAATCATATCTAGATTTTTCATATACCTAAATATAAAAATGGATAATCTAAATAAAGAGCAGCAGTACGCAGCCGCTTATAATGGGAAACACCTATTAGTTCTTGCAGGTGCAGGGACAGGGAAAACTCGCACGATTATAGCACGAGCCAAATATCTTATAAAAAGTGGAGTTACTCCGAAAAGAATTTTAATCCTTTCTTTTACAAGAAAAGCCGCTAATGAAATAGTAGAACGAATAAGAATGGAAATCCCAGATACGCAATCTGAAGGCTTGCAAGGGTCTACATTCCATTCGTGGTGTATGTCTATTATTAAAAATCACCCACATATTTTTCCGCAAGCTAATTATACACTTTTAGATGAAGAAGATCAGGAGAGTTGTTTTAGGTTATTGTGTGGAAAAAAATGGTCATACAAGAGTTCTAAGGATGAAAAGGTTAAGCCCGAAATGATTATGTCAGTTTATTCTTATATGGCCAATGCTATGTGTAGTTTATCTGATGCCATTAGAATGAAGTTATACGATAATGCGCCATCAACACTTGATGTTGAGAAAGATAAGATTGTGCTACAAGGGGTTATTAAAATGTATCTCGATTATAAACGCGAACGTAAATATATTGATTATGATGATATACTTATGGTCGTTAGTAAATATCTTAAACGTAATGAAGATTTGCGTAAAGCCATAGCACAGCTTTATGACCATATTCTTATCGATGAGATGCAGGACACCAATCCTCTACAATATGAATTGTTATCCTCCTTTCATAAAGATTGTAACCTGTTTTGCGTAGGTGATGACGCACAGTCTATTTATGGTTTCCGAGGTGCGGACTTCCAAACTATTCATAATTTTACAAATGTAGTAGATGATTCCATGCAATGTAAACTTACCTTAAATTATCGTTCTACACAAGAAATATTAGATATTTCAAATTGGGTTATAGCAAATTCTCCGCTTGATTATAATAAGCAACTTTTAGCTTATAGAGGACCTGGTGAGAAACCAAGAATGATTCATTGGGCTGATGAATGGGAGGAGGCAAACAACATTGCCAATCATATTCTTGAGGCCTTTAAAATAAAAGGAAAGAATTGGGGCGACAATTTGGTATTATGTCGTTCCGCATGGGGTCTTAGAAAGACGGAAGCTTGTCTGATAAAGCATAAAATACCCTATGTAATTTTTGGAGGGAATGGTCTTATGTCAAGTCGACATATTCGTGATATAGTTGCTCCCATGAGAATTGTGGGAAATTACCTTGATGAGTTAGCATGGTCTCGTTATCTTCAATTGTGGAATAAGGTCGGAACCGTAGCTGCTGCTCAAATAATTGGGGAAGTTCTTGAGGCTCACAATTTAGAGGATAGCTTAACAGCTTTGGTAGAATCGGTTAATTCTCGTAGCCTTGAGAAAGAAATTTATGAAGCTCTTTTTGCCATAAAAGAGGTACGACATAATCCATCGGATGCAATTAAGGCCGCTTTGAATGTTATGCATAAGCGGTTAGAAACTATCTATAAAGATAATGGTTGGGAATGGCGAAAAGATGATTTCCCAATTCTTGAGGAAATTGCTAAGAAAACTGGGAGTATATCAGAATTTATATCTGAATATGTTCTCGATCCTAAACTTGATACTACAACTAAAGATGCTGGTAAAAAAGAGGATGTCGTGAGAATGTCTACAATCCACTCTGCAAAAGGACTGGAAGCGGATATCGTATATCTAATTAATGCTTCTACAAAATCTTACCCAACTCCGAGGGCTATTCTTAACGGTGAGAAAGCCATTGAGGAAGAGCGTCGTTGCTTATACGTTGGCTTGACTCGTGCAAAGGATGAACTCAGAATCTATCGAGATGTTCATTCCATCCACATAACCACAGAATCTGAAAAGCATTACTTTTTTAATACCATTCCAGAAAATCTCTATATTAGTGAGATTATTGCATCAAACTATTGTAATGCAGGTGGAATTGCTTTCAGTGCTCCTATTAGTGAAGACATTTATAGTGATTTTAATTTGGACTGACAATATGGAGTAAGTTAAATCTATTCTATTAAATAGCATCAATGTGTCTCATTCATAATCCAATAACATAAAACCGACTAGTTTACGACAAAATAATTACAAAAACGACCAATCATCCGACCTTTATGCAGACCACGAAGAATGCAATGACACAAATAAAAACTTATACCAGTATTACGTGGTCGCAGAACAGTAATTTAAATTAAATATATGACGATAAAAGAATTAAAAGCTAATTTATTATTGGCTTTATACGACAGATATAAGAATCAAACGCTTGGAGCAATCCAATTAACCGAATTATGCAAAGAAGATGGAGTAATATACGACTCTTTATCCCAATTATCTTCGGCAGCAAATAATTTGAAAGATTTAGGATATATCAATGCTATATTTTTTGAGGGAGGTGATGCCATAATAAGATCGCTTACTGCGAACGGGATTGAATATGTGGAAGAAAATCTTTTAACAAAGGAAGACTTAGTAATTGATGGATTGAATGACACATCAAAATATATGAAACACAGTGCTATCTTAATTGACTATGATACTCCAAAGGAGAGTGATATTTCAAATTCATCAAATAAAGAGAGTGTAAGTAATCCTAGAGTATTTTCACCAATAGAGAATATCAAGACTATTAAAGATATTGATGTGGAGCCATGCTTTTCTGTGGATGAGTTAGCAGAATGTTTTATTGAGCAAATTGATAAAATTGCAGAAAGCAAATCAGAAAATATACCTATGATAGGTGTTTTCGCGCCATGGGGGCGAGGAAAGAGTTACTTTCTAAATAGAGTAAGTGAAAAATTAGAAGCTCGGACTTCTAAAAAGTTTTGTATCTTCCAAAGGAGGAATCGACCAATAACAAAGAAATATAAAATTATTAAATTTAATGCATGGAAATATCAGGAGACTCCTGCGATTTGGGCTTACTTATTTGAAAGTATATATAAGCATGCATCACGATGGCAAAAAACAAGGATTTTCTTCAAACAAAATTTTAAATTTACGACATTCCTTGTATTCGGTCTATTAATAGGTTTGTCATGGTTTACTGGTTTTTTGTTTAAGACTGTTCCAGAAATCGTTAATGGTGTTAATAACCTTATTGCTATTGGAGGGATCGGTTCAATACTATCCGTAACATTAACATGGATCTATACGTTAAAAGATAATCCGGTATCTGCGTTAAGTATAATACGTAAGTATACAAAGCGTAAATCTTATTCTGACTGTTTAGGAATACAAAATGCGATAGAAGCAGATCTCGAAATAGTTTTATCTACTCTTACCTCAAAAAAGAGTAGAGTTTTGCTTTGTGTTGATGATATTGACAGATGTACTCCTGAAAAAATGACTAACATTATTGATTCTTTGCGCACCATTCTTGAGAACGATAAAATTAGAAAGAACCTCATCGTAGTTTGTAGCATTGATATAAACAAGTTAATGAAAGGTTATGGAATTGCATCAGGCGGTGAAACGTCAAATAATATTAGCAGTAATGTTAGAGAGCATATTGATAAGATATTTATATTTAGTATTGGTTTGGCTTCCTTAGGTTCATATCAATTAAAAGAATACCTTTACAAAATGATGTCCATTGATGAACATGATGAAAGCGAAACCATCGCTGAAACTTTTGTAGATATTAATAGACAAAAAGAGGCAATTTATATAGACAGACCTACTGATGAACAACTCGTGCTATCAGATAAAGAAATATATAAAATCATTGGCGACTTCCTTTCAAAAAATGAGTCGACAAATACAACCCCGCGCAAGTTACGAATAATGTATTATCAACTTCTTTTTGCCAATAATATTGCATCAAAACATGGCATTGTTTTACCAGAAAATCTAATCTACGATTTGCTAAAGAAATCTTTAACCGGTACTGAAGAACACAGTAAAGATCTAGCTTTGAGTGATATTATAGAAATAGCTGTACCTTATTAAATATCCTTTTAATTATGAGAGATGCTGCGAAAAATTTAGGTGCTTTGAAAGGACAGTATATCAATATATTCAATAGCCTCATCCTTAGACCTGAGAGTGAGGTGGTGGAGTTTAAGAGGGCGGAGAATAGCTTCGACTTCGATGACTTGGGCAAGTATTTCTCGGCGTTGAGCAATGAGGCGAATTTGCGCGGGCTGGAGTTCGCGTGGCTGATTTTCGGCTATGACGAGAAGAAGCGTGCGGTTGTCGGCACTTCGTTTAAGGATGGCGAAGGCGCGCTCAATAAACTCAAACACGATTTTTCGCAACATACTACCGACGGGCAGACTTTTCGTGAGATTGTACCGATAGAGGTTGAGGGTAAGCGCGTCTTGATGTTCAAGATTCCGGCTTCGCCGCGCAATATCGTGATGAAGTGGAAAGGAATTGCCTACGGTCGTGACGGCGAGAGTCTGAAACCGCTGAATCAGTCAAAGCAGGATGAAATCCGCCATCAGACGCCCGAACCTGACTGGTCGGCAGAGATTGTACCGAACGCCACGATTGATGACCTTGACGAGGTGGCTATCGCCAAGGCGAAGATGATGTTCAAGAAGGTGCATAACCGTATTCCGGCGGAAGAGGTCAACAAATGGTCAACTGAAGAATTCCTGAGTAAGTGTGAACTTATGGTTGACGGCAAGTTGCGCCGTGCAGCCATAATTTTGCTCGGCAAGATGTTTTCTGACAGCAAACTGCGTCCGGCTGTTGCAGAAGTTACGTGGACTTTGCGCGATGAGAAGAAAGACGTGGTCGATTACGAGCATTTCTCAGTGCCTTTCATCCTGACGGTTGATGAGATTCTTGCTAAAATCCACAATCTGACGCTGCGCGAAATGCCGGGCGGAACACTATTCCCCGACACGATGAAGCAATATGATGACTACACAATCCGTGAGGCTCTGCACAACTGCATCGCCCATCAGGATTATACCCTTCAGCAGCGCATCAACTTGGTGGAAAATCCCGGCTTCCTTTACTATGCTAACGGTGGTTCGTTTATTCCCGGCACATTGGAAAATGCGTTGGAAACGCAAGGTCCGCAGCGATTCTTCCGCAACACGTGCCTGTGTCGCGCGATGGTGCATTTCAACATGATTGACACTGTGAGCCGTGGCATCAAGAAGATGTTTACCAATCAGATGGAACGCCGCTTTCCGATGCCCGATTATGAGATTGACAACGAAAAGAAGGAGGTAGCTGTGCGTATTTATGGCAACACCATTAACGAACGCTACACCAAACTGCTCAAAGAGAACTCAAATCTGACGCTCCACGACTGCATTTCTCTCGATGCCATTCAGAAAGGTCATCGGATAGATGATGAAATAGCACAAGACCTGCTCAAACGCGGACTGATTGAGGGCGAAGCACCCAACTACACCATCTCTCTCGGCGTAGCAAAAGCATCAAAACAACTCACAGGCTACACGAAAGTCAAAGGACTTGAACGCGACAAAATCAAGCAGATGATTCTGCAATACATCCAGAATGCCGGAACAGACGGTGCCAAACGCGATGCCATCATGGAATACCTTGAAGGCACCCTCCCCAGCCGAAACACCAAGGAGCAGAACACCCAATTAGTAAGCAACATTCTTAAAGACATGAATAGTAGTAATCTTATATCTTCAGATGGGAAACTATGGAGAGCTCCAAAATAAGTAGTAAAATAAGTACTACCTAAAAAATAAGTAGTAAAATGAGTAGTAAGATTACTTCTACTCATTTTGTTTATATTACCCCTTTGATGTCCTTTAGCCGTATTGTGAGTATAAATAACTCAAGATACAACTACTACAATTATAACAGCTATGATACCAACATCATGTAGTTTACACGTAGTACTAATAAAATTCATGTAGTAGAGTGAATGTACAGTACGTTTTTCTGTACATTTTAGCCTATTAGTTTTGAAATAACAGCTTACAACTTCAAAATTAGTCGTAATTACGACTAGAAAATGTACAGTAGTCGAAAAATACGACTAAAAGGATAGAAAAAGGATAGTTGACATTTCTATCCTTTTTGAGTATAATTATATGTAGTAGCTATAAATTACACGTAGTAGTCGTAGATTACATGTAGTAGCTGTTAACTACAGCAAAAGATAGAAATTTGGAGTAATTATGACTGGCAAGATTATTTTTAACAGTCTAATTATTTGGAGATTGGAAGGAAATTCGTAACTTTGTAATAGCCGATTGCATCAAATCGGCGCAGAACATTGAATTTGTGTGGTGACAGATTAGTGAAGGGTAATCAGCCGAAACGCTCTAATCAGCTCATCATCAGTGCTATAATACAATAATCCCGGAGC
>CAZZFD010000011.1:0-56944 GCA_964653375.1 uncultured Bacteroides sp.
GCGCAACCTTCGCAAAGCAGACCTTCACGGTAACTATCCCCGAGACCATCAACGGCGGTAAAGTGGTAGTCAAGAACGGTGAAACCGAAGTTAAGAGCGGTGACAAAGTAGAATACGGCACAGTGCTTACCTTCGAGGTAACCCCCGATGAAGGATACGAACTGACCAGCCTCACCGCAGGTGAAGAAACCATCACTGATAATTATACAGTAAAAGCAGACGTCACCATCGGCGCCACCTTCGCTAAGCAGACCTTCACGGTAACTATCCCCGAGACCATCAACGGCGGTAAAGTGGTTGTCAAGAATGGTGAGGCCGAGGTTAAGAGCGGTGACAAAGTGGAATACGGTACAGTGCTTACCTTCGAGGTAACCCCCGATGAAGGATACGAACTGACCAGCCTCACCGCAGGTGAAGAAACCATCACTGATAATTATACAGTAAAAGCAGACGTCACCATCGGCGCCACCTTCGCTAAGCAGACCTTCACGGTAACTATCCCCGAGACCATCAACGGCGGTAAAGTGGTTGTCAAGAATGGTGAGGCCGAGGTTAAGAGCGGTGACAAAGTAGAATACGGTACAGTCCTTACCTTCGAGGTAATCCCCGATGAAGGATACGAACTGACAAGCCTGACCGCAGGCGAAGAAACTGTAGAAAACAACAGCTTCACAGTAAAAGCAGACGTCACCATCAGCGCCACCTTCGCAAAGCAGACCTTCACGGTAACTATCCCCGAGACCATCAACGGTGGTAAAGTGGTAGTCAAGAACGGTGAGACCGAAGTTAAGAGCGGTGACAAGGTGGAATACGGCACAGTGCTGACCTTCGATGTAATCCCCGATGAAGGCTATGAACTGACCAGCCTCACCGCCGGCGAAGAAACCATCACCGATAACTATACAGTAAAATCAGACGTTACCATCGGCGCCACCTTCGCTAAGCAGACCTTCACGGTAACCATTCCCGAGACCATCAACGGCGGTAAAGTGGTTGTCAAGAACGGCGAGCAGACAATCGCTAGCGGCGACAAAGTGGAATACGGCACAGTGCTGACCTTCGAGGTAACCCCCGATGAAGGTTACGAATTCGAAAGTTATACTATTAATGGTAATCCGGTAGATGAAGCTACAATTACAGTTTATGATAATGTAATAATTGGTGCAACTTTCAAAAAAATCAAAGAATATCTACTTTGGTTATTTGGTGATTCCGGACCGGTAGAAGTTTATTCCGATAGTGAGCTTAAGAATCTCATTCTGTCAGATGATAGCTCGGAAGACGGCGTAGAAATTACTATCAGTGCAAAAGATTGTGAAGATGGTCTCTACATTGTGCTTCATGAGTCAGATAAATTAGAACTTGTAAGACTTATAATCAACGGAAGCGATTACACCAATTACGTTGAAAATAATATCTTCCACATTCAAGATGTTAATGATCTGATGTATGTTGATGAAGTTGGTATTCAAATAGGTGCAACCTATATGCCTAAACTTTCAGCTCTTGAATCAATCGGTATTGATATTAACAACGGAGAAGTAGAAATCTACAATCTTCAAGGTATACGAATCCCGACAGAAAAAGTGTCAACCGGATATTATATCGTGCGTCAAGGTAACAAAACCGTTAAGGTCTTTATCCGATAACAAGAGTTGACTTTATAGTCAATAATCTGATAATGCTAACAGGGGTTCCAAATCTGGACCCCTGTTTTAATTATGTGAAATAACAGAATTTCATTATAACAATCCGAAGGAAGCAAGTGGGGAACTGATAATAGCTGAATTGTTATCAGAAAGTGCGGGTAAGCATATAGTATTTGGATAGTCCTTGATAATGTTTTTGCATAAAACAGCGAGACTGCGTTAAAAATTCATTTTAGCGCAGTCTCGAGAAGGGGATTATAATCAGTGACTATTAGTCTTTGATGGGGTGATATTGAACGAAGGCTTCCATGGCTTCGTAGGAGGCAAGACCAAGATCTTCGTAAAGTTTGGCTGTGGCGCGGTTGCGGTCTTCAGCACGCTGCCAGAACAGACGGTCGTCATCGCCCAGGAAGGGAGCGTTTTCCATCTGGCTTTGGTGTTTGAGGATTGAATTGCGTTTGAAGCGCAGTTCTTCTGGACTGATAGGCACAGCCATTTCGATATGGTCGATTTCCCATTCAGCCCAAGCACCACGATACATCCATATACGGCAGTCGGCCATCCAGGGTTCGTTGCGGAGTTCGTATATAGCAGCGAGAACGGCATCCGTACATACGCGGTGAGTGCCATGGGGGTCTGCGAGGTCACCTGCCACGAAAATCTGCTGAGGTTTTACATCTTCAAGCAGTTTTTTAACAATAGCTATATCTTTTTCTGTTAGTTCACCTTTTTTGATTGTACCGGTTTCATAGAATGGTAAACGGAGGAAATGTATATTTTCGGGTTTTACGCCAATATAGTTACATGCTATAGTAGCTTCGGCCTGACGAATCATGGTCTTGATTTCGCGGATTTCCGCTGTATCCATGTCACCCATTTCTTTAGTCTTGATGAATGATTTTACTCCGTCGCTAAGTTTGTCGTAGCCTTCGGTCTTGAACCCGAACATAGGAGCTATTTTGTCCATCATCAAGAAGTAGCGAATCATATCTTCGTCACCTACTGCGATATTACCGGAAGTTTCGTATGCAACATGGACGTCGTGTTTTTGATCAACAAGACGCTTGAGTGTGCCACCCATGGAGATAACGTCATCATCAGGGTGAGGGCTGAATACAATCACACGTTTGGGGTAGGGATTAGCGCGTTCGGGACGATAGGTGTCGTCAGCGTTGGGTTTACCGCCTGGCCAGCCTGTGATGGTGTGCTGTAGATCGTTGAAAATCTTGATATTTACATTATATGCAGAGCCATAAAGAGCGAGGAGTTCACCGAGACCCCAGTCATTGTAGTCTTTGTCAGTAAGTTTGAGGATTGGTTTGCCTGTCATGTAGCAGAGCCAAACTATGGCGCGGCGAATGAGTTTCTCATTCCATTCGCATGAGGTAACTTTCCAAGGCTGACTGATACGGGTGAGGTCTTCGGCAGCGGGGAGATCGACCACAACTTTTGCGTGGGCGTGATTCTGGATAAATGATGCGGGTACAGCTGAAGAAGCCGGTTGTTCAACGGTCTTTTTCACGATGGCTGCACGCTGTTCGCCCCAGGCCATTGTGAGTACACGCTGAGAATTGAGTATATTATTTATACCGAGCGTGATGGCGGTAGTGGGGACATTTTCGCAATTGTAGTCGGCAGCAATGTTGTGACGAGTATCGCTGTCAAGGAGCACCAGACGGCAGAGACTTGATGCTGCACTACCGGGTTCATTGAATGCCAGTGTACCTTGGGCTCCTATCTCGCAGAGTGTGATATCGAGGCCACCTTCATCGGCGATAAGCTGTTCGTAGGCTTTGCAGCATTCATACATATTCTCTTTGGTGACGGCGCTGTCGAAAGTGTGGATATTTTCAGCTTTCACGTTCACATGATCGAGAAACACCTCTTTAAGTCGCTTGAGTGTGCACGGTCCGTTTTCAACTAAAGGAAAGAATTCACCGATATTAAATACAGTGACTTTGCTGAAATCTACGGCACCGTCATTGTACATGGCAATGAGCTTGTTGTACACATTGTGAGTGCTGAGCCCCGAACCGAGAGCAACTACGCATTTACCTTTTTCTGCTACATAGCGATTGATGTAGCGTACGATATTTTCAGCCAGGAATTGGCTGCCATCGTTTTCTGTTTCAAATATACGGGTATAAACCTTTTCTTCGCGAGTCAGAGCAGTAAGCTCAATTTCGCTTTCCGGATCGTAATACTTGCGCGGAATCCGGTCGAGTTTGATTTGTGAACTTAGATTAGTTTTCATATAAGTGAATTTTTCACAAAGTTACAGAAATAAATGGTAAATGAGGACGGCATGTCGTGCTTTTTTGTTAAATTTGCCCAAAATCATTTCATAACTTTATAATCATAACCGTTAACTATGCGATTAATTATCGAACCTGATTACGACAAAGTGTCACAATGGGCTGCTTGCTATGTAGCAGCGCGTATCAATGAAGCTGCTCCCACCGCTGAGCATCCTTTTGTATTGGGTTGTCCCACAGGTAGCTCACCTCTTGGTATGTATCGTCATCTTATCAAACTTAATAAAGAAGGCAAGGTGTCATTTAAGAATGTGGTGACATTTAATATGGACGAATATTGCGGCATACCGCGCGACCATGAGCAGAGTTACTACACATTTATGTGGACCAATTTTTTCAATCAGATAGATATTTTGCCGGAGAATGTCAATATACTCAACGGTAATGCTGAGGATCCTGTTGAAGAATGTGCCCGTTATGAGGCTAAGATAGCTTCCTATGGAGGTATTGATCTCTTCTTGGGTGGAGTTGGCCCTGATGGTCATATCGCATTTAATGAGCCCGGCTCTGCGCTCACTTCCAAGACACGTATGAAGACTCTTACCCGCGACACTATTATAGCCAACTCACGTTTCTTTGAAGGTAATGTTGATCTCGTGCCCAAGACTGCACTTACAGTAGGTGTAGGTACGATTATGGCTGCCAAGAGCGTGTTGCTTATTGTAAACGGTCACAACAAGGCTCGCGCATTGCGCCACGGAGTGGAGGGCGGAATCAGTCAGATGTGGACCATCTCAGCCCTGCAGATGCACCCCAAGGCACTCATAGTTGCTGATGATGCCGCTTGCGAAGAACTCAAGGTGGGTACTTATCGCTATTTTAAGGATATCGAGAGCGCTAACCTTGATCCTGCTACCCAACTTTGATAAACCGGTATAATACGATTATATAATACATCAAGAGCCCGCTTCATTAAGGCGGGCTCTTGACATATATTGTATGTTTGATAAATAGAGTTAGTCGTGGGCTACATCTATTGATTCTCCCGGACGGTTGAGACAGTGGATAGTGGTGCCTTCGGGCATTGTAGCCTGAAGTTTCGCGGTATCGTTAAAATTACCGCCTACTGACATGGCCACTAAATCGGCTGTATGGATTTTGGCGGGGAACGTAGCCAGGGTTTCTGCGTCGTCCGGCTCAGTGAGATAATCAGCCGAAAGATAGGCTACATCTACTTTGTTGACTTCCGATGCGATATGGTTAATCAGTACATTATAGTCAGTAGAATGGGCTGTGTGCTGATGATGAGTGTGGGCATTTGCAGTTTGAGGAGCGGGAGAGATTGTACCACCATAGAATATCTTGGTTCCGTCGGCTGTTGTGACCAGGAAACTTACCCCGGCACCGGTCGAACCATAGGCTTTCACTTTTACACCTCCGGGAAGGTCTTCGATTATGTCGCCTTTACTCATGCCTGCTACTGCGAGGTCGCCGGGTACAATTTGTGGCAACACGTCGTTGGACATAACATAGATGCGCTTGCGTGACTGAGCGAGTTCAAACATACTGTTGCTCAGATGACGCTGATGATAGTGGCTTACGAAAAATATCACCGGAAGTTCGGGATAGCGGTCGAGAGCTTTGTGCAGCGCGTGCGACGGGTCGGTATAGTAATCAAATACGAGGATAGCACCATCGGTCACTTCTACATAACCCTTTTGTGCCATAAAAGTAATTCTGTTCATAGATAATTGTATTTTAGACGTTTATATATTCAATATCATTCCATCGCAGGCTGGTGCAACATTCTCCGGTAGAGTTAGCCGGATTGGGTTATATAATCCGGATATGGCGTATTGCCTTGCGAGGTGTGTTTTGTAATTATAACGTCGGAGGCGTCGGCTATGTTCAGGTATTGTTGGACACTACTGTGTTTACAGCTATTTTAATAATTCTTCCAGTTTGTCGTAAAAATCTTCTTTTTCACCTACGATATAATCCCGGAGCCTACCATCGGGGTCAATTATGACTTTAGTAGGATAGGCTGTGATAGGGATACCGGCAACTGAGCTGCCGGTAGCTGTAGGAGCGGGTGCAAGCAGATTTATCCATGGTAACTCAAGGTCATGGACAAGTTGGCGCCATACTGTTTCTTGGTCTCCACAGGCAATCGCTACGATTTCCAATTTGTCGGTATGTTCGGCATAAAGTTTTTTCATCGTAATAAATCCTTTTCTGCAAGGTCCGCACCATGATGTCCAAAAATCAAGGATTACCCATTTACCTCTGAGGGAGCTGATGCTAAAAGGGTCGTTATTGATGTCCGGAAGAGTAAATTCAGGTATCGTAGCATTTGATTTCAATGCTTGCTGCAGCATCTGCTTTTGGTTGGAATTGTGCAGACCGGTGTTGCGTAAGGCACAGGCGTGAGTGTAATACAGTGTGTTTTCAGAGCCTGCGGGGAGTCTGTCGAAAGCATAAGGAGCGAAGTCCTCTTCAAGCATGGAGATTGCGTATGTGGCTTTTTCGGGAAGGCATGTAGCCATTATTGTGTCAATTAAGGTGTATAGGGCTGAGGAAAGTGAGTCCAATTCATGTTCGGACAATTTTGACCGTCTGATTTTTGAGAGTTTTAATTTTAGTTCGGAAAATTCATTGGAGTAGGGTATGGGGTCGGAATACAGGCTGCCTGACCGATGATAACGTGATGGACTTAAGCTGTTTATTTCCAAAACCACATGGTCAGAGTCTCTCATATATACGGTAGGTAATTTATAGTAATCGCACTGAATATTATAGATGCTCGGGATTGTATCCGTGCATATATGCACCATGTTGTTGACTACAGGATAGGATTTGGATTTACAATTGCGTGTTTTTTCCAGATATTCGTTAAAGAATAGAGTTGTGTCGGCGGGTATAGGAGATGTTTTGATATAGACGGTATCAGCAATTTGTGTGCCTGTGAATATTATGTCTAAACCCGGGTTGGTCTGGTTGGCGGCAGTTTCGCCTTTAACTGTGGAGAATGAAAAGATGCAAAATATCGCTGTGATTATGTTTAATCCGGTTAGGAGGCAGGATTTTTCTGATTTTTCCATTTTTGATTATAAGTGTTTTAGCGTTAGCAACTTGGCATGTATATTCGGATTAAATTTCCAAAGTCATGCCATCGTAAGCCATCATCACGCCGGCGGGTAGCGAAGCGTTGACTTCGGCATAGAGTCCTACTTCGTGGGAGAAGTGTGTGAGTATAGCCAGGCGTGGAGTGATTTTTGATATGATTGATAAGGCTTCATCGATACACAAATGTGAAGGGTGTGGCTGGGGACGAAGGGCGTTGATGATGAGAGTGTCGGTGCCGTGCATCAGTTTGAGCGTGGATTCAGGCATTACCTTGCAGTCAGTGACATAGCTCAACGGGCCTATACGGAACCCGGTGATCTGTAGAGTTGAGGTATGCATCACCGGCAATGGGGTGATTTCGATGTCGGTGAAGGGGTGGAATGGTGCTGTGTCAATCACATGAAGGTCGAGTCGGGGAGAACCGGGATATTTATTGTTGCCGAAGCAATAGCTCATTCGTTGATGTATATTGCCGGCTACATCGCTGCGACAGAATATCGGGAATCCATCAGGATTGTAGACGCAATAGGGTCGCAGATCATCGATACCACCGAGGTGGTCGTAATGGTGGTGTGTCACCAGAAGCGCATCAAGATGTGGTGAGCCAAGACGAAGCATCTGTTCGCGGAAGTCGGGTCCGCAATCGAGTAGCAGGTTTTTGCCGTTAAATTCTACTAAAGCGGAGGTGCGCAATCGCCGGTCATGCGGGTCGGTAGAGCGACACACATTGCAGTTACACAGGAGTTGTGGCACTCCGCATGAGGTTCCAGAGCCGAGAATAGTTAGTTTCATTGTCGGAAATTGCGAAGCAAACCATCTTCAAATATCAGATATTTGCCATTGGAGTAGGTCCATATCTCGCGAAGCACGTTGTAGCCCGGAGTGCGGTCTACATTGTCAGGTGATCCGAGCGCCAGTCGGCATTCATCACGGGTCATGTCGGCAGCCACACGTCCGGTGACAATGAGTTGCCATACCTCATCGGTGATAGTCGGGTAACGCAGATGAGGGTCTGCCAGGGAAAAAAGTCGGGCAAAGGAGCGTGTTTCGTTGTTTTTATCACCTACAGAGAGATAAAACATAAACGGGTGTCCTTTTTCATCAGCCATAAGCAAAGTTATGGGGTGAATATCGTTTCCGGCCATGACTTCAGTGACAGTGACCGGTACAAATTTTCGTCCGGTGTATGGCGTGGCAGTAGTGTCGAGCCACGATGAAGTCATGGTATAGTAGGTGTTGCCTTTGAGTCGCTGACGGACTGCATCGACCAACGACAGTTCTATGGTGAATGGTATGTCGGTACGTTCCTCGCTAAAGAGTTTGGCCATGGGACGTTCGAGACGATAGACATAGGAGGTGCCTGACGGAGATATGAAGTTGAGTTCACATACCTGTTCGCCCTTTATGTCGGTTACTACTTCAGTACCGGCATAGCTTAAAGTTTGGCCTGCAAGTTGCTCGCGTCCGGATTTTTCTGGCGTAAATATCAAAGAAATTTTATTATCAGTGACATAGAACTTTTTACCCATCGACCATTGTGCAAACGGTTGGGGTCTGATGTCAGCAAGATACTTATCCTCTTCGGTGACAGTGACTGCATGCCGGCGGACATCGTTTGCCGTAATCTTCGGGGTGCTTTCTATACCTGTGAAACATCCGGTCAGACATTGACAGATAAGTATCCAGCCGAGGACTGCGGGCCAGAGAAGGATATGTCTGCGGGTGGATATCACTGTTATTTCTTAATGTCGGGAGAAAGCCCCATATTGTATAGTATGAACGAATATATGTCGGCTGATTCTTCGATAGATTTGGAGATAGGTTTTCCTGCTCCATGTCCGGCATTTGACTCTATGCGTATCAGTTTGGGCGCAGCGCCTGTGTCGGCGGCTTGCAAAGTGGCGGCATACTTAAATGAGTGCGCCGGCACCACGCGGTCATCGTGGTCGGCAGTAGTGATGAGGATAGCAGGGTAAGGAGTGCCGTCATTCTTAATGTTGTGGACGGGAGAGTATGCGAGCAGATAGTCAGCCATCTCTTTAGAGTCAGCGCTCGTACCGTAATCAGATGCCCAATTCCAGCCTATGGTGAATAGATGATAGCGCATCATATCCATAACGCCTACTTGAGGAATGGCCACTTTGAAGAGGTCGGGACGCATATTAGTCACGGCACCTACGAGCAGACCACCGTTGCTGCCACCTTGTATGGCAAGATAGTCGGGCGATGTATATTTCTGGTCAATGAGATATTCGGCACAAGCTATAAAGTCATTGAAAACATTGAGCTTCTGTGTCTTGGTGCCGGCTTTATGCCATGATTCACCATATTCACCTCCACCGCGCAGGTTGGCCATGGCATAGACGCCTCCGTTTTCGAGCCAAAGCATACGCATGGCAGAGAAACCTGGAGTAAGAGAGATGTTGAATCCACCGTAGCCGTAGAGCAGTGTCGGATTTTTGCCGTTTAGTTCAAGTCCCTTTTTATAAGTGATAAACATAGGCAGTTTGGTTCCGTCGGCCGAGGTGACCCAAACCTGACGTGTTTCGTAATCAGTCATGTTCACATCTTTGATATCGGGCGACCACAGCAGACGCGAGCTGTCGGAGGCTTCATCGTAGGCATATACTGCGGAAGGTGATGTGAATGAGGTGAAGGTGTAGAAAATGTCGGGATATTTATTTGATGACCAGAATCCGGCTGATCCTATACCGGGGAGTTGTATTTCACGAATAAGGTTACCTTTCATGTCGTAGATATAGGCATGGTTGGTGGCATCTTTTTCATAACTGATGATCATATTGTCGGGAGTGAAGCTCACGCCTTTGATTACGGCGTCCTGTTCAGGGACAAGAGTCTGCCAGTTTTCGCGACCGGGATTGTTGACATCGGCAGTGACTATTTGGTAGCGCTCCGCACCATAGTTGGTGAGAAGATAGAGTTTGCCGTAGAAAACGCCCAGAGGACTTAATTCGATGTCCTGAGTGGGCTCAACTATTTTCCACTGTGCGCCTGGTTGCTTAAGGTCTTTTATCATCAATGATTCGCCAAAGCCTTCGCCCGAACCGATTACCATCAGATAATCCTCGTTGTCGGTCACATAAGCCGAGTGGAAATGCAGAGGGTGTGCCGGATCCTGATAGATGAGTTGGTCGGCGTCCTGCGGAGTGCCCAGTTTGTGGTAATATATCTGGTGATTTTCGTTGGCGTTGGAGAACTCTTTACCTTTTTCAGGACGAGGGTATGCGCTGTAGAAGAAGCCGTCGCCACACCATTGTGCACCGGTAAATTTTGCCCATTCGATATGGTCGGGGAGC
Source organism: uncultured Bacteroides sp. (assembly GCA_964653375.1). Lineage (GTDB taxonomy): Bacteria > Bacteroidota > Bacteroidia > Bacteroidales > Muribaculaceae > Paramuribaculum. The sequence continues at coordinate 10,348 of CAZZFD010000011.1, forward strand.
AACTCGCCGGTAGCGGTATCCAGCACATAGATTTCGGTCCAGTCAGAGCCATTGCGTGATATTGTATAGGCTGTGTATTTACCGTCGCGCGACTGATTGGTTCCGGTCAGAGCCACAGTGCCGTTGTCCGACAGTTTGTTGGGGTCAAGAAACAATTCACCCGGTTTACCTATGGAGTCAGTGCGATATAATATCGACTGATTTTGCAGGCCGTCGTTTTCATAATAATAATATTTGCCGTCGTTGTCGCGCCAGTATGAACCGCGACGAGAGTAGTTGATCAGTTCTTGCAGACGGTTTTTGATATCGTTGCGAAACGGGATAGCACTTAGATAATCATTTGTGACCTTGTTCTGTTCTTTGACCCAAGCCAGAGTTACCTCGGCGGTGTCGTTCTCAAGCGGACGGTAAGGGTCGGCTACGATTGTATCGAAATATGTGTCGGTGACAGATGCGTCGGTGGGAACTGCGGGATACTTGATGTTGTGCGATGAGCAGCTCCAGGCTGCTGTAGTGGCCATGGCGGCGATATAAATTAATGATTTGTTCATCGGAGAAAAGTGAATGATTGATTTTATGATACAAAAGTAGATAAAACTGCCCGAATATGCGTCCTTAGTCACACTCTTTAACTTCCCTATAGATAGTCGTTTGACATTTTTTAACCGATTTATATGGCTCGATGACTTGACAGCTGCTCTAAAAAGCAGTACCTTTGCACTACAAATCGCAACAATGCGGGGTGGAGCAGTGGTAGCTCGTTGGGCTCATAACCCAAAGGTCGTAGGTTCGAGTCCTGCCCCCGCTACTAAAAAAGAGATGCTGAAGGCATCTCTTTTTACTTTTTAATTGTACTATTATGTTTTATAATAATATAACAATTAAGCCTAATACGTCGATAAAATACTGTAAGGGTAAGAATGTTTTTATTTTGCTAAAAAAGCGAGGAGGTTACCGGAAGGTAGCCTCCTCGTTATGGGATATTTATGTGCGGTGGATTATTTTTTGCATTTGTCCTCGCAGCAGCAAGTCACAGCAAGGCGATAGAGCACAACGGCTAAGGCTGCACCTGCGAGCGGGCCTACAACCATAATCCAGAAATCACTCCATGCGTCACCTGCAGACCACAAAGCGGGACCGAAGCTGCGGGCGGGATTTACAGAGCAGTTGTCAACGGGGATACCTACGATATTGACAAGACCGAGTGCAAGACCGATGGCGAGACCGGCGAAGTTGCCGAAACCGCGTTTGGCATCAGTGGCGCTGAGGATTATAAATACGAAGAACATGGTCAGGAGTACCTCGGTAAGCAAAGCCATACCTTGGGTAGCGCCGGGCTGGAGTACATTGGCAGCAAGATTAGCACCTGAAGCTGGTGTTTCACCACCGAAGTCATAATTTATGCCTGAATTGGCAAGCCAGTAGAGCAAACCGCCGCCTATGGCAGCACCGATAAGCTGAGCTACTACATAGCCACAGAAGTCTTTCATGTTCATTTTGCCTGAGATAAGCATGGCAAATGATACGGCAGGATTGACATGGCAGCCTGATACATTGCCTATGGCGTAGCAGAGGCATATTAATACAAGACCGAAACAGAGACCAATGCCGAGCCCGGTAATTGACGGACCTGCTAACACTGCGCTACCGCAGGCGAGCAATACTAAAAACATGGTGCCGAATAATTCGGCTACATACTTTTTCATAACTGAAATGATTTTGGTTAATAAAAAGAGAGTTATATACTTGATGTTGCAAATGTAGCAATAACTTTTAATAAAAGAAACTGCAGCGATATAAATGTAAGGGCAGTCGAGGAGTCAGTATGAACAAAAGCGTGGGTGGAGTTGTAGTAATAGTATATACACTTTTATTTATAATACACTATGGATATAAAGAAACAACAAGCACAAGCGGCTGCCGATATTTCGGCTGCAGCAGCCAAAATCAGTGCTCAGGAAGCTGCCGAATCAGTGAAATTTGCGGCAGAATCGGTGAAGGCCGATGCTGAAGCTAAAAGTGAAGAAATCAAGGCTGAGGCCGCTGATAAAAAACAATCCATCACCGACACTCTGAAGCAGAAAGCCGGTGATGCACTCGAGGCGATTTCCAATGCCACTCAGCAGTGGTCGCAAAAACTTAAAAATTAATCTTACAGAGTAGAGTGGTGAGCTGAGGTCTAATAACGGCCTCGGCTCAACGATACTATGTCGTCGTTTGAAAACCGGCCGTTGATGACAATGATGCTGGTTTCTTTTTTGTCACTATTGTAAATCAGTAGTGTGGTGAAGATATTTGGAGTAGGAGATGGTATGGCAGATATTTCTGTAATTTCCGAGTCTTCTTTAACTTTGACAAGAATTTGAAGGTCGGGGTGCGCCTTTTTATAGTTGGTGTAAGCCTGGACCGCGGCTTGTGAGGCTGCAGGCGTTTCAGCGGAATATATTTCCATATTTTTGACTTTTGTTTTAGTCAATGACGGCATGGGAATACCTTTGACACCGAATGATCCGGCTATATTTATCATGGTTTCGGATATATACACTACTTCCACACCTTTTGTATCACTCAGAGACTTAAATGTTTCTTGTGCGGAGAGGGAAAAAGTGTTGCCGAGGATGATGAGCAGGACTATGATTAAATGTTTCATGACGTGTTGGGATTATTGTTGGTTAAGGTGTTTTGAAATCTTATTAAATACCTTATCGATATTTGATTCGGCTTGTTGGCTTGCTTGTCTTGCTTTTTGAAAACAATCGGTGAGCTGCTGGTCGGCGTATGCGATATAGTGTATTGTTTCTTCGGGGTCGGTGACAACGTGATAACGTGACTCGGGCTCACGGGTGAGCATATAAGAGGCTGTGATGCCGGCGCATAGTAGCAGACATGCGGCTGAGCCTATGGTGAAATAGTTAAGTATGTGACGTCTGGGCTTGATTTTGGAGGCCGAAATTTTATCTATGGCTGAAATGAGCCGGGTATCGATGTCTTCCGGAATATCGATTTGTCGGCCGGTTGATTCTATGGCCTCGATTACGCGCAGTTCTTTTTTCAAATCATCGGAGAGATTCGGGTGAGTATTGAGCAGAGCAAGTAACTGAGCGGTCTGCTCAGTGGTGGCAAGACCTGCGTAATAGCGGTCGAGCAGTTGATTGATGAGGGGATATTCAGAGTGGTTCATTGCTGGTTATCGGTTTATGAGTGAGAGGAATCGTTGGCGTATAGATTTGCGAGTACGCGATAAGATAGCGCGTATGTTGACCGGAGTGAGCCCGGTGATATCGCTTATGTCATTAGAATTATATCCGGATATGGAACTTAATATTAGTATGGTATGAGCCGGTTCGGGCAGTTCATCGATGATGCGTTGCATCAATATATGGTCATCGGTCGATACGGGCTCGGAATCGGTGGAGAGATTTTCATCATTGAGTGTGTCGAGTGGAGAGGTCGGCATCTGTTTACGCAGATGAGTGTAGACAGTATTGCGCAGAGTGGCGAAGCAATAAGCCCGCTGATTGGAGGCGGATTGCAGCTTTTTGCGATGAGTCCACAGAGCTTCCATGCAGTCCTGCACAGCGTCGGCGGCTTTCTCGCTGTCAGACATCAGGGAGAAAGCAAAGCGATAGAGGTCGGCGCTCAGGGGCATAACTATGGATTTGAATTCTTGTGCATTCATCTATGGAAAAATTCTTTTCGATGATATGACGCAAAAAATCTGTTGTTGTGACAATTTTGATTAAATTTTTTTATTCCATCGCTCATCTTGCAGTGTTGCCGCACGCTGTTCGGAAGGATTGTCGGCCGGAATCCAAAATTTTGCTCCGGCTGCATTGTCGGGCAGGTATTGTTGATTTACAAAGTGGGCGGGATAGTTGTGAGGATAAAGATAATTGTGACCGTAACCCATATCTTTCATCATTTTGGTAGGGGCGTTGCGGAGATGTAAAGGGACCGGGAGGTTGCCGGTGCGACGTACGTAATCGAGAGCGGCATCTATTGCCAGATAACCGGAATTACTTTTGGCGCTTGTTGCCAGATAGATGGCGCACTCTGAAAGAGGTATGCGGGCTTCAGGCCAACCAATTTTGTGAATTATATCGAATGTGGCGTTGGCCAGCAGCAGGGCGTTGGGGTTAGCAAGTCCTACATCTTCAGCTGCAAAAACAACCATACGCCGGGCTATAAATTCGGGGTCTTCGCCTCCTTCTATCATGCGGGCGAGCCAGTAGACTGCTGCGTCAGGGTGACTGCCACGCATTGATTTGATGAAGGCCGAGATGATGTCGTAGTGCATTTCTCCGTTTTTATCGTAGGCCATAGGATTACGCTGGAGGTCTTTGGTGACCACGTCGTCGGTGATGAGAATTTCATCATCGGGCATGGTCGATTGCTCAAGAAGGTCGAGGATATTGAGCAGCTTGCGTGCATCACCTCCGGCAAATCGAAATAAAGCTGATGTACTTTCGATTTTTACGCCGTGGGAGGCGAGTATTTCATCATTTTCAATGGCGCGGTGCAGCAACTGATTGAGATCATCATCAGTGAGAGGCTCAAGTGTGTAGACTTGTGCGCGTGAGAGCAGCGGGCGTATTACTTCAAACGAAGGATTTTCCGTGGTGGCGCCGATAAGGGTTACAGTGCCGTTTTCGACAGCTGCCAGCAGACTGTCTTGCTGTGACTTGTTGAAGCGATGAATTTCATCAATAAATAGTATGGGGCGCTGACCTCCGGAAAACATACTTCTTAGGTCGGTTTTGCAGCGTTCTATTACTTCCCGCACTTCTTTCACGCCTGAATGAACGGCGCTTAGCGTATAAAATGGAGCTTTTACGGCGTTGGCTATGATTTTAGCCAGGGTGGTCTTGCCTACTCCCGGAGGTCCCCATAAAATAAAGGAGGCAATCTTGCCCGATTCAATCATGTTGCGCAATATGGCACCCTGTCCCACAAGGTGTTGTTGTCCCACATATTCATCGAGGGTGGCGGGGCGCATACGCTCGGCTAATGGTGTGCTGCTGTTCATCTGATATATTGCACTTATTATTTACAAAGGTACACAAAAAACAGCCTGAAATATTTCCCTGTGGTGTTAATAGAATTTAATATGTGATTTTACGTTGATTTCTTAACAATTTTACGTAATTTTACAACGTAAACATATATGATGTGATTTTCATCACAGTATTGCCTATGTGCGGTCGAACTTTAGCTGCGTCGAAGCGTTAAACATATTAGATGATGCTTAAGACAGTAAGTGAAAATCACATTGATATAATGTTTCATAAATAAATAGTAAGATTATGAGTGCTCAACAAGGATCAAAGACGCCGCAGACTATGCGAAATATATTCGGTATCATTATGATAGTGATATATATAGGTATGGGAGTGTTGTTTTTAAGCGGATATTTCGATGTTAACTTCAATGAGAAGTGGATGTGGCTCCGATGGGCCGGCGGCATATTGTTTATAGCTTATGGGGTATGGCGTGCGTTCCGGCAGTTTAAGGCTATTGATCCTGATATATCTGACCGTTAAACAAGTTACATTAAAAAGGAAGAATAAAGAATTTTTAGGTATGCAGAAAATATGTAATTTGGCGCTCGGCGTGGCTGTGGTAAGCTGTACATTGGCTTTTATCTCATGTTCGGGTGGCAGTCATGAAGTGAAAAGTACACAGACTTCGGGCATGACTACGATAGCGTGTGACAAGACTTTTGAAAACATTCTCCAGCAGGAGATAGATGTGTTTGAGTATATCTATCCCAAGGCTAATGTTATGCCATTTTATCTTGACCAAAAATCGGTGGTAGATTCATTGATGGATATGAAAGTGAAGATGGCAGTAATGTCGCGTCCGCTTAATGAACAGGAGCTGGCATATCTTAAAACGGGAAATAAACTTATCCGACAGAAACAGATAGCTGTCGATGCTATAGCGCTGATTGTAAATCCTGAAAATCCTTACGAAATTACTGACCGCAAGGAGTTGGTGGATATATTTTCGGGCAAACTCAATCGGTGGAGCGAGATAGTGCCCGGAGGCGATAAGCTCGGTTCGGTGGTTGTGGTGTTTGAGCATCAAGGTGCTTCTACGGTGCAGTATGTGCGCGATTCGATTATGGGTGGTGAACCCTTTGGAGAGAATGTGTATGCGCAGTCATCGCCCAAGGAGGTGTTTGAGCGCGTGGCTGAAAATAAAAACGCAATAGGTGTGATAGGTGTAAGCTGGGTTACCGATGATCTGGACCGTGCAAATCTCTCGAAAGAGGAGCTTGTGGCTAAAGTAGACGAGGGCAATACTGTGGACCAGACTTTTTCAAGTCAGGTGAAGGTGCTTAAAGTCAGAGGCAACAACGAAGTTACCGCCTACAAACCGTATCAATATTATATTGCCAACGGATCGTATCCTTTCTATCGTCAGATATATCTGGTGACGACAGGGCCTAACGGAACTCTCAGCCATGGTTTCTATTCGTTTGTGACCGGATATCAGGGTCAACGAATCATGCAGCTTACCGGTGTATTGCCTAAAGTGGTGGAATTGGCACGTATGGTGCAGTTGAATTAAACTTTTTTGAAAAAATAATATCAAATCATAAAATCATAACAACTCTAATAAACCAAAACATGAAACTGAAATTAGTATTTTCGCTTATGTGTGGTGTAGCACTTGCAGCAAGTGCACAGGGCGGGTATCAGGACGGTGTGGATAACTACAATGCCGGACGTCGGGATGTAGCCAAAGTGATTCTTGACAATACCCTCAATAATCCTCAGACTGATAAAGCAGTGTCATATTTCTATCTTGGCAATATTGATTTTGATGCCAAAGACTATGCTTCAGCCAAAGCCAATTTTGAAAAAGGAATGGAAGCCAATCCGCAGTATCCGCTCAATTATATCGGTTTGGGTCAGATGGCTTTATTCAGTGGTGACAAATCACAAGCTGAAGATTACTTTAAGAAGGCCATGAACATCGATAAGAAAGATTATTCAATCCTTGCTTCGGTGGCACGCGCTTATTGGAATGTCGATCCGGTGAAATATCAGAAGGATATCGACAAATATATCAAGGATGCTTTCAAGAAATCTAAAAATTCCGAACCTGCCGTGTATGTGCTCCAGGGTGATATGGTGGCAGCCGAGGACCCCGGTGAAGCAGCCGGTAAATATGAGATGGCAATTGCACAGGCTCAGGAAAAAGGTATAATCAACCGTGAGGCTTATGTTAAGTATGCCAATACGTATTTCCGTGTCAATCCTTCTTATGCTATTGACAAACTGAAAGAATTTTACGATCTCGAGCCTAATTCGGCTCTTGCCCAGCGTGAACTCGCAGAAAAATATTACGACAATAGCCAGATGGGCAGCGCTTGGAAGATGTATGAGAAATATGTGAAGAATCCCAACCATTTCCGTCGCGACGAACAGCGCTATGCAGGCTTGCTTTTCTCTGCCGGCGAATACAATCAGTCAATCGAATGGGCCAACAAAATTCTATCTGAAGATCCCACTGTATATCAGATGTACCGTATATTGTTGCTTAACCGCCACGCACTTAAGGATTGGGAAGGTGCTGTAGATGCAGCTGACAAGCTCTTCAACTACCCCAATGCACAATTGGTGATGAACGATTACGAACTGTATGGCGATGCACTCAGCCAGGCTTCGCGTTTCGATGAGGCTATAGCCACTTATGAAAAGGCTATCGAACTTAACCCTGATAAAGATGAATTGCTGCCCAAACTCTCGGGCGTATATGAGCGTGCCGGACAAGAGGCTAAAGCTGTGGAAATCTACAAACAATATCTTGATAAAGGTAATGGCTCGGCCAACGATCTTTTCAATATGGCTCGTCGCTATTATGGTTTGGCTCGCACTCAGCCCGAGCAGTCGGCTGAACGAATTGAAGCAGCCGACAATGGATTGAAATACATAGCCATGTCCATCGAAAAAGTTCCTACCAACGGTGTTCTCTATTATTTCCAGAGTCAGCTCCAACTTGTCAAGAATGATAACCTCCCAAATCAGGAGATGGCGGAATCACTCGAAAAGATGATTTCAATCTTCGATGAGGACCCCTCGAATCTTGAATCCAAGAAGTCATATTATCAGCCTGCTTACTTCCTGCTTGGTGTTTATTATATGGATAACGATAAGGCTGTTGCCAAGGACTATTTCGAGAAATATCTCACTTTGAATCCCGACGATGAAAAAGCTCGTCAGATTGTGGATTCTCTTAGTGCACAATGATAATTAAACAATTGAAAATATATTGAATATGGTCGCCGCAAATCTATGTAGAGGACTTGCGGCGGCTTTTGCTTATTGTTTATGAAAAATTTATTGTTGCGTTCGGCAAGCGGTTTTGTCTACGTAGGTATTATTGTCGGGCTTTTACTTTGGGGTGGAGAAGTGGGATTTCCCTTGCTTTGCTGTCTTTTCACTGTATTGGGTATGGTGGAATTTTTGCAAATCACACAAGGCGGTCTGTCGAGAAATCCGTTTACGTCTACCCTCGACCTTTTTTTAGGTGTATCGATTCCCATCATGGTGTTTATAGCTCTGGCTGCTCCCCAGTGGCTTACGTTTCCCTATACCTTCGTGATGCTGGGAATATTTATTTTCCTGTGGCTTGTGCGCATGGTGATGCAACTGTACTCCACCACTCCAAAATCGCTCGAGCGCATGGCTTTTACCATAATGTCGCTTGTATACATAGCCTTACCAATGGCTTGTACTGTGGTGGTGTTCCGTTCTTTTGGCCCGGAGATGACACTGTTTGTGTTTGTTCTGGTGTGGCTTAACGACACAGGTGCATTCCTGGTAGGCACGGCTGTAGGCAGCCACCGGCTTTTTGCGCGACTGTCACCTAAAAAGTCGTGGGAAGGGTTCTTTGGCGGAATGCTGGTGTGCATTATTGCTGCATGGATTGTGTCGGGATTTTCAGGCGTATTTGCTTATTTCCACGGGTGGTTGTATATACTGCTTGCATGTGGTGTGAGTATCCTTGCCACACTGGGCGACCTCTTTGAGTCAATGCTCAAACGCAATGTAGGGGTCAAGGACAGTGGTAATTTGATTCCCGGTCACGGCGGCATACTCGACCGCATTGATTCACTGTTGTTTGTGATGCCGGGCGTACTGGTTTTGATTTTATTTTATATTCATTGATTTACATGGCTGACCAACGTTATATATTACGTGGCGTTTCGGCATCAAAAGAAGATGTGCACAACGCTATTAAAAATGTCGATAAGGGTATATTCCCTAAGGCTTTTTGTAAAATAATTCCCGATATTTTAGGAGGTGATCCGGAGTATTGCAACATAATGCATGCCGATGGCGCCGGAACCAAATCATCGCTTGCTTATGCTTATTGGCGTGAGACTGGCGACCTGTCGGTTTGGAAGGGTATCGCCCAGGATGCTCTGATTATGAATATCGATGATCTGCTTTGTGTGGGAGCTGTCGATAATATATTGGTGAGCAGCACTATCGGACGCAATAAACATTTGGTGCCCGGCGAAGTGATTTCGGCTATAATCAACGGTACGGAAGAGTTGCTTGCCAATTTGCGAAGCTGGGGTGTCAATGCTTATTCTACCGGTGGAGAAACTGCCGATGTAGGCGACCTTGTGCGCACTATCATAGTTGACAGTACGGTCACTTGCCGTATGCGTCGCGATGAAGTGGTCAATAATGCGAATATCGCTGCGGGTGATGTCATAGTAGGGTTGTCGTCATCAGGAAAAGCTACTTATGAAGATGAATACAATGGCGGTATGGGAAGCAACGGACTTACTTCGGCGCGTCACGATGTGTTTGCTAAATATTTGGCTCAGAAATACCCTGAGACGTATGACGCTGCTGTGCCTGAAGAACTGGTCTATTCAGGTAATGTGCGGCTGACAGATGCTGTGGAGGGTGTAGAGTGCGATGCCGGTAAACTTGTGCTTTCTCCCACACGCACATATGCTCCGGTAATCAAGACTTTGCTTGAACGTATGCGTCATAAGATTCATGGCATGGTTCATTGCTCTGGCGGAGCTCAGACCAAGGTGCTCCATTTTGTAGATGGGAAGCACGTTATAAAAGATAATCTTTTCCCTGTGCCACCTCTGTTCAGACTTATTCGTGAACAGTCGGGAACAGATTGGGCCGAGATGTATAAGGTGTTCAATATGGGTCATCGCATGGAGATTTATCTTGCGCCCGAATATGCCCAGGAGGTTATCGATGTGTCGCAATCATACGGGATTGAAGCCCGCATCGTAGGTCGGGTAGAAGATGCGTCAGTCAATCGATTGACTATCAAGTCGGAATTCGGCGTATTTGAGTATTGATTTAGTGACGCGCGCGTTTTTTTTATTGTTTACGGTGTTGTGTCTGACCTGCGCGGGTGTGTCCTGCGTCGGGTCGGACGACACGGCTGACAGACGGCATGAGTTTGGTCTGCCTGACACATTAAGGGTGGCTACGCTATATAGTCCGGGTTCGTTTTTCTATTATAAGGAGATGACGATGGGCTACGATTATGATCTGATAAAAAAGTTTACTGACGATAAACAGATTGCGCTTGATCTCAGTATTGCGCCATCATTATCGGCTGCTGTGGCGTTACTTGACTCGGGGAAGGTGGATTTGATAGCATATGAAGTACCGATTACGTCGCAATATCGTGCGCACGTAGTGCCATGCGGCATTGAAAATATCACCAGCCAGGTGCTTGTACAACCTAAAACTTCCGGAAAAAATCGTATAACCGATGTTACGCAGCTTGTCGGACGGGAGGTGTATGTGGAGCGAGACTCTAAGTATCATCAACGGTTGGTTAATCTCAATGAGGAGCTTGGTGGCGGTATCGTCATACGTCATGTTGACCGCGATACGCTCATCACTGAAGAACTTATCGCTATGGTCTCGCGCGGAGAGATACCGCTGACGATAGTCGACAGTGATGTAGCCCGCATAAATAAGACTTACTATCCTGATCTTGACATCACGTTGCCGGTGAGTTTTTCACAGAGGTCAGCCTGGGGTGTGGGGTTGGATCATCAATGGCTTGCGGATTCGATTAACGAATGGCTGGCTGGAGCAACACCGCAGAAGGCCCGTATGAGTCTGCTTAAACGCTATTTTGAGTTGAGTAAAGCATCACCGGCAAAGATGGCAATGGATTTCAGTGCCGGACGAATGTCGGCTTACGATGATATTTTCAAACGTGAGGCTGCCTCTATCGGGTGGGACTGGCGGTTGCTCTCATCTATGGGATTTGTGGAAAGTCGCTATGATACCACTCAAGTGTCGTGGGCCGGTGCACGTGGTATTATGCAACTTATGCCAGCCACAGCAGCAGCCTTTGGTTTGTCGGCCGACAGCATTACCAATCCGGAAGCTAATATCAGGGCAGCCGTGAAGGTGCTTAAGTCACTTGACCGTACATTTTCACGTCGGGTACCCGACCCCGCGGAACGCCGGAAATTTGTTGTGGCCGGATTTAACTCCGGTGTGGCCCATATTCTCGATGCTATAGCTTTAGCTGAAAAATATGGCTATAATCCTCAGGTGTGGGACGGTTCCGTGGCAGAAGCGTTGATGCTTAAGACAAAGCCAGAATATTACAATGACCCGGTGGTGAAATACGGATATTTTCATGCCAGTCAGACTTACGACTATGTGCGTTCGGTCTATCGGTGCTATGCTAAAGCACAGGCTCAAGTCAAGCGCTGACAAGTACACATTATTATATATAGGAAAATATATAATAGCGACAATTGAAAAGGAACCGATTAAGCGATAAAAAATAGATTCTGAACGTAATCTGAAAAATCGGTGAAAAAAGATTTGGCTGTTACAAAAAAAAATCGTTACTTTGCACACTGTTTCGTGGCTCATCCTGTAAAGCTGTTAAATTGATGCGCTTAGCAGTGATATGAGACTGAGATGGCGGCCATGAACATCAGTAAGATAATGTATATTAGTAACACAAAGAGCTAAGTAACACTAACAGCCATGTCAAAGATTTGTCAAATTACAGGCAAGAAAGCAATGGTGGGCAACAACGTTTCGCACTCAAAGCGCCGCACCAAACGCCGTTTTAACATCAATCTCTTTAATAAGAAATTCTATTGGGTAGAGCAGGACGCTTGGATTAGCCTTACTATCTGTGCTAACGGTCTGCGTACAATCAACAAAAATGGTCTCGATGCAGCTATTAAAGAGGCTATCAATAAGGGTTATTTAACTGAAATCAAATATTTAGAATTCTAAGAAGATGGCAAAGAAAGCTAAAGGTAACCGCGTACAGGTTATTTTGGAATGTACAGAACACAAAGCCAGTGGCATGCCCGGAACTTCTCGATATATCACTACTAAAAATCGTAAGAACACCACCGAGCGTCTCGAGCTTAAGAAATATAATCCTATTCTCAAGAAAGTAACCGTTCACAAAGAAATTAAATAATCCCTAAGATATGGCAAAGAAAACCGTAGCATCACTGCAAAAAGGCGAAGGTCGTACCTATAGCAAGGTTATTAAAGTGGTTAAATCGCCCAAAACCGGTGCTTATACCTTCCAGGAGCAAATGGTCCCCAACGACGCCGTAAAGGACATCCTTAAATAATCACCCCGTATATTCAATCTCTTATATATATTCGAGCCTGATTCCTTTCCGAATCAGGCTTTTTGTTATTTTTATCTTTTGGAGCCTTGTTTATTAGGAGGAAGTTTTCGCAGAGTATGGAGCATAGTGGCTATATTATACTATGCTATAAATTTGCGTGGTAAGGTATAAGATGCTAATTTTGCATAAATATTAATTAGTTCTTGGATATATCCTATAGCTTAAAAACTATGAAAAATATTATTACTTCTGTTTTGTTTTTTGCGTCAGTTTGTTGTTGCTACGCCGTGCAGTTAACCCCGGACCAGGCATTGAAGCGTGTGACTAAATCATCAAAGGTGATAAAATCATCAGTGGGAACGAAAGATTCTCCGAAGTTAGTCTATACCGGTGAAATTGCTGATGGAAAGGCGGCCTATTATGTTTTTGCCGATGACTCTGGAGCAATGTTTGTATCAGCTGATGATGTGGCGCAACCATTGTTGGGTTATACCGATTCCGGAGATTTTGTTCTTGAGAATCTCCCACCTCAATTGGAGTGGCTATTGGAACAATACACCGCTGAGATAGAGTGGGCTTTGGATAATGACACGGTTGTCTCAAATTATGAATCAGGAGCAGCTGTTTATGCTACAACTGCAAAGGCGGCCATTTCGCCGAAACTGACTACGGTATGGAATCAAGGTATACCGTTTTATAATCTTTGCCCTACGCAAAATGGCAAACGTACTTTAACCGGGTGCGTTGCTACCTCCACAGCTCAGGTAATGAATTATTTTGAGTGGCCTCAATCAGCAGTTCCCGCTATAACACATACATGGAATGGTCAGACCCTTACTGCGCCATCGGTTACTTTTGATTGGAAAAATATGCTTGATTCATATAATGGTAGTTATAATACCACACAGGCTAATGCTGTGGCGCAGTTGATGCGTTCTGTCGGTTACGCTGTTAAGATGGATTATGGCGTTAGTGCATCCGGTGCGTATCACTCAAATGTAAGGATAGCATTGAGTGAAAACTTCGGTTATGACCCTGCTATTACTCATTTGCAGAAGTCAAATTATACTACTGAAGTCTGGGAGCAATTACTTTATGATAATATTTTATCTGTTGGTCCGGTAATTTATGATGGTTCCGGGGCAAATGGTGGGCATTCTTTTGTGCTTGACGGATATAACGGTAGCGGTGCGTTTCATATCAATTGGGGTTGGGGTGGTCATTACGACGGGTATTTTGTGCTTACAGCATTGAATCCGGGTAATATGGGACCCTTCAACTTGAATCAGACTGCACTTTTGGGTATAAGACGTCCTCGCTCAAGTTCTGATATAAATTCACTGTACATAGGAAGTGATCTACCGCTTTCAGGAAAGATAAACGGTTATACGTTTACTTTCGATAATGGATTTTGGAATAAAGGGTGTGCCCCCGCTACATTCCAGCTCGGATTTATGTTTGAAAATGTAGTTAGCGGGGAAAAACAGTATGAGTATAGTTACTCTTATTCAGGTAAATGGGATGTGAATTATGGTTTATATGCTTATAGCTGTAATGTATCCGATAATCTTCCCAATGGAATTTATCGCGTTTATCCGGTATATAAGGTTGATTCGAGCGAGTGGAAACTCACTAAGTTGATTAATGGTACACCTCAATATTTAGTTGTAAAAAAGTCTGTAAACGGATTATCTTTTACTAATGAAAATGATATTGGTATTGTGGTTTCATCATGTCGCGTTGTCTCTTCTGCTTATGAAGTGGGTGAGACATTAGAGTGCTATGTTTCTCTTATTAATTCCAATAAATCGGCGAAAACGGCTACTATAGGAGCTTATTTGGCAAAAGATAAGCAGGGAAAGGAAGTTAGCTATAGCTTTAGTTCGATTACCCGATCAATACCTTCTATGTCAGAGAATGAACTGAAAATTTCCGGTACATTGCCTGACATGGATGCCGGCATTTATTATCTGATTTTTACGCATGATGGTAATCAGTTTTATCGAGAAGAGGTATCGGTTCATAAACAAGGAATAATTGTGGTTAATGATGTTTCGCTGATTCCTGATCAGATCTCACTGGGTAGAATGTCGTATGTTGCTATCGGAGCTACGAGTTCTTTTATCACGAATAAGATAGTCAATTTCGGTGTGAAGTTGGTTCCGGTAGATGATGTCGATATATCATCTTCATTTGTTTATGGTTCTCAGAAAGTTAGTATGAAGCCTAATGAATATAATGTGATTTATATCAATAGCACGATTCCAACGAATTTGGAATTGGGCGATTACGATCTGGTAGTATACGATGTCGATAATGGGACGATTTTCGGTACTATGGCTGTAGAGATAACACTTGATTTGTTGGCTAATATTATCATTGATGATATAATAGTAGTCTCTGATGATATTTATATCGGCGATCTGTCATATATTACTATCGGTGAAACGGCAACTATTAATGTAGGAGCCACAAGTAAATTTAATTTTGCTCGTAGTTTTAATTTCGGTGTAAAAATTTCACCCGAAAACGAATCGGCTATGGCATATCCGTTTATTTTAGGTACAACCACAGTTTTGATGAATCCTAATGAACATACTGTATTTACAGTCGAAAATACTATACCGGACAATCTTGCCCCCGGTCGCTATAATCTGACGGTTTATGGCGTGGATAACGGAGAGGTGTTTAAGACTATGATTGTAGAGTTGGAATCAGCGTTATCTGCTATTGATTTGATTGACTCTGATGTCTCTGACAAGAAGGTTCGGCTATTTAATCTTCAAGGAGTGGAGGTAGATACCGAATATGTTGTCCCCGGTATTTATATAAGAGTATCGGGCGATAAAGTGGAAAAAATTGTAATACGATAATCGGGTAATAATATATAAGAGCTACCGTAGGAATGCCGGTAGCTCTTTGTTATGTTCCGGGAGTGGTGTTTTGTCGGATTGCGAATTTGGAATTGTGGAGGTAATGGAGTGACAATTTGGTGACAGTTATGGGTTGGCGGTGGTGTAAATGTGATAATTATAGTAGTTTTGTAAATCCAATTACAATTTCTCACATTCATTACTAAACTATGAAGAAAATCTTTACTCTTTTTGCCGCGGTGGCGGTAATCGTTTCATGCTATGGAGCACCATTGAATCCATCGCAGGCGTTACAGCTTGTGACTAAATCATCGAAAGAAGCCAAGTCTATCAAGGACGGAGGTAAAGCAATGAATCTTGTGCTTACCGGAGAAGCCTCTGATGGTCAGGCTACTTATTATGTGTTTACCAACAATTCCGGTACCTTGTTTGTGTCAGCCGATGATGCTGTAAAACCATTGTTGGGCTATACCGATTCGGGAAATTTTGATGTACAAAATATGCCTCCTCAGCTTAAATGGTGGCTTGAACAATATTCAAAAGAGATAGAATGGGCCTCCCACCGTGTGGCATCTGTTCAAGATGAGCCTGCTCAGAGCCGTGCCGCTTCACGCGCAAATGTGGCAATAGCTCCAATGCTTAAAACCACATGGGATCAGTCAGCCCCGTATAACAATTATATGCCGAGCCTCAACGGTACCCGCACCGTCACCGGATGTGTGGCCACGTCGATGGCTCAGGTCATGAAGTATTTCGAGTGGCCTCAATCGCAGGTTGCAGCTATATCTTATACATGGAATAACACTACGCTTGCATCACCTGCTACCACTTTGGACTGGAGTAATATGCTGAATTCTTATTCCGGAGCTTACACCACTACTCAGGGTAATGCGGTGGCTCGCCTCATGCAGCTTGCCGGATACTCGGTGGAGATGAATTATAATACGTCGGCTAATGGCGGTTCGGGTGCATATTCAGAAGATATCCGTAATGCATTGGTGAATACTTTCGGTTATGATGTGGCTATCGATTATGCTATGCGTGACTACTATGATGCTGAAGAATGGGCTCAGATGATTTACGATAACCTTCAGAATATCGGTCCGGTGATTTACGATGGTACAGGTACTGCCGGCGGTCACTCTTTTGTGTGCGACGGCTATGACGGCAACGGTAAATTTCACATGAACTGGGGTTGGTCAGGTTCCTCTGATGGTTATTTTGTACTGTCAGCCCTCAATCCTTCGGCTCTCGGCACCGGCGGCGGAGCAGGCGGTTTTAACTCAGGCCAGGGTGCTGTGCTTAATATCCAGCGTCCGCAATCCGGCTCTACCGCTCCTACTCCTTATATCGCTTGTGATGACGTATTGTCAGGTTCAACATCTTCACGTGTTCTTACTGTCAAAACCGTCAGCAGTAACGGTGGATTCTGGAATTTTGGCTGCACTTCAGGGTCGTTTATTTTCGGTGTGAAACTTGAAAATGCCTCTACCGGTGCGACTTCTTATGTCACTTCGAGTAACACAGCGTCAACTTTAAAGCCTCTTTATGGCAAGAGCTCATATACTGTAAGTATAGCTTCTTCTTTAGCAGCCGGTACTTATAAGGTTTACCCCGTCTATAAAGTCAATTCCGGAAGTTGGACTCCGATAAAATTAAAAAATACTACTACACAGTATCTTACGCTTAATGTGACTTCGAGTGGCATTCAGCTTGAAGAAGTGGAGGAGGAAGAAGCTGTGACATTGGTTTCCTGGAGATGCCCCACCGGCTTTATTTCCGAAAAGGCTTATCAGGGTTATCTCACACTTTCAAGCACTTATCGCACGGCCCAGAGCAAGACGCTCACCGCTTATCTTTGCGAACTTGAAAACAATCAGTACTATATTGAAGCTGATTTGGGTACGTCCACAGTTACTATCCCGGCAAAATCTGAGGTGGAAATGGAATTTTCAGGAACATTGGGTTCTATGACTCCGGGAACTTATTATCTGGTGTTCGCCGAAAATAATAGTATCGTGGGTTCTCTTCAGGTTGCCGTGACGTCGGAAGGTAATTTCTCGGTTGAGGGATATACTCTCACTCCCGATGAGCTGACTCAGGGTGGCGCGTCGACTGTAGATGTGGAGATATCAAGTAGTTATGCTACTGAGCAGACTGCGGCATTTGGTCTTTTCCTATGTACTTTGGGTGATACATCGTTGAATGTTGAGCATTCTTATGGCAGCAAGACGGCTACTTTCCCGGCCAATGGCACAGTAACACTAACATATTCTACCACAATACCTGAGAAGATTGCTGTAGGTTCCTACTATCTTGTAGTGGCTAATTCAGCCGGAAAAGTGGTGGATTATATGATGGTAGATGTGGCAGAAGCTCTTTCAGCTATTGATACCATAGGTGTAGATAATGTAGAAGGTCAGGTTAAGTACTTCAATCTGCAGGGCATTGAGATTCCTGTAGAGGCTGCAACTCCAGGTTTATATATCCGCAAGTCGGACAGCAAAGCAGAAAAAGTATTGGTCAAATGATTTGCTTGGCCGAAGGTAATATTTGAATTAATATAAAAAAGAGAGTCGCCTGTAGCAGCAGCGCGACTCTCTTTTTGTAAAAAAATCATTATCTTTGCAGCACAATTGACGATGCGGTGCGTAGTTAATCTGCCGCGGACAGTCATTGATTGATGAATATATCTGCGTATCTGTCCTGTAATCCCGGACGAAATATTTCTTTGGTGCACGGTGATTTTGCCTATAATTGCCATTGTCTCGTTTTTTTGATTTTCCCAACTGATTTTTGGAACACTCTTCAGTAAGCTAAGTTGCTTGCCGAAATAAATTGTTGTACGCTGTGCCTTGATGGTATCGGCGTTGTCCGCTATGTAAAAATCAATATTACATTTATATAATAAGCTATGAAGAAAAAATACTGTTTGGTGGTGGTGACTTTGTTTGCGGATATAATAGGGACTGCTGCTCAAGAACAAGTGATGACAGTAGATGAGCTGTTTTCGCTTGCCGACCGTCAAAACCGTGAGATTAAGGCTGCCGACGCAAAGTTGATTGTGGCCCGACAGGGGGAAGAGGAAGCAAAGACAGCTCGTCTACCGAATATCAATGCGTCGCTCTCGCTGAGCTATCTTGGCGACGGCACAATAATCGACCGAAATTTCAACCACGCTATGCGTGATCCGTTGCCACATTTCAGTAATACATTTGCTGTAGAACTTTATCAACCGTTGTATACCGGAGGCGCTGTTACTGCCGGAATAGAATTGGCTGCCAAAGGAAGGGATATGGCGGTAAATGACATGTACGGCATGGTCAATGCCGTGCGTATGACATTGGCTGCCAATTATCTCCAACTCGCCAAAAATCGTAACCTACTGCAAGTGTATGATGAGAATATAGCATTGACAGAGAGGCTCCTGGAGCAGATGAGAGCGCGGTATATCCAAGGAATCGTATTGAAAAATGATGTGATACGCTATGAGTTGCGATTGTCTTCATTGAAATATGACCGCCTGACTACTGCAAATGCAGTTAAGATTTTTAACAATAATCTGGTGTCAATGCTTGATTTGGAGCCTTCTTATGAAATCATACCAAAAATTGATACAGATGCAGCTATCACTATGGACGCTGATGAAAGCGTTTGGCTGAACACAGCGGTAGTCGCTTCTTCCACGCTCAAGGCTTTTGGCCTGTCAATGGATATGGAGCGCCTCAAGCGCCGGCTGACTCATGCCGAGTATATTCCTAAAATTGGATTGGTAGCCGGTGATAATCTCCTTGGTCCGGTGACTTTTGAAGTGCCGGCCATTAATAAAAATTACAATGCATGGTATATAGGTGTCAACGTGAAATGGAATGTTTCATCACTTTTTACCACACCGAAGTCTACCCGCAAGCATGATTTGGAATTACTCAGAATCAAAGATGAAAAAGATGTAGCCTTTGCCAATATAGAGCGACAGATTCACGAGACTCTGACTCTCTACAGACAGTCGGTGGAGCGATTGGAGATAGAACGTAAAAATGTGCAGTTGGCTGAAGAGAATTATGCAGTGGTGTCACATCGATTCGATAACCAGCTGGCGCTGCTCACAGATATGCTCGATGCATCTAATGCCCGTTTGGATGCGGACGTAAGGTTGGTCAACGCCGAAATTTCCATTAGATACTATTATTATCAATTACATTATTTAGCAGGAACACTCAATACATTATGAAACAGAAAACACGTCGCAGACTCCAGAATGCAGGAGTGATTATACTTATTCTTATAGGTTTTGGTTGGATAGTATATGATTTTGTCGGTTTTTCATCGTCGACATTTACCGATAATGCCCAGATTTATCAGCGTATTGTTCCTGTCAATTCCCGTGTGCAAGGATTTGTAAAGGCAATCTATTTCGATGATTATATGTCAGTGCGCATGGGCGATACACTTGCTTTGATAGAAGATACCGACTTCAGGTTGCAATTGGCTCAGGCCCGGGCCAATCTGCAAAATGCGCTTTCAGGCAAAGATGTGGCAACTTCAGCAGTAATTACATCTGATAATGATATTACGGTCACTGAATCGGCCCTTGCAGAAATTGAAGCACAATTGACCAATGCCAAACGTGAACTTGACCGGTTTTCCTCACTGCTCGGACTTGAGGCTGTCACCCGCCAGCAATATGATGCGGTAGAGACAAACTATCTTTCATTAAAAGCTAAACGCGATATGCTTCAGCGGCAGAAAAATTCCACAGGTCTTGTGGCACAGCAGCATCGCCAGCGTCTGGGACAGAATGACGCCGGGATAGATGTGGCTCAAGCTGCCGTGAGTCTTGCTGAACTGAATTTGTCGTACACCGTGATACTCGCTCCTTGCGATGGTTTTACGTCCCGATGCAGTATACAGCCCGGGCAACTTATTTTACCCGGACAAACTATAGTTTCGGTGGTTGATACGGCTGATACATGGGTGATGGCCAACTATAAGGAGACCCAGATTGAACGTATGGCTGTAGGTGACACGGTGAAGATAGCGGTAGATGCTGTCAGTGATGTGGATTATACCGGAGTGATAGAGGCAATTTCCAATGCTACAGGAGCAAAATACTCGCCTGTGCCACAGGATAATTCTACCGGCAACTTTGTCAAAGTCAATCAGAGGATACCGGTGAAAATACGGTTTGTTTCTTCTATACCACAATCGGATATGGCAAAATTACGGTCGGGTATGAATGTCGAATGTAAAGTAATCAAGTGATGGCACACGGACCGAGTCCTTTCTCCAGCAATCGGCTGATCGTTTATAAACCATGGGTTCCAAAGCAGTTGCGTTTCTGGTTGATTATCATGTTTGCTTTGTTCTATCAGTTGACCGGTGGCATATATCTTGCGGCACTTAGTCAGATGGTAGGGGAACTGTCGTTTATAAGCCCTGATGTGACTATGGCAAGTTACTGTTCGTTGATAGGTCTTAACATGATATTTCCAGTTATGTTCAGGTGGAAATTTTATTTTTATAGCCGGCAGATGTGGTTTGTGTCAAGTGTCGGTTCTATAGTCTGTGCTGTATTGGCTCCATATTCCACAGTCCCGTGGCTATTGTGGCTGGTGTGTCTGTTTGCAGGATATTTCAAGATGATGGGTATGTTTGCCTGTATGAGCACTGTGCAGCTTAATATCACGCCTACACGTAATTACGGAGTGTTTTTCCCTGTAGTTTACATACTTGTGTGCGGTGCGATTCAGTTATCGGGACTTATTACAGCTTACGTGGCCTTTGAGTATAATTGGAAATATGTATATCTCATTATCATAGGACTTATGCTCGTGGTTGACCTGTTGGTCTATTTCCTGATGAATCACGATCACAGGTGTGCACCGTTTGTTCCTCTTAAAGGAGTAGATTGGGTAGGGCATATACTCTGGGTCGCTTCATGCTGTGTAGCTGCCTGGATATTTAATTTCGGTGAACATTACGATTGGTGGGACAGTAAAGAGATATGGACAGCCACATGGATATTTATAGCCGTTTTTGCTTTGACTCTGATTGAGTCGCATTATCATCGCAATCCATTTATAAGTCTGAAAGCATTTGAATATCCGGTTACATGGAAAGTGTCATTCGCACTTTTGGTCATGGCTGTCCTGCAGGCTTCGGCTCATGTGCTCCAGCCTATATTTATGAATGCAGTGGCACGATATGATTATTTCACCATAGTCAATTTTAATTATCCGGAAATTTGCGGTATAATAGCAGGAGCGATATTTACTTATTTCGCTATTGTGAGGTGGAGGTGGCGTATGAAGCTGTTTTTCTTCTCATGCTTCTTCCTGACCACGTTCTATATCATTTCCACATATTTTCTCATAGATGCGTCCACTGAATCCCGACAGTTTAATTTACCGCTTTTCGCATTCGGTATGGCGGAGGTCATGATGGAATCGGTTGCCACCTATATGATATGTACTTCAATCCCGTTTCAGCATACGTTTATGAATGTGGCGATATTGGGATTTGTGCGTTGCGGAGTGGGTACGGCAGCCTCCGGAGCCTTGGTAGAACGGTTGTTTGCATGGTCAATCAAAAAACACGTCATGCTCACATCATCACAGTTGCCGGATATAAGTCAGGGTGATTTATCATGGTTTATGGAGTATTTTACCGGGCAGAATATCATGATGGCTGTTAAAGAAAGTTTTGGATATCTTGCTTATTTGGGTATAGCTATGATGTTGCTTATACTTTTTGCCCGGTTTAGTCCGTCGGTCGGACGTCTGATTCCCAAGATGGGAGCGGCAGCCCGATGGATACGTAATCCCCATACTTCCGCAGATCCTTCGTTGTGAAATTTGAGTTTGGTGGCGCGGATATAAATTTCTATCTTTGTGGCTTAAGGCATATATAGAAGTGAGCTATGGCAGAAGATAAAAGCAGAAAACCGCGTGCAATGTTTGCCACCAGATTCGGTGCATTGGCTGCTATTGTCGGTTCATCGGTGGGATTGGGTAATATATGGCGCTTTCCTTATGAAGCAGGAATGCATGGCGGAGGCGCTTTTCTGCTATGCTATCTGGCATGTGTGTTGTTGCTGGGTATACCGGTGCTGTGTGCCGAATTTTTTATGGGTCGCACTACACGGCGCAATGTGTTCGGTGCATACTTGAAATTGTCGCCGCGTGGCCGATGGTATCTGTCGGGCTATATAGGCATTATCGCTTCGTTTTTGATTATTTCATTTTACTCCGTAGTGGCGGGGTGGACAGCGGAATATTGTTTTTGCTCATTGACCGGGCAGCTTGATTTCAGCAGTACAGCCAACGGACATGTTCAATTTCAGGTTCTCACATCGGGGTGGAGGTCGCTGGTGTGGACCGTATTGTTTCTCATAATTAATTTCGGAGTGCTTTCTGCCGGAGTGACCAAGGGAATAGAGCGAATGGCCAATATCATGATGCCGGTGCTGTTTGTGCTTCTGATAGCATTTTGCATCAATTCCTGCTATATGTCGGGATTCAAAGAGGGAATGACCTTTTTGTTTAGTCCGGATTTTTCACAAATCACACCGTCTGTGATATTGAGCGCGCTCGGGCAAGCCTTCTTCTCGCTATCGTTGGGTGTGGGGTGCATGATTACTTATGCTTCATATTTTAAGTCTGATATTCATCCGGGTCGTATAGCCACCACTTCGGCTCTGCTTGACACAGTGGTTGCTCTGCTGGCCGGTGTGATTATATTCCCGGCCGTATTCTCTTTTGATTTGTCGCCACAGGCCGGACCCACGCTTGTGTTTGAAGTGCTGCCATACGTATTCAGTCAGTTGCCGGGTGGAGTAATATGGGCCACACTTTTTTTCTTGCTTTTATTTATAGCTTCCATCACATCTACGGTGTCAATGAGCGAAATCTCCATCAGTTATTTTTGTGATGAAAAAGGCATGACACGGCGTAGAAGCACTATAGTCAGTTCGGTAATAGCTTTGGTCGGAGGAGTGCTCTGTGCTCTTAGCTTCGGACCGATGAGACATTTTACCATCGGAGGCATGAATGTATTTGAACTGTTTGACTTCCTGGCTTCCAATGTATGTCTGCCCGTAGGAGGCTTTATTTGCGCAGTATTTGTAGGGTGGAAAGTTGACAAGGTGTTGTTTCGCGAGCGGTTTGCCATCGATGGCCGGCATTCGTTTCCCCCGGTAGGGCTTTTGCGCTTGTCACTCCGATATTTTTGTCCAGTGGCAATTATGCTTATCTTCCTTAATTCTCTCGGGATTCTTTGATTACTTTGATTGACTCTACCGGTAAATAAAATATCGGACAGGAGTTGTGTATATGGAAATAATTGGCTAACTTTGCAGCGCTTTAGCTCAAAATGTTGGTTAAGGCGTTAAGAAACAAATTTTTATCAATACATTTTATTAATCACATGAAGTACGAAACCGTTTTCATTTTAACTCCCGTTTTGTCTGATGTTCAGATGAAGGAAGCGGTAGACAAATTCACTAAAGTTCTCACCGACAATGGTGCTACTATAGTGAATGAAGAAAATTGGGGTCTCCGCAAGCTCGCTTACCCCATTCAGAAAAAATCGACCGGATTTTACACTTTGGTAGAATTCGAAGGCGAACCTACAATAGTTAAAAAACTTGAGACAGCCTTCCGTCGCGATGAGCGCGTGATGCGATTCCTTACATTCCGTCTTGACAAGTACGCTGCTGAATATGCAGCTAAACGTCGCAGCCTCAAATCAGGCAAAGCCGAAACAGTTAAGGAAGAAGTAGTAGAAACAGAAGTAAAGGAGGGATAAGCCATGGCACAGACTCAATCAGAAATTCGTTATCTGACTCCTATGTCGGTTGACGTCAAGAAGAAAAAATATTGCAGATTCAAAAGAAGCGGCATCAAATATATTGACTATAAGGATGCTGAATTTCTTAAGAAATTTTTGAACGAACAGGGTAAGATACTTCCCCGCCGTATTACAGGCACATCGCTGAAATTTCAGCGTCGTGTGGCTCAGGCTGTGAAGCGTGCCCGTCATTTGGCTCTTCTGCCTTATGTAACTGACTTGATGAAATAATCTACGGACTTTAAACGCACATCAAAATAATATGAAGATTATACTTAAAGAGGACGTTTCAAACCTCGGATATAAAGATGATGTGGTAGAAGTGAAATCAGGCTATGGTCGCAACTACCTCATTCCTACAGGCAAAGCTGTAATCGCTACTGAATCGGCGCTTAAAGTTCTTGCTGAAAACCAGCGTCAGCGTGCCCACAAGCTCGCTAAAATCAAAGCCGATGCTGAGGCTTTGGCTGCTCAGTTGGCTGAAGTTAGTCTGACTATCGGAGCTAAGACCAGTGCTACAGGCACAATCTTCGGCTCAGTTAACGCTCTGCAGATTGCTGAAGCTCTTGAGAAACTTGGTTTCAACGTTGACCGCAAGATTATCGTTGTAAAAGATTCTATCAAAGAAGTGGGTAAATACAATGCTACTGTCAACCTCCACAAAGAGGTGCAGGTAGAAATTCCATTCGAAGTAGTATCTGAATAATCTGCGATAATACCGCAATAAAATATCCGGAGGCTGCGCCTATGTGCGTGGCCTCCGGTCGTTTTATAGGGAACGGTAATAATATTGTGCTGACGTTGATGTTGGGATATGCGTACACATGGTTTATGAAGGTAAATAAAAATCGCTGAGAGTAAAAATGCTCTCAGCGATTTTTAAGTATATGATATAGTGTAATGCTATATTTCCACGTGGAAAGTGATTTTACCATTCACAACCACATTTTGGAATGTGCTTTCTCCCGGATTGAAAATTTTCACAATGTTAAATTTGAAATTTTCAAATTGTAAAGTTATGTCATTGTTATTGACAGAGGTAACTTTAACGTTACCACTACATTTTTTACAACTATATCCGGTGTTGTTACCTGATTTGTCATTCCATGAGGTGTAGTCGATATCAAGTAACTTTCCGGGAGTTAAATTTTGCTCATCTTCAAGTTTTATGTGCCATGAGATAGTACGTTCAAATATTCCAAATATATTGTCTTTGACTTCAGCCGGTGTAGATAGACTCGGTACGGCGTTAAAATCGTTACCGTCCCATATCGCTTCATAAACGAAATATTCTATTGTACTTCCACCTTCATATTGAGCGGTTATCTTGCCACATAAATTTGAATCAGAGTCATTGTAGTCGGGTTCGTCATCATCGCTGCAGGAAGCAAAAGATAAAGTCATTGTGGCAAAGAGAGCCACCATCAGTAGGTTGAAATATTTTTTCATTTAGTTGTTGATTTAATGTTACTTTTAGTCGGTGATTACGCTATAATTTGGAGATTAATAGTGACTTAATTAGTAATCATATTCACCACCCCACATACTTAACCCATTGCCGGTGGGGGAGTCAAAATATTTACAGTTCACTTTTCCTTTAAGCGTTACAGATTCACCTTTTTTATTTGACATAGTCAGGTTTACATTTATAGTTACTTCTTCTTTAGTGCCATTGTAACTTTCAAATGTAATATCTCCTGTTTTTGGTTCAAAATATCGTTCCCAACCATATAAACCCATTGGATCAAAATATGTTTCGTCAGGGCAATATGACACCCATGTGTAACGAGATGTTACTACTTCTAGTTTAGTTCCTTTTGAAGTATGGTTTACATCAAACGGTTTTATTTCAAAATCAGCTCCAGCCAGTGGATATAAATCCAAGTTATCATTGCTGAAAGAGTTTTGGCTTTTGTAGAGGCTGAATTGAATCTGCATAATGTTTTCTAACCTTACGTAAGATAATTTACCACTGTTACGAAGGAACATCTTTTTTCCATCAAATATGAATTCTGCATTATCCGTATTAGGATCTTCGGGTTCGTCATCATCGCTGCAGGAAGCAAAGGATAATGCCATTGTGGCAAAGAGAGCCATCATCAGTAGGTTGAAATATTTTTTCATATAGGTTTATAATGATTGGAAATTAGCGAATGTAATCAGAATTTATAGGTGACACCTATAGATATGGGGAGTCGGCTGAAATATTTGATGTATTGATATTTTAATTCAGCTCCTACTGACAGTTTGTCGTTGATGGCAAAATCCACGCCGGCTCCTACATTAAGTAATATTTTGCTTGAAGAACCGGATTGACCTTCGAAATCTTCTTCATCAAAATTACCGGTAAAAGATGAACCGTCACCATCACCATCAAAATCATAATCAAAATCATAATCAAAATCTCCACCAAAACTTGCTCCACCTGTATGAGCATATCCAACACCTACAAGAGGATATACAGTGAGCTTTTCGCTGAGTTTGAATAGATAGTGTATATTGGCAGAGATGTCAAATAAATCTACACCACTGGATTTCAGCCAATAGTCAAGGTCAGCTTCAACGCGGATAGGATCAGTGATATTATACTGAAATTTTGCGCCTATGCCGAAGTTTGTTATTGATGCACCGCTTTCAAGACATGGAGCTACTCCCAGATTCAGACCAACGGCCATATCTCCCTTTTCATGAGCTGATACACTAAGGCCTAAAAGGGCCATACACATAATTAAGATTTTCTTTTTCATGTTTGTAAGTAATTAATTAGGGTTGAAAATAAAAAATGAGTAATATAAGTCGGTGCTTCCAGCGACTCATCAGAAGCGATATATGGGTTGATTATGCCAAAAAGAAAGAGTGAGTCGCTTGATTCGTCTTCCGATTGACAGCCTCACCACAAGGCATCTGAACGAAGATTACTAAACAGACAACTCACCCATATCATCGCATAAAAATTATAATCCATGAGATTACTCTGCCCTGCGGGCAGTAGCGATGAATGGAAAGAGAGTTTGGCAATCTCTGACTTCAGATTTGAGGACAAGGTGGTGATTTTGTCAATCGTCAGGGAGTTATAAACTCTTTCTCAATATGTAATGTCGACAGTGGATTTCCGAAGAAATTTTCTGTCGGCACTGCAAAATTAGAATAAAGTTGGCACTTTACAAATCATCATAATAAAAATCTCATTTATTGCTGCGAAAAGATGGTGAGTTGTCTTTTTTCTTTTTGCTGAGGCAAAATTAGGTTGAGTTGTGCGCAGCGGCAAGTCCATTTGTGTCCATTTGTGTCGGTGATTTGATTTTGTAGGAAAAAGAGCGTAATTTTGCCGGTGTATGACCTCCATAGACACTCCTGTATATTCCGGCTTTGTAGAAGCACCTTCGGTTGATGCTGAATCGGCCGCTGATTTTGAGCTGATTATGCTTACGGCAACTTCGGCAGTATATCGGTGTACGGTGAGCGGGCGTCGACGTATATATAAGTCACTTGCGCCGGGTGTGGCGTCCGGTGAACCGTATCGAAGGCTATTGCAAAAGGAGTGGAGTGTGTTGTCGCAACTTTCGCACCCTGCTATAGTGTCGGCTTACAGTTTCCGAAATATTGACGGCATCGGCGATATGATAGAAATGGAGTGGATAGATGGAATGACGCTTGCTGACTGGCTTCGCACTATCAGATCATATGATATTCGATGCAAGGTAGCATTGCAGCTTCTTGATGCTGTGGCTTATATCCATAGCAAAGGTGTGGTGCATCGCGATATTAAGCCTGAGAATATCATGGTGACTCACGATGGAGATTTTGTCAAACTGATAGATTTCGGGCTGGCTGATACTTGCGCTCATACCGGTCTGAAAAATCCGGCCGGTACTCCGGGATATATGTCGGAGCATCAGCAACAGTCATATTCGCCTCTCACGAGCGATGATATTTATGCTTTGCGGTTGGTTTTGGCTGAGATTTTACCCTCGGAGCAAAGATGGCTGTCGCGAAAGGGTTCTGTAGCTGATGCAATGAGTCTGAGCGATGCGCTGCAGCGACGATGGCGTCGCAAATCTGCGAGGCGTATTCTTGTCCCTACGGTGGCTGTGTCGGTCATGGTGGTTGCCGGGTTGCTTGGCCGTCTTTGGCAACTTAATGGCGAGGTGTCGGTGCTCGCTCGGGAAGTGGAAGTATCGAAAGCTCAGGTCGGAGTGTTGGATGAGCGGTTAGCCCGACAGACGGAAGAGTCGCGGTTGAAAGATCAGCAGTTGGTGTCAGTGGCTCAGCGGCAGCGTCAGGAACTTGACGCCATGGCCGGGAGACGTAATCTTATATCAGATATCATTAAGAGGCGTACAGCCGATTTGGCTAATATTTGGGAAAGTGAAGGAGAATATCCTCTCGGTGAAAGTTATGAAAAGCATTATAGGAGTGAAATGTTTATCAGACAGTGGGTCGACACGAATCCCGAGCAGCTTACTGCCACCGAGCTTTCAGAAGTGGAAACGGCATTGCGACGCGTATATAGAGAAATGTCTCAAACATGGAAAACGACACATCGATAATCAAGCAGATGCTTCGCCGACTTGAAGTATCGGTCGGCCGGCAGCTTTCCACTTCGGTGGATTATGAATATATGGCTGAAGTTATATCGCGAAGGGTCAAGACGCGCGTTAGTCCCAGCACGATCAAACGCATCACAGGATATATAGATGAATCGGTAACACCGCGTAAGTCCACGCTTGATTTGTTGGCTCGGGCTTTGGGCTACAAAAGTTTTGATGATTATGTCGAACAACCGGAGAATCCGGCGGTGGAAAGTGACCCATCGTTGGGTCAATGGATTGATGCCTCTAAACTGTCGCGAGGGTTTGAGGTGGAGTTGATGTGGTTTCCTGACAGAAAATGTATGGTGCGTTTTTTAGGCGGTGAGCTATGGGAAGTGATAGAGTCTGTGGCTACCCGTCTGGCTCCGGGCCAGCAATTTATATGCCGACATATCATAGCCGGCGAACCTTTGCAGATAGTTTTACAACCGTCATCGCTAACACCCACTCCGATGCCCTATATTTGCGGTCGCTTGCACGGAATCCGAATCAATTATGAGTCTAAAAAATGAGAAGTTTATAAAACTGGTTGAGTCTAACAACCTGTGCTTTAGATGCTTTCCCGAAGACTTTCAATGAATCTACTTTAATAGACTCTCAACCTCACTCTTTAAGAGCGGCATATGATTTATGACAATACCCCATAGAATGTCAGGCTTCAAAGAGTCATAGGCATGAATAACAAAGTTGCGAGTATCAACCACTTTTCTTGCAGCTGTTATAGGAATATCCGGATTTAGTTTCAAAACTTGGTTCATTGCTTAACCCATAATTTCAATATTCCTTTCAATACCACGTCTAAAAAGAGTGTCGTTACAAAAAGTAACATACTCTCGCGGTCGGTCAACCATAAAAGATTCTATCTCCAAGATAGAAGAAAGGATATCTGTAAGATATCCTTTCTCAACTTTCTATCCATAAATTAAATATTTCGTTTCTTCAAGTTCCTCCTTGAAGTATGGATTTTTTACAGAAGTTTCATCTACCAAGTCAATATCTCTGTTGAACAATGATTTTAGTGCATTATAAAAATCAAAGAAATTATCAGCATAGTTATTGTGGTCTATTTCTGAATTGAAATTAACGAGAATGTCAACATCACTCTCTTTATTAAAGCGTGGTGTCAAGATAGACCCAAAGACATACAATTTGCTAACCTTATACTTTCTGCATAAGGCAAACAACTTATGTATGTTATCATTTATAAGGTGCATTAATCTATGATTTATATACAGGTAAAGTTAACGCTTTTATGTATAATAACAAAATCTGATGCTTTCACTTTCACAGGGTACAAATGTGGGGTACGAATAGGCGTTAAGTTGAAAAATGATACTAAATACAGTCGTTTATATGCTTGATTGTGCAATATAAACAACTGTATATTAATGAATGATGATGTTGGCTATTTTATAGGATTATTCCCATTCGATTGTGGACGGTGGCTTTGAGGATATGTCGTAGGTGACGCGGTTGATGCCGCGTACTTTGTTGATGATTTTGTTGGATACTTCGGCCAGGAATTCATATGGCAGGTGAGCCCAGTCAGCTGTCATGGCGTCGGTGGATGTGACGGCACGTAGGGCTACGGCACGCTCGTAGGTGCGTTCATCACCCATTACACCAACGCTTTGTACCGGTAGAAGTATTACACCGGCTTGCCATACTTTGTCGTACAGACCGTGGTCGCGAAGTCCTTGTATAAATATATGGTCGGCTTCTTGAAGGATCTGTACTTTTTCAGGGGTTATGTCGCCGAGTATTCTCACTGCTAATCCCGGTCCGGGGAACGGGTGGCGGGTAATGAGATGTTCGGGCATCCCGAGTTCGCGGCCCACGGCTCGTACTTCATCTTTGAACAGGAGGCGGAGCGGTTCGCAGAGTTTGAGATGCATTTTTTCGGGGAGACCGCCTACATTATGGTGACTTTTGATGGTGGTGCCTGTGATTGAGAGTGATTCTATGCAGTCGGGGTATATGGTACCTTGACCGAGCCAACGCACGTCGGTGAGTTTGCGGGCTTCTTCATCAAATACGTCAATAAATCCTTTGCCTATGATTTTACGTTTTTTCTCCGGATCGGTTACCCCGGCGAGTTCCGAGAAGAATTTTTTTGACGCGTCAACGCCTATTACATTGAGGCCAAGACCTTGGTAGTCGCGCATTACATCGTGAAATTCGTTTTTGCGGAGCATGCCGTGGTCTACGAATATGCAGGTGAGGTTAGAGCCTATAGCTTTGTTGAGAAGTACTGCGGCTACCGATGAATCTACACCGCCTGAAAGGCCGAGTACGACCTTGTCGTCGCCTAACTGTTCTTTGAGCTGAGCTACAGTAGTATCGATAAAAGAGGCTGCGCTCCAGTCCTGACGACCTTTGCATATGTCTTTTACAAAGTTGAGCAGTATGTCAGTACCACAGGTGGAATGGAATACCTCGGGGTGGAATTGTACGCCCCACGTAGGTTCACCCTCAATACGATAAGCTGCTACACGCACTTTGTCGGTAGATGCTATCACTGAAAATCCTTCAGGGAGAGAAATTATGGTATCACCATGGCTCATCCACACCTGAGAACCGGGAGCGATATTGTGCAGTAGCGGATCGGTGGTATCTACAGTGGTAAGTAGTGCGCGACCATATTCCCTTGTGTCAGCCGGTTCGACTGAACCGCCTGAAGTGTAGGCTAATAACTGGGCTCCATAGCAGATGCCAAGTACCGGATATTTGCCTCGCAGACGCGATAAATCGGTTTTGAAAGATTTTTCATCGTAGACTGAAAACGGTGACCCGGACAAGATGACGCCTATCACCGAAGGATCATCGTAAGGAAACTTGTTGTAGGGAAGAATCTCGCAATACATATTCAGTTCGCGCACACGGCGTCCGATTAACTGTGTAGTCTGCGAACCGAAATCAAGGATTATAATTTTTTCCTGCATAATGATTGTTAAGATATATCTTTGGTGGTTAAATATGCGGTTAACGGAGAGAAGAGAGTATAGACGGATTGCCTACGAGCCATAGAGTATCGCCTGCGGCAAATTGGAAATCGGTTTTAGGTGTTATATATTTTTCATCACGCATGATGCTTACGAGCAGTGATGAATACTGAGTGGACAGCTGCGATTCTCCCACGGTGTGGCCGATGAGCGGCGAGTGGTCGGAGAGTTGTATTGATGTAATCTTCATGTCGGTGGCTTTCATATCATTGGCGGTGCCCGGAGCATCTGTGGCTTCCACTATGGGAAGGAGCGCCTGTATGGAGTCTTCTGTGCCGATGATTCCGAGGGTATCGCCTGGAAAAATGCGTGTATCGCCTCCTGGAACGGCTATAAGTGAATTGCCACGCTGGATTGAAGCCACACTTACATCGAAGTCGGTGCGCAGACCTGAATCGCTGAGGCGTTTACCCACGAAGGGACAATTGTAGCCAACGGTCATGAATGCCATATAAAGATTGCTGATTACATTGTTGTTGAGTCCGCTGCGACGTAGTTCACGTTCGTTGAGATTGTTGATGAATTTTTTCTCGAAAGAGCGCATACGGCGACGCACATTTTTAGAGAATACAAAAATTATCAATATGAAGAATGCCAGACCGAAGGTCATGCCCACACTCCAGCTGAACAAGGCCGTTAGGATATAGATGATGAATGCCAGTGCAATGAGAAGTCGGAATAGGGTCAACACAAGCAAGGGAGCTTCGTAGTGAGCGTTGGCTTCAAGCAATATTGCTCGTTCGTTCCGACGCGAAGCAGGATAAGATAATGCCACCAGAAACGGTGCCATCACAGATAGTGAAGCTGCCGCAGTGATGGTCCGGCCCCATTCAGGACTGAAAGTTAGCATGAGTGGCAGAAGCCAATGCATGGTGAGCACACACACCGCTATCAGAACCACTGCATAGAGTACAACCCGCCATAAATATCTGCGGAGCAGGGTGCGCCATAATTGGCCTGTCTGGTTCTCGGTGCTGTTGCTTTTGGTATATCGGGTGATGAGAAAATGCAGTTTTTCGGGCAGATGGTGTTCGACAAATCGATAAAACGGGTCGGCCATGCGTATAAAATAAGGAGTGGTGAAGGTGGTCAGCACCGACACGGCTACTACTATGGGGTAAATCGTTTCATCAATGACTCCAAGCGACATACCAAGCGAGGCTATGATGAATGCGAACTCACCGATCTGAGTGAGTGAGAATCCTGATTCGATGGCTACTTTCAGAGTCTGACCGGTTACGAGCATACCGAATGAACCAAACAATATCATACCGACTATCACTACGGCTGAAATTATTAGGATTGGACCTGCGTAGTTGACTATTACAGTGGGATTCACCATCATGCCCACCGAGATGAAAAATACTGAGCCGAAGAGGTCTTTGACAGGCATCGTCACATGCTCTATGTGTTCGGCAAAACTTGTCCCTGCTAAAATCGAACCCATGACAAATGCTCCTAATGCGAGCGAGAAGCCACAGTAGACTGAAAAGACTGCCATGCCCAGACACAGCCCCATCGATACTATGAGCAGAGTTTCGCTGTTGAGATGTGTGCGCACACGGTTGAGCAATGAGGGCAGTACGTAGACGCCTACCGTGACCCAAATGAGCAGGAAGAATGCGAGCTTACTGATGCTCCACAGCATTTCGGAGCCTTCTACACTATTGTTTATGGCTATCGAAGATAGAATTACCATCATCAACACAGCAAAAAGGTCTTCGACTATCAGCACGGCGAAAACTTGTGTGGCAAATTGCTTGTGTGAAAGGCCAAGGTCATTGAACGCTTTAATGATAATGGTGGTCGATGACATTGAGAGCATACCACCTAAAAAGAGTGAATCGATGTGGCTGAATCCTAACAGATGACCTATGGAGAACCCGGCAAACATCATGCCCAGCACTATTATCAAGGCCGTGACTACGGCCGAGCCACCGGCATTGAGTAATTTCTTGAAACTAAATTCAAGGCCTAAGGAGAAAAGTAGCACTATTATACCTATCTGTGCCCAGAAATCGATGTTGCTTTCGGTTGTTACCGAAGGCAGATAAGTGAAGTTGGGGCTTGCCAGAAAGCCGGCCACGATGTAACCGAGTACCACCGGTTGCTTGATTATTTTGAAAAATACAGTGGTGACGGCACCAAGTATCAGTATGAAAGCCAAATCGGATATAAGACTTTCTATGGACATTTCAGCAGCGGCTTGAGCCGGGGCGGAAAGCAGTATCGTGGACAGCATCATAATAAACGGGCTTCAGACAGTTATTTGTGAGGCGAGTGTTATGGAATCTGTTGGGCGCAGCAGGCGTATATTTTGAAAGAGAGAGATAAAGTCGGTGGTTTCGCGGGCAAGAATCACGAGATTGAGTCTGGTCACGGACTCGGAGTAGTCGTAATCCACGTAAACGTTGACCAGTTTGACACCATGATTGTGCAGGCATTGTCTGTATGACTCGATATCTGTGACTATTTCAGAGATTTTGACGCGTATTATACGTGATTCACCTCCGATGTGTATGCGGTGCTCAATCAATTCGAGCACTGTTAGAATCAAGATGATAAGAATCGTAGCTATAAATGAAACTATATAGAGACCTAATCCCACAGCCATACCTATGGTAGCTACCATCCAGATGCCGGCGGCCGTGGTCAGTCCGCGCACAGCTCCTTTACTTTGTATTATGGCACCTGCACCGAGAAAACCGATGCCCGTGATTACTTGTGCGGCAATACGGCCGGGGTCACCGTTTTTCAATCCCAGATATTCTTGCGGTACATATATGGAAAGAATCATTGCCAGTGTGGCACCCATGGCAATCAGGGCAAAGGTTCGTACACCTGCAATCTGTCCTTTGCGCTTTCTCTCAAATCCCACGCAACTTCCCAGCAGAAGGCTGATAATCAATTTGATTATCGAGGAACCGGTGGTGACTTCCGTAGCGTTTAGTTCATCTAACAGGGCATGATACCACTCCATACACACGAGATTTATTTGTTTAGGATAAACCGGCGGGAAATCAGACGGAAATTATCGGCAAATAATTCTACGGTGTATTCACCCGGCGAAAGAGCTGTATTGACATCCCAATAAATATTGATACCGGAAATTTCATCGCCAGCATAGTCTATAATCTTTTTGGCAGTGTAGGGCACCGAGCCTCCTTCAAAGCTGAATGTGCCTCCGTTGCCCAGCAAGGAGCCTTCCGGGCTGATGATGCGAAGGTAGATGGTCTTTTCGCCTACAGGAGTAGAATTGTTTTGCGGTATAGTGAAAGTGACGCGCAGCTGTTTGGCTTTAGTTACCTTTTTCTCATTTTTACCATTGCTTTTTAGCGGTGTGAGACTAAGAGCGGTGATATTGAGTTTTTCAGCCAGGGTCATGCGCTCGTTGAGGTTTTCGTTTTCCTTGGTTACGTCAGTAATTTTCGAGTTGAGGTCTTCGTTGTTTTTCTTAAGATTGCGGTTTTCATCGCGAAGTCCGGCATTTTCTTTACTCAACGAATCGATTTGAGCCACGTAATGTTTTAATATACCTCGTAAAGTGGCAATCTCTTCCTGCAATTTTTTGATTTGAGCCTGGCTTTTGGTCTTTTCTGATTTAAGCTCAGCCATCAATTGCTCGATTTTATCTTTGGCTGCGGTATATTTGGCCAGAATAGTATCGTTGGCAATAGCGGTGGCTTGATTCTCATATTGCTTGAATTCCGAGTCGATAGCAGCATATTCATTGGAAAGAGTAAGTTCCTGATTGGTCAATTGGAGCTGTTCGTTTTCCAGTTGAGCCTCTTTGACCTCCGATGATAGCGTGGCCATACGTATTACGGTGAATATGACTATACCCACGAGCACTATTCCGATGCTTGCAATAATATATAGTAGTTTTTTATTGTTGAAGTCCATAATCGAATGTTAGATTATGATGAGAACTAAAGTATTAAAGATCACGTCCGTGACAGTTCTTGAATTTTTTGCCGCTGCCACAGGGACATGGATCGTTGCGACCTACTTTCGGGCCGGCTTTGATAGGTTGAGGTTTCTGTTTTTCACCTTGGGGGGCATTGGCGGCCGCGCGTGCGGCGGATTCTCCCGGCAGATTTTCTTTGGAGGTGCGGTATTGGGAATAATCGTTGCGTTTCTCAGGCATGGCGCGACGGAGTTCCGGTCCTTGGGGGGCGGTTTCTTGCTGACGTGGAGCAGGAATATAAAGGTGGCCGCGCATCAGAGCTGAGATTACTTTCATGTTGAGATTATTGAGCATCTCTTCAAAGAGATGGAATGATTCCATCTTATATATTACCAACGGGTCTTTCTGCTCGTATGAAGCGTTTTGTACCGATTGACGCAACTGGTCGAGCTCACGGAGATGTTCTTTCCAAAGTTCATCGATGTTGACCAGCAACAATGCTTTATGCCATTCGTGCACTATGTTCTTTGATTTGGTGGCATAGGCTTCGTCGAGACTTACGCGGATATTGAATATGCGTTTTCCGTCGGTCATCGGCACAATTATCGGTCCTGACATCTGGCGTTGTTCCACGCAATCGATAATGGTGGGGAGAGTGGTGTCGATAATGCGATTGTTGTTGCGTTCAAAGGCCTCCATAGCCACCGTATGGATAGCATTGATTACATCTTCCTTACTCTTGGCGGCAAATTCTTTGCGGTCGAAAGGCATCTCGATGGTCAGGGCCTTAAAGAGTTCAAACGATAATTCTTCATAATCATCGGCCGAAGGATAATTTTCTACGAGATTGGTAATAACATCGTAGAACATATTGGCGATATCGATACCTATGCGTTCGCCAAGCAGAGCGTGGTGACGACGTGCATATATGTAGGCACGTTGCTTGTTCATCACATCATCGTATTCGAGCAGACGTTTACGTATGCCGAAGTTGTTTTCTTCCACACGTTTCTGGGCGTTTTCGATGGCGTTGTTAATCATTTTGGATTCTATCATCTCACCCTCTTTGAGACCGAAGCGGTCAAGCATACGCATCACACGGTCGGTGACAAAAAGACGCATCAACTGGTCTTCAAACGATAGGTAGAATACGGAAGAGCCCGGGTCACCCTGACGACCGGAACGTCCGCGCAACTGACGGTCGACGCGGCGTGATTCATGGCGTTCGGTACCGATGATGGCCAGACCTCCGGCTTCTTTCACTTCATCAGGGAGCTTGATGTCCGTACCACGTCCGGCCATGTTGGTAGCTATGGTTACCGTACCTTTTTTACCGGCTAACGCTACTATCTCAGCCTCTTTCTGATGCAGTTTGGCATTGAGCACATTGTGAGGAATGTTGCGCATCTTGAGCATACGGCTAAGCAATTCCGAGATTTCCACGGAGGTGGTACCGACAAGTACCGGTCTGCCTTCATTGACAAGACGCTGGATTTCATCAATCACAGCCGCATACTTTTCTTTCTTGGTTTTGTAGACGCGGTCTTTCATGTCTATACGCGCTACGGGTCGATTTGTCGGAATGGTGACCACGTCAAGTTTATATATATCCCAAAATTCGCCTGCTTCGGTTTCAGCAGTACCGGTCATACCTGCGAGTTTGTGATACATTCTGAAATAGTTTTGCAGAGTGATGGTGGCGAATGTCTGGGTAGCAGCTTCTACTTTCACGCCTTCTTTTGCTTCGATGGCCTGATGAAGCCCGTCGGAATAGCGTCGTCCCTCCATGATACGGCCGGTCTGCTCATCGACAATCTTAATTTTATTGTCGTCAATCACATACTCTACATCTTTTTCAAACAGGGTGTATGCTTTAAGCAACTGAGTGACTGTGTGAACGCGCTCGGCTTTGATTGCATAGTTTTGCATCAGCTCATCTTTGCGCTGCTGACGTTCATTCATGTCGGTTATGGTCTCGGCCTCTGAAAGTTGAGCTGCTATGTCAGGCAATACGAAGAATTGCGGATCCTGACTGTGTCCGGTCAGTTCATCGATGCCTTTGTCGGTAAGCTCTACACTGCGGTTCTTTTCATCAATAACGAAGTATAGCGGTTCAGTGGCTTTAGGCATTTCGCGTGCATTGTCCTGCAGATAATATGCTTCGGTCTGCAGCAGAATGTTTTTCATGCCTTCCTGACTGAGGAAGCGGATAAGGGCGCTGTTTTTAGGCAGACCTTTATATGCGCGAAACAGCAGGAGCGCACCTTCTTTACGCACATCTTTATCATCGCTTGCAAGTTTGGTTTTCGCTTCCGAGAGTAATTGGGTTACCAGACGGCGTTGTGCTTGCACTACTTTTTCTACATTGGGGCGATATTCCATAAACATCTGGTCATCACCTTTCGGTACAGGGCCGGATATGATGAGCGGAGTACGGGCATCATCAATCAGCACCGAGTCGACTTCATCGACAATAGCGTAATAATGCTTGCGCTGTACCATATCGTCGGGCGACATCGCCATATTGTCGCGCAGGTAGTCAAAACCGAATTCGTTATTGGTACCGAATGTGATGTCGCAGTTGTAGGCATTTCGGCGCTCCGGTGTATTGGGCTGATGCTTGTCGATGCAATCTACTGTTGACCCGTGGAACATATAGAGCGGACCCATCCATTCGGAGTCACGTTTCGACAGGTAGTCGTTGACCGTAACCACATGAACACCACGTCCGGACAGCGAACGCAGGAATACAGGCAGTGTAGCCACGAGCGTTTTACCTTCACCGGTAGCCATTTCGGCTATTT
This sequence comes from uncultured Bacteroides sp., assembly GCA_964653375.1. Lineage (GTDB taxonomy): Bacteria > Bacteroidota > Bacteroidia > Bacteroidales > Muribaculaceae > Paramuribaculum. The sequence goes on from CAZZFD010000011.1 coordinate 49,004, forward strand.
TGCCTTGGTGCAGAACCACGCCGCCGATGAGCTGTACATCGTAGTGGACCATATCCCAGGTGATTTCGTTTCCTCCGGCCATCCAATGGTTTTGATAGATGGCTTTATCACCGTCTATAGTGACAAAGTCTTTGCCCTGGGCGGCAAGCTCGCGGTCGAGTTTGGTTGCTGTCACCTCTATTGTGGGGTTGGCTGCAAAGCGTGCCGCAGTCTCACGTAATACGGCGAAGACTATAGGCAGGTGTTCATCAAGTTTCTTTTCTATGATGTCGAGCACATTCTTTTCGTGACGGTCAATCTCGTCCCACAGAGGCTGACGCTTTTCAAACGGGAGAGTCTCGATTTCGGCGCGTTTTTGAGATGCTGCTTCTTGGTCAGCGGCAATGGATTGATTGATATCGGCTCTTACCGCATCGATGCGAGCGCGCAGCTCATCGGGGGTAAGTGATTGAACTTCAGGTATGAGTGCTTTGATTTTGTTGATTATCGGCTGTATCTCTTTAAGGTCGCGCTGCGACTTGTTGCCGAATATTTTACTTAGAAAAGAATTGAATGACATTATTTGGTTATTTATAGTTTCGTAATATGAGTGAGGCCGTGAGTGTTCGGCTACTTATAATTAGGTGCAAAGATACGCAAAATCTGTGAAATAACATTCACAATTCGGCGTATCTAATCGCTTAAATAAACTAAATAATCACAAAGTGGGTCGGTTGGCGGTATGACTGATGCGGAAAGAGCATAAAAAAGTGCGCCGGAGCAGTATGAAATGACTGCTGACGGCGCACCAAAAGGCTATAGTTTTTTAGAAAGCGCTCAGTGCAAGGTCGGTTATCCAAATCCACAACGGGCAGAATGCCACGAAGAGGATTACACTGAGTGTGAGTGACGATGTGCCGGTGGCCACGTATGTATCATATTCGTCGGCGATGATAATGCCGGAGAATGCCGGGGGAAGAGCACATGCTACTACGAGCATCTTGAGGTTTTCGGGACTCATGCCTACCAGCATGCCGAGTATCAGTGCTGCGGCGGGCATTACAATAAGTTTCAATATTGAGCCGAGTATACCTTGCCAGTTGATTTTAATCTGAATGGCAGAGAGTGTGATGCCGGCTGAGAACACTGCCATTGAAGCGTTGGCTTTAGCCATAAGGTTAAACGAGGGGCTGAGCTCTTTCGGCCATGGAATACCGCACAATACCCATACAACAGCGAGGATTGGAGCCCAAGCCACAGGCTGTTTGAGCGCATTAACCACAGGTTTCCACCATGCTTGTTTCTTTCCTGAATTGCCTTGCTTCTCGAGTGATGCATTCAATAGCGACAACCCCACGGGAATACCGATAGCATTGACTACAATGCCGACAATAGCTACTACCAGGGCTACATAACTGTTGGTGCCGAAGATAGGCTCAAGGACAGCAAACCCGAGGAATCCGATGGTAGGGGAGCCGTTAATCAAAGCAGCAATGGCACCGTCGGCACCTGTGTTGCCCTTGAAACATTTGGCGAAGATGAAATATACCAGCATAAAGCAGCCCATGATTACTACAGCTGATACCCATGCCAATTTGATGTCTTCGTAAAGCATCTGGCGTGTAGACTGCACGATGGATACGAACAATGCTGCCGGTAAAGCGAAATCAAGCACTACTTTGTTGAATTTCTTGGCGTCATCGCCTGAGAAAGCCCCTTTCTTGCCGGCGATATAGCCGGCAAGCATAATCACAACTATAGGGACTATGGCGTATATGATGATTTGAGAAATAGCCATTATATTAGATGTTTAGAAGGTGAATAATAAAAACGGGGTATGGAACCAAATAATCCTGTTTTATACTGTGAACGGGATTAAAGTAGCAGGATTGAGGTAGCCTATGTGACCGCTTTCTTTGCCTGAATCGGCTGCGAGCTGAACATCTATCATACAGGGTTTCTTCGAAGCTATAGCCTCGGTAAGTGCTGTGAAGAGTTCATCAGGAGTGGTTACGTAATAGGTGTTGGCACCGAATGCTTCGCCGAGCTTGTCGTAACGAGCCTTTACATCGAGTGTGGTCGGAGCGGGGTCGCCGTCTTCACCGGGATTGACACCGATGCCATTGTAGATACCTCCATTATTGAATATTACTACCGTTACAGGCAGATTAAAGCGACAGACGGTGCTGAAGTCCATGCCGGAGAATCCGAATGCACTATCGCCTTCTACAGCTACTACACTTTTGCCTGTGGCTACTGCAGCACCGATGGCTGAACCCATACCCATGCCCATGATAGCCCATGTGGCGCAGTCGATACGATGACGTGGTAAGAACATATCTACCGAGTCACGGGTGTCATCAAGTGTGTTGGCGCCTTCGTTTACCAAAATCACGTCGGGATTGGCTTCAAGGACTTTCTTAACCGAACCTAATGCACTCCAGTGAGTCATAGGTACGGTAGGTACCTGCAGACGTTTGAGGAATTCGGCATTTTTAACTTTGCTTTCGCTCTGTATACCGCTTACCCAAGTCGGATCCATGCTTAGTTTTACTCCTTGAAGTTTAGCGAGAATAGCATCGAGAGAGCTTTCGATATCGCCTACTACGGGAGCTGCTATGGGGCGGTTACAGTCAATTTCTTCCGGTTGGATTTCAAGCTGGATAAATTTTCCCTGCGGATTCCATTTGCCATGACCGCGGGAGAGCAGCCAATTCAGACGTGCACCTATGAGCATCACCACATCGGCTTCTTCCATGATGGTGCTTCGGGCAGAGATTGCGCTCAGAGGGTGATTGTCGGGCATCAGACCCTTGGCCATTGACATGGGGTAGAAGGGTATGCCTGTGGATTCTATGAGTTGCTTTATTTTGTCGTCGACTTGTGCATAAGCGGCACCTTTGCCAAGGAGGATAGCCGGTTTCTTGGCTGAAGCAAGAAGCTGTACTGCGCGGTCAACAGATGATTCGGAGGGAACAACAGAAGGACAGGGGTCGACAGGTGTGAAAATCAGCTTGTCGGCATCGGCTTTATCCATCACTGCGCCAAGACAAGGAGTGGTCACATCGAGGTATACACCACCGGGGCGGCCGGAAATGGCTGCACGGTAAGCGCGTACCACAGCGGTGGGGATATCCTCGGGCTTATTGACACGGTATGCTGCTTTTACAAGACCTTTAGCTACGTTGAGCTGGTCGAGACCTTCGTATGTGCCTTGGTCGAGGTCTATCGGTTCGCGTACGCTTGAGCCGGAAATCTGTATCATAGGATAGCAGTTGACAGTAGCATTGGTGGTGGCTGTCAGTCCATTCATAAAACCGAGTGATGATACGGTGAGCAGCACTCCAGGCTTTTTTGTCAGATATCCGTGGGTTGCTGCTGCCATACCGGCCTGCTGCTCATGACGGAAGCCGACGAAACGCATACCCTCTTTCTGTGCCAGATAAGCGACTTCGGTCACAGGGATACCGACAAGGCCGTAGATGGTGTCGATGCCCACAGCTTGAAGCGATTTCACGAGGATATACATACCGGTCACCTGATTGGGATATGATGGCGCAGTGTTGGCTTGCGTAGAAGCAGGATTATTATTTGTAGTTGTTGTTGCCATGATTGAAAGTTTGGTTAAGAGTGGTAAAATATGGCCGGTGAATGTCGGTTAGGGTTTTCACCGGCCATAAAGTGTGTATTATATGCTTGTGAAGTAAATTGTAGTCGAATTACATTTGACCGTCGGCGAGAGGTGCTGTGGTGCCGTTGGCTGCCATGGCTGCAATCTGATCGGCAGTATAGCCGAGTGAGCTGAGCACTTCGTTGGTATTGCCGCCGAGGGTAGGACAAGGACCGTAGGTAGGCTGATAGTTGGAGATGGTAAACGGACATCCTACAGTTACAAATTCACCAATCTTGCCACCCTGATTAATCTTAACCAATGTATTGCCATCGTAGAGCGACTGGTCTTCAAGAATTTCTTTGGTGGAAAGTACGGGGCCTACAGGTACGCCGGCTGCCGAAAGAAGTTCGGTGACTTCGAGTTTGGTTTTGGTGATTGTGAATGACTCGATACGCTGATAGATTTCTTGTTTATGTTTATCACGGGCATCAGCGGTATTGAAGTCGGGGTTGGTGAGCCAATCTTCAAATCCGAGAGCCTGACAAGCCTTGGTAAAGCTCTTGGAGTCGCGCTGAAGGATCACATATACATAATCATTGGGGTCTGTAGCCCAGTTCTTACATTTATATGTCCAACCGAGTACACCTGAACCTTCCTGGTTACCCGAACGGGGTACATAGTCGGCAAATTTCTGGTTGGGATATTGCGGGAACTGTGTAAGATAACCTATACGGTCAAGAGTGAGCTGGTCGCGGGTCTTGATACGGCAGAGATTAAGTACTGCATTGTGCATCGATTGATATACGTAGGAGCCTTCGCCTGTCTTTTCGCGCTGAAGCAAAGCTGCGAGCAAGCCAATAAGTAAGTGCATACCCGAGTTGGAGTCGCCAAGCGCAGCACCACTCTGAGTAGGAATATTGTATTCGCCTTCCCACCAGCCTGTGGTCGATGCGGCAGCACCGGTCACCTGAGCGATAGGTTCGTAAGCCTTAAGGTCCTTGAATCGTGATGAAAGAGGGAATCCCTTGATAGTACCATAGATACAACGAGGATTCAACTGATGAACGACTTCCCAGCTGAAGCCTAATTTATCCATAGCTCCGGGGTGAAGATTCTCAACAAAAATGTCGGCCTCTTTGATGAGTTTTGTGAGGACTTCCTTACCGTCGGGTGTGGCGGCATCAAGTGTAAGTGATTTCTTGTCGCTGTTGAGCTGCAGGAAGTAGTAGCTCGGTTCATCAGGTAAAAACTGAAGTTCCTTACGTGTGGCATCGCCGGAGCCCGGACGCTCGATTTTGATAACTTCGGCGCCTAACCAGGCGAGCATTTGTGTACATGAAGGACCTGATTGGACAGCTGTGAAATCGACAACTTTAATTCCTTGTAGTGGTGCTGTGTTCATAAGAGTAAAGAGTAAAAAGTTAGTGTTTTAAGTTAATTGTTCGTTTTAAGATAATTGTGTGGTGTAATCTGGTTACATCTCAGTTACGAAAATAAAACATTTTGACTTTAGAAAAAGTTTCGGGTATTGGAAATAAATTATTTTTGATGTCTCAGATGTATATTTATCCGATAAATAAATTCGTCGTTTTTAATTACGTGGATTTTTGATAAAAAAGTGATGACAAATAGCGGTAATATCAAACAAATCATCTAAATTTGCAGTTGATTTTGCCCGTACGTTTGTAGGTAGCGGGTTTTAACGATAAAAAACTATAGATTAATGATTAAAATTACATTTCCTGATGGTTCGGTCAAAGAGTTTGAAGCCGGTGTCTCTCCGCTTCAGATAGCCGAAAGCATCAGCCCGCGTCTGGCGCAAGATGTGCTTGCTGCAGAGATTAATGAGCAGGAATGGGATCTCACTCGCCCCGTTACCGAGGATGCTTCCATCAAATTGTTTAAGTGGGACGATCCCGAAGGAAAGCATGCATTTTGGCATAGCTCGGCTCACCTCCTTGCCGAAGCGTTGCAGGAACTTTATCCCGGTGTGAAATTCGGTATCGGTCCGGCTATTGAAAACGGATTTTATTATGATATCGATCCCGGTGAGCATACCATCACGGCTGCCGATTTTCCTAAAATAGAGAAGAAGATGCTGGAGCTTGCACGTGAGAAGCAGGCTATAGTGCGCAAGGATATATCAAAGGAAGACGCACTCAAGATGTTTGGCGACCGTGGCGAAGAATATAAGTGTGAACTTATATCTGAACTTGAGGACGGTCATATCACCACCTATACACAGGGGTCGTTTACCGACTTGTGCCGTGGTCCGCATATACCCACCACAGCTCCTATTAAAGCTGTGAAAATCATGTCGCTTGCCGGTGCTTATTGGCGAGGTGATGAAAAGCGTAATCAGTTGGTGAGAGTCTACGGCATCACATTCCCAAAGCAGAAGATGCTTGATGAGTATCTTGCTGTGCTCGAAGAAGCTAAGAAGCGCGACCATCGCAAGCTCGGTAAGGAGATGGAGCTGTTTGCTTTCTCTCAAAACGTAGGTGCCGGTCTGCCGTTGTGGTTGCCCAAAGGTGCGGCATTGCGCGACCGTCTGGAGCAGTTCCTGCGTAAAATCCAGAAACAGTATGGTTATCAGCAGGTAATCACTCCGCATATCGGTAATAAGATGCTTTATGTCACTTCCGGTCACTATGCAAAATATGGTAAAGACTCTTTCCAGCCAATCCATACGCCGGAAGAGGGTGAAGAATATTTGCTCAAACCGATGAACTGTCCCCACCACTGTGAGATATTCAAGGCTTTTCCCCGCAGTTATCGCGATCTGCCATTGCGCCTGGCTGAATTTGGCACAGTGTATCGCTATGAGCAGAGCGGTGAGCTTCATGGCTTGACCCGAGTCCGTGGCTTTACTCAGGATGATGCCCACATATTCTGTGCTCCCGACCAGATTAAAGATGAATTCTTGAAAGTGATGGATATCATATTCTATATCTTTAAGGCTCTGAAATTTGATAACTTTGAAGCACAGATATCCCTTCGTGATCCGAAAAATAAAGAGAAATATATAGGTTCTGACGAGAATTGGCATCTGGCAGAAAGTGCCATTATAGAGGCTTGTGAGGAAAAAGGACTGAAAGCCCGTAAGGAGCTCGGCGAAGCAGCATTTTATGGTCCTAAACTCGACTTTATGGTGAAAGATGCCATAGGCCGTCGCTGGCAGTTGGGAACTATTCAGGTAGATTATAATCTGCCCGAACGTTTCCAGCTTGAATATACCGGAGCCGACAATCAGAAACACCGTCCCGTGATGATACACCGCGCTCCGTTTGGTTCGATGGAACGCTTTGTAGCTGTTCTGCTTGAGCATACCGCCGGCCGGTTCCCCCTGTGGCTTGCCCCTGACCAGGCCGTGGTGCTTCCCATTAGTGAGAAGTTTAACGACTATGCCTATGAGGTGGCCAAAGAGCTTAATGCAGCTGATGTACGTACCATCGTCGATGACCGAAATGAGAAAATAGGCAAAAAAATTCGCGATAATGAGCTTCGCCGAATACCCTATTTGCTTATTGTTGGTGAAAAAGAAGCAGAAAAAGGTGAAATTTCTGTAAGAAAACAGGGCGAAGGTGATAAAGGTACGATGAAAATTGCTACCTTTGCATCGAATTTGACCAAAGAAGTCGAAGAAATGATTAATCAATAACCCAACTGAATGGATAAAAAACCTTTTGTGCCTGGTCAGCGTCGACCCAATGACAATCCCCGCCAAGGTCGCAACGATAATCGCGACCAATACGCCATCAATGAGCATATTCGTGCCCGTGAGGTGCGTCTGGTAGGAGATAATGTTGAAACCGGCATCTACACCATTCAGCAGGCATTGAACATAGCCGATGAGCTTGGTCTGGATTTGATAGAGATTTCACCCAATGCGGCTCCTCCCGTATGCAAGGTGCTCGATTATCAGAAATTTCTGTATCAGCAGAAAAAACACCAGAAAGAGCAGAAGGCCAAAGCATCGAAAGTGGTGGTCAAGGAAATTCGGTTCGGACCTCAGACCGATGATCATGACTATAACTTCAAACTCAAGCATGCCATGGAATTTCTCAAGGAGGGTGCTAAGGTCAAAGCCTATGTGTTTTTCCGCGGCAGAAGTATTCTCTTCAAAGAGCAAGGCGAAGTGTTGTTACTGCGTTTTGCCAATGATTTGGAAGAGTTTGGTAAAGTAGAGCAGATGCCGGTGCTTGAAGGTAAGCGTATGATTATCATGCTTTCCCCTAAAAAGAAATAAGAAACAACAGATATACTGTCAATTAACATTTTATTAAATTTACACAAATGCCTAAGATTAAGACTAATTCCGGTGCCAAAAAGAGGTTCGCCCTTACCGG
>CAZZFD010000012.1:0-56697 GCA_964653375.1 uncultured Bacteroides sp.
ATTCAGCATTCAGCACTCTGTATTCTGTATTCACTATTTGAAAAATCGGAGAAATCTCATTACCTTTGTCAAAACAACAATCAATATCAATAACACCATGAAACTGCTCTCTTGCGCCACATTTCCACCCACGGCCAGGGACTTTGGCGCGAAACACCGGGCGAAATAAGCGTATCACGCAGCCACGACTATGGCCTGACATGGGAAGAACCCGTAAATATCAACCCCCAGATTCTCACCGTTGATTCACTCGGTTCTCAACCAATCAAATGCAACAGCGCATTCGCCACTTCCGGGCGTGCCCTGCAACTGAAAAACGGCCGACTGATATTCGCCCTTATCCCGCTAAAACTAAATTAATAAAACAATAAAAAATTATAAAACTGATTACAAGTATGAAACTAAACAGAATGATTGCCATAGCGTTGGGCATGATATTGATGACGTCTGTCTACAGCTGTGATTCCACAGACAAGGAATCGGGCGAAGAACCCACCCCCGTAGAGAAGGATGATGATAGTAAAGGTGGAAACGATGACCCCGCAGAAAATCCTGCTGATAATGACCCTGCTGACGATGACGACGAGTATGTCGATTTCGTGCCATATACCGGACCGATCGAGCCTTTAAGTGATGACATACGACCCACTTATACCGATGGCAAGCGTTGGGTATGTGATAGAGTTGATGAATCACACCCTAAAGGCACCGGCCAATATGAATATCAGATTGTTGGTGATGCGGTTATTAATGAATCTGTTCTCGGGTCGCTTGCCTATTTGTCGGAAGCAGTGTATATGACCTCGGCTAAAAAAGCTACATTCACTAATAATAAACCTCAATATTATAAAGAAGAAAATGGCGTAGCTTATCTATTGGGGACCACGTATATCGATGGTTGTACAAGATACGTTTACCATCCTTTCTGGGAAATTAATCCATCGAAATCAAAACAAGTTGCCGATTATTATTCTTTGGGCATTATAGTCAGCCGTGGCACTATCACTCTCATGGGCAAAGTGCGTCGCGCCGTTAAGTTATTATGTCCCAGAGACATTCGCAAGCTCGCACCCTATGATTATTGGGTGGAAGGCATTGGCCCGCTTTTTGGTTTTAAGGCAAGCTATGAACCGCAGCCCAATTGCTCGTATTTTGGTGAATCTTATCATATACGCCTTCGTGAGTGCTATGATGGTGATGAAAAGATTTACGACTATCGCGAGTTCAAACATGATCTGTATGTCCCCGAAGTGGAATTTACTAATGAACCCGAGGACTTGTTCTCAGCACCCTTCTTCCCAGGATAATTCTGTAAAAATCTATTTTAAGCTGCTGCTCCAACTGATTTTTGGAGCAGCAGCTCTTTTTCTCCCGAAAGTAGCGATTCGGCCGCCCCACCTAAGATAGCTATCGTAGCTATCGATCTAACATCCTGTCCTCCTATTTTTCAATCCGGCATTGCATATTGTATAATAGGTTTGAAATATCAGAGAATATTACCTATCTTTGTGCATTATAATATTTATTCTCAGAAATACCATGAAACTACTCTATTACGCCGCTATCGCTATCGCTGCTTGCACATCGGCTCTTAGCGCTTCAGCTCAAAATGCCGGATACACCGACGGCGAAATCACCCGTTCACTTGTCTACAACAAAGGCGACTACGATTCAAAATTCTACCGCATTCCGGCTTTGATAACCCTCCCCGACGGATCATTGCTCGCCGTAGCCGACAAACGAATAGACAAACTCACTGACCTTCCGGGCAGAATCGATGTGGTAGCGCGGCGCTCAACCGACATGGGTCGCACTTGGGGCCCATATATCACTGTGGCTGCCAACGACTCACTCGGCGGATACGGTGACCCGGCTTTAGTATACGACCGCAAATCAGGCGATGTAATTGTGATTTCCACCCACGGCCAGGGACTTTGGCGCGAAACACCGGGTGAAATAAGCGTATCACGCAGCCACGACTATGGCCTGACATGGGAAGAACCCGTAAATATCAACCCCCAGATTCTCACCGTTGATTCACTCGGTTCTCAACCAATCAAATGCAACAGCGCATTCGCCACTTCCGGGCGTGCCCTGCAACTGAAAAACGGCCGACTGATATTCGCCCTTGTCACACGCAAAAACGGAGTTAATCCCTTCCCCACCTACGCCATCTATTCCGATGACTCAGGCTACACGTGGAAAGTATCGGAAACTCCTATAACTCTCGATGGCGATGAAACCAAAATCGAACAACTTGCCGACGGCACAGTGGTGGCTTCCATTCGCGACCGCTCTCGTAAAGCCCGCATATTCTCCCGCTCTACCGACGGTGGCGTGACTTGGTCTGAACCCATAGCCAATCCCTCTCTGCCCGATCCGGCCTGCAACGGATCTTTCCTGCGCTATACCTATGGCGGACGCGACCTGCTACTTCACTCACTACCTACCGGAGGCTCACGCGATGACGTCACCATATTCACCTCCACCGACCAGGGTGTCACCTGGAGTCCCGCATATCAAGTGCTTCACGGACCATCGACATACTCATCTATGACCGTACTTCCCGACGGCTCCATAGGCATTCTCACCGAAGAAGCCACACACTTGGCCGATGCCGGACACAACGACGGCTACCGTATATGGTTCACACGCATACCGGCTGCACGCGTATTGCCCAAAAAACAATAATACATCAAGCAGTAGCGGCCGACTCGCCATACATCATCAGCTGCGGATAGCGGCTGAGCGCCCGCTGCATATAATCGTATCCGAGCGCAAACACCGTTTCGATTCCCTTTAGGTCAAACACCTTATAGCGGGCAATTTCATCGGTGCGTATCACCAGATCGCATATATCCATATCGGCTGCCGTATTGTTTTTCGACATCAGCTCGTAGGAGCGCAAAGCTATCTGCACTATATTATCTTTAGGACAATAATCGCTCAGCGGCGACACATTGATTCCTATCAAAGTATGGCAGCGTTCCCTGATACTCCATGCAGGCATATTGGCCACAACACCACCATCGACATAGCGCACTCCATCTATCTTGACCGGCTTGAACACTATCGGCATCGCACACGATGCGCACACACAGTCAGCCAACGGTCCTGACTCGAAAGCCACCTTGCTCCCTGTATCGAAATTTGTCGCACCTATCACCACTGGCATCGGCAGTTGCTCTATACGCTCGCACTTGAGCTTACGGCGCAACACCTCGCGGAACTTATCCATACGGAAAAATCCGTCGCTCGGCATCGTGAGCGAGCAGAAATCACCGAACTTGCAGTGGGCAAACATCTGCAGCATATCGTCGGGCGACACTCCCGCCCCCCACAAAGCCGCCACGATGGAGCCGGCACTAACTCCCGCCATTATATCGGGTTTGATACCTGCTTCTGTCAGCGCCTTAAGCGCTCCCGCATGAGCCACGCCTCGGGCACCGCCTCCGCTCAACGCCACCCCAAGTGTGTAAGGAGCCGCCTGATTTACTGATTTATACGCATGATAGTCGATCATAGTGATATAGATAATTGAGGTCGGCATCGCAGCCGTCATTACTATCTTTCTAACACTCGAAAAGGCAAAAAAGATTAAAATCAATGTAGAAAATGTAAATATCTAATAATTAATTACTAACTTTGTGCGAATTTTCTGCATACTATCTGCAGACTCAAAGCTAATATTTTATTTTATATATGTTAAATCCAATCAAAAAAACCATCGAGCTGCCCGACGGCCGTCAGATAACCCTCGAGACAGGAAAATTGGCCAAGCAAGCCGATGGAGCGGTAGAGTTGCGCATGGGCAATACGATGCTCCTCGCAACAGTTGTATCGGCTAAAGAAGCCGGTGAAGGGGTCGACTTCATGCCCCTCCAAGTAGAGTACAAAGAAAAATTCTCATCATTCGGCAGATTCCCCGGTGGCTTCCTCAAGAGAGAAGGCCGCGCTTCGGACTACGAAATCCTCACGGCCCGACTCGTTGACCGTGTGCTTCGCCCTTTGTTCCCCGAAAATTACCATGCCGACACTTTTGTTAACGTCACCCTCTATTCCACCGATGGCGTCGATATGCCCGACGCTCTCGCCGGTCTGGCCGCCTCTGCTGCATTAGCAGTAAGCGATATCCCCTTCAACGGCCCGATATCCGAAGTCCGCGTGGCTCGCATCGACGGTAAATTTGTCATCGACCCCACCTATGCCGAACTCGAAAAAGCCGACATGGAGCTGATGGTAGGCGCAACCTACGACAATATCATGATGGTCGAAGGCGAAATGAACGAGGTCTCGGAAGCTGACCTCCTCGCTGCCCTCAAAGCCGCACACGACGCAATCAAAGTTCAGTGCAAAGCGCAGATGGAACTGGCCGAAGAAGCCGGTGCTCTTGTAAAACGCGAATATTGCCACGAAGTAAACGATGAAGAACTCCGTCGCGACGTTCACGAAAAATGCTACGACAAAGCCTATGCTGTAGCAAAAGCCGGTTGCGCCGACAAACACTGGCGCGCCGAAAGTTTCGAAGCCATCTGCAACGAATACATCGAATCTATCCCCGAAGAAGAACGCGATGAAAAAACTCCGCTGATCAAACGCTACTACCACGACGTAGAAAAAGAAGCCGTCCGCCGTTGCATTCTCGACGAAGGCATTCGTCTCGACGGTCGCAAGACCACCGACATTCGCCCCATCTGGTGTGAAGTCGACTACCTCCCCGGACCTCACGGGTCAGCGATATTCACCCGTGGCGAGACCCAGTCTCTCTCCACTGTAACACTCGGTACAAAACTCGATGAAAAAATTGTCGATGAAGTTACCACTCAGGGTCGCGAACGTTTCCTCCTGCACTACAACTTCCCTCCATTCTCAACAGGTGAAGCCCGTCCCGTACGCAGCGTAGGACGCCGCGAAATCGGCCACGGAAACCTTGCCCACCGTGCCCTAAAGCGTATGTTCCCCGATGACTTCCCATATGTATGCCGTATCGTCAGCGATATCCTCGAAAGCAACGGCTCTTCTTCAATGGCCACAGTTTGCGCAGGAACACTCGCCCTGCTCGACGCCGGCGTGAAGATGAAAAAGCCCGTCAGCGGCATCGCCATGGGACTTATCACCGACACCCAGTCTGACAAATACGCTGTACTCTCCGATATCCTCGGCGACGAAGACCACCTCGGCGACATGGACTTCAAAGTAACCGGCACCGTCGACGGTATCACAGCCACTCAGATGGACATCAAATGTGACGGCCTGTCATACGAAATCCTCGAACGCGCCCTCAACCAGGCTCGCGACGGACGTATGCACATCCTCAACATCATCAACCGGACTATTCCCGCTCCTCGCGAAGACTACAAACCTCACGTACCCCGTATCGTCACCATGACCATACCCAAAGAACTCATCGGTGCGGTAATCGGCCCGGGCGGAAAAGTAATCCAAGGCATTCAGGAAGAAAGCGGTGCCACCGTTTCCATCGATGAAATCGATGAAGGCGGTTACATCGAAATAGCAGCCGCCAACAAAGAGTCTATCGACAAAGCCCTCTCGATGATTAACGCCATTGTGCAGCTCCCCGAAGAAGGCAACACCTACCACGGTGTGGTACGCTCGATACTCGACTTCGGTGCTTTCGTTGAATTTATGCCCAACCGCGATGGCCTGCTCCACATCTCTGAAATCTCGTGGGAACGTCTCCCCGACATGGCAGCCTCAGGACTCAAAGAAGGCGATGAAGTAGATGTGAAACTCATCGAAATCGACAAAAAAACCGGAAAATTCCGCCTGTCTATGCGCGCACTCCAGCCCAAACCGGAAGGCTATGTTGAACGCGAACGCGCTCCCAGACCCGAACGTCCTCGCCACGAAGGCAGTGACCGTGGCCCGCGTCGCGAAGGCGGTGACCGCAACTTCCGTCGCGATGGTGGCGACCGCAATCAGCGTGGCCCGCGTCGCGAACGTCACGACAACGAAGCCGCCGAATAAATCACTCCGGCTCAAAAACTTTATACGCATTTTACCACACTGCAGGAGGGTCCGCACAGGCACCCTCCTGCTAATTTTTATATAAAGACCATTATTGCCGTATCGAAATTTATTTACTAATTTTGTGGTGATGAAACACCCCGTCAAAATCCGCATACTCACTCTATGCCTGACACTGATGTGCCTGAGCGGCTGCCGTATAAGCTATAAATTCAACGGAGCCGCCCTCGACTACAATATCTACAAGACAATCCACGTCGACAACATACCCATACGAGCCGCCCTCGTTTACCCCCCGCTGCAGCAGACATTTGAAAACGAACTGCTCGACTATATCTCGCGCAACACACGCCTGCAGACAGTCGACGGACCCTCCGACCTGCAGATTGAAGGCGAAATCACCCAATATTACCTCACTCCGCAGGCAGTCACCGAAGACGCTTACGCATCACGCACACGCCTCACCATAGGTGTACGCATCAAATACACTGACAACAAAGCTGAAAACAAAGATATAGACCAGACCTTTACTGCCTACCGCGACTTCGACGCATCACAGATGCTCAACGATGTGCAGGACCAACTCTGTCAGGAAATCAGCCAGGAACTTGTCCAACTGATTTTTAATGCCACGTTAGGCAACTGGTAATCACCCTTCTCCACCCACGGCAAATGACCCCCTTAGAGCAATATCTCCATCAGCTTTCACTACCAGAGCAGCAACGCCGGCTTGACGCCTCCACAGCGCTTGCCATACTCAACGAATACCCCTACTTCTCAGCCGTTGCAGCCATGGCCCTGAAAAATCCCGACATCACACCTCAGGATGCCTGCCGGCTCCGCAACGTGATCGCCCTCAATTCACCCGACCTCGACACACTCCTGAGGCTCACCGACCCCGACGGCTCGTTCTTCGCCTCATTCTACCCTGCAGCAGCCACACCTGAAACCCCGTCGACCGACTTAGCCATCGATAAATTCCTCAACACCTACGGCAAATCGGATCCGCACGAAAACGCTCTTCTCGAACGGCTCATATTCAATCCCGTCCCCGACTACTCACAAATACTCGCCAAAGAAGCAGAACTGGCCGACGACACTGACCACACCCCTCTATCCGAACAAGACGCCATGCTTGATGCATTTCTGGCCGGACAACGGACCAAAGCCGAGCAAGAACGCAAACGTCAATCAGTACGCGCCGCCGACAACACCGCAGCACCTCTGCCACCGGCCCCCGATGACTCACTCAATGAAAGTCTCGCCAAAATTTACATCAAAAACCGCCGGTTTGACAAAGCATACGAAATTATCTATCAATTAAGTTTGAATTTTCCGAAAAAAAGTATTTACTTTGCAGACCAATTACGCTATTTACGGAAACTTATGCGCCTGCAGGAGCTATCCAAGCGTTAATTGCCACACTACTAATCTCAACACACAGTAAATTCAAAAAATTAGAACCATGTTTTATATTTTCATCGCACTCGCTCTTCTGGCAGCCATACTGCTCATAGGTGTAGTACTTATTCAGAAATCAAAAGGTGGCGGCCTGTCATCTTCTTTCGCCGGCTCAAACCAGATTATGGGTGTACGCCGTACAAACAACTTTATCGAAAAAGTAACCTGGACTCTGGCAGCATCTATCTTAGTCCTTTCTTTTGCTTGCGCCTACTCTTTCCCCAAAAGCAACAATCAGGAAGAACGTCGCACCCAGAAAGAAAGCCACTCTATCTACACCGGTGCCAATTATGACACTCCCGTGACTGAAGCTCAGGCAGAAACAGCTGAAGTACCCGCAGAAACAGCCACAGAGACTCCCGCTGAATAATCATTTCGGCATAACTCATTGTCCCCATATATTGAGCCGGCAAAGTGACACACTATGTCGGCTCTCTTAAAATCCATCAAACCTGACCTTTCACTACACTGTCTCACTCTATGAAATACATCTTTACTCTTTTAGCTCTCGGAGCTGTCACATTAGGTACTTGCGCACAAAGCAAAATCAGCCATTCCGGCCTGATGGAAATCAATCGCCATCGTACAGCCAAAATGATTCAGGATTCCACCGGAATCAATCCGCTTGGCGCAGAAGCAGCCAAACCCGTTACCGCAATCGTGCGTCTGAACGACACATTCACTGCCGATGATCTTCCCGCCGATCACTCGGTCATAATCGAAGATGACCTCGGTGAATTGGTAATGATTACCGCTCCAATTGAAAACATTGAGCGATTGGCCGAATCCGAATCCGTCAAATCAATAGCATTCGGTGGCAAGAAACGCGCTCATATGTATTCAGCCCGTATAGCATCAAATGTCGATGAAGCACACTCAGGTATCACCGAAAACGGCTCTACCGACACTTACACCGGCAAAGGCGTCATTCTCGGCCTTATGGACTGCGGACTTGACCCCAACCATATCAACTTCAAAGATGAATCAGGCAACTCACGTGTAAAAAAGCTCTGGAAATACACCGGCTCAAGCGCATCGACTTCCACCTATACCCAATCTACGATAAGCAACTTCACCACTGACGACTCCAATGAATCTCATGGCACCCACGTGTGCGGCATCATGGGAGGCAGCTACAAAGGCTCATCATCATTCGTCCGTTCCGAATCCTCCACACTCTACTCCGGCAATATGCCCCACTACGGTGTGGCCCCTGATGCCGACCTGGCCATTGGTTGCGGTGACTTCTACGATGCGTGCATACTCAAAGCAGTAAAAAACATCGTAGACTACGCCAAGACCGAAGGTAAACCGGTGGCTATCAACCTGTCGCTCGGTTCAAATGATGGTCCGCATGACGGCACCGATAACTTCACCGCCACACTCAACAGCTATGGTGAAGATGCCATAATCTGCATTTCATCGGGCAACGAAGGCACCGATAACATATCGATAACCAAAACATTCACAACAAACGACAAATCGGTAAAAACCATTCTTTATTATAACAGCTCCTATTCCAATGGCGTTGACGGGGTTCTTGATATTTGGGCTTCCGACTCACGACCGCTCACAGTCACTGTATCCACCTGTAATTCATCGGGCACACTCACCCAGCGCACCAAATCATCATCAGCCACCTCTTCATCAGGCGTAAGTGTGTCAGGTGTAAAAAGCGGAGGCTCAGCCCGACTTTATGCGGGAGTAGATGCCAACAACAATCGCTACAACGTATCCATAGATTTCAACGAAGCATATCCCTCCACGGGCCGATTTGCAATCACGGTAGAAGGTGCAGCTGGCCAAAAAGTCAATATGTATTTCAGCGGATACACCGAATTTACAAATAAATATAATCCTACCGGCTCAGCCCTTAGCGGATTTACCGCTGGCACACCCGATGAGTCAATCAACGGCATGGCCTGTGGCACCAACACACTCGCTATCGGAGCTTATACCACCACTTCCAGATTCCGTTCACTCTCTTCCTCGACACGCTACGGCTACGGTGAGACTAATAACGAAATATGCACTTTCTCCTCCTATGGACACGGAGCTGATGATATAGCTCTGCCCCATGTGCTTGCTCCTGGATCGGTGATTGCCTCTTCCTACAGCCGCTACTATGTAAACAGTAGCGAAGATTACGATGTACTCGACGCTGTAGGTAGCGCCACTCAAAACTCCACCACCTACACCTGGGGCATGATGCAGGGTACCTCCATGGCCTGTCCGTTTGCCACAGGCACTATGGCTCTGTGGCTTCAGGCTGATCCCACCCTCAATGTTCATGACATGATAGAGGTAATAAACAGCACCTCTATCCAAGACGCATATACCTCTGGCAGTGCCAACGAACCGCGTGCCGGCGCCGGCAAACTCGATGCCACTGCAGGCCTGCGCTACATCTTATCGCGTACACAACTCGGAGCCATCAACGATATCCACGAAGATGCCGATGATATGAGCATCCTCGTCACCCCCGCGACTGATGGCTACAGTATAGTAACAGCCGGCGACAGCGCAGCACGCATCACACTCACCGATATGCAGGGTCGCATAGTCAGGAATCTCATTACCGATGCTCCCGAATGCCACCTCTCCACTCAGAATCTTTACAGCGGCATCTATATACTCAAAGTACAGGCCGCCAATGCGTCACGCACCGTCAAGATTGCCGTACGCTAAATCCACTTCTCACCACATATATAGCGAAGGGAGCCGTGCACTGCTGCATAGCTCCCTTCGCTGTAATTTCTTTATGTCCGGTATTATTTGAGCGGCATAGGTGTGGGTATATCCGAATCAGTCCAGTCAGTAACCTGCGGTTTGATTTTGATAGGCTCGCCAAGCACCGGTTTTCCCGGAGTAGGATCATCGGGGTCGACATAACCGGCACCGTTGGTAAAATCAAGAATATAGATATATTTCTTTCCGGCTTCCCAATTGGCTGAAAGGGGCACTGAAGCCCAAGCGAAGGTGCGTTTATTGCCATTACTATCCGTCCGGGTATCGTTGGCAAATGGATAAACCTGAGCACCATCTGCCGTGGTTATATTAACCAGCACGCTCAGATAAGCCTCGCGGGCCACATTGTCGGGGTCACCGGTAGGGCTCCAAGGATAAAGCAGCTGCGGAATCAGCATTGCATTGCCGGCCTCACCCATGAGCGAGACAGGTGTATCGGACAGCGTGACGGTGTCGCACTGTGTATCGTAGATAGTGGTGCTATGCCAATCATCGAGTGTCCACTTCGAGGTAGTAAAATCAAATGTGGCCAAATACTGGGCCCGACCGATACGTGCTCCAATGGCTTTCACTATATAAGCATCATTAGCCGATTTAGCCTGAATCTCAATCTGCGACAGCTGATGTGAAAATGTCATTTCAGCACCGGTATCTTCATTGGTCGATTTCTTACCTGTAGCCGTGGCGGTAATCAGGTCCATCTGATCGGCTATCTCATCAGGTACCGAATAGTTGGCGATAGTCTTGGTAGAGGCATCGATAGTCACATCGGCACCCAGTTCATCGGCTGATGGTGAATAAGCATAGAATGTAAGTTCTGAATCATCACCCGGCCAATAATAAGATGGCGATGACACGAAGAAACCTTCGGTGCCCTTGGTAAATTTGAGATCAGAGAAATAATCATTCTCGGCTCCCGCCTCCAGAGCAGTGACATAGATGTCGGTAAGATTAGCGTTTGTCGTTTCGGTTGCTCTCGACATTGCCGGCCGGAAACCGATGGCGCTTTCTGATGAATTAACCGGTGCCGGTTCTTCTTCGGCACATGACACCATCATCAAACCGAGGGTACCAATCAAAAATAACTGTTTGCCTTTCATAATTGTGTATTTTTTTAATAGTTGTAATTGTCAATATTCCTACGACATCGGCAGTGGGATACGCTCGCTCACCCAGTCTTCCACATCAGGTCTTAATCCTCCGCCACTGATAATGGGCTTTGGAAGAGAGAACCCGCGTATAACGATATGTACGTGGTGCGGATCTTCGGCAGCGTCGACTTGGTCTGTAGCTTTGTAAGTATAATAACGCTTGGACCCGTCGGAAAGATGCAGATAAAGCGTAATAATATTTTCGTGAGTGGAAGAAGCGCACTGCCCGAATGTGAGAAATTCACCATGAAGCGATGTGCCGTCGTCACCGGGAGTCAGGACGAATGGCATGATGGCTTGATGTTCTGTGGGCAACTTCTGTGCTCCATAATATCCCTCAGCAACACCCGATATAGTGGCATCGATGGTGGCTTCATTAATATACTGCGGATTCTGCACGTCAACAACATCGACCGTGTAATGACATACTCCTTCCTCTGGATAAAGGGTAAGAATCTTGTGTGTATCGGTCACTTTCAGCTCAAAGCCGTCGCTGCGGTCAGTCCAGAACATACCAGGATTACGCACAATGCGCTGCGACTCCGTACCCTCCGCACATGGTAAAGCACGAGTATCGAGCATATTGCCACTGAGAAAATCGGCATCATCTGTGTATACCTCAAATGTCTCTATATCATCATTATTACGTAACCGAGCCCAATCTGTACCGTCGCCATTAATACACACAGAACTGTATTGACCATAGGGAATACGAATTGTGCCGCCATCGCGCCCGGTAAAAATATATCTCAACGGTTGTCCACCCTCTAAATTATAGAGATAGAGCATCATGGACTCGGGATTAGCCTCGGGGGCTTTCCGCCAGTCAAACACCACTTCAATGGTGGTTGTACGCCCGGTCTCTTCGTAAAGATCCTTATGACGACACGATACAGCCGCCAGCATAATCATGACAAAACTGATATATAAGCCTGCTTTTTTCATCAGATACCTCCTCTGCTTTCATTGTAATTACCTCGGCCGATAAGCCACACAAGTGATATTTCGGCTTTAATCGGACCAAACCAATTCAAGCGATTGGTCGATTGCCATTTATAAAAAGACCCTTCAGGTACATATTTGATGTATTTGCCGCCCAGGTAACCTATACCGATGGTAAAATCGATGTTGATACGCCTGCCCACAGGAAGCGAATAGCCATAAGACACACCTGCCATCAGATTACATCTGTCCCACAACGTGCGTCCGGGTAATCCACCCATATAGCCTTGTCCACCCAACTCAAAATCATAAGTAACCACGCCTGCGAAAAGGCCGAGATGATGACCGGTGAGCGGTTTCCGTTCAGCCGCATTGCCAAACCAACGTCTAAAGCCTACATCGCCACCATAGGCTCTCCAATAGCGATGACTACTGTCCTGATCCCACCAGGCATACACCCAATTGGCCTCAACCGACCAATTCTTGCCAATATAAATTCAGCACCGATGTTGGGTAAAAGAGCCGCATCGTAAAGCATATTGGTCTTAAGTGCCATATAGAACGGCTTATTCTTCTTAACCGGGGTAACTGTAAGAGACGGAATCTCCGGTTCTATCATCTTCCACTCCACTTCAGCAGTATTACCCGGCAATAAATCGAGCGACGGCAATTGAAGCCGATAGCTAACATAAAGATGAGAGGCACGAAGTTGAGGAAACTGATGAATATAAAGATAACGGTAAGGAACTCCTGCACGCAGCTGCTGCAACTTCACAAGATTAGTTGTGCCATCAGGCTGACCACCGGATATTGACTTTATGATATCGCTCAGCAGCTGAAGCACCTCGGAACGATAAGGGACTTCCGTATCCATCTCTACTTCTCTATAAAGTCCCGTCCAATCGCGACCTATAAAATCGAATTTAACCACGCTGTCGGGCATCGAGGCATCATAATTGACATAATCAAAAATCTGCATGGCCCGATGATATGACAATCTACGGTTGATACCAACCGAACCTTCAGGTGAAGCCGCGCCCACCACTCTCACTTGCGTAATCCGTCGTGTAGAATCGGAGTGCATGATTTCAACAAGTGAATCCAAACGTGCCTGATTATGCTCGTAAGCGCCATCAACAGCCCATTTGCCTTGATGAAAATATATCACTGCGGAGTCAGGCTGTGTCGCTGCCAAAGCTACAATGCCCGGAAAAATCGTACTAAATAGCAGAATAACGGCGGCCTTCATTGATGTAAAATAATTAGTGTATTCGAGATAGAAAATCCGACACGACTTAGTGTCGCACCTTTATCAAAAACAACATTCTACACCAAATAAAGTTTTTTAGAATCCACGTTTATTTTACATGATTACCTTAGGGGAGGTGAATCCCCGCTATCTATCAAATCCGGGAGTATAAATGAGGCTTTATTTTTTCTGAGCCGTAGGAACCCAGACATAAAGACGATCAGAAGGACGAATCTTTTGAGGAACCTTGATGGAGAAACTCTGGCCTTTGCGCGCTACAGGCACACTGCTAAGGTCTACCCGAAGTTCTTCAACGGTGAGTATGAGCGCACCCGTGGTGGGACCCGTGATAATAATCTCATCGCCCACTTTCACCTCTCCGCTCTCAACATAAAATTCAGCTACACCGAGGTTGGAAAAATAGCGAACACCTTTAGCTGCGTAACGCTTGACACGTGTAGCCGATGAACCGTATTTCGACGACCATTCGCCGAGTCGCTGACCGAGATAATATCCGTTCCAAAATCCACGATTAAAAATTTTGCCCAGTTGCTCGTCCCAACGGGCAATTTTCTCTTCAGTATAATCATCGGAACAGATTGCCTCGATAGCTTGCGAATAGCACTGGACGGCGATACGCACATATTCGGGACCACGTGCCCGACCTTCAATTTTGAATACACGCACACCGGCATCAATCATTTTATTAAGGAAATGAATGGTCTTCAAATCTTTAGGCGACATGATATATTTATTGTCGACTTGCAATTGGTCGCCGGTCTCAAGGTCAGTGACCTGATAACCGCGGCGGCATATCTGAGTACAAGCCCCGCGATTGGCACTGGAATTCATCTGGTGCAGACTGAGATAACATTTACCTGAAACAGCCATACATAATGCTCCGTGACAGAACATCTCAATACGCACCTGTCTACCTGATGGTCCGCAGATATTTTCCTCAACTATAGCACGATGAATTGCAGCCACCCTTTCGAGATCAACCTCACGGGCAAGTACCATCACATCGGCAAACTGAGCGAAAAAGCGCACCGCCTCGATGTTAGTAACATTGACCTGCGTGGAAATATGGACTTCCACACCTATGCTGCGGGCATAGCTTATGGCTGCGATATCTGAAGCGATAATGGCCGACACACCGGCTCGTTTAACGGCATCAATGATGGAATGGCAAGCAGGGATATCATTATCGAAAATAATGGTGTTGACCGTCAGATATGACTTTACCCCATGACTGTCGCACACTTCGGCTATATGCCGGAGATCATCGAGAGTAAAATTGACCGATGAGCGTGCCCGCATATTCAGCCCTTCGACACCAAAGTAGACGGCATCGGCTCCGGCATCGATAGCAGCATAGAGCGATTCGTAACTGCCTACAGGAGCCATAATTTCAAAATCTTTACGAGAGAATGACGGTGACATAATCATATCTTTACGGGGTAAAAACGACCGCCCTCATAGTTTCAGGCGAGAGGGCGGTCGATGAATTAATTTATCAAAAAACTATTTTTTAGGAGTAAAATAGAATGTGAAGTCGTAGGGAGCGATCGGTAAGAAATATTTCTCAAGCACATCAGGGCCACAGGTAGCGGTACCGACACCGGTCTGGGCAGCATCAATATGCACGGTAACTTTATCATCAGGCACGAGATCACCGGTATGGAGCGCTTTTGTCACTTCAGCATCGCTATATGGATATACACTGAACTGGAAAGTATCGTCGGAAGTGATTTTCACACCTGCACCATCGAGATTAAGCAGTCGGGTATCCATGTGGTTACCGGCTTCAGAAGGTTTGACATAGATGTGGAAATTGTCAACGGGGCGCACGGTGGTTTTGGCTATACGTCCGGCAGCAGTGCGGTCAGCGTAAGATTCGACATTGCGTCCTACGTAAGTCACAGTAGGAGCGTTGACAGCTTCGGTACGGAATGTCAGACCTATACGCGGCATATTCTTGATGGCAGCGGTGTCGGGATTAAACTTACAGTTGACAGCCAGTGTACCACCGTCGGTCACAGTGTAGGTAAAGTCGGCAGTACCAAGGAGATTGCCATTTTTGCCGATTACTTCAGTGGCCGCACGGAGAGCATTATCCTTAAGTTTGACAGAAATAACTTTAGGAGTAATGCTGTCTATACCTTCTTTTTTCCACTGACGGTCACGACCGCCCCAGGCAAGGTCGTTCTCAGTAGCCACACGATATAGAGTCAACTCCATAGGAGTAACAAGCAATTCACGGCCATCAAACATCACTGATGTAAGTTCGCCGGTGGCAGGGTCGATGGTAAATGATGTGTTCTGCGCTGAATAGGTATTGCCCTTACGCTTCATTTTTACCGGCCTTGTATCTTTAGCAGCATGATTGAAAGGTAACTCAAACTGGTCATAAGCCACTTCATAATCATGGCTTATATATGGTGCATCGTTCTTGGGAGTCCAGCTCAGGTCAAGGTAAGCGGGTTCATCACCCGGAGTATATTCACCAAGACTCACCTTCACAGTCTCATAAGGTTTGGCAGCCACAGTCATAGTGCCTGATTCAAGCACTTTACCGCAAGCGGTATTGACCTTCCAGTTAAGATTATATTGGTCAAGATTAGTGAAATCAAACCAGTTTTTAATTTCCACCGTAAGAGTAGCGGGGTCAACGAGCTGACACTTGACGTTCTGGTACACTTTTTTCACCTCATTGAGCGCAGGATGCGGAGTGCGGTCAGCAGCAACCAGACCATTGCATAGGAATGAATTGTCTGACGGCACGTTGGCAGGTCCGTAGTCACCGCCATAAGCCCAATATTTGCGACCTTGTGCGTTCGTCTCCTCAAAGCCCTGGTCCACCCAGTCCCAGATACAGCCACCTTGCAATTTAGGATAAGCCTCAAAAATATCCCAGTAATCTTTCAGGCCACCTACACTATTGCCCATAGCGTGAGCATATTCGCAAAGCACGTATGGACGAACCATTGTGGAATCCTTGCCATAACGTTCCACCATGGCATGGTCGCGATACATATGTGCATACAGGTCGGAATTCCAGTCATCGAGAGTACGCTCATACTGCACAGGACGTCCTGTATCGAGCGACTTCATATATTTGTAAGCCTCTTCAAACACGATGCCGTTGCCACACTCATTGCCGAGGGAATAGAACACTACAGACGGGTTGTTTTTCGACTTCTCATACATACGGCGTTCGCGGTCGATAACGGCGGGAATCCATTCAGGACGTTTAGCGAGCGATTCTTTACCATAACCATATCCGTGAGATTCGGCATTGGCTTCATCGATAACGTAGATGCCATATTTGTCGCAAAGATAATACCAGTAGCGATCCTGCGGATAATGACAGTTACGGACGGTATTTATATTGTTTTGCTTGAGTAACTCAATATCTTTCAGAGCCAGTTCGCGAGGTACCGTACGACCCAACTGCGAGTGAGCGTGACGGTTGACGCCCTTCACTTTGATTGGCTGTCCATTAAGCAGATATAAGCCATTCTTGACCTCACTTGTGCGGAAACCCACATTACAACCTACTGTCTCCACCACATCACCCTCACCGTTTTTGAGATCAATCAGCAGAGTGTAAAGATATGGTGATTCCGCCGTCCAATGCTTTACGGGTGAGATAATGGTATTGAAACGGATATCGCTTTCAGCATCAGCACTACCGGAAGCAATCACCTTATAATCGGCATCAAAGAGACGGTAGCTTACTTCCATAGGTTTGAACACCGGCTGTTTTTTTGCCTTCCCGGCTTTCTTAGCGGGAGGTTGGGGAAGATTGGCTACATCGATATCAATATCGAGTATACCATCTTTATATTCTTTGTCCAGAGGAGAACGAACGGTGAAATCAGAGATATAGGTATTGGGGGTGGAATAGAGATAAACATCACGCTCTATACCACTCAATCTCCAGAAGTCCTGGCATTCAAAGTAAGCACCGGCCGACCAGCGGTATACTTCCAATGCGATTGTGTTTTCTCCATCTTTAAGTTTATCGGTAATATCCCATTCGGCAGCTGTCTTAGAGCCCTGATTACAACCGATGTATTCGCCGTTTATCCATGCATAATAGAACGATATGGCACCTTCGATGCAGAGAACAACACGGCGACCCTGCCAAGTGGCAGGCACGGTAAATGTGCGGCGATAAGAGCCAACTTCATTAGTCTCTTCCGGCACGTTGGGAGCGTCTTTCTTGAAATTAGCCCATTCGGAATCAAATTCATAGGTGGTGTTGACATATATGGTAGTACCGTAGCCCTGACGTTCCCAGTTGCCCGGCACATTTATTTCGTCCCAAGCTGTGACATCGTATTCAGGCTTCTGAAATCCCTGCGGACGATTGGCAACATTTTTTGTCCATTGGAATTTCCATTTACCATTGAGCGATTTATAATAAGGCGATTTGTCATACTCCATGTCGGACACAGCCTTAACATTATCGGCCATATAAGGCACAACCAAAGCGTGCGATGGAATCTGCCCATCACGAAAAGCCTCAATAGTCTGCCATTCAGGTTTTTGCTGAGCAGAAAGAGTAACCGCGGCCAGCAAAGCGATTGCACTTAAAACTTTTTTCATGGTCATTTTATTAAATATGTGATAATTTTTATGATTCTATGAACTACAAATTTAATCTTTTTGCCCCACATTTGCAAATATGAGCGGCATAGCAGCCCCGGGGGCATCGAAAACCACACCGTGACGATAAATAACACGTCCGTTGACCCAAGTAATATCCACTTTGTTGCCCACACTTAGACCATCGAGCGGAGTCCACCCGCAACGACTCAGCACCCAGTTGTCGGTAATAGCGTAAGGCTCACAATCGGGATTAACAAGCACTAAATCGGCATAATATCCCTCGCGGATAAAACCTCTGCGCTCGATACCGTAGACAATGGCCGGATTATGACACATCTTTTCCACCACCTCTTCCATAGTAAAAATCCCCTCCTGTGCCATCTGTATCATCAGAGTGAGCGAAAACTGAATCAGCGGCATTCCAGAAACGGCTGTCAGTGCAGTGCCTTGTTTCTCTTCAAGCAAATGAGGCGCATGATCGGTGGCGATGGTATCAATCAAGCCTGTACGCACCGCCTGACGCAATGCATCGCGGTCAGCAGGTCTCTTTATAGCCGGATTACACTTGATGCGAGTGCCAAGCATGGCATACTGTTCATCACTGAATGCGAGATACTGGGGGCAGGTCTCAGCAGTAATGCGTTTTTGAGCCACATCACCCGACTCCAATAGTGAGAGTTCATCGGCAGTGGAAACATGAAGCAGATGCAGCCTGGCACCAAATTCGCGAGCGAGCGCCACAGCCTTTTGCGATGCAGTCAGGCACACCTTATGATTGCGAATCACAGGGTGAAATTCCATAGGCAACATCTGGCCATAGCGCGCTGTGACAGCCTCACGATTGCTGCGAAGCAACGCTTCATCTTCAGCGTGGACGGCTATCAGCGCGGGCACTTCGGAAAAAAGGCGACGCATCATACTGTCATCATCGACAAGCATATTGCCGGTGGAAGATCCCATGAACAATTTGACTCCCGCTATACGGGTATAGTCGGCTATCTTGAGTTCTTCAAGATTGTCGGCAGTGGCTCCGATAAAAAAAGCATAGTTGGCCACCGCTACCTCAGCAGCTCTACGCTGTTTATTCTCCACCTCGGCTACACTCACTGTGGGTGGTTTGGTGTTGGGCATATCAATAAAAGAAGTGACACCGCCTGCCACAGCCGCCCGGCTCTCTGTGGCCATATCGGCTTTATGAGTCATACCGGGGTCACGGAAATGTACATGAGTGTCAATCACACCGGGCAACAGAATCCTACCCCTGCCGTCAATCACCTCACCGGCACTCATCAATGCCTCAGGCGCATTGCCCTCGCCCACTGCGGAGATGAAACCACCGGTGATAACGACATATCCGGGATAATTACGTCCTTCATTAACTATCACCACATTGTGGATGAGCGTAGAGGCACACACAGAATCATTTTTTGACATAACGCGGATATTTTCTAAACCAACTGCCCACTTTCAGACGCACCACACCAAATACTGCCTCTCCGAAGATGCCTGAAGACATCTTACTTGTGCCGAGTACACGGTTGACAAACACGATGGGAACTTCTTTGATGCTAAATCCACACTTCTTAACCGTGAATTTCATCTCTATCTGGAAAGCATATCCCTTGAACTTTATCTTGTCGAGCTCCAATGTAGAGAGCACACGACGGGTATAGCACACAAAACCGGCTGTGGTGTCGCGCACCTTAAGACGGGTCACCAGACGCACGTAGGCCGATGCGTAATACGACATCAGCACACGTCCCATAGGCCAATTGACCACATTTACACCTGAAATATAACGCGAACCGATGGACATATCGTAACCATCGACGGCGCAGGCATTATAAAGCGCGGGGAGGTCATCGGGATTATGCGAAAAATCGGCATCCATCTCAAAAATATATTCATAGTCGCGCTCAAGCGCCCACTTGAATCCGGCTATATAGGCTGTGCCCAATCCCAATTTGCCCTTACGCTCCATCAGATGTACCTGTCCGGGATATTGCTCCATTTTTTCGCGAACAATGTCGGCCGTGCCGTCAGGCGAGCCGTCGTCGATGATAAGGACATGAAGATTAAGCGGCTGACGCAAAGCAGCGTCGATTATAGCAGCAACGTTTTCACACTCGTTATAGGTGGGAATTATCACCACGCTATCCGCTTTGAGAGATTGATTCGTCATAATACGCCAATATTAAAATTTATATGACACACCTACCAGTCCGGTCATACCTTGCGCCGGCAGGAGTCCAATCATAGTATATTTACGATTGAGCAGATTGCTTCCCTGAGCCATCACGCTCCAATTATTATTGATTCGGTATAATGCCTTGATATATATATCGCTTATTGAGCCAATGCCTACGAGATAATAATTATAGCGGAGAAAAGGAGTGCTATGGTCCATTTCATATCCTGTAACAGCCCTGTGGGCACGCAAATGCCAACCGGCAATGAAATCCACCGGTTTAACCGGTGTTACGGTGACTTTCAGGTCCAGACAGTGGCGCGCCCTGTCGATATCATAAGCTGAACCACGATTGAGTTCCTGAGGCACAAACTGATAAGCGGCTTCCACATCGACAAGATTACGATAGGTGTAGCCGACAGTGGCTCCGACATACCAACCCTGCAATTCTCTTTTTTCCCACCCGGGAGCATAATCCATATACATCAGCGGCATCCATACATCGGCGGCAGTCATATATCCACCATACAGCTCCATTCGGAATCCGTTGCGGGGACCATATACCATGCCGGCACGCAAATCTATGGGCATAGACGTAAATCCGCGAGGGAAAACATCGAAAGTATAAGGCGCCTGAGAGTAGCATTTGGCCATATTTTCCGTAAGTAACCGTCCTACAGCCTCAATATACAACTTGACATAGTCGCTTGATTTCCAAGCGACATTGACATCAGGAGCTACCAACACCTGAGAATTACCGCTGACCGCAGCATTGAATTTCAGGCCAAGACGCAATGCCACATTCCCGAGTATGCCGCGATAAACCGGATTAAGCATCAGTTCGGAGCGGGAATTATTGTCGATACCATCATCACCTAACGCTGAAATATAACGCCATGAAGCATCCAATCTCACTTCGGATTTGTCGCCGAGATTATAAGCGCCCCAACCTTTGAGCTTTAATTCATGCTCGGAGGCTTTACCATTTCCGTAAGAATTAATCCGTGAAGACTTTATCAACACACTCCAATCTTCAGATAGAGCGAAACGATTATAACTTATACCGGCACTGTAGCTCCATTTGCCTGATGAAGCACGCCATACGGCATTGAAATCGAGCTTGTTGGCCGAAGGGTCAAGCCACATATTCGCCACGGGGATATTATATCGGCCATAACTAAAGGCGAGCGATGCATCTATGACCGAATTTTGCCCGGCTGCATAACTCATCTGCACACCTAAAGCACCGTTGTTGCGGCGTAAAATACCTGAAGCCATGGAAACCCGGTCATCAAAATCGGCCTTATAAGCCTTGCCATCATATTGCAGCCATGCGTTAAGTTTCATACGGTCAGTGTCGACAAACTTATATCCTGCCGACACAGCCAGATTATAACGAAGCATAAATGCCAGCGAAGCGTATCCGCGCAGCGATGAATCAAAAAGTGTGTCGCCCAATGCTGCCGGACGCAGATTCGTCAACATGGCTGTAGGCGGAAGATTGAGCTGGCGGTGAGTGGGCTCCAGCAGTTCGAGAGAATCGGTGCGCTTCACCTGCATAGGGGTGACGTTAAGCAATGCCGGTTGCACTATCTCAGGCTCATAATCATGCACCACGGTGATATCTTTTTTCAGATTCTGACCGTTGAGGGCAGCTGTACATAATACAAACAAGGCTGCAACTAAGCCATATTTCATATATCGGTTCATCATAATGCTAAACGTGAAGATATTCGATTAGGTATGTCGTCGTCATCGCCGGCCGGATAATTTTCGCGCAATAACCGCAGGTATTCGTCGGCATCAAATGTCTCGCCTTTCTCACGGAGGGCATCGCTCAGCAACAGATAAGCCCTCGCCAACCAATAATTGCTGTCGGTGCCTTCATTCACTATCTCCGAAGCTATATCACGAGCGCTGTCGGCATCGCCTCGCATCAACAATGTCTCGCCCAGACGCACCTTGCTCATCACTCCTATCGATTCCGTTTTGGACTTAAGAAGCCCTGACCACAACGCGCAGGCGCGGTCAGTATATCCCTGTCCGGCATAAGCATCAGCACGATAATAGTTAATCTCATCAGCACCGACTACAGCATCGGTATTGCCACTGAGCAGACGCTCTGTGACCTGAATCACAACATCGTAATCACCGGTAGCATGAGCTGAAAGCATGATGCCTCTGCGCGCAACAGCAAGCGATGCCGGTGTGGTGGCTTTTTCTTCAAGCCTCTGATACGAACGCAGAGCCTCGGCATAATCCTTGGCCTCGCTTTCGAGATCCGCCTTGATACGATATGCAAGTTCGGCATAGTCGCTGTCGGGATAACGCGACACTAACTGACGTGCAGTGCCAAGAGCCAAAATTTTGTCACCGCGTTCATAAGCATAGTCACATACATAATAGAGCGCCTGTACTTCATTGGCACCTCCGGGATACCGGTTAAGATAGTTCTGCAGACGCGTGATATCCTGACTCTCAAGATAAAAATTTTCGGCTGACTTGAAAGCGGCATCTTCAATCTCGTTGACTTTCAACCGCGGAGACCCGGGAACGGATTCCAAAAATGCGACTAACTCATCAAGCCAGTCACGGTCGGCATATATCCGCCGCAAATCTTCTGCCGCCACCGCAGCCTCAGAAGAAGTGGCGTAATCGGTAATCACGGCACGATAAGCTGTCACGGCATCATCAGTACGGCCCATATTGCCGAGCAACAACGCTTTGGCCAGCAATGCCTTACGGCCTTCAGCCGATTCAGCGGCTGAACGAGAGATACGATCGTAGATGGCAAGAGCCTTTTCGTTGTCGCCGGCGGCGATGTGTACATCGGCCTGCATACTCAAGGCGCGATAGGCATAAATCGATGTGGGATATTCCTTTATCAACCGGTTTGATTCCGCCATCATGGCACTTCCCTGCTTGGTGGCACCTTTGATCTGCACCTTACGCCAAAGGGCATAATCACCTGCGGCCGGACTGACTGCTATGGCCTTATCATAATATTTCTCGGCATCGTTGAACCTGCGCATATAATGATAAGCATCAGCGATACGGGTATAGCATTCAGCTTCCATAGTCTTATCGACAGCAGGCATCTTCGCCACACTCTCATAAAGAGGTATAGCCTTCATATAATCGCCTTCAATGAAATAGCAGTGAGCGAGCTGATAATCGGCGAGCTGATAGTTCTCATTATTTCGAGGAAGGTCACGCCGAGCTGCAAGCAACTGATTGAGAGCCTCTTTGATTTCATCATTTTTTATAAGACATTGGGCTTTGAGCAGGCGGGCATTGGCTTTCAAGATCTTATTGTCATTGCTATTATCCACCGGCTGGTCAAGAGCTCTGTCAAGAGATATCACAGCATCATCGTATTGTCCGGCAAGCATGAGCGAACGGCCCCGAGCATAGAGCGCATAAAGCAAAGCCTCGCGGGTGACCGGCGTATGGTGTGTGACTTTTTCAAGATGCCGTAAAGCCTTATCATAATCGGTATCCTTCATATATGCAGTAGCGATAGTTCGACGCACATTGTCGGTCAGCGATGAGTATGGATAGCGCTTAAGAAAATTTTCGCACAAGCGAGTCAGCGTGCCGAACGGCACCTTGTGACCTGATTCGCAGAGAGATATATAATTATACAGTGCAAGTTCACTGATATTGGAATCATACGTCATATCCGATGCCTTTTGAAATGCAAGTAAGGCCGAATCGCCGTTTCCGAGCTGAAGCTGACATAAACCCATATTATAGTAGGAATTTTGCCCCATGGCGTCATCATGACGGCAGCTCAGACGAAACATCTCTACGGCACGTGAATAATGTCCCTCCTCCATCAAGCACTCTCCTAAAGCATAACAAGCCGAGCCAAGCGGTTCGTGTGTCGTCTCCATATATTTTTCAAGATTGGTTTTAGCCGAATAATAATCGCCGAGGGTGTAAAGAGATTCTCCGGCTATGCGATACATCTCGGCACGGTCGGCATTGCTACACGGCAATGACATAGCCGCATTGGCTTCTTCAAGAGCCTTGTCCACATTTTTTTCACTACTATAAATCTGAGCCAGATAGACATGGGCATTGAGCTGCGAATTGCGGTCGTCGGTCACACCGAGCAGATAATGTTTAGCAGTGGCGAAATCGCCATCGGCAAAAGCAATGTAGCCAAGATAATAGTTTGCCCGGCTACTGTAGTCTTTATCTTCACGAAGTTCCTGGAATATATTGCGGGCCACATCCTTATCGCCTGTGACAAATTCGCAATAACCTTGCCTAAGCATGGTCTCCTGCAGCTGCGGAACCGTGAGAGCCTTAGGAGCAATAGTTTTGTATTCGCTGAGCGCCTCAGCATAGTTGGCACGCGAATAATAATAGTCGCCCATAGCTGCCCGCACCCGTGGAGCGTCCAACGACTGTGGATAACGTAATATATAATCCTGCAAAAGCTCCAAGGACTCATCATCGCCCGAGAACAGTGTGGCCATTGCACCGAGATAGAGCCGGCGTTGCTGCTGCTGCGGCGTTAACTGAAATGTATCGAGATAAGCCAACTGGTCGATACAACCGTTGAAATTACCGTCGCTAAACATAGCTTCGGCACGAGCCAGATAACCGGAAGCGTCGGCATTATTGAAATCCGATGGCGTGGTGGCACTTCCAAGGAAGCTACAGATAGCCACACACACAATGGTTATGATTTTATTCATGATGGTGCGGTGAGATATATTCTGCAAATATACGAGTATAATATAGAACTTGAAAGCATAAAATTACTGAAAAAATTCCATATTTGCGGTTTAAGGATTATTTTTGCACCTACAAATATTATTTTTGCTCCGTATGAACAGGTCCACACGATATATGCGATTTTTTTTAGTATCACTGTTAGCAGCTGTGGTGGGCGCATGCGCGAGTATGGGGCGACCTGAAGGAGGCCCGGTAGATGAGACTCCTCCCGTATTTATCAAGAGTAACCCTATGCCCGGGTCCGTGCAGGTGACTCGCGACAAAGTGACTATAGAATTCGATGAAAATATAAAACTCGATGACCCGAACAACAAAGTGGTGATATCGCCGGCTCAGGAAACACCGGCTAAAATCAGCGCCGTAGGCAAGCGAATCACGGTGAATTTTGTTGATTCGATGCGACCCAACACCACTTACACTCTTGACTTCACCGATGCTATCCGGGACCTAAACGAAGGAAATATACTCGATGGATTTGCCATGGATTTTTCCACCGGCGATGTTATTGACTCGCTATGTATATCCGGCATGGTGCTCGAAGCCGCCACTTTAGAGCCGGCACAAGGAATGCTCGTGGGCGTACATTCATCAGTCAACGACACCACTCTTACAAAAAAAACTTTTGAACGACTAACCAAAACCAATCAGCTGGGACATTTTACCATACGCAATCTTGCTGAAGGCACCTACTACCTGTTTGCCATAAATGACAAAAACCGCGATAACCGCTGGGACCGTACGGAAGATATCGCCTTCTACGGAATGCCCATCACGCCCACCGCGACGCGCGAGATTGTCACCGACACCCTTATCGACGTAGATGGCGGAGACTCTTTGGTATCACGCGAAATGACGATATTTCGTCCAAACGACATATTGCTCAGCTGGTTTAATGAGAATTACAAAGCTCAGTACATCACCAAGTATGAGCGCATTGACCGCAAAATAATCAAATTGGAGATGGCCACCAAATCCGATTCACTACCCGAGGTGCGCATAGTAGGTACAGAACGCGACGGACACCTTCTCACCGATTATGCCGTACTCAATGCCACCCCTACTCTCGACACACTGCAATATTGGATTCGCACACAGGATATTATAGACTCCGACTCACTGCTACTATCTGTGAGACATCTGCGCACCGACTCTCTCGAACAACTCACCTGGACCACAGATACTCTCAAATTTCATATTCGCGCCAAAAAGAATACAAAAGATAAGGATAAAGAAAAAGAGAAAAAAGAGAAAGAAAAACAGATTAATTCAGGAGACTCTATCACAGTTTCCACCGATTCCGTAGCAGCCGAACCGATAAAACTTTTGAGCCCCAAAATCTCCACATCGGGCACAATCGATGTGTTCCAAAAGCTACGTATCGAAACGTCCGAACCGATAGAGCGATTTGACCCAAATTCCTTCCATCTTGAGATTAAGGTAGATACTCTATGGGAAGAAATCGCAACACCTGTGATGGTAATGACCGACTCACTTCGGCCGATGATACTCCAGACCGATTACGAATGGAAGCCGGGCGAAAGCTACAGGCTCCGCATCGACTCACTTGGAATTGAAAATATCTATGGTATTCACAACGGCCCGACCAAAAGCGAATTTACCATAAAACAGCTTGAAGAATATTCCAACCTCACCTTCAACATCTCAAATCTGCACGAAAATGCTGTGGTAGAACTACTTTCATCAGCTGACAAACCGATAAAGACAGTCCCCGTAGTCAATGGCAAGGCTGTGATACGGCATATCAATCCCGGTACCTACTACGCCCGTCTGTTTATAGACCGCGACTCATCCGGCACCTACACCAAAGGCTCTGTCACCGACTCGATTCAGCCGGAAGACACATATTATTTCCCTAAAAAGCTCCCGCTGAAAAAGAATTGGGACGTGGAGCAATCATGGGATTTGAATGAGACTCCGGTAGATATGCAGAAACCATATGACATTAAGAAAAACAAGCCTAAGACCAAAAACAACGAACGCCAGACCAACGAAGATGAGGACGATGACGTATATTACGATGAATTCGGCAATCCATCGGTAGATCCCGATGACCCCTTCGGCAAGCGCAAGAACACAAACTACAATCGCAATAGCCGCAACAATTCTGCCAATAGCCGCAATCCGTTTGGCGGGTCAGGTGTAAACAGTTTCCGCAACAATAACGAACGTGCCTCGGGCAGCCTTAGATAAATACATACCCCTACTAACATCATGAACTCTACCACCACTCCATCAGCAACCATGCCATCAGAGCCGACGCTACGCCGTCTGCCCTGGTATCTGGCTTACGTGAGTATGCTGCGCGCACGCGGTGTAGAATACGTGTCTTCCACTACCATATCCAAGGAAATTAACGTAGATTCTTCGCAGATAGCCAAAGACCTGTCGGTACTCGGCATTCGAGGCAAGACCCGCATAGGCTATGAAGTAGCAGCTCTTGAGACTGCATTACGCGGTTTCCTCGGATTCACACATCAGCATAATGCCGTAATCATAGGCGTAGGGTCACTCGGGGCTGCACTGATTGCCGATACCGGTCTCCAGCGCTTCGGACTTAACATCGTAGCCGGATTTGATGTCAACCCACAAATAGTGGGAACGACCATAAAAAACACCCCGATATTTCACATCGACCAACTCACCCAACGAGCTGCAGCCTGCGATGCCGATATTGCCATAATAGCCGTGCCGGTAGAAAACGCCCAGGCTGTTGCGGATCAAGCTGTAGGTGCAGGCATAGGCGCATTGTGGAACTTCACCCCATTCCGTATACTCACAGGCAACGATATCGTGATTCAAAACACTTCAATCTATGCACATCTCGCAGTGATGTACAACAGGCTTGAAGAAGCCAAACGCCGCACTCCCAAATCATGAAAATTCTCCTGCTCGACACCGCATACGACTCATGCTCTACAACCTCATCATCTTCGGTTAAATGCTTTGCCGATTCGGCAATAGTCTCTCCGGGACGCCCGCTGTTCCTTCCCGACATTACCGATGACTGGCGCATCCAGGCCACTATAGCTCTGCGCATCAGCCGCCTTGGTAAAAACATAGCCTCTCGATTTGCCCGACGATATTACGATGCAGCCACCTTACTCCTGCGTCTGCTGCCTCAAAATGCCACTCATCTCCCCCCGGGCATTGAGCAAGTTTTCGACTCGGCCCTTTACATCTTTCCGTGGCTACCGCTACCCGATGATACAGGGTTGCTCCATGGAGAAATTTTTGGCAAGCATATCGACCTCGGCCTACTACCCGATCATGCCGCCAATGCTATAAGTCTTTTAAGCCGATACAGCACGCTGAAGATGGGCGATATCATACTCCCCTTCACCTTTGAGTCCACACACTCCGTGGCCGTCAATGACATTATCGAAGCCACTCTGTTTGGCACAACGCTCCCGGCGCTACGTATTAAATAATTTTGCCAATATAAAAATAATTCTTACCTTTGTCGCGGGTAAGTCCTACACGACCAGCTCCCCGGGAACTCCGCCAGGTCTTGATCGAAGCAACGGTACCGGGTTGTAGCGGTGCGATGTAGTCAGCTTACCCTTTTTTCGTGTCCTTGCTTATTGAAGATTGACCACCACCGGACAATGGTCGGAAAGACACACACCGGCATCGGCACCCTCTGCCATCACTCCATAGCTTTTCACACTCACCGGACCGCGGGTAAGCACATAGTCGATACGCGCACGCTGCTTCTCCGGCAACCTAAAATAATCATGGAAAGTCCAGTCAGGGCCATATACTAACGGCGCAACCTGCCGGCTATCAACCAAATGTTTATCATTGTTTTTATCAGTAAGTATCCGCAAAGGCTCGCTGTCGGGACCGGCATTGAAATCGCCCGTGACCACCACAGCCCTACCGGCGGCAAGACTATCGACACGCTCAAGAATCAGTTTTACTCCTTCACGCCGAGCCACTTCACCCACATGGTCAAGATGAGTGTTAAGAGCCAGCAGTTCGCGCCCGCTGACACGCTCGCGCAACAGAGCCCATGAGGCTATGCGCACACAAGCGCCGTCCCACCCCATCGAGCCTTCCGTATCGGGAGTGGCACTAAGCCAAAAATTACCTGTGGCAAGCGGCTCAAATCTATCACGCTTATACCACAAAGCCGCATACTCGCCCTGCTTCTTGCCATCTTCGCGTCCCACACCCGTCACAGCATAAAGGGGCAAACGCATCTTAAGGTCTTCAAGCTGATTATCAAGCACCTCCTGTGTGCCCACTATATCAGCGTCGTAATATGCAATCGCTCCCGCCACCTTATCGCACCGATTGGCCCAAACATTTTCTTTATCCCACGGATTATCATACCGCACATTAAACGACATCACCTTTATCCCATCGGCGCCTAAAGCCGACAAGGCCACAGTAACAGAGCATATCACAGCAAAAATTCTATTCATAATTATCAACATTAGAATTGTAGCACGAAGATATAAAAAACAGAAACAAAAACATTGCCCTGAAAAAAAACTTTATTAAATTTGCACCGCAAAACCACAAACCACAAGGAAAGATGCCGGAGTGGTCGATCGGGACGGTCTCGAAAACCGTTGTACCCTTACGGGTACCCAGGGTTCGAATCCCTGTCTTTCCGCTGAAATGCAGCCTTTTAGGCTGCATTCTGCGTTTCTAAAGACAGAGGATGAGAACCCTGCAAAGGTTCGTTATCGCGCCTGCGCTTGCGCCAGCAAGAATCCCTGCTTTCAAATTTACAGATTACTGCAAATCCAAATCAATCGCATATAGACGTAATATATCTCTTTCGAGATGCAATGGCAGTGTGCCTGATACAAACCATTGCATCTTATGGCTTGTTATATTTCCATTAATTCAATCTTTTGCTATATGAAAATAATTGGTATAAATGGAAGTCCCCGTAAGAATTGGAATACAGAAACTTTGTTGAAAAAAGCCATTGAGGGAGCAGCCGCCTTAGGTGCCGAAACCGAACTTGTTGAGCTTTATGCCGAGCCTGTAAAAGGGTGCCTGGAATGTTTTGCCTGTAAACGTAAAGGCAACAAAACGTCCGGCCTCTGCGCCATACGTGACAATATGCGTCCACTACTTGAAAAAGCGCTTGATGCAGACGCGATTATCATTGGTTCGCCAAATTATTTCGGTTATCCTTCCGGCATGGTCAGAGCATTTCTCGAAAGATTTCTTTATCCACTTTCCTCATATCAAATCGAGAATGGCAAGCCCAAAAGAATACTCGGGAATCGTATAATACCGGCAGGGATAATCTTCACGATGAATGCTGATGAAGAATCTTATAAAGCAGGTGGATACGGCATATCACTCGGCATGACTCGAAGCAATCTGGAATATATACTTGGATATGCCGAACAATATAATTCTTTTAATACACTCCAATTTAAAGATTATTCGCTGATGGACGCCAATTACTTTGACCCCGAAGAAAAAATGCACCATCATGAGACTCAATTCCCGATAGATGAACAAAAATGTTTTGAAATGGGGCAAAGACTGGCACGAAAAGCTATGGAATGTCAATGACCGGCTACGGCTATGCGCTTGGCCACGGACTCAATCTCCGATCCTCCGACTTCCTTTACCGTAGCCCGATAGAGATAGATACCACGAGGTACACGGGCTCCACTGCTGCCACAAAGATTCCATGTGACAGGCGCACTAAGGAACATATCGCTTTTGTCAGTTACAGTTGAGGTCCATACCTGACGACCCAACATATCAAACACCTGGACTGTAACGGTAAGTTCGGCATCGGGACGATTGTGTGATATATAGAAGTTGGCATGATCGTAAGCCGGATTGGCATCAGTAAAGATATCAAAGACTTTGGGCACCGCGTTGGGGTCGACAAAGAATGACATGTTGTGACTTTGAGAGTTGCCGAAGGTGTCCCACACGCGGAATGTGAGAGTGTGATTACCGGGTGTGATATCGTCGAGTTGATACATTACCATGCCTGCACGATAATCTTCGGCATCGGGAGTATAGAAAAGCGATACATCGGAAAATGTGCGTTCATCATCGAGCTTGATAGTCATCTGATGCCCGATACCTGCAGTGGAGATATTAATGGCAGTGTCATCATGCACACGTGCTATAAACACCGGAGTAGTATTGACCGCATCACCGTCGGCGTATGATTCATGGTTGAGATACGCATATTCGATAACAGGCGGATTGTCGTCAGGTTCGGCCGTCTCATCAATACCATAGATATAGAAATCACGGTTACAGCCGGAAGCATCGCGACCATCGGGAGTGTAAGCATACATATTGAGAGCTGCAGGCCTGAAATTATCGGCTATTTCCGTGGGCATCGACAATGGTATGCTGAACTGGCCGTTGACCACCTTGCCACGTCCTATATGGAGTTTACCGTTTTGTTCATCAAACGTGTATTTCAAGCCCGGAGTTTTACTGTCGGCACGACCGTAAGTGGTGGTGCTGAATGCGGCATCATAGAGAGTAACAGATATTTCGCCATTGAAATCATCGAGCGGTGTACCCTGATGATCGCGTACGGTGCCTGAAAACACCACATTCTGCCTACCCATAATGGTAACCTGCGACTCAGGCTCAACCGGCTGCTCATTTATATAATCGAGAGTGACTATGTTTTCCGGAATTGCCAGACGTGTGGCCGGGTCACCAAGCAGCACATAAAGCGTACGACCGGCCTCACCTTTATGACAATTCTTTATACGAAGCCAGATATCACCAAGTGTGGGGAGAGAGCCATTGCTGTCGCGGTTAAATCCTACCAGCCCAAGCGACTTAGTGATAAGGCCATTGAAATCTATGCCGGATTCACGCGTAGGCGCAATAGATCCTATTGTTCCTCCCTTGGGATTGAACAGCAGCATCTCAGCACCACACGGTTCATAGTTGTCCCATCGCGAGAAAGAACAGGTGGCGCCATAAAATACGGGCAGATGTTTATTATAAAGATGGTCGAGATCGTAGGTAGTAATCAAATTTTCATCGGCAAGCGTAGAATAAGAGCCATGCCCTACATAGGCGAGCCACATGATACCTTCATCAATCAGTTGCTGCAGACGCTTCCGTCCTTCGATACTTTTGCCTCCGATTATTTCAAAAGCATCGACAAACACTTTATTATAGACCATCTGACTGCCGGTGACACCCTCCATAAGGTTCTGATAGAGATTTTCCTCGGCATGCCTCATGAAATCGCCTGAATTGGCATTATCAGCCATAATCGTCATGGAATTGCGCCATTGCGACTGATTTTTGGTGCGGTCATAGTATTGGTACATCTTGTCGACAAACGTCGTGGCCTGAGTCAGAGTAGATGCGCTTACACGACCTACGGCTATACTCAGATCAAGCATATAACTTAAAGATGATGTACCATCGGCAAGTGCTGCCACATAGTCATCTGTGGTATAACTACCGGTGGCTCCGACATTAAGCGACTCCGAAGCCTGCCACGAGGGCATCAACGGACCGTTATAGGAACGCATAGCTTGAGTGAGACGGCGGTTGTCAAACGAGCTTCGTCCGAAAAGCAACGCATATCTCAACGGCTTCCCGGCATGATTACCACGGTCATAAACCATCTTCAGGAAGCGACGGAAAGCACCCACATCAGGCACTCCCGAAGAAAATTCAGGAAAAATCACATCTTGCGACACCACCTCTACAGTCAGATGATCGGGACCGTTGCGATGAAGATTGGCAAGCCGTTCAGCCTGCTGGGCAAACTCATTGACGGTGATGATAATCATATCCGGCGTAGAGTTAAGCCCGTGGAGATTTTGATTAGCCCAGCTGCCTTCGAGTTTGGGCACGGGATAAGACGCCCCTTCGTTCCAAGCCACATAGGAACGCATACCGCTATAATCCGACTCCCAGTATATATCCGAGCCTTTGACAAGCGTGTTAAGCGCTTTGATGCTCTGAGGATTGGTCACATCCCATACATGGGTCTGCGCCTTGGCTCGTGAAAGCCGCACGGCACGCTGATTACAGAAAAACATCAACGACCCTGAAGCCGGGATTGCAATATGACGGGTATAGTTGACCGTAATATAATTTAGGTGTGCCGCGGTAGGATTCGCCCCTGGAGTAAAATCGATGCCGAATGCAAGACGGTCTGAGTTAACTTCTACGCTTTTGCGGACGGATACACTTTTAGCCTTGGCATAGGTGCCGGGAACAGATACTGTGGTAGTTCCGGCAAGTTGACTGCCGTTTGCCGTAAATTTAAGAATGCCGTCAGAAGAATGGTTGGCTGCAAACGATGTGGTAACTTTTATCTCCGGCTCAGCCCTGTCTATAAGGTCAAAATTAAATGTCTGATTACGTAACGACAAGAAATTTTCGCCGTAAAGCTCCCTACCCATGTTAGCTAATGACACCTGATCTTTTTCATGCACCAGCAGACAAGTAAAAGTAGTGGCCGGACTGGCGTTTTCCGTGGCCGTCCCCACCTGAGGTATCTCTATATCATCAGCATCATTTTCAGTAATGAAATAGTAGCCGCGGTCAGAAAAATAATTATTGGCATGGGTAAAAATCTTCGTCGATGTACTATAAGTCAACGATAGCGGACCGGTGGCATAGAAATAAACACCCGCATCAGATGCAACCGTCTGCACCTGAGGCAAATCATCGATATAATTAGCGATTGTCAACGCATCGGGAAGCATAGCGGCTCCATAGCCATGAATCTTCACCTTACGCGGTGAAGAAAATCCCCATGAGCGAAGTGTAGCCGCCGGAATGAAATGGATACCCGACGTCTCTACGCTGATTTTTTGCCATCGGCCATTGGCCAATACGCTTTGCTCGGTGTAAGCATCAAGCGAAAATGCATGAGCAACGGGCGACACAGCCACAGCTAATGCAATAAACAGTAAAGCAATATATTTAGTAACCTTATTAACTTTCATGAATGGAGATAATTTTACTAACAAATAACGCAAAACCATTATTTAATATTGTGTCTCGCCACGCTATCTTTTTCACCCAGCCCCACGGATACAACCGGTTTGTAACGAAATTTACCCTAAAATTTGGCAAAAGTGAAAAAGCGGTGAAAAAAATATTGCGAAATGATTACAGAGTAATATTTTTTTTATAATTTTACGCGTCAATTTTATGCAAACCATAATTGCGCACAATGTAAAAGTAAAAACATAAGATAATATATGAAACATATATTTTTACTCGCTCTCACAGCATTGATAACCTTAGCCGGAAACGCACAGAAATTCGACGATTCACGCCGTATAGAGCTTATAGACAGCCTGCGTAACGAATTGAGCTCCGCCACCACCTACAGCGACAGTGTCAATTTATATTACGATCTGTATGACCTCAACACTTCATCGGCAAAAAAAGATATAGGCATGGCCCTGATAGACTTGGCCGACAGACATAATGATGAACTTGTGTTGCTCGACATATCCCGCAGAGTAGGGTCATCGTTTATGAAACGCGACACCACCCTTAAGTCGATATTACTCAACCGCATAAGCACGCTTCCCGAAAGTCGCGACCGTGAAGCGACCGAATCGTTCCTTAAAATTACAGCCATGCGTCTTCGCGCATTGACATCAACCGAAGAGGAACGCCGCGACCAACTAAATTTTTATCTGCGCAAATATCGCTCGGAAGACAAGCATCTCACTCCGCGCGAAAACATGGAAATGCTGTTCATCATCTGTACTTACCTTGATGAGACCGTACCCGGCGACCTTCTGACCAGCTAC
The DNA here is from genome assembly GCA_964653375.1 of uncultured Bacteroides sp. GTDB lineage: Bacteria > Bacteroidota > Bacteroidia > Bacteroidales > Muribaculaceae > Paramuribaculum. The sequence goes on from CAZZFD010000012.1 coordinate 34,873, forward strand.
ATCGACAAACTCGGTGATGCCATCGACAAGCTGCCGTTTCATCTCTATGCACTCTACAATATGTATTACATTGATGCCTCGATTGTATATACCAACTCCGGAGATTCGGACAAAGCCGTCAAAGCAAGCAAACGTCTGCTCGATATCATAGACAAACTTGCCGAACAGTCGAAAATCGAAAACCACCATTTCCGCAACTATTACAACCATTATTACAACACTTATCGCCGGTTGCTCGCCAATTACAAAGCACTCACCGATGAAGAAGTGGAAGAATATTACTCAAAACTCGTAAATTGTGCCGATTCATCGTTAGAATGCCATAATGACTTCATCGAAAGTCAACGCCCCACCATCTATTATCTGATGGCGAAGAAAGATTATGCCAAGGTGTTACCGATACTCAAGAAGCAAGTCAATAATCCGGTAAACGCCAAATTCCGCACGCAGCTCTACAACATGATGCTGACAGCGGCCGAAGGCTTAGGCGATAAAGAAGCTATGCTCACAGCAGCTCTCGAGTCAAACAAAATGCAAAAAGAGCATCTGGCACACAACAGTCTGGAACGTGCCCGTGAATTTCAGATACTGTATGATCTGAACTCACTGCAGTCCGAGAAGGCCGACCTCGAATTACGCAACCGCGAGGCTGACCTCGACCGCCGTCATTCACGATATATGGCCATATTGATTCTCGCAATAGTTATGCTTTTGGCCGTAATCGTGGTGCTCGTGTTCTACTATCGCGCCCGCCGGCTCTCGGCCAAACTCTCAGCCGCAAACGAAATGCTCATCGAAGAACGCGACAATATGCAACACGTCCAACGCGAACTAATAGATGCCCGCGACCGTGCCCGAAAAGCTGACCGCCACAAAACGGACTTCATCAACAACCTCTCGCACGAGGTGGAAACACCGCTCAACGCCATCGTGGAATACTCACATCTGATAGTAGACAATATGAGCGAAGAAAAGCGCAAATATATAAGCAAGTATGCCGATATCGTGGACCTCAGCGCCGATATGCTTCGTTCACTTGTCAACGATGTGCTGGAAATCGCTTCGCTCGAAAACTCCAAGCCATCAGTTGACCGCCAACCTATCTCCATCAACACTATCTGCGACATAGCGGCTGAAAGTGTCAGAAATTATGTTCATGATGGTGTAGAGCTGATTGTCAACAAGACTGAGGACAACCAGATGCTTATCAACACCGATGCCAAACGTGTAGAGCAAGTGCTCATCAATCTGCTCACCAACGGATTGAAATTCACTGAAGAAGGGCACGTGACATTATCCTACAAACTCAACCCCGGTGACTCTACCATCACTTTCTCGGTGAGCGACACAGGCATAGGCATCCCTACGGGCAAAGAATCAATCATCTTCGAACGATTTGAAAAACTCTCAACCACGACCGATGGTTTGGGATTAGGTCTGAATATCTGCAAGATGGTAGCTGATCTGCTCCACGGATCAGTTGTGGTGGACGTAGATTATCCCGGACCGGGAGCCCGCTTCCTCTTCACTATTCCGGTATAATCAGCCGAGAGCAGCGGCAAGCTGATTTAGCGCGGCAAGCAAAGATGCGCGGGGCATGGCTATGTTCATACGCATGAATCCCGCCCCCTGAGAGCCAAACATGGACCCTGTGTTCATAGCTATTCCGGCTTTCTCCACAAACACGCGCTCGAGCTCTTTTTGCGACAGATGCAATCCTCTGCAATCAAGCCATATAAGGAATGATGCCTGCGGACGCACCGCTTTCACACGCGGCAGTCGCTCAGCAATAAATTGCTCCGTGACACGGATATTTTCTTCAATATACGGCAGAAGTTCATCGAGCCACTCCTCACCATAGGTATAGGCAGCCTCAGCGCCCACCACAGCACTGAAAAAAGGTGCCGAAAACTCATTGACTTCAAGCCAATGAAAGAAAGGTTCGCGCAACTCGGGATTACGCACCATAATCCATGAACTTACCAGTCCGGGGATATTAAATGTCTTCGACGGTGCCCCGAAAGTGACAGCCACGGCAGCGGCATCTTCACTTACCGATGCAAACTGCAGGTGTCGGCGACCGAAAAGCATCAAATCAGCGTGAATCTCATCGCTGAGCACAATCACGCCGTATTTGCGCGCAAGCGAAGCCACACTGCGCAAAGTCTGCTCGTCCCACTGGATTCCCACCGGATTGTGAGGATTGCAAAGTATCATCATACGGGGCTTTTCTGTAGCAAAAATATGTTCAAGCCCCTCTAAATCCATACGATAGAATGCATCGACAGAATCCGGCAACAGCGGATTTTCAATCACCACACGGTCATTGCCTTCGGTAACGAAACGAAACGGGTGATAAACCGGTGGCTGAATCACTACCTTATCGCCACGCTGAGTAAAAAAATTGAGTGCATAAGCAATGCCACGCACCACACCGGGAACAAAAGTGATTTCCTCACGCTTCATGACCACACCATGACGACGACGCTGCCAGTCTATTATAGAATTCCAATAGCTCTCAGGAGCCACGCTATAACCGTAGACGTCATGAGCGAATCTGCGTTGCAAAGCCTCCGCGATAGCCGGAGCGGCCGGAAATTCCATATCGGCTATCCACATAGGAGTGAGATCTTCCCGGCCAAACAACTCTTTTAAACAGTCGTATTTCATACACATTGACCCACGGCGGTCTATCACTTTATCAAAATTATATTTTCCCATTTTTGGCAAGAATTACTGGTGGTGCATATATTTTTTCAAATATTCGGCAAATATAATCCTAATTTTAGACATAGTTTTATCTATTCTTATTATTTTTGTATTTAACTTACCGAATTATTGTTTTCCGGCACTATGAATTTACCTGTACCTCCCTCGCCCGAAGAAATTGAAGACCGCATGATTGATGATGAATTCCAATCATTGCTTCAAGGTTATCTTAAAAGCAACCACCGCAAAAAAGTGGAAATAATAGAACGTGCCTATCAGTTTGCGAAAAAAGCGCACAAAGGTATTCGCCGCCGCTCGGGAGAACCATACATACTGCATCCTATAGCCGTGGCAAAAATAGCGTCGCAAGAGATAGGACTCGGGTCCACCTCTATATGTGCTGCCCTGCTGCATGATGTGGTAGAAGACACCGACTACACCGTAGAGGATATCGAGCAGCATTTCGGGCCTAAGATTGCCGAACTGGTAAGCGGACTGACTAAGATTTCGGGAGGCATTTTCGGCGATAAAGCGAGTGTACAGGCTGAAAACTTTCGTAAGCTGTTGCTCACCATGAGCCAGGATATCCGTGTGGTACTGATAAAGATGGCCGACCGTCTGCACAACATGCGCACCCTGGGGTCAATGGCTCCCAACAAGCAATTTAAGATTGCCGGCGAGACACTTTATATTTATGCTCCGCTTGCCCACCGACTGGGACTTTTCAATATCAAGACCGAACTGGAGGATCTCAGCTTCAAATACGAGCACCCGGCCACATACGCCGAAATAGAGCAAATGATACGCGACACTGAAAAACGGCGTAACTATGAATATGAGACTTTCTCCGCTCCAATCCTCGAAAGCCTCTCGGAACTGGGCATAGAATTTGAGGCAAAAGCACGCGTCAAATCGGTTTACTCCATCTGGCGCAAAATGACCACAAAAAACATTCCCTTCAAAGAAGTGTATGACCTATATGCCATGCGTATAATCTTCAAATGCGACGACCCCAGGCAGGAAAAAGAAATATGCTGGCGCATATATTCAAAAATAACCGACATATACAAACTGCATCCGGAGCGCACACGCGACTGGATAATCAATCCGAAGCCCAACGGCTATCGCGCTCTTCACCTGACGGTGATGGGGCCTGCCGGCAACTGGGTGGAAGTGCAGATACGCTCCGACCGCATGGACGAAGTGGCCGAAAAAGGATTTGCCGCACACTGGAAATACAAAATAGGCGAAGGGGAAGAAGAGACCGAGCTTAAAGCGTGGCTCGGCACGATAAAGGATATCCTCGAAGATCCCAACCCCAATGCAATTGATTTTTTAGGCAATCTGAAACTCAATCTCTTTGCCACTCAGATAAGCGTGTTCACCCCCAAAGGCGAACTAATCACCCTCCCGGCCGGAGCTACAGTGCTCGATATGGCATTTGAGCTCCACTCGCAACTCGGTCCCAAATGTATAGCCGGTAAAGTCAACCATAAGCTCGTGCCGATGTCGCACGTGCTCAACAGCGGTGATCAGGTGGAAATACTTACCTCGCAATCACAGACACCGAAACCTGAATGGGCCGAATTTATGAAATCGGCCAAAGCCCGTTCGCGACTCAACGCCGCCATACGCCGTATGCAGGCACCAATCATAGAGAAAGGACAGCAGATACTCAACGACTTTCTCGATGAAGCCGAAGTGAAAGGCACCAATGAGGTAATAACCAAGCTACTGGCTTTCTACCATATTCCGTCGCGCGAAATCCTTTACTACAAACTCGGCTCCGAAGAACTCTCGCTCGACGGCTACATATTCAAGGACTCACCCAAAACCGAACCGAGTCTGCTCAAAAAAATATTCCGCATCGGCACAAAAAACAAGACTGCTGCCGAGACCACCGGCCCGCGCATTATCACCCCGGAAAAAATCAACACCAAAGAAATCTACTCACTACGCTACACTGATAAGGAGCAAAATTTCGTGTTCGCACCTTGCTGCCACCCCATCAAGGGCGACGATGTGATGGGATTCATAAACGATGACGGCAACGTGGAGGTGCACACTCTGCTGTGTGAACACGCCCAGCTGCTCAAAGCCACCTACGGTTCGCGCATTGTAGCCACTAAATGGGACGATGTTGAAAACGAATTTACAGCAGATATAGAGATTAAAGGCGCCGACCGTCACGGCATTCTCATGGAGGTAATCCACGTGATTTCCGAACAACTCAACATGGATATGCACTCGCTGCACATCGACACCGAAAAAGAAATGTTCAAATGCACCATGAAGGTGCTCGTGAGCGACACATCGGTGGTAACCGACCTGTGCAAGAAACTCAAGAAAATAGATGGAATACTGATGGTAAAACGTCTTAACGATTGACAGAATGGCATCAACCCGTAACACATATATATTTCTACGCGCCGCACTGTTTGTAGTGACTGTGACCGTGATATTCCTGCTGCGTCCAACGATAAAAAACAACAGCTATGACTTCACGGTCAACCGTCCGTGGAATTACAATCTGCTCACGGCTCCTTTTGATATCCCTGTCCGGCTCGATTCCGTGGCAGAAGCGCAGATACGCGATAGTCTTGACCGCGCATTTGAACCTGTCTACTATCGCAACGCCGATATCGAAAACGATGCCTTGCGACGATTCACCGCTGCACTTGATGAGCTCAACGTAGCTTCAGCCACACAGCGTAATCGCCAGATTATCACCGCACAGCTACGCTATATCTACAATCGTGGCATCATCAGCTCCGACGCCACCGACTTAAGGTCCATACGCATGATATCCAACAATGTCATATCATCGAAACCTACATCAACATTCCTGACTATGCGCAATGCTTATACGGCTATCGATAGCGCGCTTGCCAATTCGGCGGCACGTCAACTGATTGCCGTATCCCATCTATCGGAATATATCGCGCCCAATATCCTGCCCGATTCGGCCGCTACGGTCCGACTGCGTCAGGAAATGGAAGCGAAAGCTCTTGCCCCTATAGGTGTGATTCAGCGTGGTGAGCGCATCATCGACCGTGGCGAAGTGGTCACCCCCCAACTCTACGCCATACTCCACACCTATATGCAGATGAACAACGAGCGAGGCAACGGCATGACAGCCGATTCGGTGTATAAAAATATAGGCATCTTGCTCTACATCATGATATTGATAGGTGCTATCTATACATATTTCATTGCATTCCGCCGTCGGTTCTTCGACAATTACCGCGCTCTGAGCATGGTACTGCTCATCATTGTCACAATCACCCTGCTCAGCTTCCTGATGGCACAGACATTCACTTTCGGACTATATATGGTGCCGATAGCAATAATCCCCATCATCATAGCCGTTTTCCTTGATTCACGCACAGCTTTTTTCTGCGCCATAGTCACTATGTTTCTGTGTGCTATGGTATCGCGGTTTCCATCTCAATTCCTTATCATTCAATTTGTAGCCACTTACGCAGCAATGGTGTCGATACGCGAGCTCACCAAGCGCTCACAGATTATCCGCACTGCCGCCCTGGTATTTCTCACCTCTGCTGCCGTATACTGCTGCCTGATATTGATGCAGAACGGCACCTTTGAATCTGTCAACATCAAGATGATAGCCGCGCTGGCAATCAATGCTCTCCTGCTATCGTTTGCCTACGTGATAATCTTCCTGCTTGAAAAGACTTTCGGATTCGTATCGCAGATGACCTTAGTGGAGCTGTCCGACATCAATCACCCGCTGCTGCGCGAACTATCCGAAGAATGCCCTGGCACATTCCAGCACGTCACTGCCGTAGGCAATCTGGCCGCAGCTGCCGCCAACCGTATCGGAGCCAATGTGCAGATGGTGCGTACAGGCGCCCTGTATCACGATATCGGCAAAATGTCAAACCCGGCATTTTTCACCGAAAACCAGCATGGCATGAATCCTCACGATATGCTCTCGCCCGAACAAAGCGCCCGCATTGTGATAGGTCATGTCACCGAGGGCCAGCGCCTTGCCGACAAATATAAACTTCCGGCTCAAGTACGTGACTTCATCGACACTCACCATGGCAAAGGCAAAGCCCGATATTTCTACAATACTTGGTGTAACCTCCACCCCGACCAGGAACCTGATGATTCAATCTTCAGCTATCCGGGACCTAATCCTAAGTCGGTAGAAACTTCCTTAGTCATGATGGCCGACGCAGTAGAAGCTGCTTCACGCTCGCTCAAAGACTATTCCACAGAATCAATAACCAATCTGGTCAACCGCATCATCGACAGTCAGATTTCCGAAGGGCTGCACAATGAATCACCTATCTCATTCCGAGATATAGCGGAGATTAAGAAAGTGTTTATATCACGATTGTCCACCATGTATCACTCGCGTGTGTCATATCCCGAACTCAACAAAACCGCAAAAACCGATGTCTAACTTCTAAAATCCCCCCCAATGAGCCTGATAATATTATTTTCCGTCATAACCATTCTGCTGGCTTGCTTTGCTTTAGTCGCCACATTCGCATCATGGCGCTGGAGTCCGGCCATAGCTTGGTGTGCCATGATTCCCCTCGTAGGATTAGCCGAATGGCAATTTCTCCTGTATTGGGGTCTTACCGCGCTAATAGCTCTCGGCATCAACTATATGCTTCCTGCCGACATAGCCAAATCCCGTGTAGGCGTCAGCTATATCGCCGGAGGTGCTTTGACTGCCGCTGTGGTCGATGTGCTGCTCATTCACTCCAATTGGGGCATAGTAGTGGGAGCTGCCGTCGGCGCCATGCTGGGAGCCCTTGCCTATAGCCGCACGCCAAAAGGCAAAATACTTGAGTTCCCTTCCAAGCAATTCTTCAATTATCTTTGCGCCAAAGGACTTCCCATCACAGTCAACATTTCATTAATCGTAATCGCTTTCACCCTAATAATAAGCTATTTCACCAACCCTGCCGCATGAACCGTCTCCTCCTTCTCTCTGTACTGCTTACCATCTTTATCGGCAATCTGAATGCGCAGACGCCTACCAATATCGACTTCGACCGAATCAAGCGCGAAGTTCCGGACCTTGATGAGATTCGTCGAGAAACCTACGACCGGACATCGCCCTACTATTACCCTCGTCTGATGAAAGAATTTCAGAGCAACGACACGGTCATGAAACTCGAAAAATATCGCCGGCTATATTTAGGCTATATGTTTCAGGAAGATTACAATCCATATCGTGAATCAGCTTTGAAAGAACGCACCAAACCTACCTCCAACGACTTCACGCGCCTCACCTCACAGGAATGCGACACCATAATCAAATATGCCGGACAGGTGCTTCGCGACAACCCCTTCGACCTCACCACCATGGAATCACTTATCTGCGCCCTTAAAGTACGCGGTCACACCAATCTGGCCTCTATATGGCAATATAAGTTCAACTATATACTGATGGCCATAGTATCCACCGGCACCGGCATTGATGAAGGAAACGCATGGTATGTCACTGAGACAGAGCATGAATATGTGTTGCTCAACAAGATGGGGTGTACAATCATCGACCACACTTTTATCGAACCTTACTACGAATATCTCAAAGTGCGCACGCCACAGGGATTCGGCGGAGTATATTTCAATATCGAAGGACTACTCTCGGAATACTATCTCAAATTTCCAGACGACACCGACTAATACGCCTATGTATCTGACGCATCTCACACTCACCAACTTCAAAAACATAGCTGAGCTCTCACTCGACTTCTCCCCGAAAATCAACTGTTTTCTGGGCGACAACGGTATGGGCAAGAGCAACTTGCTCGATGCCATTCACTATTTGAGTTTTTGTCGCAGTTTCTCAGGCATGACCGATACGCAACTGATTCGCCAAGGCGAAGATTTCACCACGGCGTCAGCCACCTATATGCGTCGCGACACTCCCGAACAGCTTACCCTGGGCATCACCCGTGGCAAACGTAAATGCCTCAAGCGCGGCGGCAAGGAATATACCAAACTCTCACAGCACATAGGTGCTTTCCCGGCCGTGATGGTAGCCCCGCGCGATATTGACCTCATTCAAGGTCCGGCCGAAGAACGCCGCCGTTGGATGGACATGGTGATTTCGCAAAGCGATGCCCGATATCTCGATGCTCTCATACGCTACAATGCAGGCCTTGAACAACGCAATCGTCTCCTCAGAGCCAACATCGTTGACCATACCCTCTATGATGCCATAGAGACAGCCATGGAAGCACCCGCCCGATATATATACCGTACACGTTCCGAATGGGTCAACCGCCTCCAAACCATATTCTCACACTACTATACCGCCATCGCCGGCGATGAATCACTCGGCATCACGCTTCGCTACATGGGAGCTCTCGAGTCATCGCCCGACGGCTCACTTAAAGCAATCTTCGATGGCGAACGACGCCACGATGAAATTGTGCATTACACTACAGCCGGCCCACACCGCGACGACGTGGAAATGCTGCTGCACTCGCTCCCGATGCGGCGTGCAGCCTCACAAGGCCAATGCAAAACCTTCACTGTGGCTCTGCGTCTGGCCCAATACGATTTTCTTCACTCAGCAACCTCCATCAAACCCCTGCTGCTGCTCGACGACATCTTCGACAAACTCGACAGCAACCGGGTGGAACGTATCATGAAGATTGTCACCGGCAATGAATTCGGCCAGATTTTTGTCACCGACACCAACCGCGACCATCTCGACAGCATCATGAGCCATACAGGAGGTGACTACAAAATGTGGAGCGTTGACCACGGCCGATTCACTCCATCTCACTCCTGACCGACATGAAACGTACCGAACCAAAATCCATCACCACCATCATCGAAGAATCGATGGCACAGGCAGGAGTATCGGTAGCTTATGCCGAACAACGCGCCTGCTTCCTATGGCCCGATATCGTAGGGCCGGGGGTCAACCGCTACACGCTCAAGCGATATGTCGACCACGGCGTGCTTCATGTTCACCTCACGTCAGCCCCGCTGAAGCAGGAACTGTCCTTTCAACGCGACCGTCTCATCGATTTGCTTAACAAAGCAGTAGGCTCCCGCGCTATCACCGCCATAATGTTTCACTGACCACACTGTTAGATCTATGTCATCGCTACTCCCTTCCGACAATCCCCGTGTCCCCGCCGCAAAATATCCTTTCCACCACCATATCGACCTGCAGACACGCTTTACCGATATCGACCTCCTCGGCCATGTCAACAACAACGTGTATCTCAGCTTCATGGACTTAGCGAAAATCGACTATTTCGCCACACTGCTCGGCCACCCTATCACACCTCAAGACCTATGCATGGTGGTGGCTCATATCGACAGCGATTTCTTCGAGCCGGCTTATTTCGACAATCATCTGCAGGTATGGACCACAATTGCCCGCTGCGGTGAGCGCAGCCTCACGCTCGAGCAGCGCATCATCGATGCCGACTCGGGGCATACCAAATGTATAGGTACTACTGTGATGGTAGGCTTCGACCCTGTCACCTCCGGTTCGGCCGTCATCTCCCCCGACCTGATTGCCCGCGCTTCAGCCTACGAACATCGCACACTCTGACTTTTACTTTTTCTAAAAAATCAGTACCTTTGCAGTGTGTTAATAACCTGATGTGACATATTTCCACCATAAAATACCAATGACCACCATAGAGAGTACGATGCGCGACATCATTGTCGCTGAAAGTCAAGCTATTGCAGCCATACCCTACACCGAATCCTACGACCGCGCCGTAGAACTAATCATCGACCATGTTCACCGCCGCAAAGGTAAATTAGTAACCTCCGGCATGGGTAAGGCAGGGCAGATTGCGCTCAATATCGCCACTACATTCTCTTCCACCGGCACTCCGGCTGTCAATCTTCACCCCTCGGAAGCCCAACACGGCGACCTGGGTGTGCTTCAGCCCGATGACGTGATGCTACTCATATCCAACTCAGGCCGCACACGTGAGATTATTGACCTTATAGAACTGGCACAAAACCTCTATCCGGGCATCCCCACCATTGTAATCACAGGAAACCCCAAAAGTGAACTTGCCCGTCGTGCCACGGTGGCTCTGTTCACCGCCGATAAACCTGAAGTATGCCCACTCGGTCTCACACCCACCACCTCAACCACTATGATGACTGTCATAGGCGACATATTGGTGGTTAATGTAATGAAGCTCACCGGATTTACAAAAGCTGACTACGCTCTGCGCCACCACGGCGGCTATCTGGGTTCAGTGTCGCGTCTTTAATCCTCATTCTTGCCCTGCATGAGTAAAATCATTTTCATAGGCGAATGCGCTATAGGCACCGCTCTGTCCGGCCGGGACAATCTACCTGCATCAGCATCTATAACTCTCTACGGCAACATCGCCAATGCCGCCGTGAAAGCTGCCGACTCCGGTATGTCAGTATGCTATGTAGGAGAGACAGCCCGCGATTTTCCCGGGGATATGATTGTGCGCCATTTCGAGCAACACGGCATCGACACCCGCTCCATCGACCGCTACACCGAAGGTGGTGCCACCACGGTATATTTCACTGACTCCGGAAGTACTTACGCTGATGTCATACACTCACAGCGTCCCGACCGGCGCTTTGACACCGTATGGCCACGTATCGACCAGGGCGATGTGATGGTATTCGGCAATTATTTTGCCCTCGATGAACGCTATCGCCAGCAAATAATAGATTTACTCGAATTTGCCTCCGAGCGCAAAGCAGTGCGCATCTATCTTCCGGGATTCCCGATGCAATGTGCCCCACGCATCACCAAAGTCATGCCGGCCATACTCGACTATCTCGATCACAGTGATTTAATCATCACCACCTCCGACCAGCTCAACCATATATTCTCTGAAAAAGACGCCGAGAAAGCATTCCGAAACCACATACGATTCCACACGCATCAGGCCATAAATTTATCTGATGACGCACGCTCGCTCACCATATCCGATGCTACCGGATCACAATCACTGGAACTTTCGGCTTCATGCGACGAATCTTCACTCATAGCAGCCGTAGCTCAAGCCTGTATGGAAAATCGGCTCAATCCCCACCATCTGCTCTCACTACTCTGAAGTTTATCCATTATGTCAACACATACACCTACACTATCTCTCCCCGACATACTTCCTGCCCGCATAGCCATAGTCACAGCCCAATGGAACGGCCACATCACTTCACGCCTGCGCGAAGGTGCCGTATCTACACTCCACGACCATGGATTTACCGACAAAGATATTGCCCTCTACGAAGTGCCCGGCGCAGTTGAACTCACTTTTGCCGCATCGCAACTGATAGAGTCATCGCAATTCGATGCCGTGATTGTTTTCGGTTGTGTAGTGCGTGGCGACACTCCACACTTCGACTACGTATGCCAAAGTGTAACCCAAGGAGTAACCGCCCTGAATGCCGACTGCGATACACCTGTGATTTTCGGATTACTCACCGTCAACGATGAGAGTCAGGCCCTCGAACGCATAGGCGGCAGCCATGGCCACAAAGGGTGCGAAGCCGCAGCCACAGCTATAGCCATGATTGACTTCAAGCGTAGAGTTGAAGACGAATAATAACTATTAAAACTCATTTTCTCCCGCATATACAGGCATGGAATGGCTTATCAATCTCGACTCATCACTATTGATATGGATTAACTCACATCACTCGGAGTTTTTCGATCAACTGATGTATATCATATCCTACAGATGGACCTGGATTCCATTCTATGCACTGCTTATATGCTATATCTTCTACCGGTGTCGCTGGCAGTGGGGTGTGCTTACACTCATTGCCGTCGCTTTGGCCATAACTTTAGCCGACCAGACGTGCGCCGGGTGGATTCGCGAGACCGTGGGCCGTCTGCGACCCTCCAATCTCGACAATCCGCTATCGCAATTTGTCCATGTGGTCAACGATTACCGCAGCGGAGCCTACGGATTCCCATCGTGTCATGCTGCTAATTCTGTGGCTTTGACCGTGGTCTTGATTTTAGCCTTGCGCTCGCGTCTCATATGCTGGGTCATGATTCCATGGGCTTTGCTCCAATGCTACTCCCGTGCTTATTTAGGCGTCCACTACCCCGGCGACCTTCTGACAGGTGCCGTGATAGGTGGACTGCTCGGTTGGCTTGCCTGGTTTATCACAAGCCGATATTTATCGCATCTTTTTCCAGACGTAGGCAATATACCCAAGTACAAACGGTGTCACAATTGATACCCAAGTCATCACCCTAAGGGTAAACAACGAAGCCGAACTATTGTGAATAGTAAGTGACGAATTTACATCGAGTAACGACGGATAATAAGCCGTATCGTTAAATCCCGCCACACAGAACAGACTGATTACCACAGCGGCCGAGCCTAATCCTGCCCACCATATTCCATTGCGTGATTTGTCGGACAAGACAGTAACCAATATGCCCCAAAGGACTGCTATGACACCGAGGAGGAACAACATTGTCACCCACCACATCGACAGAAAATTATCAAGATATTTATAATCCACTACTTCCGCATTCATTCCATCGATGACCTCTACGCCCGGCGATGTAAGCAACTCGAAAAGAAAAGCCAAAAACATCACCACGAAAATGCCGCCATTGACAAGCACAGCCTGGCGCTGCGATGCTGCGAAAGATTTCTCTGCTTTACCATGAGCATAGTTGATGAAATAAAGCAAAGCAAGCGTGCGTGCCAGAAAAAGCACGGCCACACCGAATATCAGATTTTTGCTGCAAAATATAGCTTCAAGCCCGTGGCTCGACGACCATTGGCTTATCACGGGAGCGCTACCATCAAGAATATTTCCTTTGTCGATAGTAAATTCGCCACCGAAAAACATCATAGCCACTGCCACTCCCAGCAATATACACCCTACGCTGCCGTTGATAAACAGAAACACATCGTAGGTGCGCTCACCGAGCAGATTTCCCGGCTTACTGCGGAACTCATAGCTCACAGCCTGCAGAATGAAGCTGAACAATATCAGCATCCACAACCAGTAGGCTCCACCGAAACTTGTGGAATAGAACAATGGAAATGAAGCAAAGAACGCTCCCCCAAACACCACCAGAGTGGTAAACGTCAGTTCCCATTTATGTCCGAGGATTTCTATCATAAGCGGACGATAAGGAGCATTGCGCTTACACAGCAGCATACTCTGACCGCCCTGCACGAAGAGCATAAACACCAAGGCTGCGCCAAGCACGGCGATTATCAGCCACCAATATATTTGTAAAGAAGCTAATGCATTCATATTCATAAGTTAATTTTCGATAGTTATCAATCGGTCAACGAATCATAATCGGAATGCGACCCACGAGATATCTGCTTGAGCATTATGCATACTTCAGCGGCCAAAAACACTGTAAACACCACTGCAAATGCCCAGAAACTTATCATAACGGTAGATGTGCTCACGGCTGAGATAGCAGCTTGCACAGGCATGATATCCTGTATGATCCAGGGCTGGCGACCCACTTCGGCAGTTACCCAGCCGGCTTGCGAGCATACCCACACCAGCGGGATAGAGATAATACCGACCCATAGCAGCCACTTATTTTCAAGCCAAGTCTGACGACGCAATGCGGCAAAAGCCATCACCGCGACAACAAGCAGCAGAAAACCGCCCAATATCACCATTATGCGGAAAGCATAGAATGTTATGCCCACCGGTGGTACAGCATCGTAGGGCGATTGCAGATAGCCGTAACCGAAATATTGATAATTATCCTTGAGAGTCCGAGCCGATGCCTCCATAGCTGCCGTATCACCGGCCTTCTGCGCCACACCGTAAGCACGCAATGCCTCGTGGGCAGTCTTGCCCATAGCAATCCGCTCGGCATAGGAAGTAGTACGCAGTGTATCACCGGCCGGAGTGATTTCTATACCGTCGATCAGATCATTGATTCCGGGTACAAAACCGTCCACAGTATGCGTAGCCAATATCGAAAGTCCATAGGGTATGGATATGTCAAAAAGATACGGATCCTCATCGTTAGTCACCGTCTTGTCGGGATTCAGCAACGCTACTCCCACAAGTTCCTGACCGCAACTGCCGTGATACAATCCTTCCATAGCTGCAAGTTTCATAGGTTGCACACGTGCCACATCCACTGCCGAACTGTCGCCCGACCACAATGTAAGCACCATGCCGGCCAATCCCACCGATGCACCTACCTTGATGGAACGCAGAGCCATCTCACGGTTTCGTTTTTTGAGCAGGAACCAGCAGCTGACACCAGTCACAAACACACCGGCCAAAATCCAGCCGCTCGACACGGAATGGACAAACTTATGCATCGCCACCGGAGAAAGAGCCACTGCCCAGAAATCGTCCATCACATTACGCATCTGTGCCGGATCAAACTCCATACCCACAGGATATTGCATCCAGGCATTGGCCACCAATATCCACAGTGCTGAAAGTGAGGCTCCTATAGCAGTAATCCATGTGGCTGTCAAATGGAACTTCGGACTCACTTTCTTCCAGCCAAAAAACATCACGGCTCCAAACGTAGCTTCCAGGAAAAATGCCACCAACCCTTCTATTGCCAGCGGAGCTCCGAAAATGTCGCCCACAAACCAGCTGTAGTTCGACCAGTTACTGCCAAACTCAAACTCCAGAATAATGCCCGTGGCTACACCTATAGCGAAATTCACTGCAAAAAGCAGCATCCAAAATTTAGTGATAGCAAGCCATTTGGCACTGCGTGTACGATAGTAGATGGTCTCCATTATGGCCACTATCACCGACAGACCAAGCGTCAGTGGCACGAAAAGCCAGTGAAACATGGCAGTCAGAGCAAATTGCGCCCGCGACCAGTCGACTAATCCTGTCAATTCTTCCATAATTCTTAAGATTAAATATATGATTTTAATTAATTATGCGCCCACAAGCGACTCCCTTACCGCCTCAGCCCGAGCCTCGTCGGTGTCGTAATCGCGATTCAACACATCGGGGAAAAACAACAATTTGAACACCACCAACAGTATGATTACCTTGATGATGATAAGCGCCCATAGAGTTCGGCCCACAGTCATGTTTCTGAATCCGTCGATATACAAATCCACAACCCGATGCCAAAAGCCCTGCTTTCTACCCACAAAATTTCAATTAAATCTTTACACGCAAAGTGTAATTATCAGCTTTAATCACATAAATTCCGCGCGACTTCACACGGAAACGATATACACCGGGATTAAGCTCCTCCTGCACTACAGGCTGACCCAAAATAGTGTAAACAGTCACTGCGGTACGTTCCTGAACGCTCACGTACACATAGCCGTCGGCCACGGTAGCGACCACATTGTCATGACTATCGAAATGCTGAGTAAATTCTATTCCCGGCATACGATCTACCTCCTCCCACACTGTAGGAGCAGCCGAAGCGCATACCGCTGTGATGGTTAAAAAACCAATTATTAGATATTTACGAAAATTTAGCATTTACACAAAGGAATCATTTGCTACAAATATAGCGTTTTTTTATCACGCCTCCAAGTTTTTCACACTTTTTTTCATATTCACACCATCAGTGGCTGATGTAAAAATCCTCAAAATGAAATCTGACATTTTAATCTGAGCTTAAGAATCCGATATACGCAAAAAAACAGAGGGGCCGCACTAAGTGCGACCCCTCGCTGTATCAAGTTAGTGATTGTAGGATCCGATTAGTTGCGAATCACTTTCACTGCGCGGAGTTCTTTACCGTCCTTAGTCACCTTCACCAGATATACACCGGCTGCATGGAGACCAACCTGTACATTCTGACCGGCTGCAAGGTTAAGATTTTTCTTAGCCACCTGAATACCGCTCATGTTGTAAACATCTATTGTATAGTAACCGTCAGCTGCAAATTCGAGGAACATTACATCATCGATTACGTATGTCGACATCCCGTTGTCACCTGCTGCAATATCGGTAATTGCGCCCAATACTTCCTTAACTTCAATTACAGGATATTCCTTAGATGCGGTACCATGACCGTTCTCAAGGGTGAGGACTACATTGTGATCACCGAGTTTAGGGAATTCGATAGTAGCCGAACCGGAAGTACTGTTACCCGAACCGGTTACTTTTGCACGACGAGCTTCCCAAGTAGGAGTAGTCACAACGGGGTATGCTGTACCGGAGATGTAGGGACAGCCTGCACCATAAACCGGACGGCCGAATTCAAATTTACCGGCACCTTCGCCTTCACCTTCATTCATCTTATACCAATAAGCCTTAGGAGTCTTGTTGGAAGCAGAAGAACCGGTCTTACCTACGAATTCATAGTTAGATGCATTGCAATCGGTCTCAAAGTCCCAGTAACCGAGCACTTCAGCAGGGAGGTTGTTGCCGTCAAGACCGGCCATAGACATTGCTACATCTTCCGCAGTCATAGCCTTGCCCCAAACCTGGAAGTCATCGACACAACCTTCTACGGCTGTAATATCGTGAGCTGAACCACCGAATGCAATCCAGTCAGCGGTTGCCAACGGACGAGCCTGATTTACAAATCCGGGCTCATAAGTATTCAAGCCCCAGTTGCCGGCACCAGCCTTTGAGTCGTTACAGAGTCGTTCGAGTTCGTCCCAATAACCAGCTGTACTGCCAAGCACGCCTTCAGCCGTGCTCTTAAGGATTGTACACCATGCAGTGATGAGCTGCTGCTTACCGTTGATATAGAATTTCTGACGCATCTTACCCTGAGCGTTGAATTCCCATACGAGAGCCACGTGAGTCCAGGCGTTAACGTCAATCTTAGCATCGGCATATTTGTAGAACAGGCGCATACCCTCTGTACCGCTACCGGTACGATGTCCCCAGGCGGTGTCAATCTTACGCGGGCAGAAACGACCGTTTTCATCGATACGCGACCAGAAGAAGCCCCAGTTATTGTAAGGCCAGCCGCCGGTCTGACGGTCTTCGATAGTAATGAAGTTAGAAAGACCCTGAGGAAGTGAGTTGTACTTAACCCAAGCAGCAACAGAGAATGACTGTGTACCACCGATACCGAGCTGAGCCACCTGCACACCAAACCATTTTTCATTGAGTTCGATGCCGCGTGATGCAGAACCATCGGCAGGACGTGCGGTATAAGAGAATTCTTTCGAAGTGTTCTGAAGAGCTTCGATTGATACTACGTCGCCGTCAGTCACATCTTCGCCATCTACGGCAAGAGTGTAAATTTCAGGAAGTGCACCTACAGCCTCGCTGGAGATAGACACGTAGCGCGGATATACGGTTTCAACACCGTCTGTGTTTACTTTCAACGTGTAAGCACCGATTTCATCAAGACCGGGACAAGTCACTGATTTACCTGAACCGTTCCATACTTCCACTTCAGTCTGAGCGTCGCTCAAGGTCCATGTAGCGCTGGCATGTTTCGGGTCGCTGAATTTCAAGGTGAATTCTTCGCCCGGTTTAATGATGGACTTGTCGATTTCAATATCATTGTTGAGAACATAATCGCCCATCGAAATATAGTTGCTCCATGCTATGTCAGATTCGCTCTGCATATCTTCGCTGACTGCACTTACACCGAAACGGATATTCTGAACACCGTCAAGATTGTTATCGGCAGAGAAGATAAATGAAGCCCACGATGTGGTAATGCCGCGAAGCACGGGTTCTTCACCTTCCTGCTGTGCATACACCTTATACATTGCTGCATTTACGTCAGAGTTATAAACGGGAGCACCGACAGCTTTGTTGTTGTTCATTTTCCAAACGAGTTTACCGTCAACACCTTTGAAGTTGTTGGCAAGCACTTTGGCAAGTGTAACCTGAGGAGCTGCAGGCTTGGTGGTATTAGCTGCGGGAAGTATTTCAAGACCTCCGATCAACAGCTTCATATCTTTAGCATTGGTAAACTTAAGAGAAATAAGGTCGATGAAGTTATCGCCACCCACTTTATTTATAATAGTAGTTCCTGCTGTAGTTTCAACAACTTGCCAACCATCATAGCTCTTATCACGGATTTGGTCGCAATCAACACCTGCCTTGATAATCTTAACCGAACCGCTGTTCTTTTCAGTCAAGTTTTCGGTTTTGGAGGCATCAGTAAAGAGAAGATCTATCTGAGCATCACCTTCGATAAGCTTATAGAAGAAGCGTATGCGCTGACCTTTCACTACTGACAAGTGGGTCTTGAAAAGGTGAAGGAATTCTTCTGTGGCAGTACCTGACACTTGCAGACATGAACCACCCATATAAGCATCGTCCCATACAAAATCAGCTGTCAGTTTGGCAGCGCCATCCGAGAGATCACGGCCAAGGAATGTGGGGGTGAACCACCAGCGCCATGTGGGCAAATAATCCTGAACACCAATGTTATGCCAGGGACATTCATTCTGGCGTACACCCTTCCAGTTAAAGAATGTACCGTTGCCAAGATTGAAATAGCTATAGAAAGGCTCATCAGCGATTTTACCGGAGATAGCACTGCGGGCGCTCATCATCTTTGAGATACCTGCCCATGAATCGTTGGGTGAATGGCCACGATTAGTAGACAAAGTCATGGAAATAGCCGGATTACGCTTACCATTGCTAAACCATGTTTCGATAAGGTTAAGATATGTACGCTGCATGGTCTTGGGTGATGAACCTTTTGAGTTGCGGCTTGACCAGAACATATTGTTACTGTGTGCGCCCCAAAGACCTATTGAATATTGATAGTTGCTAAGCAAAGGATAGTTGTCACCGGATTTAGGTTCACCACCCTGCATATTCATACCTGCGTAGATATGGAACGGGTTAAGACCCTGACCCTTAGCGTAGGTAATTGAAGACGACATTGTGGAAGCGTTGTTCCAGTTATAATTAAGGAACATTGATGCTCCCTTGAAAAGCTGGGTGTTACCACCACCTGAACCTACGCCGGCGTCAAAATGGCATGAACCGGAGTCCATTGTACCCGCATACCAGATTACTTCCCACAGCGGGTTCTTGTCTGCCATATAAGATTTCAAACCGTTATGCAGGTTGGTCAATCCGGAGTGAGGTGCATAACCGGACCATTCCGAGTTATAACCGACACCATCCTGACCGAAATAGTAGAAGAACTTACCTACAGTGTTGGCATCAAGAGCCTCCATTGCGGTGAGCTGACTACGCCATTCTGAAGATATAGAGCCGAAAGGCACAGAAGCCACACCGGATACGGCCACACCGTTCTTGTGAGCCACGTCGGCAAAGTTACCGGGAGTCCAGCCATAAGGGCAGTTCCAGTTGCCATAATGGTCAAGGTATGACCACATGGAGAATACTTCACCGTCAAAGATACCGTTAGGAAGAGAATTGGTCTTGACACCATTGCGTTTCTCATCGCCTACAGGCACCCAGAATATACAACGTTTGTCATTACCGGTTTTATCTGCATAAGAATACTGAACCAGATTAGGATTTACCTGTGTCAAAGTGTTGTACACGCGAACTTTGGGTTTAACGCGTGAGGTAAAGAACTCCTGGTCTTCCCAAGCCTTACCATCGATAAGGATTTGACCGTTTCCGCCGTTCCACTGCTGAATGTAATTAGAGAGGCTCGATGAATTAGGCCATGTGATATAGCCATCTTTCAATTCCTGCGCACTCATACCACTCGCAACGGCTAAAACCGATGTGAAAAGTAAAATTTTTTTCATGTTGGAAAAATTAGATTGAATATTTAGATTTTTTGTTAACGATTTCACTTGTATTAGATTAGATTTTCAGTGTGGCAATAAGGTTTTAATTAATGTGTTTTCGCTATTTATTCATTATTTTAATACTTTAAGGTATTTTTCATGGTTAATTCCTGTGACAACGATCCCGCCACCTTCCAGCGATGGCCACCCTTATCTTTCGATCAGACACCTTGCCACGACACAAAGGTATGCGTTTTACACGATTCTCCAAACATTTCCTCATTAAAAAATATGTTAAAAAATACTAACTGTCACCCGCACAAAATCTAACGTTCCGCAGAGTATCAGACCGCACTGTCACTAACCATTTCCAATATATGATAGCGGTAGCATATTATAAAATATGTAGGTGTATACTTATATAATATTAGGTGTATACACATATATGTTATTACTTTCACTTTTTACAATACGAACACCGCTGCCATATCCCCGCTAAAAACTTGCAAGAATAAAATAATAGCCATACATTTGCCGTTAAACTATAGCCATGGACATTCCCGCAAAATCAACACTTTACACCCGCACAGGCGACAACGGCACCACAGCCCTTGTAGACGGCTCACGCATCAGCAAAGACTCCGACCGTCTTGAAGCCTACGGCACGATTGATGAGCTCAACTCCCATATAGGCCTGTATATGTCACTCGAGCCGAAATCACCCGAGATTCCAACCCTCCTCACCGTACAGCACCGGCTCTTCGACATTGGCGGATACCTCGCCTGTCCCCCCTCCGACACCCCCTTGCTCCCTGCGGGAGTAACTGACGCCGACATCACAGCATTAGAACAAGCCATAGATCGCACCGACGCACTTCTGCCACGCCACCGCCAATTCATACTACCCGGAGGTTCCCAAGCAGCCGCCCAAGCCCATGTGGCACGCACCGTAGCACGCCGAGCTGAACGACGCCTGACAACACTCGCCCGCACATCGACAGTCGACCCCGCCGTGCTTCGCTACGTCAACCGTCTGAGTGACTATCTGTTTGCATTAGCGCGATTTAGCAACGTTGCTCACAAAATTGATGAAATATTTTGGCAGAAAAATTGTCGGACCACATAAAATGATTATTTTTGCACCGCTAAAATTATCAGTGTCACCGATTGACACATATTTACAAACACTAACACACTCATTCACATCATGTATTGGACATTAGAATTAGCATCAAAACTCGAAGATGCTCCGTGGCCTGCCACACGTGAAGAACTCATAGACTACGCCATGCGATCAGGCGCGCCACTCGAAGTAATCGAAAACCTCCAGGAGATGGAAGACGAAGGCGAAACCTACGAATGCATCGAAGACATCTGGCCCGACTACCCCTCCAAAGAAGACTTCTTCTTCAACGAGGATGAGTATTGACGCAGAAACTTATAGATATTGATTTGATAATCAATAAATTACAACTTAAACCACTCTTGAAAAAGGGTGGTTTTTTAGTGT
>CAZZFD010000013.1:0-51395 GCA_964653375.1 uncultured Bacteroides sp.
TTGATGTTCACACCTGCAACTTTACCGGCAAGAGCATTGATAAAGTTGGCATCTTTGTTAGTAGTGACAGCATCGCCCTTGATCTGCTGGACGTTGTAAGAAAGTGATTTTTGTTCACGCTTGATACCGAGAGCGGTTACCACCACCTCATCAAGAGTTTTGGAATCCTCCTCCATAACAACTTCGATAGGAGATGTTCCGGTGACTTTTACTTCTTGAGGACGATAGCCTATGTATGAGAACGTAAGCACGTCACCCTCGGAAGCCTTAACGGTAAACTGACCGTCAATGTTGGTTGAAGCTCCGTTTTGCGTACCTTTAACGAAAACCGACACACCGATAAGTGGCTCACCGGTGTTATCCGTAACCGTACCGGTCACTGTCGCGGTCTGAGCAAATGCCAGAACCGGAAGCATCAGCAGAGCGAACAACAGACTTGTTACCTTTGCTTTCATAAGAAATAGGATTGGTTAGAAATGTTAGATATAAGGGTTAATAAATAAAATGAATTAAAAAAATAATTGTCTGATAATGAGGTAAAAACAATAACGAGAGACTGAGATTCAACAAAACTCATCGAAAAAAAATCACATTGAGACATTCCACAACAAATCACTATGCCAAATAATTAAACAACAACGGCTCTTCACTCTGTGAAGAGAGCTATCGCTTTGGTTATGGACAGTCAGTGAGGAGAATGAATGAGCAGCACGCGCTGCGGAGTGACTGTGTTTTTATGGTCTGCTTGCGTTTTTCATGACAATCTCTATTGCCAATCGGTGTTTTTGCTAAATTTGATTAAGACGAAATGGAAATCGCCTTAAATCACGACAAATTTACGAAAAGAAAACATAATTACCCTTCCCATTATGTTAAAGAGTATTAAAACAAACCGCCGGTTACATAAGTCTCCGGTCTTTCCACAAAGAACCTGCAGAGAACGAAACAGATACGTATCAAATACCCGTATAGGTGGCAGGAGTAATAGCACGCAGTTCGTCCTTTACCTGCTCCGACACTTCGAGAGTATCGATAAAATCAGCTATACTTTGAGCTGTAATAACACTGTTGGTACGCGTGAGCTGCTTGAGCGTCTCATAGGGATTAGGATAGCCTTCACGACGCAATACCGTCTGGATACCTTCAGCCACCACACTCCACATACGGTCAAGGTCAGCAGCAATCGTCTCAGGGTGAAGAATGAGTTTGCCCAACCCCTTGAGTGTACTTGACACAGCTATCAATGTATGACCCAGAGGCACACCAATATTGCGTAACACAGTGGAGTCCGTGAGGTCACGCTGCAAACGCGATACAGGTAGTTTACCCGCCAGATGAGTAAGTAAAGCATTAGCCATACCGAGATTTCCTTCAGAATTTTCAAAATCGATAGGATTAACTTTATGTGGCATAGCCGAGGACCCCACCTCGCCTGCTTTGATACGCTGCTTGAAGTAGTCCATCGAGATATATTGCCATACATCCCGGTCCAAGTCTATAATTATGGTATTGATGCGCCGCAAAGCATCGAACAGAGCTGCGAGATTATCGTAATTGGATATCTGCGTGGTAAATTCTTCACGTTCAATGCCGAGTTTCTCACTCAGAAAGCGTGCCGCAAAAGCTCGCCAATCAATATGAGGATAAGCCACGTGATGAGCATTGAAATTTCCGGTAGCACCTCCGAATTTTCCACTGACACATACGCGCTTTAGACTTTCGAGTTGTGTGCGCAGACGATAGACAAACACCATAATCTCTTTACCAAGACGAGTGGGTGAAGCCGGCTGACCATGTGTCTTGGCAAGCATAGCCACATCAGCCCATTCATCGGCAAGCGACTGAAGTTTGTCGATTAGTGCAGAAAGAGCAGGCATATAGACTTCAGCCACAGCCTCTCGAACCGACATAGGCACGGAAGTATTGTTGATATCCTGCGATGTGAGGCCGAAATGAATAAACTCTTTATAAGAAGCAAGTCCGAGAGTGTCGAATCGCTCCTTTAAGAAATATTCCACTGCTTTCACATCGTGGTTAGTCACCGATTCTATAGATTTTATTCGCTCAGCATCAGCAAGGGTAAAATGCTCATAAATATTCCTTAACTGAGGGAATACATCAACGGGTACAGTGGCAAGCGCAGGCAGAGGAAGCTCACACAAAGCTATGAAATATTCCACTTCCACTCTCACGCGGTAACGAATCAGAGCATATTCTGAAAAATAGTTATCGAGTGATTCACACTTGCCGCGATAACGGCCATCGATAGGAGAAATTGCTGTAAGCGGACTGAGCTGCATAATGTCTGTTTTTTCTTAGTAAACTCAAAAAAATTTTCTGCAAAGATACCACTTTTTTTCAAAAACTTCAGATAGGGTATTTGTTATATAAGTAATTACTATTAATTTTGTAACCGAAATTCAAATATATAGCTCCACTTATCACAAATATTCATTAAACGACGACGCCCGTGAGGGCGCAAATTCACATATTTAATCAATTCAAAACAGTTATATTTAAGTCTCATTATGGATTCTAACGAAAAGAGAATGAAGCGCCCGCGTATCGGCGAAAACCGTCAGGCTCAGATTGATAACGCTTCAAGTTTCACCGAAAAAACAACGCAAAAATACACAACGGAAGAAGGTGAAAACCCCGAACGTCGCGAATATAATGGCGGATACCGTCAGAACAACGGGTATAACAACCGTCCGCGTCAAAACGGTGGATACAACAACCACAACAACTATCGTCAAAACAACTATAACCGTTCGGAAGGCTACAATCGCCAAGATGGCTATAACAGCTATAATCGCAACTATAATAACGGAGGTAATCATTCCGATTATCAAAGCGAAAATCAAGGCGAAAACAATTTTTCGGAATCAACTCAGAATAACCGTAGCTATCCGCAACGCAACAATTATAACCGCCAAGGCGGCTACAATAACAATCGTCCGCGTCAAAACAGCAACTACGGCAATCGCAATTATAACAACGGAGGCAGCTACGGCAATCGCGACCGTCAGAACAACTATGGCGGTGGCTACAACAACCGATATAATCAGAACAATAACTTCGGTGGCAACCGCGGTCGTCAAGGTGGCTACAACAATAATCACCGTCAGCGCCCCAACGAATACGGAATGCCTCAAGGCGGCAAGAGCTTCGTGCCTCGTCCCAAGCCTGTGATTTACGAACAGGAAATACCTGATCCCAACCAGCAGATTCGCCTTAACAAATTCCTTGCCAATGCCGGTATCTGCTCCCGTCGCGAAGCAGATGAGCAGATTCAGCAAGGCATGGTGAAAGTCAACGGCGTAGTCGTGACCGAACTTGGCTCTAAAATCTCTCACGCCGACACCGTGGAATACAACGGAAAAATTGTCACTCCCGAACGCAAATGTTATATCTTGCTCAACAAGCCTAAAGACTGCGTGACCACATCAGATGATCCGGGCGAACGACTCACCGTGATGGATCTGGTGAAAAATGCTTGCGAAGAACGCATCTATCCCGTAGGACGCCTGGACCGCAACACCACCGGCGTACTGCTGCTGACCAACGATGGCGACCTCGCCTCAAAACTCACCCACCCGAAATATGTGAAGAAAAAAATCTATCACGTATGGACAGACAAAGATATATCCGAAGATGATATGCAACGTATTGCCGACGGTATCGAACTCGAAGACGGACCCATTCATGCCGATGCTATAAGCTACGCCACCGACACCGACCGCAATCAGGCCGGCATCGAAATTCATTCGGGGCGAAACCGTATCGTACGTCGTATATTTGAAAGTCTCGGCTACCATGTAACCAAACTCGACCGTGTATATTTTGCCGGCCTTACCAAAAAGAATCTTCCTCGCGGACGTTGGCGCTATCTCACCCAAGAAGAAGTCAACTTCCTGAAAATGGGCTCTTTTGAATAATGTACAAATACATCTAATTGTAAAAACAGATCACATCATATAATGAAACGAACCAAAATAATCGATGCTTTTTCGCCCGAACTGTTAGGCAAAGAAGTAAGCGTAATGGGCTGGGTGAGAACCCGCCGCGGCAATAAACAGGTGCAGTTCCTTGCCCTCAATGATGGCTCCACCATCAACAACCTCCAGATTGTGGCCGACATGAGCCGTTTCTCTGACGATGACCTTGCCGGCATTACCACAGGCTCAAGCGTGCACGTAGTCGGCACATTGGTCGAATCTATGGGTAAAGGACAGACTTGCGAAGTGCAAGCCAAAGAAATTCACCTGTTTGGTACAGCGGACCCCACTACGTATCCTCTGCAGAAAAAAGGACACACCCTGGAATTTCTGCGTGAAAAAGCTCACCTGCGTCCACGCACCAACACATTCGGTGCCATACTGCGTGTGCGCAGCACACTGGCTTTTGCCATTCATAAATTCTTCAACGAGCGTGGCTTCTTTTATCTCAACACCCCGCTCATCACTGCCTCTGACTGTGAAGGAGCAGGCGCTATGTTTCAAGTTACCACACTTGACCTCAACAATCTGCCCAAGGACGAAAACGGCAAGGTGGATTTCTCGGCCGACTTCTTCGGCAAACCTACCGCACTCACTGTCAGCGGTCAGCTTGAAGGCGAGCTCGGTGCCACAGCCTTAGGCGCAATATACACTTTCGGACCCACCTTCCGTGCCGAAAACTCCAATACTCCCCGTCACCTGTCGGAATTTTGGATGATTGAACCCGAAATGGCTTTCTACGATATCACCGACAACATGGACTTGGCGGAAGATTTCGTCAAATATTGCATCAATTACGCTCTGGAAAATTGCCGCGATGACATCGAATTCCTCGCAAAAATGTATGATCCCGAACTTATTGACCGCCTGAAATTCGTAGTCGAAAACGCATTTGTGCGCCTCACTTACACTGAAGGTGTGAAGATTCTTGAAGAATCAGGCAAAAAATTTGAATTCCCCGTACATTGGGGTACCGATCTGCAGAGCGAACACGAACGCTATCTTGTAGAAGAGCACTTCAAAAAACCTGTCATTCTAACAGACTATCCCAAAGACATCAAAGCATTCTACATGAAGCTCAACGACGATGACCGTACCGTAAGAGCCATGGACGTCCTCTTCCCTAAAATCGGTGAAATCATCGGTGGCTCTGAACGCGAAGCCGATTACGACAAATTGCTCAAACGCATCGAAGAACTGAATATCCCCATGAAAGATATGTGGTGGTATCTCGATACCCGTCGCTATGGCACAGTACCTCACGCCGGATTCGGCCTTGGTTTTGAACGACTGGTACTCTTCGTAACCGGCATGACCAACATACGCGACGTGATACCCTTCCCTCGCACACCAAATAATGCCGAATTCTAATCAGGAACTTAATATATACACCGACATAGTGCGCCTTACCCATTTAGAGCAAGGCGCACTACTTATAAATCCAAATATCACCCAATCATTTATGAAAACTTTCTTCCACAACCTGCTTTTCACGGCTCTGCTCCTGACTTCAGCCCAATACATATTTGCCCAGGAAGATTACCCGCCATATTATCTCACAATAGAGCAAGTTTCCAACAGCACCGAACTCCTCCCGCCTCCACCTAACGACTCTACAGCTCGCTGGGCCTACGACGTTGAACGATATGAATGGGGAAAATCACTACGCGACACCCCGCGAGGCACTCTGGCCGCATCCGATGCCGAGCTCGACGATGCCGGACTTACGGCGGCTTTCTCCGAAGCCTTCGGCATAGAAATCACAAAAGAAACCACACCAGCTGTCTACCGGCTCATCACAGGTATGCGCGAAGATGCCGGAGATCTGGCCACTCGTCATGCCAAAAATCACTATCAGCGCACCCGCCCATACATACGCTTCAATGAAGACACCTGCGTGCCTGAAGCCCAGGCCGGACTCGCCGGCAATGGGTCATATCCGTCGGGACACACCTCTAAAGCATGGGCTACGGCTCTGATTCTTGCCGAACTCAACCCTGAACGTCAGGACGAAATACTACAGCGCGGCTATGAGATGGGGCAAAGCCGCGTAATATGCGGCTACCACTATCAGAGCGACGTAGACGCAGGGCGTATCACCGGAGCCACCATTGTCGCCCGCCTGCACGCCGACCCACTATTCACCAAACATCTCAACAATGCAAAAAAAGAGATGAACCGCCTGCGCAAACGCGGTCTCATCGCCCCCGCACCCTCCAAATAATTGATTTGACTATCCGCCATTTTTTTACTAATTTCGCACCATAAATTATCATTTAACACCCACATCACACTATGGCTAAAGCTTTGGTAAAAACAGATTTCAACTTTCCCGGTCAGACAGGAGTATATCACGGCAAAGTACGCGATGTATACTCTATAGGCCAAGACACACTGGTAATGATTGCCACCGATCGCATCTCGGCCTTCGATGTTATCCTCCCCGAAGGTATTCCATACAAAGGTCAGGTACTTAACGAAATAGCTACTTATTTCCTCGATGCTACAGCTGACATCGTACCAAATTGGAAACTCGCCACTCCCGACCCCATGGTGGCTGTTGGTATCCGCTGTGAAGGTTTCCGCATAGAAATGATTATCCGCGGCTATCTTACCGGCAGCGCATGGCGCGATTATAAAAACGGTGTGCGAGAGATTTGTGGCGTGCAACTTCCGGAAGGCATGAAGGAAAACGAAAAATTCCCTCAACCTATCATCACCCCCACCACCAAAGCCGATGCGGGTCACGACATGAATATCTCAAAAGAGGAAATAATAAGCCAAGGCATTGTCAGCGCTGAAGACTATGAAGTGATGGAACGATATACCCGCCTGCTATTTGAACGCGGCACTCAGATGGCTGCAGAAAAAGGCCTTATTCTTGTCGACACCAAATATGAGTTTGGCAAACATGACGGTAAAGTATATCTGATAGACGAGATTCACACACCCGACTCATCTCGCTACTTCTACGCTGATGGTTATGCCGAGCGATTCGCCGCCGGTGAACCTCAGCGCCAGCTTTCCAAAGAATTTGTGCGTCAATGGCTTATTGAACATGGCTTTATGGGTCAACCCGGACAAAAAGTACCTGAGATGACCCCCGAATTCATCGAATCCGTCACCACACGCTATATCGAGCTTTACGAACACCTCACAGGCAAACCATTCATCAAAGCCGATGAGCAAAACATCTCTGATCGTATAGCTGTCAACGTACTCGATTGCCTTCAACAGATCAATCAATGAACGCCCGATGTGAAAACATCAATCCCTACGCCGGTGATTCGCGCAACAAATCACAGCAAATCAAGGAGATGTTTAACAACATCGCGCCGGCCTACGACTTTATGAACCGAGCCATGACTTTCGGCATCGACCGAATATGGCGTCGTAAAGCCGTAAAGATGGTAGCCCGTAACCCTCACGCCCAAATCCTCGACATTGCTACCGGCACAGGTGATTTAGCCCTGCTTTTGGCCAAAAAGACCGATACCCGCCATATCACCGGACTCGATCTATCTCCGGGTATGCTATCCATCGGAGTAAGTAAAGCCGAAAAGCAAGGGGTGGCCGACCGCATAACATTTACTGAAGGAGACTCACTGGCCATTCCCTCTGCCGACAACACCTTCGATGCTGTCACCGTGGCATACGGTGTACGAAATTTTGAAGACCTGCATAAAGGCTATCGCGAAATGCTTAGAGTGCTACGTCCGGGTGGTACAGTAACCGTTATCGAACTTTCCACTCCGCGCAAACAGCCTTTCAAAGCGCTTTATCACTTCTATACACGCACTTTGGTTCCCTTAGTAGGCCGATTGATATCCCGCGACACACGCGCTTACTCCTACCTTCCTGAAAGCATAGCTGCCGTACCTCAAGCCGAACGCATGACCAAGATCATGGAAGAAGCAGGATTTACTGACACGTCATTCCGTCGCCTGACATTCGGCACCTGCACAATCTACCAAGGTAAAAAACGATTCAATTAAATTTTATTTTATATTTCTACCAATATGAATCTCAAAAAATTAACTCTTTTATTGACTGTTATGGCAGCTACCACTGATGTTGCTTTAGCCCAGGAACACCTTAAAAGTCTCGATGCTTCGCAGATTGACAACAGCATAGCTCCGGGTACCGATTTTTATCATCACGTCAACAAAAAATGGCAACTCGCCAATCCGCTTACCGCCGAACACGCGCGTTACGGCAAATTCAATATCCTCAGCGACACCTCCGAAGCCCGTGTCAAAGAGATTGTGCTCAATCTTAACGCCACTAATCCTGAACCCGGCACTGTGGCATTCAAAGTTGCCACTATCTACAATCAAGCCATGGATTCCGTGCGTCGCAACGCTGAAGGCGCCGCACCTATACTTGCCGACCTCAAAAAAATCGAAGACACTCCTCACGAAGGTATGGAAGACCTCTTCCTATGGATGCACGCCAACTATGCCAGCCCATTCTTCAATGCCGGCATACAGGAAAACCTTGCCAACGCCAAGGAATATGCCATGTACGTGAGCGGAGGTGGCATCGGACTTGGAGATCGCGACTACTACCTGCTCGACGACCCTCGCAACAAAGAAGTACGTGAAGCCTACAAAAACCTCATCGTCAAACAGATGATGAATGCCGGATATAAAAAGAAAGATGCTCAACGCATTATGAAAAATGTGATGAAAATCGAAACCGCTATCGCCGACTCCACCTGGACCCGCGAAGAGAGCCGCAATATCCCGGCCATGTACAATCCACGCACTTTTGCTCAACTCAAGGAAATGTATCCGGCCATCAATTGGGACAGATTCTTTGTAGAAACCATGGAAATACCATCGCCCGAGCAGGTCATCGTCACTGAAATCAATACAGTCAAGAAAGCCAATGACCTGATGGCATCACTCACCGATCGCGAAATCAAAGACTATTATCTGTGGAAATATGTAGCACAGGCCGCCGGCAAACTTAGCGATAAATTCACCGACACTGCATTTGAATTCAATAAAGTGATGTCAGGAGTGCAGCAACAGCGTCCTCGCTGGAAACGCGCTCTCAGCGCCACAGAAGGTGCTATGGGTGAAGCTGTAGGCCAGCTTTATGTAGAAAAATACTTCCCCCAATCATCAAAAGAATACATGATCGGGCTTGTAGAAAATCTTCGTACCGCCCTTGGTAAACATATCTTGCACCTACCATGGATGAGCGATGACACCAAACTCAACGCTTTACGCAAACTCAACGCATTCACAGTGAAGATCGGCTATCCCGATAAATGGAAAGATTACTCCACCATGGAGATTGACCCAAAACTCTCCTACTATGAAAATATGCACAACGTAGGTATGTGGCACCAGAAGGAACACCTCAAAAAATGGGGCAAACCGGTAGACCGCACCGAATGGCACATGACTCCGCAGACTGTCAATGCTTACTATAACCCGATGGCCAATGAAATCGTATTCCCCGCCGCCATTCTGCAGGCTCCTTTCTTTGATCCGCAGTCATCAGATGCTGAAAACTATGGCGGAATCGGTGTGGTTATAGGTCATGAGATGACTCACGGGTTTGATGACCAAGGCCGTAACTTCGACTCTGAAGGCAATATGACCAACTGGTGGACTGCAGAAGACGCTGAAGCGTTTGGCAAACTGGCTCAAGGTCTGGTAGAGCAATTCAACGCTGTGGAAGTTCTTCCCGGACTCAACGCCAACGGCTCATATACTTTAGGCGAAAACATCGCAGACCAAGGTGGCTTGCGTGTAGCAATGACCGCTTTCCTCGACTCTCAGAAGAAAAAAGGAGTAGATATTACCACCACCACTATCGATGGATTCACTCCTGAGCAAGTATTCTATCTTAACTATGCCAACCTTTGGGGACAAAATATCCGCGAAGCCGAAATGCGTTCACTCACCACAGGTGACGTACACTCTTTAGGTGAAAACCGTGTGAATGTGACACTCCGCAATATCGCTCCATTCTTCGAAGCATTTTCAATCAAAGAAGGCGATCCATTGTATCGTGCCGAAGACGAACGCGTGATTATCTGGTAAACTCATTCGGTCATGCTTTCCTCCCAAAAGCAAATGGATTGGAACAGACTGATTTGCGACAAACGATTCGGTCTTGAAGAATACCACGACACTCGACAACAATCGCGCAGCGACTTTCTCCGCGATTATGACCGGTTAGTATTCTCTTCGCCATTCCGACGATTACAGAACAAGACACAGGTGTTCCCCTTACCGGGGAGCATCTTTGTCCATAATCGCCTGACGCATAGCCTCGAAGTGGCTTGTGCCGGTCGTTCCCTTGCCACTGAGGTTGCCGGCGCGCTATCCCGAAAATATGCTGACCGACCCTGGGTCGATAAATTCAATGCTATCGGCGAGATTGTGTCAGCCGCCTGTCTTGCTCACGACTTAGGTAACCCTCCGTTCGGACACTCGGGGGAAAAAGCCATCGCTACATTTTTCAGTGAAGGCGCAGGTGCAGAGCTAAAATCAGACCTGACTCCCGAGCAATGGTATGATCTGACCCGCTTTGAAGGTAATGCCAATGCCTTCCGTCTGCTTACCCATCGATTCAACGGACGCCGTCCCGGCGGATTTGCCATGACATATTCCACACTCGCCTCCATTGTAAAATATCCTTATCAATCATCGCTCGCCGCCGACAAACCAAAATTCGGATTCTTTTCTTCCGAAAAAGCCGATTTCATCAAAGTAGCCGACGAATTAGGTATGCTTCCTCAGAACACAACCGCCGGAGAAGTAGCCTATGCCCGTCACCCGCTCGTATACCTTGTCGAAGCCGCCGATGACATCTGCTACGAAGTGATGGATATCGAGGACGCCCACAAACTCGGACTGATTACCACCGATGAAGTAATCGATGTGTTCACAGGATTTTTTACTGATGAACGCAAAGCCCACATGATGAAAGTGATGGCAAACGTAGAAGACCCCAATGAAAAGATTGTCTACCTGCGTTCATCGGTGATTGGAGCTTTGGTAAAAGTTTGTGCCCAAGCATTTATCGACCACGAAGAAGAAATAATGGCAGGAACATTCCAGGGTTCACTGCTTGACCATATCCCAGCACTCGAACGCGAAGGTTACGCCCGCTGCAATCGCCTGTCGTGGGCTAAAATCTATAAGACAAGCGATGTGGTGGATATCGACCTTGCCGGTACAAGTATCATCACGTTTCTACTTGACAAACTTGTCACTGCCGTGCGTAATCCCGACTACAACTATTCGCAGTTGCTCCTGTCTAAAGTTCCGCAACAGTATGAAATAAACGCCCCCACTCTATTCGGGAAGATTCAAGCGGTAGTTGATCATGTATCGGGCATGACCGATGTCTACGCCCTCGACCTCTACCGGAAACTCAATGGCATGAGTCTTAAAATCAACAACTGATTTCTTCATAAATAAATGAGAGTGGCAGCCGGCTTGTAAGCTCGCTGCCACTCTCATTTTATAGTAATGCGCTGTAAAGCGAATTATTCTTTGTAAGCGTGACAATAGCCTTTTTCCTTATCCCGGGCACCACGAGCAAAATACTTCCATGGGCATAGACCCAATTTCCAACGCATACCACAGTGAGCACCCACCTGCTTGGCCACTTCACGATTTTTTCATGACTTCACTTTCAATTCGAAAAAATTGCTTAATTTTGCGACATTCTCACGCCGTAGGGATTGGATATGCATTTCTAAAAATGTTCTGGTCGTTAATGCGGTGGGAATTTGATACATAATAGAAGGCGTTTATTTGCGCTTGTTCTTGGCCTCTTGAAACTACCACTTTTCAAATCCATGCCAAGGGTGATGCAGCGATAGATGCTCATGGGTATGATTACTTTGGACTCACTTCGTTGAGAAGCGGTGTGTGTCGTAATTCATATCGGCGTGAGGTCTGCGTTGCTCGTCTGCATGGGTGGGCTGTGGTAGGCCTCAAGAGGTATGACGGGCAATGGATATGGCTCTCACGCTTTCTGGTTTTATTATATATTATTGATTCGGTATGAGGGTTACCGGATATTGATGTGACAGTTATCATATTGTTGAATATTAATAAAAACAGAGATGAAAAAAGTAATTATCAGTGCATTAATAGCATTTTTGACGGCGATTTCGGTTTCGGCGCAGTCTTATCGTGGTTATGGTACGCTTGGTCTGGCTTTATGTAAAGGTGATAAAGGATGTACTCCGGGATTTAATTTATCAACCACTCACGGAATACAGCTCAATCCACATTTTTTCGTAGGTGCAGGAGGTGAGTATTTTTATTGTGAAATTGATAATAGTCATAATGAAACGAGTGTTACTTTCGTAGGTGTATACGGAACGATACGATATGATTTAGCTCTTACGAGAAAATGCTCGCCATTTGTCAGTGTTGATTTAGGTGGAAGAGTATGGAGTGACCTTGATGCCGACTCCTTCCATTCATATAATAACAATAACACCGGCACCACAGACATTTCAAAATTTTTGTTTAATCTGAATTTTGGCGTGAGAATAAAGACGGGGCATAGAACAGGTGTTACTCTTGGATTTAAGTACACACCGTTTAAGATAAACGGCTCTTGTCAGATTAGGAATGGTGATTACTACTCAGATAATTATAAGGAGGTCATCGACGCTCATACTTATAGCGTGTCAGCATTTGCTATGGCATTTTTAGTAGGATTTGAATTTTAGTATTTAATGCTATGAGACGTATAATAGTATCATTGATTCTACCGCTTATCACATTAGCCGCTTATGGCGGCAAGAAGGTGGTGCAGGACGGTGTGGTGTATGAGCTCAATGGGGTGAATGGTGTGAGTTGTCGCGCCAAGGATAAGAATATGCTTACCGATGTGGTGATTCCGTTAAATGTCACTATCGACGGTCGTAATTATCTGGTGACCGAAGTGGCAAAAGGTGGATTTAAGAATTGTAACAATCTTAAATCTATAGAATTACCACGGTCAATACGTAAGATTTATACTGAAGCATTTTGGAACTGTAAAAACCTTGAAAGTGTGGTTATGCCTGATGAATGTGAGGTTGAGGTACCTGAAGGCAGTTACGGGTTCGGGCGTTTCGGAGTGTTCCATGGTTGTACTTCTCTAAAGCGAATGCGTGGCATAACCAAATTGTATCCGGCTTATATGGTGTACGAGGCGCTGTATAACTGTACTGAGGTGCCGTTTAATGACGAAGTCAAGGAGCTGAACAAAGAGCAGCTTGAAGCTATGACCCTAAATTCTAATTTCTATGAGTTTGCAGCTCCACGAGTAAAACAGTCTGTGGAGAGTTGGCAAAAACGCAAGCCCTATGAAACTATGGCGCAGTGGGAGTCGCGAGTATCTGAGTCCAATCGTAAAAAGATGATTGATGAAGCGATAGCAGCAGCACATACTGAATTTATGAAACTTTATGCTCCGGTACGCCTTAAAGGTACGTTGGAGGAATATAATCCGGAGTATGGATTTTTTACAGTGTATCTCGGCGAACTTGGCAATGTGTATGCTTACGTACCACAGACTGAGGCAGCATATTTTTCTGAAAATTGGAATAAAGTGGTGCTTAAGCCCAAATATGGTGTGATGGAT
Source organism: uncultured Bacteroides sp. (assembly GCA_964653375.1). GTDB lineage: Bacteria > Bacteroidota > Bacteroidia > Bacteroidales > Muribaculaceae > Paramuribaculum. The sequence continues at coordinate 13,614 of CAZZFD010000013.1, forward strand.
AATGTGATTAGTGTGCTTTCGTGTGATTTTGAACTTGACGGTAAGGTGTATAAAGCTCCTACGGCATATGCCGAAGATACGTTTGAGGACGTGGTACTGGCTGTGACTCCGCTATCGGCCATCAAAGAATACGAGCTTGCTATGGAGCATCGCAATGCCGAAAGCGAGAAGTCAGGACGTAAGGTATATGAGGCGGACATGGTCGATTTTGACATCCCGTCGACTACAGTCAACAGCCCTAATACATTTGCCGTGATTATAGGTAATGAAAATTATCAGCGCGTATCGAAGGTGGACTATGCACTGAATGATGCCCGTGTGTTTGCTAAATATTGCAATATTACACTCGGTGTTCCTGAGCAGAATATACGCATATATAATGATGCCACATTCGGCGATATTGCCGCAGCTATGGCTGATATTGATGAGATATGCCGTGCGTACAATGGCAAAGCCCGGGTAATATTTTATTACGCCGGACACGGGGTGCCTGATGACAGCAACCGCAATGCTTACCTGCTGCCGGTAGATGCCAACGGGACTCAATTTGAAACCTGCTATGCGCTGAGCAAGATATATGAACAGCTAGGGAGCTTGCAAGCTGAGTCGGTGGTAACTTTAATAGATGCCTGTTTCTCCGGTTCGTTGCGAGGTGAAGGTATGCTTGCAAGTGCGCGTGGCATAAAGTTAAAGCCGCGTGAAACGAAAGTGAGCGGTAACATGGTGGTGATGTCGGCAGCTTCGGGTGACCAGACGGCTCTCCCTTATCATGAAAAGAATCATGGGCTGTTCACTTACTATCTGTTATCAAAATTACGTGACACCAAGGGTGATGTGACTTTAGGTGATTTGGCAGACTATCTGCATACCGAGGTGGCAAAGCAGGCTATTGTGGTGAATAAGAAGCCGCAGACTCCCGACCTTAAAGTAGCTGCCGCTCTGAGTGAATCATGGCGTGATATGAAATTGAATTAACTATATATTAAAAGTTTATTAATATGAAAAAATCAATTATTGTAATTGCAACAGTGGCTGCAATGTTACTGTCAGTGAGTACTGTGGCACAGACTCTGACTAAAGAACAGAGAAAGGAACGTAAGGAGCTGGCTAAGCAGACCAAGAAAGAGCTTAACAGCAAAGCAAGTAAAGTAGCCCGCAATGAGGCAAAACGCTTGAAAAAAGAAGGGTGGCTGGTATCTCCCGGTGCGCTGCCTCTCGAAAAACAGCTTGATAAATCATATCTGATGCAATATCAATATGACAACGATGGTTTCCCTCAGTATATAATGAGTGAAGCTATGAGCATCGGCGGAAACTATGATGCCGCTAAAATGCAGGCTATCGAATTGGCAAAACAGAATCTTGCCGGTCAGATACAGTCAGAAATCACCGCCTTGATTGAAAACAACGTGGCTAACGAACAGATGCAGCAAAGTGAGGCAGAATCATTGACCCGCAGTGTGATGGCAAGCAAAGACTTGATTACTCAGAAAATCGGACGAATGATTCCTGTGGTGGAACTGTATCGGGTAGTGAATGGTAATAACCGTGAAGTTCTGGTTCGCATGGCATACAATCAAGATATGGCTAAAGCTGCAGCTAAAGCAGCAGTGCGAAAGGATCTCGAAGCTCGTGGCGATTCTCTTCAGAAAAAACTCGATTCAATTTTGGGCTGGTAAAATGAATAGGATTCTCGCTTTATTGACATTGGTCGGAGCAGCATATTGTGTGATGGCTCAACGTACCGAACGAGTTACTGCGGAGTACACATATTATGCTCCTGAATCAATGTCGATAAACGAGGCCAAACACATGGCACTCGAGCGGGCAAAGCAGGAGGCGATAGCCACACAGTGGGGCACAATTGTGTCACAGGCGAATACTTCTGTAGTAATAAATGATAACGGTAATTCCGATACCAGATTTTTTTCAGTGGGTGAATCTCGGTTAAAGGGTGAGTGGATTGAAACTATTGGAGAACCCAAGTATGACATCAGTTTTACAGAAGGCATATTGATAGTGAAGGTAAGTGTGAGCGGCCGGATACGAGAGGTTGAAAATGAATTGCCGGAAATTGATGTAAAAACATATAGAAATTTCATAGGACGCAATCATGAATCTGTTGATTTTTTCGACGGCGATGATTTTTATATGACTGTATCAACTGGTGTCGATGGATATTTGTTGGCGTATCTGCTTGATGAGACATCAAGAGTGGCATATCGATTACTACCGTATCAAAAATCCAAAGAGGGGAATGTGAGACTAAATACCGGCACTGAACATCAATTTTTTAAGTCGGAAGTTGACGGGAAGAGTGGGGAAATGATTGACAGTTACACAATGACAAGTGATGCCGATGTGGAGTTTAGCAGACTGTATGTGATTTTTTCGGAGCATCCTATAAGAAGACTGACATCGGAAAACGTCAGTAGCGATGAATTGCCGAGGGAGGTAGATGAATCTCGCTTTCACAACTGGTTGTTGAAAACACGAATGTCGAAAGGAATTACTGTGCGAGAACTGCTATTGAAAGTGTCGCGCAAACGTTGAATTACAGTCGGTTGTTTACTTATTATAATATTATACAATTATAAAATACTGAGAGTGGCAGCGTGCTTACAAGCCGGCTGCCACTCTCATTTTATAGTAATACACTGTGAAGTAAATTATTCTTTGTAAGCATGGCGATAACCCTTCTCCTTATCCCAGGCACCACGAGTGAAATCAGGCACTTCCACAGGCATAGACCCATTTTCCAACGAAATGGCGCTGAGCGGTATCAACGAACACCATTCAGCCATATCATATACGTCCATATCCAGAGGCAGACCATTGCGCAAGCAGTAAACCAGACGGTAATCCATGATATAATCCATACCACCGTGGCCACCGACTTGCTTAGCAACTTCACCCACTTCCCGAATTATAGGGTGCGTATACTTCTCAGTCAGAGCGGCTGCCTGCTCGGGCGAAAGGAACCCATGAGCTGAAAGATTCTCATGGTCCGGCATCGAATCTGTTGCAATCTGTTCAGGCTCGAAAGCATATCCCGATGTAGGATACTTGTTGGCGAAACCTTTGGTACCTGTAAGCTGATACATACGCGAATATGGACGCGGATTGACCACATCATGCTGGATATGAATGGTCTTACCATTCGCCGTACGGATCATTGTCATCGTATGGTCACCATTGGCAAAATCTTCAGGTGCTTCACCGGTAGTTTTCTCAATGAAAGCAGGACCGTTTACAGGCTTGGTATCCATTGACACAAGTGTAGTCATGCGGTCACCACGATGAATATCAAGCAACTGACAAGCCGGACCCACACCGTGAGTAGGATAGACATCACCACGATGCTTCTGATTATAATCCATTCGCCAGTTATTCCAATAATAGTTCCAGAACTCATCGAGATTATGTATATAACTGCCTTCCGTATGAAGCACCTCGCCAAACAATCCTTGCTGAGCCATATTCAACGTATTCATCTCAAAGAAGTCGTAAACACAGTTTTCAAGCATCATGCAGTGCAGCTTCTTACTTTCAGCCATATCGATAAGCGCCCATATTTCATCGAGATTCATAGCTGCGGGCACCTCTATGGCCACATGCTTGCCATGCGCCATAGCATACAATGCCATAGGAGCATGATTTACCCAGTCGGTAGCTATATACACCAAATCTATATCATCGCGCTCACACAATTCTTTCCATGCATCCTCACTACCTGCATATTCAGCGGCCGGTTTTCGGCCGGCTTCGGCAAGGTAACGCTGCGGTCGAGCCAATTTTGCCGAATCAATATCACAGATTGCCACAATCTCCGTGCCTGGAATATGAGCAAAACGCGACACGGCATCGGGGCCACGCATACCCAATCCAATAAAACCAACACGCACCGTATCAATAGGAGCCGCTGCAAAACCCACCAAATCGGTTTGTCCTGCAGGACGCTCAGGTACAGGCACTTTAATAACATTGTCTTTAGGTGTACTCTGACAAGCGGCAAGCGCCATCAATGCCAAAGTCATCAATCCGAATAATTTTTTCATGATAGATATAATTGGTTTGATAAATATGCTATCCACAAAAATAGCAAAAATATTCGGATTGCAAAAAGCAAAGCTCAGTTGGTTGACGCAGAATCATCTACAGAATCATGATCCAAACGGGTCATGTGACTTTTATCCACCACATCTTTAGGAATAAGAATCATATTTTCAGTGCTTTCACCCTGCTGGTTATGACGGGTTATAATATTAGTGATATAGACAGTAAATATCGGAAACATCATCATACCCAGACATGCAAGCACCACCGAGAGTACCTTACCCACCGTGGTAACCGCCACAATATTACACCCTACGGTAGTCATGTTCATCGATGCCCACCATAGGGCATCGCCATAAGTATGCACCATCGGGTTTGGCCCATGCTCAAACTGAAAGAATGCAAGACTCGCAAAATATACCGTAGATATAAGTATGATTATATACGTAAAAAATAATCCGGCCGCCTTGCTGTAAGTCAACCAGCCTACCACAATGGCAAGGGCGTAACCGCCACGAATCAAAGGCATATAGCGTATCACATAAAGCAACTCCGGAGGAAGAGAGTTAAGAAAATTAAACTGTACAAGAATTGCCTCGTATGGTATTGCTACTAAAAAGAATATAAAACGAGTCTTGACATAATGCCATTTTTTATCCGACAAAAAAAACTCAATAAAAAAATCAGCCATAAACGCCACACATATCCACACTTGCATATGTACAAACTTAGGCTGATTGTAAAAAGCTACGTCATGAAACGAATCAACCGAAATGCAGATAACCAAAAGCAGTGACAAAGCCAGCACTATCAGATGCAATATCAGATATATACCTTTTTCCCTAAAGAATTGACCTATAACAGAATTATTTCCCATAATACAAATAGTTGCAGTAAAAACGTTATACATTAATAACATTTAACGCAGTTAACGGTTCAGCGATATCAACAATAATAACTAACTTGCACCCGATTATTCATAAACTCTCAATCTCACTGACTTCTGATGATAAAAATGATGCTTTTAGCCGGCTGTGGAGGTTTTATCGGTGCTGCCGGGCGATATCTGGCAGGACGGTGGGCAGCCGCTGTATGGGGCAGTTCATGGCCGGTTGGCACATTCTTGGTCAACATCACCGGTTGCCTGCTGTTCGGATTGCTGACAGGATTACTGCTACGTACCAACTCCATGAGCGAACAAGCCAATATCGTACTTGTAACAGGCTTTTGCGGTGGCTTCACCACATTCTCCACTTTCGCAGGCGACATCTACACCTTGTTTTCCACAGGACATTGGCTCTCTGCCATTCTCTATCTGAGCGTAAGCATACTTTTCGGCATATTAATGGTAATGGCAGGGCGCTACCTCGCATTACGAGTAATCTGATAGTCTGAAAACTGATTTTCTCAATATAGATTTTTTCAATATATTTGCATAAAATACTCTTAAATCCAACCAACATGAACTTTATCACACTATTGCTCCCCACAGCGGCCCTTATGGCTTTTGCCCCTTCAGCTATGGCTCAGGACGACGCTTTCGACCTCTCGTCGCAGCGTAGTGAAGTGCAGGAATTCAATTCCGTACCCGGACAGAAACTTGACCATAAAGGTATCATCATCAACCCCACGCCACAGCATCTCGATATCCATGCACAATCAGTGGTAGATTTCAGCAACGGATTCAAAATCAACGACCGTAAGAAATCATTCACAGATGCCGCCGGATTTCTATCACCTAATAAAAAAGGTGTGAAAGTAAATATCGACTACGATGCAGCCAAAGCAGCCAAAGCAGGTGTAAAAGATGTGTCCGGAGCGTATTTGCTTACCATCACACCCAAAGGCATCGACATTCTCGGCTACGATGAACGCGGAGCTTTCTACGGACTGCAGACACTCCGCCAAATCCTGGACAGCCCCGCTTCGGCCGAAGGCAAATTACCGTTAGTCACCATCAACGACTATCCAGCCATGAAATACCGTGGCGTCGTGGAAGGCTTCTACGGCACGCCATGGAGCCACGATGTGCGTATGTCACTCATCGATTTCTATGGCCGGAACAAAATGAACGATTACCTATACGGGCCTAAAGATGACCCCTATCATTCATCACCATATTGGCGTCAGCCCTATCCGGAAGACCAAGCCAATAAAATCAAAGAGCTGGTGAAAAACGCCCGCCGCAATCATGTTAATTTCATCTGGGCTATTCACCCGGGTAAAGATATTCGCTGGAACAAACTCGACTACGACAGTCTGGTCAACAAATTCAATATGATGTATGACCTGGGAGTCCGCTCTTTTGCCATTTTCTTCGATGACATTGAAGGCGAAGGCACAAACCCAAAACGTCAAGTAGAACTACTTAATAATCTCACCGAAGACTTCGTAAAAGCAAAAGGCGATGTAACCAACCTGATAGTTTGCCCCACCGACTACTCTCAACTATGGGCCAATCCTGGACCCAACGGTCCGCTTGCCATCTATGGACGCGAACTTAATCCCGACGTAGAAGTATTCTGGACCGGCGCCGTAGTATGCAGCGACCTGACTCACAACACTCTCGAATTTATAAACTCACGCATTAAGAGACCCGCCCTATATTGGTGGAACTACCCTGTGACAGACTATTGCAAGCATATTCTGTTACAAGGACCGGTCTACGGTTTGGCCACTGACTTGAGCGAAAGTGAAGTCGCCGGTATTGAAAGCAATCCCATGGAACATGGCGAAGCATCAAAACTTGCTCTTTACGGTGTAGCTGACTATGCTTGGAATCCCAATGCCTATAACCCCATCGACAACTGGGAACGCGGACTTGAAGCCATGATACCCGAAGCTGCCGATGCCTATCGTACCTTTGCCATTCACAGCGCCGATACCGAGACAGGTTATCGTCGCGATGAATCATGGGAGACCGAAATATTCCCCGTGGGCCGATACACCCAAAAACAATTTGACGCACTCGCTGCCGAGTTCAAAAAAATCACCGGTGTAGAACAAGCCATACGCGAAAACGCCTCCAACAAAGCGTTGGTCAACGAATTATCTCCCTGGCTCACTCAATTCACCAAATTAGGCCAGCGAGGTATACGCACCCTCGATCTGATAAAAATCTACGAAGCTGGCAATGACTCGATATTCTGGCAAAACTACACTGCCAATCTCATGTCGGCCGATGACCGCGCTGACTACGAAGCTCATAAGATAGGCACCATGAAACTACAGCCATTCTATGAAAACAGCATGGACGACATGGTATACCATTTTTACCACAAACTCGCCGGCGAACGTCCCACTATATACAAAGGCATAGGCTCATACCCCAATATGCGCTCTTCATTGCCCAAACTGATGCTTGACAACGATACCACCACTTACTATACCTCCGCTAATGCTCAGAAACCGGGCGACTGGATAGGCATTGACTTAGGCGAACCGCGTAAAATCGAAGAAATCGTAGTCCATCAAGGTCGCAACTCGGTTGACGACGTTGACTATTTCGACAATGTTATTCTCCAATACTCGGTCGATGGTCGCCAATGGACACCTCTCACAGACCAAATGGCAAAAACTTATATCATCACATGGAAAGGCACTCCAGTAGAAGCTCGTTATGTGCGACTCAATCGCCTTGACTCCGAAAAGAGAAATTGGGCTTCAGTACGCTCATTCAATGTCAACCCTCCATCAGCCGAACGCATTGGACTGAATATCGTTGCCTCCGATGAACATGCTGCCTTGTCGGCATTCGACTCCAACCCGACCACCATCTTTGCCTCATCGGGAAATCTCGAATTTGACCGCAAAGCCGGCACGGATTCTCTGATTATACTCAGCACTGACTCAACTGTCAATCTCACGCTCGTTCAACTTGATGCCAAAGGCAATACTTTAACTGAAACGGTAATCAGCACACCTTATATTAAAATTACCCCATCAGCCGATACCGAACGTTTCGCCCTCAAAGGCACAGGCAAAATAGCTGAAATCCTCCAGCTCTAACACGCTGAACACACAATATTATAGATAGATTACAGATAGCGGTCTCACTCACGAGGTCGCTATCTTTTGCTATTTCCACATAAAAATATGATGCTTTTTGTGTAAAAAATGTTAAGAATTGATATGTTTATGACAATTGTCATATTTTCTCAAATATATGATGAGTAATTTTGCAACGTGATTTTCAAAAAAGGTATATAAAGTGTGAACTTACAATCATAAAATCACTTACAATCTTACGGTAAAAAAAGAAACAAATAAATCGACTATTTAATTATGAACGGACAAACGCTTAAATTAACAGTAGCATTTGCTCTCGGCATCGCATTGACCACATCATGCGGCGACAGCAATCAGCAACAACAAGCCCAGGCTCCATCAATAGCCACAATGACTCTCCAACTCACCGAAGCTGACAACGAAACATCTTATCCCGCTCTCATCAAAGGGAAAACCGACATTGCGATTCGCCCGCAAGTGACAGGATTTATAACCAAAGTCTGTGTCGATGAAGGACAGAAAGTACATAAAGGTCAACCGCTTTTCATAATAGACCAAGTTCAATTTCAAGCTGCCGTTGACAACGCCCAGGCAGCCGTCAACTCAGCTGCCACACGTGTAAAAACAGCACAAATGACAGCCGACACAAAACGGCAATTGCTTGAAAAAAATATCATTTCGGCTTATGAATATCAGCTCGCCGACAATGACCTGCAGACTGCACGCGCTGCATTGGCACAAGCCCAGGCAGCACTTGTGACCGCACAAAAAAATCTCACATATACTACCGTGACCGCACCAAGCGACGGTGTAGTCGGAGTGATACCCAACCGCGAAGGTTCACTCGCTTCTCCATCATCGGCTCAGCCGTTGACCACCATATCCGACAATTCTCAAGTATATGCTTACTTCTCTCTCACAGAGAAAGACCTGCTTGACATGACCGACGGTGGCACACGCTCGCTCAACGCAGCCATTGAAGCCATGCCCCCAGTGCAGCTCCGTCTTGCCAACGGCACCACATATCCTAATGAAGGCAAAGTAGCCACTGTATCCGGCATTATTGATAATGCCACAGGTTCAGCAAGCGTACGCGCCCTTTTTGACAACGCATCAGGTATGCTCCGCAGCGGTAACACCGGCTCTATAATAATCCCGGTGCGCCAGGAAGAGGCTATAGTTATTCCACAGAAAGCTACTTTTGAAATTCAGGACAAAAAATTCGTGTATCTGCTCAATGACTCCAACAAAGTGTCGGCAACACCTATAACCGTCCAAGCTATCAACGACGGCAAGACCTATGTAGTAACCTCCGGTCTTGAACCTGGACAACGCATAGCCATAGAGGGCGTAGGAAATATTCTGCGCGAAGGCATGGCCATCAATCCCGTAGAAGCCACCCAGGCTCCTAAAGCAGAAGAATCTGCTCGATAATCAACTCACCGACACTATCACTTCCCTTATTTATCAGATAAATCATGAAATTAGATAGATTTATTACACGTCCGGTGCTCTCCACTGTAATCTCCATATTTATAGTGTTGTTAGGTATTATCGGACTCGTATCTCTCCCTATCACACAATATCCCGATATCGCACCGCCCACCATATCCGTGACCACCACTTATCAGGGTGCCAACGCCCAGGCCGTGCTTAACTCCGTTATAGCTCCACTCGAAGAATCAATCAATGGTGCTGAAGGCATGACCTACATGGAGTCTACGGCTACCAACACCGGTTCGGCCACCATCAACGTATATTTCGAACAAGGTTTCGACCCCGATATGGCAGCCGTCGATGTTCAAAACCGTGTAGCTAAAGCCCAAAGTCTTCTGCCCGCCGAAGTAACCAAAGTAGGTGTGCTGACTCAAAAACGTCAGACCTCCATGCTTATAGCCGCTACCCTCTTCGACACAGATGGAAAATACTCTGAAGAGTTTGTAGAAAACTACATGAAAATCAACATCGTGCCACAGCTACAACGTATCTCCGGCGTAGGCGACGTAATGGTAATGGGTGGCGACTACTCGATGCGTATATGGCTGAAACCCGACGTCATGGCTCAATATCATCTGATGCCAAGTGACGTAGCTGCCGCTCTTGCTGAGCAAAACATCGAAGCGGCTCCCGGTGCATTCGGCGAGCAAGGCAACCAGTCGTTCCAATACATTATGAAATATCGCGGACGTCTGGTGATGCCCGAAGAATTTGAAAACATCGTTATACGCGCCAACGACAATGGCGAAGTGCTCCGGCTCAAAGATGTAGCCGACGTCGACTTAGGTCGCGTAACTTACGGATTCCATGGCAAGCTCAATGGAAAAACAGGTGTATCTGCTATCGTTTTCCAGACCGCCGGGTCCAACGCCACAAAGATTATCAACGACTGCGTATCATTCATTGATGATATCAAGAAAGACCTGCCCGCCGGACTGGATATAGCCATTCCGATGAACAACAACGACTTCCTATATGCCTCTATCGAGCATGTGATTCAGACTCTTATTGAAGCGTTCCTGCTGGTATTTATCGTAGTCTACATCTTCCTTCAGGATATGCGGTCCACACTCATTCCGGCCATCGCTATCCCTGTAGCTCTTATCGGCACATTCTTCATGCTCAAACTTATCGACTTCTCCATCAACCTCATCACCCTTTCAGCATTGGTACTCGCCATCGCCATTGTAGTCGATGACGCCATTGTGGTGGTCGAGGCTGTGCACGCCAAACTCGACGTAGGATACAAGAGTGCGCGTAAAGCCTCCATAGATGCCATGAACGAGATAGGCTCAGCCATCATATCCATCACATTAGTCATGATGCTGGTATTTATACCCGTATCATTCATGCCCGGCACCTCCGGTATGTTCTACCGTCAGTTTGGTTTGACCATGGCAATAGCCATCGGCTTCTCTGCCATCAACGCTTTGACCCTATCACCGGCTCTTTGCGCCATATTCCTCAAACCTCACACTGAAGAAACCGGCTCCAAGCCTAAAAATATAGTAAAACGATTCCACTTCTGGTTCAACACTTTCTATGACCGCCAGCTCCAGAAATATAAAAAAGGTGTAAACTTTTTTATACATCATAAAATTAGCGTAGCCGTCATTGTAGTTGCCTCCATCGGGGTTCTCGTATGGCTTATGCAACGCACACCTACCGCCCTTGTACCTGATGAAGATACCGGTACTATTTTCTGTATGGTCGATATGCCTGCCGGCACATCACAAGAACGTACAGGCGAAATCCTGGATCAGGTCGATTCCATCATGGGAACGATTCCCGCAATTCAGACCCGCATGATGATACAAGGTTACAGCTTCCTTGCCGGACAAGGAGCCACTTACGGTACATTTATTGTCAAACTGCAAGACTGGTCAAAACGCTCCAAAAATGAAAGCTCCGACGCCATCATTCAGCAGCTGTATGGAATATGCGGCCAGAAAATCAAGGACGGACGCGTCATATTCATCGCGCCTCCTATGATTACCGGTTATTCCGTCACCAATGGATTCGAGCTCAAGATGCAGGATAAGACCGGTGGCGACATAAACGAATTTTTCGGTGTGGTACAGCAATTCCTCGGACAACTCAACCAGGAGCCCGAGATACAGATGGCCTACACCACATTCAACCCCTCGTTCCCACAATATATGGTCGATATCGATGCTGCCAAATGCAAGCAGGCAGGCATCTCCCCACAAACCATACTCTCTACACTGCAAGGCTACTACGGTGGTATGTATGTGTCAAACTTCAACCGCTTCGGCAAACTATACCGCGTAATGATGCAAGGCTCGCCCGAGTCACGCGTATCTCCCGAAACACTGTCATCGATTAAGATTCGAAACGGCAACGAGATGGCTTCCATCTCCAACTTCATGACACTTACCCGCGTATATGGACCTGACCTGCTCAACCGCTTCAATATGTTCCAGTCGATTTCAGTAACAGGTAAAGCCGCTGCCGGCTTCTCTTCCGGCGATGCGCTGGCAGCAATCGAACGTGTGGCCAACAAAGTGCTTCCTTCCGGCTACGGCTACGAATACAGCGGTATGACACGCGAAGAATCAAACCAATCAAGCAATGCCACGGCTGTAATATTTGGTTTATGTCTGTTATTCGTATATCTGATTCTTTCAGCTCAATATGAAAGCTACATCATACCTTTCTCTGTAATTCTTTCAGTGCCTTTCGGCCTGATGGGTACATTTATATTCGCTGACCTCCGCGATATATCCAACAACATCTACCTACAGATTGCGCTCATCATGCTCATCGGCCTATTAGCCAAGAATGCCATTCTTATCGTGGAATTTGCGCTCGAACGCCGTCGCACAGGTATGTCTGTAGTCAACTCTGCCATTCAGGGTGCCGCAGCACGTCTGCGTCCTATCCTCATGACCTCGTTAGCCCTTATCATCGGTCTGTTACCTATGATGTATGCTTCCGGTGTAGGTGCCAATGGCAATAAAGCTCTCGGCACAGGTTCCGTAGGCGGTATGCTTATCGGTATGATTTTCCAGATATTCCTTGTTCCCGCTCTTTTTGTGGCATTCCAATTGATACAGGAGAAATTCACTCCGCTCAAATGGGAAGATACCGACAATGAAGGCATCGAACGCGAAATCGAACAATACTCCAAATAATCCTCCCTCATTATCGAATATGAAACTTAAATATATATCATTGCTCGCTGCCTCAGCCTTAATCTTCACTTTAGCGCTGCCGGGCTGCAACATCTACAAAAAATACCATACTCCCGATGACACCCCTGCACTGCAAGAATATTCACAAGCACTGCAAGCGCCCGTCGACTCCACTGCATTCGGCAATCTACAGTGGGAAAAAGTCTTTACAGATCCCGCTTTGACCGACTTAATCAATATGGCTCTGGCTAACAATGTAAATCTCGCCAACGCCAAGCTAAACATTGACATAGCTCATGCCCAGCTCAAAGGCGCGCGCCTGAGCTATCTCCCCTCAGTAGCTTTAGCTCCCAACGGTGCCGGCTCAAAATATTTCGTCGATGGCGCTTCATTAGCCTGGTCATACCAGATTCCTTTGTCTGTTAGCTGGGAAGTAGACTTATTCGGCAAACTTCTCAACTCCAAACGTGGCGCACAAGTAGGCTATGAACAATCACAAGCCTACGCACAAGCCGTACGGTCTCAACTCATTGGCGGTGTAGCCAACTGCTACTACGCTATAGCCATGGTACAAAGCCAGCTCGATTTAAGTCGCACCACAGCAACCCTTTGGAAAGAAAGCGTACAGACCATGAAAAACCTCAAGGAAGCCGGTAAAGTCAACGAAGTAGCCGTAGTTCAGAGCGAAGCTCAATACTACGGTATCCTCGGCTCAATCACTGACCTCGAAGTGAAACTCGATGAGCTCAACAACTCCATGTCATTACTCCTCAACGTATTTCCGCAGAAATGGACCGTATCTTCCGATGCCGTCCTCAATGTGCCGGAGATTATACGCGCCGAGATTCCTATGGCCGAACTCGCCGCACGTCCCGACGTAGCCGCTGCCGAAAAAAATCTTGCCAAAGCCTACTACGCCACCAATTCTGCGCGGGCAGCCTTCTATCCCGGACTTAACATCACTGCCAACGGCGGCTTCACCAATCTGCTCGGCTCGATTATTAAGAATCCGGGAGAATTCTTCATCAATCTTGCCGGGTCACTCACCGCTCCGCTATTCTCCCGTGGTGCCAATATCTCGCGTCTCGAAGCTACCAAAGCACAGCAAAAGCAAGCCCTGAACAATTTTGAATATACCCTGATGAGTGCAAGCGCTGAAGTAAGCGATGCCATGACACTCTATCAGAAAAGTCTCGAAAAGCAGAACTACCTCGACCTTCAGGTAGCGAAGCTCAGTCAGGCCGTAGACTATACACAGGAACTGCTCAAACTCGGCTCCTACAACACCACCTACCTTGATGTACTCAATGCCCAGCAAGGATTACTTTCCGCTCAAATATCCTCCATTACAGCACGCAACAACCAGACTCGAGCTTTGATTAATCTCTATCAATCGCTCGGAGGCGGTCGCTGATTTCGCTTATTTTTTTGATAATCAACCCTCATCATAAATACGCTCTGCCATGATAAGTCCTTTAGCCTACGTTGATCCGGGCGCCCGTTTGGGCAACAACGTCACCATTCACCCGTTTGCCTACATCGATGCCGATGTAGAGATTGGCGATAACTGCGAAATTATGCCCTATACAAGCATTCTTCGCGGCACACGCATGGGCTCCAACAACAAAATCTACCAATATACCATCATTGGCGCCGACCCCCAGGATTTCCGCTGGAAAGGCGAACAGACCTACTGCTACATCGGTGACAACAATGTCATTCGCGAGCACGTAATAATCAATCGCGGAATCCGCAGCGAAGGCGGCACACGCATCGGCAACGACTCCTTCATAATGGCCAAAGTCCACATCGGACATGACTCCCACATCGTAGGCCGGTCAGTATTAGGCAATGGTGTAGTGATTGCAGGCGATGCCGTGGTCGATGAATGTTGCATTCTATCCTCCGGGGTAATTCTCCACGAGCACTCCCATGTAGGACGCTGGGTGCTCATCAAAGGCGGATGCCGCATCAGCGGCAATGTACCCCCATTTATCATCATAGCACATAATCCCGCAAGCTATTTCGGAATCAACGCCGTAATCATGCGAAAACACGACTTTACCGAAGAGGATATCGACAATGCGGCCAAAGCCTACCGACACATATACCAGACCGGTACATCGGTGTTCAACGCTCTCAAACGAATCGAAGCCGATGTCGACGAAGGCCCCGTGCGCGATGCCATCGTATCCTTCATTCGTGATGTCAATCTCAAAATCGTAGCCATACCACGTGAATTGGAATAACACCCCCTATTCCACCTCACTATAAAAAAACTCTCCTGAGCAATGCCCGGAGAGTTTTTTTATTTAGCTATATACTTTTTACGCATGATAATCGGCAAGCGAATGACTGTTGGTCCACTTGGGGAAAGTAAACACAAATTCAAGACCGCCCTTCGATCGATTATGCACCAAGATAGTACCACCCAAAGCCTCTATAGTGCTCTTCACGATAGGAAGCCCGAGACCCGTACCGCCTGACTTACGCGAACGCCCAGCATCTATACGATAGAAACGCTCGAAAATATGTGGCAGATGCACCTCATCTACACCAGTACCATTGTCCCAGAAGGCAAACGTATAGAATTTATCAGATTCGGATATCATATCAAGTCCTATCTTCGATCCATGACTATGAAGCACGGAGTTTTTAATGAGATTGGAGATTGTACCCGTGATTAAGTTGGCATTACCCTTGATATTGCAATCAAGCGGAATATTGAATTCAAATGAAAAATCGCCGAATGTTCCAGCCTGGGCAAAATCATTTTCGATAGTAAACACCAGATCATGGAAATTAACTTCTGTAGTAGGTATTTTACCGCTACCCTCTTCCAGACGTGTCATAGCCGAAACATCATTCAGCAGATTACACAGCCGGATTACATTGTCATAAGCCCTACGCAGGAAATATTCACGCATAGTATCATCCATATCTTTGGAATCAAGTACCGTCTCAAGATATCCGCGTATCACACCTACAGGCGTCTTCAGCTCATGATTGATATTATTGGTGAGCTGACGTTTCATTCGCGATTTTTCCTCGATGGCATGGATTGCTATCTCGTGCTCCCGCTGATTCCGCTCCAACGCTTTTCCGCGGTCACGATACAGTTTGATGATTTCACGTGAGATATCGCCCAATTCATCGTGCGAGAGCTTACTCTCATCAAACCGCATATCCTTGTTATTGGCATTTTTGGCAAAATCATTGAGCAGACGGATATTTTTCATCAGATACCAGGTCAGAAAATAAATCAGCAAAGCTGTACTGACAGTAGATATCAGCAACGTGAACCAAAACCCTACCGTATCAATATGCAGCCCCTCGGCAACGGAAAAAGTATAAGGCATTGCTGCCCGCACTATCAGCTTACCGTCGGTACTCTTCTGTGCTGCCAATGCAAATATCTGCTGGTCGGAATCCTTTATTACCGTAGTACTTTTATACAGATCACGTGATGAAAACTCCAGCGGGTCACCTATTGAATAAAGAAGCTCTCCCGACTCATTGTAGACCGACACGAGTATGTCCTCATAAGGAGAATTCTCGTAATATCGCTCCAGGAAAACAAAGTAAGGATTTAGCTCTACATTATTTTCATATGCATCGACTATGCGATTACTTATCAGGCGCAACTGTTTATCGAAAGTCTCAGTACGATATTCAACTTCACGTTTATATTGAAACACCATCAATATGGCTATTACGATCCAAATCATAATAACCATAGGGATAAACAGACGCCAGCGAAAACTAAACCGTCTCCTTGAAACCATAGCCAAAGCCTAAACGAGTCACGATATTGTTACCGTATTCACCGATTTTTTTTCTCAGACGTGCAATATTGGTATCAATAGTGCGGTTAGTCACCACCACATCATTGTCCCACACTTGTTTTATAATCTCCTCACGCGAATAGATACGGTTGCGGTGCGTAAGGAAAAACAGCAGAATATCAAATTCAGTGCGTGTAAGAGCCATATCCTCGCCATTGAGGAATCCGAGCTTGTCATTACGGTCGATACGCAACCCCTGAAATGTAACATCAGGCTCATAAATACTTTTTGATGAGCTGTATTCCCATTGGCGAGAAGCCTGAGAGCGACGCAAAACGGCACGCACACGAGCCAACACTTCGCTGATCACAAAAGGCTTGGTAATATAGTCATCGGCTCCAATGTTCAGACCCATCACCGTGTCGTCCTCGCCGGTCAAAGCCGAACAGAAGATAATAGGTGTTGACTCTGTAGCAGCCTCATTGCGAACACGCTTGGCAAAATCAAAGCCGCTCAGACGCTCCATCATAATATCGACTATAAAGAGTTGGTAGATTGACAAATCTTTTGCCAAGGCCTCCTCTGCACTGTAAGCACAGTCCACTTCATAGCCTTCTTTCTCGAGATTAAACTTCAAGATTTCGCACAATGCATCTTCATCGTCGATTACAAGTATTTTTATACGCATGGTTATAAAGTTGTAAAGTCAATTGATAGTTAAAAAATTTCCGAGTGTAAAGATACAACAACTGAATCTAACAAATGGTTAAACAACGTTAAATCGCCCTTATCCCGCAAAACAATTACTCTCTCCCGGTAGTTTTAATGATGTAATTACTATTTACATTGTGTTTTTCATGGTATTAATTAGGTTGAAGATATAAGGTTGTCGTGAGACAGCCTTTTCTTTTTGTCTAATGTTTTGCCATACGAAAAAAATTACCTACTTTTGAGACCGAAACAACTCATAACCATTTTCTCCCCTGTCCATAAATGTCTCAGGGTGGAAAATATTATGTAATAAACCAACGAAAAAACTATATCAATGGAAATGCTCAACAACGACGCTAACGCTCCCGTGGAGCTGAACGCATCATCCTCAGACTCTGAACTTTCAGCAACAACCGAAGTATCCGAATCTTCAATCATCTCACCCGCCGACATCACTCCGGAGCCACCGGCTGAAGAATCACTCGGCTCAGCCGAAGCTGTGATTGAACGCCTGTCGGCCTTGGTCAAGGACAATTCCGATATCGACTCCGACGAGTTAACTTCCCTCAAACAGCATTTCTATTCCTTACGCAACGATGCCATATACACAGCTCGCCAAGCCTTCATTGAAGCCGGTGGCGACATTGAGAGCTTTACTCTCGATGACACCCTCATCGACCAGGAAAACCGGTTCAAAGCCCTCATGGCGGAAGTAAAAGAGAAAAAAGCTGCAATTCGCGCACAAATAGAAGCACAACAGCTCCAGAACCTCCAACGCAAGCAAGCCATTATAGCCGAGCTCAACTCCATGAGCGAAGATGCCGATAACGTCAACAGACACTATCCTCGCGCCAAAGAACTCCAGACAGAATTCAAAGAAATCGGCGAAGTACCCCCTACAAATGCCACAGACACCTGGAAAGCCTATCAGGACGCCGTAGAGAAATTCTACGATCAATGGAAAGTCAACAAAGAACTTCGCGATTACGATTTCAAGAAAAACCTCGCTGAAAAGCAACTGATTATCACCGAAGCCGAAGCACTTGCTTCAGAAGACGACATAATCACGGCATTCCGTCGCCTGCAGGACCTGCATGAAAAATGGCGCCAGATTGGACCCGTAGCTAAAGAACTTCGCGAATCCATCTGGGCTCAATTCAAGGAAGCATCCGCCGGCATCAACAAACGATATCAGGACTTCTTCGAACAGCGCAAGCTCCGCGAGCAGCAAAACGAAGAAGCAAAAACAGCATTATGTGAAAAAGCCGAAGCCATTGACCTCGACTCCCTCACCTCTTTCAGCGCCTGGAACGAAGCCACACGCACCCTGCTTGACCTTCAGCAGCAGTGGAAAACCCTTGGCTATGCCTCACGCAAAGCCAACAATGCACTTTTCAACCGCTTCCGTGCAGTAGCCGACAAATTCTTCCAGACCAAAGCCACTTTCTTCAACACCGTCAAAGATACTCTCAATGAAAACCTCGGTAAAAAGACATCGCTTGTCGAACAGGCCGAAGCCCTCAGCGAAAGCACCGAATGGCGTAAAACCACAGATATCCTGGTAAAACTACAGCAAGAATGGAAATCAATCGGTGCCGTACCAAAAAAATATTCCGATACACTCTGGCAGCGATTCAACGAGGCTTGCGACAAATTCTTCGCTGCAAAAAAAACTGCCACAGGCGACCAGCGTAAAGCCGAAAACGCCAACCTTAAACTGAAACGCCAGATACTTACCGAACTCACTTCACTCCTGGCTGAAGACTGCAATATACCCCGTGAAGACGCCATTGAACGCATACAGTCACTGCGCACCCAGTGGCAGGGCATTGGTCACGTACCATTCCGCGACAAAGACAAACTTGCCGAAAATTACCGCAACACCATGCGCGAACTATTCGTCCGCTATGACATCAACGGCAATCAGTCACGTATTCAAGCGTTCCGCACCGAGATTGACTCAATGTCCGACAGCGACCGTCCGCGTTTGCTCCGCGAACGCGAACGCATGGTCCGCGCCTACGAAACCCGCAAAGCCGAACTCAAGACCTACGAAAACAATCTGAGCTTCCTCACAGCTAAATCCCGCTCAGGCAATTCTTTGATTTCCGACATCCAGTCAAATATCCACCGCCTGCAAGCCACATTGACCGACCTCGAAAAAAAGATTGAAATTATTGATTCAAAACTCTGATTCCCCATGAGCGCGGCAATATCAATCACAACGCCGCATCGCTTAATGAAATAAAGTGTGTAAATGACTGAAATAAACCAGAAAGGTCGCTACGGCAAGTATATCCAGCTGATACTTACGTGCCTTGATATGCTGGTATTCAACGGCGTGTACATCGCTACAGCGCTGTTGAGTCCCAACTTTGTCAGTACCCGCTCCCGCTCCGTATGGCTCATCGCCAATGCAGCCTATCTCGTAGCCCTTTATTCGGTCAAACACATGCGTGTGCTCCGCACCATAGCCATGGAGCATGTTATTGCCAATTCCTTCAAATGCATCGCATTCCACGCCCTGATATTCATCTGCTGCCTATACTTTATCGGCATCGACACCATCAGCTGGAAATCATTCGTGTTATTCTATGGTTTACTCGTAGTATGTGTGCCTCTATGGTGGACTTTGGCTCGAATACTCATCAAACATTTTCGACGAAAAGGGCGCAATTTCAGTAAAGTAGTCATAGTAGGAGCCAACCCCACAAGCCGACGCCTCTATCAAGTGTTGAAATCTGACGTAGGCTTCGGATATCAGATTACCGGTTTTTTCGACGACACCCCCTCGGACATAGTCGACGCCGAGTTATACAGAGGCAAAATTGACGGACTTAACGAATACATCAAGATTAACAAAATTGATGAAGTCTACTGTGTACTCCCCGGAGAAAACGAAGAACAAATCAAAAAAGTGCTTGACATCACTGAGCAAAATGTGGTGCGCTACTTTTATGTCCCTCAGATTGCACGCTATGTAAGCCGCAACTACGAGATGTATGCCTTAGGCTCTATCCCGCTGCTGACCGTACGTCACCAGCCGCTCTCGCTCCTTCGTAACCGACTGATAAAGCGCTCGTTTGACATCGCCTTCTCTTCGTTAGTCATACTGTGTTCTCCCATCGTACTTATCCCCGTGGCCATAGCTATCAAGATATCATCGCCAGGACCGATATTCTTCAAGCAAAGACGCACAGGCTATCGTGGACGGGAATTCTACTGCTATAAATTCCGAACCATGCGCGTCAATGCCGATAGCGACCGAGTGCAAGCCTCCAAACACGACACACGCAAAACCCGTGTGGGCGACTTCCTGCGCAAAACCAGCATTGACGAACTGCCACAATTTTTCAACGTACTGCGAGGCGATATGTCAGTAGTAGGTCCGCGCCCCCATATGCTGCTCCACACCGAAGAATATTCCCATCTTATCAATAAATATATGGTACGCCACTATATCAAACCAGGCATCACCGGCTGGGCTCAGATTAGCGGGTTCCGGGGACAGACTGAACAACTCTGGCAGATGGAAAAACGAGTGGAATACGACGTTTGGTATATCGAAAACTGGAGCATACTGCTCGACTTGAAGATTATGGTCCGAACCGTGTTAAATGCCATTCACGGTGAAAGCAATGCTTTCTGACATCGATTATCACATTATTATCAAAAAAATCCCTCCCATTAGAAGCGAAGTGAAAAAAACTTTGCTATCTTTGCCATAATTAACCATAAAACCAATATCAAATGAATAATTCCAAGCCTTACGTTATCGGCATAGATATGGGTGGCACCAACACTGTATTTGGTGTGGTAGATGCCCGTGGTGTAGTACTCGCAAGCGGTTCAATCAAAACCCGCAAACATGC
Source organism: uncultured Bacteroides sp. (assembly GCA_964653375.1). Classification (GTDB taxonomy): domain Bacteria; phylum Bacteroidota; class Bacteroidia; order Bacteroidales; family Muribaculaceae; genus Paramuribaculum. The sequence continues at coordinate 34,698 of CAZZFD010000013.1, forward strand.
CAAAATCGAAGATTATATTGATGAACTCTATGAAGAAACGATGAAACTGGTGCGCAGTGTCGACGCTGTTGATAAAATTTACGGCATAGGCGTAGGCGCTCCTAATGCCAACTATTTCACCGGCATGATTGAAGATGGTGTCAACCTCCCCTGGCCTACTCCCGTACCTTTCGCTCAGATGCTTTCCGAAAAGTTCGGTATTCCCGTAGCCATCACCAACGACGCCAATGCCGCTGCGATAGGCGAGATGACCTACGGAGCTGCACGCGGTTTGAAAGACTTCATTATGATAACGCTCGGCACCGGCGTCGGTAGCGGTATCGTTATAAACGGTCAGCTCGTATATGGTCACGACGGATTCGCAGGTGAGCTTGGGCACGTTATCGTTAAGCGCAACAACGGCCGTCTGTGCGGTTGTGGTCGCACAGGCTGTCTCGAAACATACTGTTCCGCCACCGGTGTTGCACGTACAGCCCGTGAATTTCTTGAAATGAGCGACCAGCCATCGGCTCTTCGCAGTATACCTATCGAAGACATCACCTCCAAAGATGTCTATGATGCCGCTATTGCCGGCGATGAAATTGCAAAAAAAGTATTTAATTACACAGGCAAAGTACTTGGCGAAGCTCTGGCCGACTTCACTGTATTCTCCGCTCCGGAAGCCTTCATACTGTTCGGAGGTCTCGCCAAAGCCGGCAACCTTCTGCTCGAGCCCATGCGCGAATCTATGGAAAAAAACATGCTCAGCATCTGGAAAGGCAAAGTCAAGATTCTGCTATCCGAACTCAAGGAAGCCGATGCGGCCGTACTCGGAGCAAGTGCCCTCGGCTGGGAAGCCAAACCTTTGAATCACGATTAAATCCCACACACAAGCAAAGTCCTCGTATCGAAACTGACACGAGGACTTTACTTTTCTCTTATTTAGCCGACTAATGGCGTCCGGCAGTTGTAAGTCCCGAACCTGAGGGTGGCGTTGCCAAACCCGGCATTCCGCCTGTAATCTGCTGTGTCGGTATACGGTTAGGTGGCACTACTGATGATGATGGCGAATCATTTACTGGAATTTTATCAGGCAATACACTTATACCCGAATTGGAATTATAGCCCGGACGGACATTGCCCGAAGGAGCGTTGACTGATATAGACGGACGGTATGAAGGCCGATATGCAGGAGCCGGAATCGGACGCCCCGGCAGATAAGCTCCCGGATAGATATCACTGTTCCAGTAAGGATTGTAATAATATGGCGCACCTGGTAAACCGGGAGCCCATGTGTATCCCGAACTGACGGCATAGTAACCTGAATTATCACTATCGCTTGAAGACACCCATGCCCCACAGGCCGTAAAAGACATCGCTACCGCGACGGAAGCCATTATAGATAATTTGTGTACTCGTATCATAATCATTGCTTTTTATTTATACTACAATTTTCACTACTCAATAGTTTTGCATTTTTATCTTGTTTTTTTACATAATGCGATTAAACTTTTCAGCCCCGCGACTGTCAATTTATTTGTAGAAAAGATTAATAAACCGATGTTCCAAATTTTATTTAGAATTACGCTGCTCACCACGCTCCTGCTCACTTCATTTGCAGCTCCGGCAGCGATAATCAAAGGTCAAGTGATTGACCCCGAAAAAGAACCGATGGCACAAGCCACTGTACGTTTGCTAAAGACTGACTCTACTTTTGTAAAAGGTGTAAAGACCAACGTTAACGGCAGATATTCTATCCCTGATGTAAAAGCGGGCGAATATCTGCTCGAATGTTTATATTTGGGCTATAACACCGCTCACAAGCGCGTGAAGGTTACCGATAAAGACCTCACTGTCGCCCCTATTGAATTAACCGAATCGTCAATCATGCTCAGCGAGGTTAAGGTAATAGGTGTCAAGACTGCCGTGAAAGTAAAAGAGGATACCGTAGAATTTAACGCTGACTCCTACAAAACACAACCTAATGCCGTGGTGGAAGACCTTCTCAAGCGTCTGCCGGGGGTGGAGGTAGACTCCGAAGGCAAAATCACCGCCAATGGCAGCGAAGTAAAAAAGATTTTGATTGACGGTAAAGAATTTTTCAGCGACGACCCTAAAGTTGCCTCCAAAAATCTCCCGGTCAATATGGTGGACAAATTACAAGTAGTCGAGCGCAAAAGCGACCTCGCCCGACTCACAGGAGTTGACGATGGCGAAGAAGAAACCGTAATAAACCTCACCACCAAACCGGGCATGAAAAACGGCTATTTCGGTGTGGCCGAAGCCGGCTACGGCACCGACGACCGTTATAAAGGGTCTTTTAACGTCAATAAATTTTGGAACAACAATCAAGTAACCCTGCTCGGCAACTTCAACAACATTAACGAACTCGGCTTTACCGACAGCAACGGCAACCGATTCCGCCGTTTTGGTGGAAACAACGGCATCAACACCTCGCAATCTGTCGGCATCAATTTCAACGTCGGTAAAGAAGAGATACTTCGTGTAGGAGGCAACGTTATGTACTCTCACACCGACCGCGAGTCAATTCAACAAAGCAAACGCCAATATATTCTTCCCGGAGACAGCACATCCTGGGCCAACACCGATAAATCCACTCGCGACCGCTCCCATAACTTCCGTGCCGACTTCCGATTATTGTGGCAACCCGACTCATTCAACACCATCGATTTCCGCCCTAACATATCTTACAACGTCAATAATTCATTCTCACTCGACACCACACTGAACATGGCCGGCGACGCTCTCCGTTCACCTGTCAACAGCAGCTTCAACCGTCAGAACTCCGACGGCAAATCATTCGAATACGGAGCATCTCTAACCTACAACCATAATTTCCGCCAGCATCGCGGTCGCTCTTTCTCGATACACTTGCGCTATCAGCATTCTAATGTCACCGAAGATGGAAACTCATTCGCGCGCAACATTTTTTACAACTTCAACGACTCTACCGACCTCTACGACCAGCTCACCGACAATCACACATGGAGCGATATGGCTCAGGCCCGTGCCACTTGGACCGAACCGCTTGGCGATGCCTCGAAAGGGCATTTCCTCACGCTCGCATATCGCGTGCAATATCGCTGGAATAATGCCGATAAACTTGTCTACGACCACCCCCTCATCTATCCCGACGGACCGGGCACCAATCCCGTGATCGACTATGAAAATCTGGTTCTCAACGACACCCTCAGCAATCGCTTCCGCAACGACTTCCTCGCTCAGGATATCCGCTTGGGATATAAATTCGTCAACCGCGTGCATAACCTTGAAGCCGGTCTGTCATTTGTTCCCTCAAGTTCCAAAAGCATCAATCTCATTGACAGCCGGCGCAATGTAGAACGAAGCGTATGGAATATAGCTCCCTTTATCCGATATAGATATAAATTAAGCAAAGCCGGCAACGTCAGCATCAACTATCGCGGACGGGAATCCCAACCCTCCATCGCTCAGCTGCAACCTGTAATCGACCGCTCCGACCCCATGCGTATCGTAGTCGGCAATCCGGGCCTGAAGCCTTCATTTTCACACTACCTGCGACTGCAATATCGTGATTTCAATCAAGATGCTCAGCGCTCAATCATGTTGATGGGTAATTTTGAACTTACCCGAAACTCCATCGTGTCACGCACTATGTTTGATCCGAAGGCAGGTACCCAGACCACTTATTATGAGAATGTCAACGGAGTGTGGAGCGGACGACTCATGTTTATGTTCTCGCAGCCTCTTCGCAACAAAGCATGGCAAGTGACTGCCCACACTTTTGCCATGTACAATCGCCGTGTAGGCTTCAACAACGGCGAACGTAATATCAGCGGTACCCTCTTCTGGAACATCTTCCCCTCGATATCCTTCCGTCCCGACAATCTCGAATTTGAATTACGCCCGCGCTACTCATTACAGTACACCACCAACTCGCTCAGCGGGCAAAACAATCGGAAAGTCCACAGCTATGGCGGTACTTTCTCCGCCTATTACTATACTCCCATAGGCATCGTGCTAAACTCCGATATCAACTACACCGCAAATCGTGGCTACGGAGCCGGATTCGATACCAACGAGATTATGTGGAACGCCTCCATATCCTACTCCACGCTCAAAGACAAATCTCTAACCTTCTCACTCAAAGCCTACGACCTTCTCCAGCAACGCAGCAATATATCACGCTCCGTAACTGCCAACTATATCGACGACCTCCGCTACAACGACCTTACACGCTATTTCATGGTATCTGTTTCCTACAAGTTCAACACCTTTGGCAAAGGCAATCAACCCTCTGTCCCGGGTCAGGATATGCAACGTGGTCCCATGGGTCCTCCCCCGGGTGGCGGTGGCGGTCGTCCACGCTTCTGACACATCACTTACCCCCAAAAAATCGGAGCACCCGCCATCGCAGGTACTCCGATTTCTTATTTTATGTGTATCGTATATTAACGCTTCTTGCTCTGCTTACGCTGCTGTTCACGCATAGCAGCCTGCTGCTTACGCTGAGCCTCCTCCAGACGTGCTAAAAATCCGCTCTTCTTACGTGGCTTGGCGGCATTGGCTTTCATCGTGGCACGCACCTTCTCTTCACTCACCACCTTACGGAATATATATGTTTGAATTATAGTGATAAGCAACGACAGAAAATAATAGTAGCTCAAACCGGCCGCATAATTATTGAAGAAGAAAAGGAACATCAACGGCATCAGATACATCATCCATTTCATACCCGGCATAGTACTCGGCTGATTCTGCATATTGATACGCGTATATATGATATTTACAGCCGTCATAAGTAAGCAAAATAGACTCAGGTGATTGCCCAATATCCATGAAATGATGGGGATATTGGCATCCCAATGAAATATGATATCAGGAGCCGAAAGATCATGCGCCCACAAAAACGACTGACCGCGCAACTCTATTGCCGACGGGAAGAAATTGAACATAGCTATAAGGATAGGCATCTGCAGCAACATCGGCAGACACCCCGACATCGGATTTGCTCCGGCCTTCCTATAAAGAGCCATAGTCTCTTGCTGACGTTTCAATGCATCTTCCTTAGCAGGATAGCGCTCATTGATTTCTTTTATCTCAGGAGCAAGAATACGCATCTTGGCCTGCGACATATAGCTCTTGTATGTGAAGGGGAAAAGCAGAATCTTGATGAATATCGTGAGCAAAAGTATGATTATTCCATAATTGGAGATAAATCCGCCGAGGAACGAGAACACCGGAATCACTATAAGTGTATTGATCCAGCGGAAGAGTGACCACCCGAGCGGCACAAGACGGGTCAGATGCAAATCCTCTTCCGGAGCAATGGTTTCCGACAGTTCGGAAAGCATAGGATAATAATTCGGACCCACAAACCATGTGAACGACAATGGATTGGCACGTGAAGGCGAATAATCGAAAGTAGTCTCCGAGGTGAGATATTTCAGATAATCAGGATCCTCTTTTAACACTTCCGATGTCAACTTAGCCGAAGAAAAATAGCTCTGCGGAATCAACACTGTGGAGAAAAACTGATTCTTATATGCTATCCAGCGCAAATGCTGCGTAAACTCCTCGCTGTCGTTGTCATACTCCGAAAGATTGTCAACATCGCCGGCCGTATCCATATAATATATGGTACTGTTGCGCTCCTCAAACATTCGTCCCTCCTCGTTGCGGGCCATCTTCTGATCCCAAAGGAAAGTAATTTCCGATGTCGAAACCGGCAGAATTGCCTCCATTCCCTCCTGCACTATATCCATAGTAAACAGATAGCTGTCAGGAATCAATTTGTATCGTACTCCCCAGAAAGCTCCGTTGCCGAGATCCAGCTTCATCAACACAGCCGAATCCCCTTCCATCTCTGGAGTGAAATAATAATCACGAGTGTCAAAACTCTGTGAAGCGGAAGTAAGAACAAAACCGTAATTATCGGTCCCGGGAGCTATAGGGTTGACCAGCGTAGAATCATACTTCTGATAGCGTAGCAATGACGCATCGACCACCATGGCACCCTTCGATGCTATGCGCAGTGAAAGAGTGTCGTTAGTCAGAGTCACTATCGAATCAGTACCATATCGATGCAGCGAAAAACCCTGCTCACGCTCGGCATTGGCAATGACCGACCGCAATGCCCTCACCACATCCAAGCGTTGCACTGCCGTAAGCTCAGCAGGATACTCTGCCCGCAAAATATCGGCCACACTCACAGTATAACCCGACATCACCACTGAGCCGGTCACTGCTGAATCAGCCGACACTTCAAGTGTGACATTTCCGGCAGGATACACATATTTGCCGTCGGCAGAAAGTTTTCCGTATGTACGAACCACATCTACTATACCGCGTACTTCGGCCGGTGAAACACTGTCCACCGTTAGTACCTGTGTCTCTTTAGCCTCCTGTTGTGCGGCAAGCAATTGCTCTTCAGCCAGCTGTCGCTGACGGGCCAATTCTTCAGCCGAAGGCTGATTGACATACATAAAAAGCATGATGATAGCTCCCATGAGCAGCATGCCTATGATTGTATTCTTATTCATTGTTCGGATAATGATAGGTTTAGATGTTTATTTCTTATCGTTGCCATAAGCTATGGCCGCACGTATAAAATCAAGGAACAAAGCATTGGGAGTCAACACCGTCGAAGTATATTCAGGATGATACTGAGTCCCGACATACCAGCGCAATTCTGGTATCTCAACCACCTCTATAAGATGAGTGGCGCTATTTTCACCCACACACCTCATACCGGCTTTTTCAAATGCCTCACGATAATCATTGTTAAACTCAAAGCGATGACGGTGCCGCTCTTTTATTTGTGTCTTGCCATAAGCCTTGGCTGCATGGCTATCCGGCTTCAGGGTGCAGTCATACGCTCCCAGTCGCATCGTACCGCCCATATTGGAGATACTTTTCTGCTCTTCCATAAGGTCTATCACATTGTGTGCCGTCGATGGATTCATCTCCGTACTGTTGGCATCGGCATAGCCGAGCACATTACGGGCAAATTCTATCACCATACACTGCATACCCAGACATATACCGAATGTGGGCACATCATTCTCGCGACACCACCGCAGAGCCACAAACTTACCTTCTACACCGCGCTGACCGAATCCGGGTGCTATAATCACACCGTCCAACCCCTTCATCTGCTCATCTACATTGCTGTCGGTAAGTTTTTCGGAATGAATATAGCGCAGGTTCAGACGGCGGTCGTTGTACGTTGCTGCCTGAAAGAGTGCCTCATTGATTGATTTATAAGCATCCTGAAGTTCAACATACTTACCCACCAGACCTATGTTCACCTCTTCTTTGGCGTTGACTATTTTATCAAGGAAATTACACCACTGCTTCATATCAGGCTGACCTTCGGGAGTAATACCCATCTTCCTGAGTACAATCTCGTCAAGATGCTGCTCATGCATCATTATAGGCACCTCATAGATAGTGGGACGGTCTATTGACTGTACCACGGCATCAGGAGCCACATTACAAAATTGAGCTATCTTTCTGCGCATAGCCAGCGGTATGTCACGCTCCGTACGAAGCACCAGCACATCAGGCTGAATGCCCAACTGCTGCAACTGCTTCACCGAATGCTGCGTAGGCTTGGTTTTAAGCTCCTTGGCTGCACGCAGATAAGGCACATACGTAAGATGTACGCAAAGAGAGTCGATACCCAGTTCCCACCGCAGCTGACGCACACTCTCCAGAAATGGAAGCGACTCGATATCACCCACAGTACCACCGATTTCAGTGATTATAAAGTCATATTCACCGGTTTTTCCGAGCAATTTCACATTACGCTTGATTTCATCTGTAATATGAGGTATAATCTGCACAGTCTTGCCTAGATAATCACCACGGCGCTCCTTATCGATTACACTCTGATAGATACGTCCGGTAGTCACATTGTTGGCGCGCGACGTAGCCACATTCGTAAATCGTTCGTAATGACCTAAATCAAGGTCCGCCTCATGACCGTCGTTTGTCACATAACATTCGCCATGTTCATAGGGGTTCAAAGTCCCGGGGTCAATATTGATATACGGGTCAAACTTCTGAATGGTGACTCTGTAACCGCGAGCCTTAAGCAAACAGGCCAACGATGCGGAGATGATGCCTTTTCCTAACGACGACACCACACCTCCGGTGACAAAAATATACTTCGTTTCCACGTTAAAGGTGAGTTATTGGTTTCTGATGGTTTTCTTTGAGTGCAAAATTACGAATTTTTCTCTAATCTCAACCATCTCACAATCCCTATTTTCTCCACGTCACACATTTATCATATTTTTTCTTTTAGAGCGGTGAATAATCGATTTTGTGTGTGAGAAGAAAATGAGTAATTTTGTGGCAGAAAAATATTTTACTACTGTTATGGAAAGAAAAGTTCGCGTAAGATTTGCTCCTTCGCCCACCGGACCGCTTCACATCGGCGGTGTGCGCACTGCTCTATATAACTATCTCTTTGCCCGCCAGATGGGCGGTGATATGATTTTGCGTATCGAGGACACTGACTCTCAGCGTTTCGTGCCCGGGGCCGAAGATTATATCAATGAAGCTCTCGCTTGGCTCGGAATAAAGATTGACGAAGGTGTCAGAGAAGGTGGCAACTATGGACCATACAAGCAAAGCGAACGTCGCGATATCTACCGCGAGCATGTCAAGAGACTGCTTGACGCCGACAAAGCCTATATAGCTTTCGACACTCCCGAAGAACTCGAAGCCGCTCGCGCTGCAAAACCAAATTTCCAATACGATGCCTCCACCCGAGGCCAAATGCGCAATTCTCTCACCATGCCTCGAGAGGAAGTGGACCGTCTCATTGCCGAAGGACATAAATACGTGGTGCGCTTCAAGATTGATGCCGGACGCGATGTGGAAGTCAACGACCTTATACGCGGCAAAGTCACCATCAACTCTTCTATTCTTGACGACAAAGTCCTATACAAGAGCGCCGATGACCTGCCCACATATCACCTTGCCAATATTGTCGACGACCATCTGATGGAAGTCACCCACGTGATTAGAGGTGAAGAATGGCTTCCCTCTGCTCCGCTCCATGTGCTTCTCTACGAAGCATTCGGTTGGAAAGACTCTATGCCGGCTTTTGTCCATCTACCTTTGCTGCTTAAGCCCGATGGCAAAGGCAAACTCAGCAAGCGCGACGGCGACCGCCTTGGCTTCCCCGTGTTCCCGCTCGAATGGCACGACCCCAAAAGCAATGAGATATCATCAGGTTATCGTGAACGGGGCTATCTGCCGCAGGCCGTGGTCAATTTCCTTGCTCTGCTCGGCTGGAATCCCGGCGATGACACCGAGATTATGAGCATCGACGAACTTATCAAGAAATTCTCATTCGCCCACTGCTCCCGCAGCGGTGCCAAATTCGATTTCGAAAAAGGCAAATGGTTTAACCACAAATATTTGCAAGAAATGCCTGATGCCGAACTGGTCACCCTTTACAAACCCGTTCTCCGAGCCAATGGCGTTGACCCCAACGCTTTCGATGATAAATATATAGCCAGAGTAATCGGACTTGTCAAAGGTCGCATCAACTTCGTCAGCGACTTATGGGAACAAAGCAAATATTTCTTCACCGAACCGCTGACCTACGATGAAAAAGCCATAAAAAAACGCTGGAGTGCCGAGATGCCCGCCATCATGAATGAACTTATCGAAGTACTCAAAGGTATCGATGATTTCTCTTCTGCAGCCACCGAGCCCGTAGTACTCGGCTGGATTGCCGAAAAAGGTTATCATCTTGGCAATGTCATGAATGCTTTCCGTCTCACTATGGTTGGCGAATGTAAAGGCCCGCATATGTTTGACATCACCGAACTTCTTGGCTTAGATGAAACCGTGCGTCGTATCAAACGCGGCATAGAACACATACGTCTGCCCCAATAACGATTGTCAATCTCACCTGTTGCGCTTCTTTCCTGCCGAACGAAGCCACCCCGGAACCACGAATACACCTATCGCCAGATAGACGTAGTAAGTGATTATACGCCATAAAATGGCTATCACCAACACCATCGAAGCATCAGAAATTAGGTCTCCGTAATAGGTGGAAAACAACCACTCGCTCACCCCGCTTCCTCCCGGAGTAGGACTTACTGTGAGCAAAGTCCACACCACGAACTGACGCCCGAACACCACCGCCTGTGATGCCAGCGGCGCAAATCCTAAGAATAAAGCGTTGACCACCAAAAATCGGCATATCCACGTAAAAGCTGTCGCGCCAAACGCTTCTGCCCACCACTTCATGCCACGCCCGCGCAAATCTGCTCCGGCAACTATCATATTTTGCCCGGTCTCATCAGCCTTAGCTTTCCATCGTCGCAGCAATCGCCAAGAAAACAACCGGCTTATTCCACCCGCTATTTTATGAGGAATCACCAATGCTCCGAGATATAGCAACACCGTGATTGCCACTATCCCACCATACACTATCCAGAACATTGTAGCCAGACCGGCCGTAACTCCCGAATCATCAAATCCCAGCAGCGACGCATAAGGTATACACAGCAACACTATCGGACACATCAGGGTCATAAACAGCTGGTCAAGCATCAGCGTTATCATGGTTAGAGATGTAGCCCTGCCTAATGTCAATCCCTCGCGGTTGAGAAAAATCATACTCAGTGCCGACCCCCCGGCCGAAGTCGGAGTTATTGCCGATGTAAACTCACACATCATTGTCACCCTGAATGTCGATTTCCACGACAGTTCTCTGTCTGTCAACACTCTGAAACGCCACATCATACCCCACTCCCTGCCAGCCATACTCACCCAGGCCAACAGTATGGCCCCGATAGTATAACGGGTCCAAGGTATTTGTTCAAATTGACTGAGGCTAAATTCATTGCCCATCATCAACGCCACCACACCCACTCCTATGGCTACCGGTATCAGCACTTGCAGCGCAAATTTCAATTTCGGATTCAAAGTCATTGCTTCTCGTTTTGAGGTAATTTAATAAAATAGCTCACACCTATTGTAGCCACACAGCACAGTGCTGTCCATAAGAAGAAACCGTCGTAACCGAGCCATAGCTGGATATATCCCGCAGCCATTCCCGGAAGCATCAGCCCAAGTGCCATCAATCCCGTACATAAAGCATAATGCGATGCCGGCCTATCTCCTGCCGAAAACATCAGCAGATAAAGCATATAAGCCGTACAGCCGAATCCATAACCAAATTGCTCTATTCCCACACATATATTTATAGTCAGCAACGAGGGAGATTCTGCCCAACTGAGATATACAAACACCAGACACGTCAGCGACATACTCCATGCCATCGGCTTAAGCCACCGCTTCAATCCCGAACCCGATGCCACAATACCACCCGATATACCGCCGGTCAGCAATCCGCCCACACCCACCGTTCCATAAGCCAAACCTTCCTGCATGGTAGTCAATCCCAGTCCGCCGTTTTCAGGCGAATCAAGCAGAAATGGTGGAATTAGTTTCACAAGCTGTGCCTCTGGAAAGCGGTAAAGCAATATGAACAACAGCGCTCCACCTATACCCGGTTTTGTAAAAAAACTCTTGAATGTATCCACAAACTCACGCCACACACCAGCCGCATTGATATAGCGCCGAACATTCGTACTCTGTGGCCATGGCAATACTATAAAATGATATAGAGCAAATACCATGTAAAATCCCGAAAGAATATAAAATATCCATGCCCATGCCTGCGGTATATCGCCCGTAACATTCTCGAAATATCCAGCAAGTATCACCAATGGGCCTTGGGCGGCCATCATGGCTACCCGATAACAGGTGGCTCGTATTCCCACGAAAAACGATTGCGTCGACTCATCGAGTGCATCGATATAAAACCCGTCGGCAGCTATATCATGAGTTGCCGAAAGAAAAGCCATCACAAAAAATGCGCCAAGCGTTACCCTGAAAAACAATTCCCCCGGCAAAGCCAACGCTATAACAAAAAGCATCGCAGATATCGATACTTGCGTGACCACAATCCACCGGCGCCTGCTGCTGAAAATATCCACAAACGGACTCCAGAGCGGCTTGATGACCCAAGGCAGTGACAGTAAAGAAGTATAAAGCGCCATACGTGAATTTTCCACACCCATACGTGTGTACATGATTCCGGCAAGCGACATCACCACTATATATGGCAATCCCTCGGCAAAATATAGAGTCGGAATCCACGATACTCCTCTGAGCAATTTCTTTCCTTTGGGCAGCATATCAATAAAGTTTGGTTATCTTCGTTGCCGGAAAATAATGGCTGAGTATCTCGGTATAACTCATTCCTTTTGACGCCATCACCGCTGCCCCTATCTGACACAATCCCACTCCGTGTCCCCAGCCTCGTCCGCGTATAGTCCAGTCCATCGGCACTCCATGTCCGTCAAGTTCACCCGAAATCACCTCAAATGCCGAACTATATAGATGTGAGCGCGAAAGCGTACGCCTGATTTCCAACTCCTTGCCTATTATCCTGCTCCTTTTGGTACCTTCTATAGCCAAACGGTCTATTCGTCCCGACACACCACGGTGCAGTGGAGTAATGCACACTATCTCTCCGTAATCAACACCCGACCTTTCTCTGACTATAGCTGCCAGTTCCTTAGCGTCATACTTCACCTCCCAATCATAGAAATCGGGAGTTTCGAGATCATAATCATTAAGCACCCGCCGAAGCACATCCCGACCCGGATTAGCACAATAAGGGTCTTCCACCTTGCGCAAATATTCGTAATCAACAGGTTGCCAACAAGTCGAAAAAAGCTCCGTGACCCCTCCGCAACATTTTGAAAACCGGGCGTCACACAATCTGCCGCGATAAGTCAGCACCATACCCCGCGTCGACTTCACCGCCTCAGCCACATGATCCGACGAAGCTTTCACTATACCCTGGTATCGTTGACAATGATCATCGGCACAGACATGAAAACTCGTATGCGCATCATGGTCATACCATCTCACGGTCTCACCCTCATCTTCCCGACATTTGTATCGGGCCAACGAATGGTCAGGAAATATCTGTGCCATAAGCCAGCTGCGTGAAATTATGGCATGAGCCTTGATAAACTCACCGTAAGCCTGCGAATTCATCTCCGACGATACCACACTAAGCAAGTACCGCTCCACATCTATCAGATTAACCACACTGATTCCATCAGCCGTAGGTGTAAGTATAACACTTCCCTCAAACGTCTGATTTTCCAACCTTTGCCAATGAAAACCTATTCCTATCATCACATCATGGAGCATTATACGGCTGTCAGTATCCTCTGCCGTAAACCTCACCGGATTGTCATGACAACTCACATTTCCTATTGGCGTCAAAGTCACCGTGTCGCTGCTCATTATTCCCACTTCTATCTTAGGCACAGCCGTAAATGGCATCAACACCTGTTCATATATTTGTGCTATAGCGGAAGCGTCAAGTCTCTCAAAATCAATCAACCGCGGAGTCACCATCACGCCTGCGACATCTATGGCACCCGGACTCACCATCACTCCGGTATCGTCCGAAGCATCGGAAGTATAACAGTCAGGGCGATGAGCTCTGCGCGGAAAAACACCCGCATTCCATCGCCCTCCGCTATAATAAGCCAGTAAACTCATCATCGGCTCTTCAGCGCCATCACTTTTGGGCAAACCGGCTATAATATCCTCCAACTGCCTTTCCATCACCGCAATCGAATGTCCACTCACCACCGCAGCGCCCGACGTTATGATATTTTCGCTGAAATGCAATTCTTCTTCAGGCACAGCCTGAAAATGCAGATGATCAGGAGCTGAAGCTCCGCATCTCGCTCCATTATAAAATACGGTAAACCCCTCCAGCTCCTCAGCCAACGCTAAAAAATCCGCTATACATCCGCTCAAATGCTGCGGTGTATGCTCTTTTGCCACTATGGTCAGATGCCTGCGGAATATCGGAAAAGGATTAACAAGCACTTCGTAATCACGATACTCCAGAGCCATCTGCTCATTCGGGCGGTTAGTTCTGCACAAAAAGCAACGCCGCTTGCCTATATTCACATCATCGACTTTAGCAGCCGTCGATATCGCCCGTGCCGGATTATACATCAGCCGCACCTCCCTGTCACCCACCATGACAGTGCGCATCTTCACATCTTCAAGTGCGGCATAGCGTGTGGCTACTTCCGGCCAGCAAGCAAGCTGACGCGCAAAAAAATCATCTATTCTGTCGGTTAATTTCATTGTAAGTTAAGCCGCTGGCGGGCAATTATTTCATTGGTTCTTGCAGTATCTTTATACAGATTATTGGCATTAATCTTCTCCTGAGCCAATGCCGCATCCGAATTCCCCTCCCAGCGTCGGCAAAGATAAAGCGAATCAAAAATACGGCCCACACGATAACTGCGCGATATCTGAAGTCCTGTCACGTAATCCTCGCCATAGCTCACGTCCGGCATAGGCAGTCGCCGGGCTATAGACGTAGCAAAAGCACGTGGCGCACCGAAACCATTGACACGCAATGCATTATTCCGCCCGTTCCCTTCAGTCCACTCCCTATGCGCTATCAATCCGGGCGGCAAGACAGACAACCGGAAATCAGTCAATGTATATGCTCCCACCACCATTCCGTAGTTTCCGCTTCTAAAAACATCGATTACACGCTGTAACGTATCCGGCGAACTATAAAGGTCATCACTGTCAAGTTGCACGGCAAACCGTCCGCAGCTCTCATGGCCCAGAGCCTCATTCCAGCACCCCCCGATACCATGATTCTTCTCCTTCGGCGTATGCACAATCAGATTCGGTATATCCTTGGCAAGCGCAGCAAGCTCCTGTGAGGTTCCATCTGTACTATGATTATCCACCACTATTATATTATAAGCAAAATCACATCGCTGCAAGGCAGCACTCCTGACTGCGTCCGCTATTGTGCGCACACGGTTTTTCACAGGTATCACCACACTGGCCTCCACGGCAAAACCATCACCATAATCCGCTTCAATATACGTACCAGGTGTAAGATATGCACCAATCGCTTTCAGATATTCGGTAAAAGCCGCCTCAAATTCCTTTTGCACATCTGCATTACGCGGATTGACATAATCAAATCTCCGAGTCTCTTCACTTCGCATATCCAATGGCACACAGCTATATAACGGCTCTTTAATATGCACCACTGGAGCCATGCGCGAAAGCATCAACCTCACCGCATACCACCCCGCATATCGATAATCACCCGCGTCAACGACCGCTTTGGCCAACATACGGGCATTTACCATCACCACCGGCCCAAACTGGAAATCATCTCTTACCGACCCCGGAAGATATTCACCCATAGCCATCAACTCACCGCTCATCTCATAATCGCTATAGACCATCGACCCCCCCGACTCGGCAAGAACCAGCACCATTCGTCCTATCGATTCCTCACTCAGGTCAATATGCGTCACATCTTCCACCGCAAGCAAAAGATAATCTGACCCGTCGGCTATTTGACGCATATACTCACTCGTACACAATCCCCCCGGGATAACTTTATATTTCCCTGTATTAGACTCTATCTTCATTAATTATATTCTTCATAATTCCGTTCCACAAAAATACAGAAAAATATTTAGAGCCTGTCCCATAATATATGTTAACGCTGGCCACCTCAACTTTCATTATGGATTATGGGACAGGCTCTAAATTTCAAACATAATTCAAACTAATATTTTAACTTTATTTAACTTTATTAATCGTTATAATAACTATTTTAATATCTATTTTTGTGCCAAATATAAATAAAAGTCAAATTAATTATTAACCCAACTTATTAGTACATGAAAAATTCACTACTTCTTGGAGCTATTCTGGGAGTTGTAGCAATTCCCATGCAAGCTCAAAAAATTACTGACAAGTATCTTACATGGCCGAACGGCTACCACCTCAGCGACTACGTAACTCAATGGAACGGTGGTAATGGTCAACTCATCGTTAACAATCAGGCATGGGAAGATGAAGAGTTCTTCATCTCACGCGTTAAACCTCGCACACGCTTTATCGACCGCAACACTCAGGTTTACTCGACTATCAACGATGACAACGACAAACGTTGTATTTTCTGGGTACCTATAGGTGACTGCCCCAACGGCGCATTTAACTCCAACGCATTCCCCGCCGGAACTATGGACGGTGAAGTATTCTCCACATGGTCATATATCGACCACTATGGCGACTGGACTTCTGCCTACGGCTGGGTTCCCGGTGTATTCGCCGACATAGCTCACAAAAACGGTGTGGCTGTATCCGGTGTTGCTTCAGTACCTTTCGGTTCCATTGCCACCGACTGGCGCAATGCTTTCACCAAATTAGGCAGTACCAACTATAATAACCTTGGTAAATTCCTTCTTTATCATGGTGTTGACGGTATGGGATACAACTCCGAATGGTCAGGTTATGCTCCTACCGAACTTATCAATATGCACAACGCCCTCAAAACCTATATGGCTTCTAAGAACCCGCTTTGGGAAGTTATCTGGTATGCAGGTACTATGGACTCCGGTTCATGCCATTTTGACGCAGGTGTAGGTACTTCCGGTGGCAATACCAAACTTTTCCAAGGTGCTTCTATGTTCCTTAACTACAACTGGAACAATGAATCCACCATGTCCAGCTCTGTTACTTATGCAGAATCCGTTGGGCGCAATCCATTCTATATCTATGCCGGTATGAACCAGCAGGGTGGCGAGCCTA